>NZ_DATELE010000275.1:0-175058 GCF_035277045.1 Pseudomonas sp. | reverse complement strand
GCTGAGAAGGATGGGAGGGCTGAGAAGGCTGATGCTGGGGGGTTTGCTGATAAGGCTGGGGAGTTTTTGCAGAGTGCGGCGGGGCAGGCGATCAAGGCGGCGGTGCGGCAGGCGGCGGGGCGGTTGGGGCGGGAGTTGGTGCGGGGGGTGATGGGGTCGCTTTTGGGGGGGAGGAGGAAGTAGGGGGCTTTGGGGTTGGGGTTGGCTTTGGGTTTGGCTTTGGGCTTGGGTGAATATCCGTTTTTTTTTGGTGGCGCGGAGTATGGTTTCGCCCTTACGGCGAGTCACTTTTGGCAGTCGCCCCAAAAGTAACCAAAAGGGCTTGCCCCTACATTGGCCCTGCGCTTCGCTCCGGTGTCGCTCCGGGGCTGCGCGGCCCTGCTCGCGCCTTCGGCTGCGCCGAAGGTGGGCTGCGCCCACGCCCCTCCACGACACCTCCACTCGGCCTGCTGAAGGGGCGGTAGATCAAGAGCCAGAGCCAAAGCCAAAGCCAAAGCCCGAGACAAGCCACAGCCAAGTGAAGCCAGAGTCAAATCCAAGCCGGGGGGATCAGGCAAGGGCAGATCAGAAGCAGATCTGTAGGACGACGCCGTACATGTGGGAGCGCGCCTTGTGCCGCGATCGGGCCCGCAGGGGCCGCAAAACCTGCAATCGCGTTCAGTCTGACACTCTGCGATAGCGGCCCTGCATCCTTTGGCGCTCGCTCCCTGACCAGCCCGCTCGTCGCTGCTCATCGCGCTGGCTGCTTTTCACACATCCCACACCGCCCAATAAGAAAGGCGCCCGAAGGCGCCTTTGTGCAATCAGCCAGTCAACCTCAGCTGAGTGCCTTCGACGCCAGCCAGAACAGGCCGGCAGCCAGGCCCATCGAGGCTGGCAGGGTCAGCACCCAGGCCAGCAGGATGGTCTTGACGGTGCCGCCTTGCAGGCCGCTGCGGTTGGCAACCATGGTGCCGGCAACGCCCGAGGACAACACGTGGGTGGTCGACACCGGAAGGGCGAAGATGTTGGCCAGGCCAATGGCGCACGCGGTGGTGATCTGCGCCGACATGCCCTGGGCATAGGTCATGCCTTGCTTGCCGATCTTCTCGCCAATGGTCAGCACCACGCGCTTCCAGCCAACCATGGTGCCCAGGCCCAGGGCCAGCGCAACCGCGAGGATCACCCAGAACGGGGCGTACTCGGTGGTGGCGGTCAGGTCCTTGCGCAGCTTCTCGAGGTCGGATTTTTCACGGGCGTCCAGGCTCGGCAGCTTGCCGACCTTCTTGGCCGTGTCGTCCAGGCACAGCAGGTAGCGACGCACTTCAATGCGTTTTTCCGACGGCAGCGAGTGATAGTCGGCAACGCCCTTGAGCGAGCTCTGCAGGGCCTTGATGGTCGGCTCGGTCTGCTGCGGGTTGCAGCTGAACTGCTCCGGCAGGTCGCCCGGGGCGGCCTTGCCCAGGGCAAGGAATTCACCGAGGGTGTCTTCGTTGCGCTGGTAGAACTGGCTCAGGTGCAGGGTCGCGTCGCGGGTACGCTCGATCTGGTAGGTGGTGCTGTTGAGGTCCAGGACAAACTGCGCCGGGACAATGCCGATCAGCACCAGCATGATCAGGCCGATGCCTTTCTGGCCATCGTTGGAGCCGTGCACGAAGCTGACGCCCATGGCCGAGATCACCAGGACCAGGCGGTTCCAGAAGGGCGGGTGCTTCTTGTCGTCGAGCTTGCGACGCTGTTCAGGCGTCTTGTGCATCTTCGACAGCGGGCGCCACCACTTAAGGCCGATCAGCACCAGGGCGGCAACGACGAAGCCGGCCATGGGCGAGAACACCAGTGACATGGCGATGTCGATCGCCTTCTGCCAGTTGACGCCGTCACCCAGGGGAATGTCGTTGATCATGGCGTTGGCCAGGCCCACGCCGAGGATCGAGCCGATCAGGGTGTGGGAGCTGGAGGCCGGGATACCGAAGTACCAGGTGCCCAGGTTCCAGGTGATCGCCGCGGCCAGCAGCGAGAAGACCATGGCCAACCCGTGGCCGGTGTTCACGTTGATCAGCAACTCGACCGGCAGCAGGTGGACGATGGCATAGGCCACGCCAACACCACCGAGCAGTACGCCGAGGAAGTTGAACACGCCGGAGAAGAACACGGCCAGGTGCGGCGGCATGGCTTTGGTATAGATGACTGTGGCAACCGCGTTGGCGGTGTCATGAAAGCCATTGATGAACTCGAAGGCGAGCACGAAGGTCAAGGCGAGCAGCAAGCTCACCACTACCCAGGCATCAAGTCCGCTGAATAAATCGATCATGAAGGTTTATCTGAGCCGCTCAAAGGGGGCGCGATTATGCCAGAAAACCATGGCAATCGATGCACCCGCTGCTGACTGGTTGGTCCGTTTTTGAAAGGCGGGTGCAGCAACCCCTGCCGCGATGCCAGCAGCCAATGTCGCCAAAGGGTGGCGAAAAGCCAGAAAAATGAATGAGTTAGCCCGTCATCGAGACGATTGTCCGATTTCAAACAGCTGTATTAAATTTGTGAAATTCCATTACATGATCGTCTGAGAAGTACTGACCGGGCCCGTCCGCTGCGCTCAGGACCCGGTCCTGGCGACTGCTACGCTGGGGCTCACGGCTCCTCGGCACGCAGTTCCTTTTCGATTTTCTCCAGTTCCTGGGCAAAGGCCTGGTCGCGCAGCGAAGCGCGTTTGCGCCAGGGTTTGCGCTCAGGTTCTGGTTGAGCGGCATAAGTGGTGACTTCGCCACCGTAAACTTCCTTGTAACGTTGTTCCTGGCGCTCGAGTTCGGCGCGCAGTTCGTCTTTCGTCACAGTATTACCCGACTGGTTTAAGTTGACCCTGGCCTCGACGTGCACATCGAATGCACGCGGCTACGCCACCAGGGCGACAGGGCTGTCGCAGCAACAGTATGTTCAGGAGTGCAGGACACTCGGACACCGAGGCCATGCCAAGCACGAGCAGCCGCCGGGAGAACCGGGGGCGTGATCGTTTTCAGCTGGCGAGTTTCATTATAGCTGGCAAGTTTGGCTTGGCCACGCGAAGTAGATGTTATTGCCAAGGAGACAGCAAGTTGTAATGTAAAAATGACGCGAGCGTGTGATGAATATGCGATTTTGAGTCAAACCACATAGGAAAGTTCTTGAGCTTGCGTAGGGAAATAAAAAACGGCCTTGCGCGTGGCAAGGCCGTGCCTGGGACTTCTCGTGGGTACCTGACCAGTCTCTCCAAGAAGCCACATGGTGGCAGGCGAAAGGTATAAGCAATCAGCGCATTGGTCAATTGCGATTATCGGCCGTTGGTTCGATAATCGCACAGGTGACTGACTTCGAGGTATGCCATGAGTGATGAGACACAGCCCAAGGGCACCGTAGAAACCACGCCGGAGCGCAGCGGATACGCGGGCCTGGCGCCCCCTATCGTGGCCTCGCCGGCCAAGCGCATCCAGGCATTTACCGGTGATCCGGATTTCATGACCTCGCTCGCCCGCGGCCTGGCGGTGATCCAGGCGTTCCAGGAGCGCAAGCGCCACCTGACCATCGCGCAGATCAGTCATCGCACCGAGATCCCCCGCGCAGCGGTGCGCCGCTGCCTGCATACCCTGATGAAGCTGGGCTATGCCACTACCAATGGGCGCACCTATTCGCTGCTGCCCAAGGTGCTCACGCTGGGCCATGCGTACCTGTCGTCCACGCCGCTGGCGGTGTCGGCGCAGCCTTATCTGGACCGCATCAGCGACCAGTTGCACGAGGCGGCCAACATGGCCACGCTCGAAGGTGACGACATTCTCTATATCGCCCGCTCGGCCACGGTCGAGCGGCTGATCTCGGTGGACCTGTCGGTGGGGGGACGCTTGCCGGCCTATTGCACCTCGATGGGTCGTATTCTTCTGGCGGCGCTGGACGACGCCACCCTCAAGGAATACCTGGAACGCGCGGACATGAAGCCCCGCACCAGCCGCACGATCCACGAACCCCAGGCGTTGCTGGCCTGCCTGCAGCAGGTCCGGGAGCAGGGCTGGTGCGTGGTCGACCAGGAACTCGAGCAGGGCCTGCGCTCGATCGCCGTGCCCGTCTATGACGCCTCCGGCCAGGTGCTGGCGGCGCTCAACGTCAGCACGCATGTCGGCCGGGTCGCCCGCTCCGACCTGGAACAACGCTTCCTGCCGATCATGCTCGCCGCCAGCCGCGACCTTTGCGCCCAGCTTTTCGCCTGATCGATGCTTTCCTGTTCGATAAACGCACAGTGTTGCGTTTGTCGAATTGCGCCGTTATCCGGTGCTTATTACTGTCTTCGCAGCGGCCGGCTCGACCCGGCTGGACAATAACAACGCGCGAACGACTTTCGGATAACAACAATGAACAGTCCGCAAACTGCTGTAGGAACCTGCCTGGACGTTCAGTCCTTCATCAACGAGCAGCCGCTCTCGCGTTACCAGTGGCGAATCGTGCTGCTGTGCTTTCTGATCGTCTTCCTCGATGGGCTGGACACCGCCGCCATGGGCTTCATCGCCCCGGCGCTGGCGCAGGACTGGGGCATCGACCGGGCCAGCCTGGGGCCGGTAATGAGCGCCGCGCTGATCGGCATGGTCTTTGGCGCCCTGGGCTCCGGGCCCCTGGCTGACCGCTTCGGGCGCAAGGGCGTGCTGGTGGGCGCCGTGGTGCTGTTTGGCGGGTTCAGCCTGGCCTCGGCCTACGCCACCACGATCGACCAGTTGCTGGTCCTGCGTTTTCTCACCGGGCTCGGCCTGGGCGCAGGCATGCCCAACGCCACGACCCTGTTGTCGGAGTACACCCCGGAACGCCACAAGTCATTGCTGGTGACGAGCATGTTCTGCGGCTTCAACCTGGGCATGGCTGGGGGCGGCTTCATCTCGGCCAAGCTGATCCCGGCCTATGGCTGGCACAGCCTCTTGCTGATCGGCGGGCTGCTGCCCTTGCTGCTGGTATTCGTGCTGGTGGCCTGGCTGCCTGAGTCGGCGCGCTACCTGGTGGTGCGCAACCGCGGCACCGACAAGATCCGCAGGACCCTGTCACCAATCGCCCCGGCGGTGGTGGCCAGAGCGTCGAGTTTCAGCGTGCCCGAGCAGAAAGTCGCGGCGGCACGCAACGTCTTCGCGGCGGTCTTTTCCGGCACCTATGGGCTGGGCACGCTGCTGTTGTGGCTTACCTACTTCATGGGCCTGGCCATCGTCTACCTGCTGACCAGCTGGTTGCCGACGCTGATGCGCGACAGCGGCGCGAGCATGGAGCAGGCGGCGTTCATCGGCGCGCTGTTCCAGTTTGGCGGGGTGCTGAGCGCGGTGGGCGTGGGCTGGGCCATGGACCGCTTCAACCCGCACAAGGTCATCGGGATCTTCTATCTGCTGGCAGGCATCTTTGCCTACGCGGTAGGGCAGAGCCTGGGCGATATCACGCTGTTGGCGACCCTGGTGCTGATCGCCGGCATGTGCGTCAACGGCGCGCAGTCGGCCATGCCCTCGCTGGCGGCGCGGTTCTACCCGACGCAGGGCAGGGCGACCGGGGTGTCCTGGATGCTCGGCATCGGCCGCTTTGGCGCGATCCTCGGCGCCTGGCTCGGCGCGACGCTGCTGGGGCTGGGGTGGGATTTCGAGCAGGTACTGACCGCCCTGGTCGTGCCGGCGGCAGTGGCGACGGTGGCGGTGATCATCAAAGGCGTGGTGAGTCACGCGGATGCGACGTGATACCGCGTTGGGTACGAAGATAGGTTCGATAATCGCACAGATAGTCGATTATCGGATTGTTTCTCACCCCTCACCGTCCTTAATCTGAGCACACCGCGGCATCGTCCGTACCGACCACGACTCAGCCCGACCAGGAGTCCGCAATGGCAGCAATCCTCTCGCTTCATGACGCCGTGAAGCAGTTCATCCAGGACGGCGACAGCGTCGCCCTCGAAGGTTTCACCCACCTGATTCCGACTGCCGCTGGCCACGAGATCATCCGCCAGGGCAAGAAAGACCTGACCCTGGTGCGCATGACCCCTGACCTGATCTACGACCAGCTGATCGGCGCCGGTTGCGCGCGCAAGCTGATCTTCTCCTGGGGCGGCAATCCGGGCGTAGGCTCGCTGCACCGTCTGCGTGACGCGGTGGAAAAGCAATGGCCGCACGCCATGGAGATCGAGGAGCACAGCCATGCTGACCTCGCCAATGCCTACGTCGCGGGCGCCTCGGGCCTGCCCTTCGCGGTGCTGCGCGCCTACGCCGGCTCCGACCTGCCCAAGGTCAACCCGCTGATCAAGAGCGTCACCTGCCCGTTCACCGGCGAAGTGCTGGCGGCCGTGCCGTCGGTACGCCCGGACGTCACCGTGATTCATGCGCAAAAGGCAGACCGCAAGGGCAACGTGCTGCTCTGGGGCATCCTCGGCGTGCAGAAGGAAGCGGCCCTGGCGGCCAGGCGCTGCATCGTCACCGTCGAAGAAATCGTCGATGACCTGAACGCGCCGATGAACGCCTGCGTGCTGCCGAGCTGGGCCTTGAGCGCGGTGTGCCTGGTGCCCGGTGGCGCGCACCCGTCCTATGCCCATGGCTACTACGAGCGGGACAACCGCTTCTACCAGGCCTGGGATCCGATTGCGCGCGACCGCGAATCCTTCACTGCCTGGATCGACACCTACATCCGTGGCACCTCTGACTTCAACGAATTCAAGGCCAGGCTGGCCAGCACCGCGGAGGCCGCACAATGAGCTACTCCACCAATGAAATGATGACTGTCGCCGCGGCCCGCCGCCTGCGCAACGGCGCCGTGTGCTTCGTCGGCATCGGCCTGCCGTCCAAGGCCGCCAACCTGGCCCGCCTGACCTCGTCCCCTGACGTGGTGCTGATCTACGAATCCGGCCCGATCGGCGCCAAGCCCACCGTGCTGCCTCTGTCGATCGGTGACGGCGAGCTGGCCGAGACCGCCGACACCGTGGTGCCCACCGGCGAGATCTTCCGCTACTGGCTGCAAGGCGGACGCATCGACGTGGGCTTCCTGGGCGCGGCTCAGGTCGACCGCTTCGGCAATATCAACACCACCGTGGTCGGCAACTACAACAACCCCAAGGTGCGCCTGCCCGGCGCCGGGGGCGCGCCGGAGATCGCCGGCTCCGCCAAGCAGGTGCTGATCATTCTCAAGCAGTCCTCGCGGGCCTTTGTCGACAAGCTGGACTTCATCACCTCGGTCGGCCATGGCGAAGGCGGCGATTCGCGCAAGCGCCTCGGCCTGCCCGGCGAAGGCCCGGTCGGCATCATCACCGACCTGTGCATCATGGAGCCGGAAGCCGGCACCCACGAGTTCGTGGTCACGGCCATCCACCCAGGCGTGACCCGTGAACAGATCATTGCCGCCACCGGCTGGGCGATCCGTTTCGCCGACTCGGTCGAAACCACTGCCGAGCCGACCGAGATCGAGCTGACCGCGCTGCGCGACCTCGAGGCCCGCACCGCCGCCGCCCACGGCCAGGCTCCAGGAGAAGCATGATGCGTGACGTATTCATCTGCGACGCCATCCGTACCCCCATCGGCCGCTTCGGCGGCGCCCTGGCCAGCGTGCGCGCCGACGACCTGGCGGCCGTGCCGCTCAAGGCACTGATCGAGCGCAACCCGTCGGTGCAGTGGGATCAGCTCGACGAGGTGTTTCTCGGCTGCGCCAACCAGGCCGGTGAGGACAACCGCAACGTCGCGCGCATGGCCTTGCTGCTGGCAGGCCTTCCTGAAAGCGTGCCGGGCGTGACCCTCAATCGCCTCTGCGCCTCGGGCATGGATGCGATCGGCACGGCTTTTCGCGCCATCGCCAGCGGCGAGATGGAGCTGGCGATCGCCGGCGGTGTCGAGTCGATGTCGCGTGCGCCGTTTGTGATGGGCAAGGCCGAGAGCGGCTATTCGCGCAACATGAAGCTGGAAGACACCACCATCGGCTGGCGCTTCGTCAACCCGCTGATGAAGGCTCAGTATGGGGTCGATGCCATGCCGCAGACCGCCGACAACGTTGCCGACGACTACCAGGTGTCGCGCGCCGACCAGGACGCGTTTGCCTTGCGCAGCCAGCAGCGGGCGGCCAAGGCCCAGACGGCGGGCTTTTTCGCCGAGGAGATCGTCCCGGTGCGCATCGCCCACAAGAAGGGCGAAACCGTGGTCGAGCACGACGAGCATCCGCGTGCCGACACCACCCTCGAGGCCCTGGCGCGGCTCAAGCCAGTCAATGGCCCGGACAAGACCGTCACCGCCGGCAATGCTTCGGGCGTCAATGACGGCGCGGCGGCGCTGATTCTTGCCTCTGCCGAGGCGGTGAAGCGCCACGGCCTGACCCCGCGCGCGCGCGTGCTGGGCATGGCCAGTGCCGGCGTGGCGCCGCGGGTGATGGGCATCGGCCCGGTGCCCGCGGTGCGCAAGCTGACCGAGCGACTGGGTGTGGCGGTGAGTGATTTTGATGTGATCGAGCTGAACGAGGCGTTCGCGAGCCAGGGCCTTGCGGTGTTGCGCGAGCTGGGGCTGGCCGATGACGCGCCGCAGGTGAACCCCAATGGCGGTGCGATCGCGTTGGGCCACCCACTGGGGATGAGCGGAGCGCGCTTGGTGCTGACGGCATTGCACCAGCTGGAGAAGCGTGGCGGGCGCAAGGGGTTGGCGACCATGTGCGTGGGGGTAGGGCAGGGGTTGGCGTTGGCTATCGAACGGGTTTGACGGGCAGGTAGATCGGTGGCCTGCCATTCGCTGGCAAGCCAGCTCCCACAGGCACAGCGTCGGTCTCAGGATCACTGTTGTACCTGAAGGATTCTCCAGACACAGCGCAGACCTGATGATCACTGCTGTGCCTGTGGGAGCTGGCTTGCCAGCGAAAAAGACGCCACCGATCTCGGCATAGACCCTTGCGGAACGAGACTGTAACTGGGTATGTCTAGACCCTGAGTACCCTTTCTGGAGTAACACCCCATGACTTCCACCTATTACACCGGCGAAGAGCGCAGCAAGCGCATCTTCGCGATTGTCGGTGCTTCCTCGGGCAACCTCGTGGAGTGGTTCGACTTCTACGTCTACGCCTTCTGCGCCATCTACTTCGCCCCGGCGTTCTTCCCCTCCGACGACCCCACCGTGCAGCTGCTCAACACCGCTGGCGTCTTCGCCGCGGGTTTCCTGATGCGCCCGATCGGTGGCTGGCTGTTCGGCCGCGTGGCCGACCGTCATGGCCGCAAGAACTCGATGATGATCTCGGTGCTGATGATGTGCGCCGGCTCGCTGGTCATCGCCTGCCTGCCGACCTACGACAGCATCGGCGCCTGGGCGCCGGCCTTGCTGCTGGCGGCGCGGCTGTTCCAGGGGCTGTCGGTGGGTGGCGAATACGGCACCACGGCCACCTACATGAGCGAAGTGGCCCTGCGTGGCCAGCGTGGCTTCTTCGCCTCGTTCCAGTACGTCACGCTGATCGGCGGGCAATTGCTGGCGGTGCTGGTGGTGGTGATCCTGCAACAGTTGCTGAGCGAGGACGAGCTGCGTGCCTGGGGCTGGCGCATTCCCTTCGTGGTCGGCGCCGTGGCGGCGGTGATCTCGCTGTTCCTGCGTCGCTCGCTGGAAGAAACCAGCAGCGCCGAAACGCGCCAGGACAAGGACGCGGGCACCATCAGCGGCCTGTTCCGCAACCACGCGGCCGCCTTCATCACCGTGCTCGGCTACACCGCGGGTGGCTCGCTGATCTTCTATACCTTCACCACGTACATGCAGAAATACCTGGTCAATACCGCCGGCATGAGCACCAAGAGCGCGAGCTTCGTGATGACCGGCGCACTGTTCGTCTATATGTGCATGCAGCCGCTGTTCGGCATGCTCTCCGACCGTATCGGGCGGCGTAACTCGATGCTGCTGTTCGGCGCCTTGGGCACGCTGTTCACCGTGCCGCTGCTGATGGCGCTGAAGACTGTCAGCAGCCCGTTCATGGCCTTCGTGCTGATTACCCTGGCGCTGTGCATCGTCAGCTTCTACACCTCCATCAGCGGCCTGGTGAAGGCCGAGATGTTCCCGCCGCAGGTACGCGCCCTTGGCGTGGGGCTGGCCTACGCGGTCGCCAACGCGATGTTCGGTGGCTCGGCCGAATACGTCGCCCTGGGCTTGAAAACCATGGGCATGGAGAACACCTTCTACTGGTACGTGACGGCCATGATGGCGATCGCCTTCCTGTTCAGCCTGCGCCTGCCTAAACAGGCGGCGTACCTGCACCACGACCACTAAGGACCTGCAATGACGCAACGCACCGACAACCAGCTGTTCGATGCCTATTTCACGGCCCCGGCCATGCGCGAGGTGTTCAGCGACCATGGCCGCCTGCAGGGCATGCTCGATTTCGAGGCTGCCCTGGCCCATGCCGAAGCCGAGGCCGGGCTGGTGCCGCACACCGCGGTGGCGGCGATCGAGGCCGGTTGCAAGGCCGAGCGCTATGACGCCCGGGCGTTGGCCCAGTCCATCGCGCTGGCGGGCAATTCGGCGATACCGCTGGTCAAGGCGCTGGGCAAGGTCGTGGCCAGCGGGGTGCCGGAAGCCGAGCGTTACGTGCATTTGGGGGCCACCAGCCAGGACGCCATGGACACCGGCCTGGTGCTGCAGCTGCGCGCCGCGCTGGACCTGATCGAAACCGACCTGGCGCGCCTGGCTGAGAGCCTGGCGCGTCAGGCGCTGCAGCATGCCGACACGCCGCTGGTGGGCCGCACCTGGCTGCAGCACGCCACCCCGGTGACCCTGGGGATGAAGCTCGCTGGCACCCTCGGTGCGCTCACGCGGCATCGCCAGCGGCTGCAGGAGCTCCGTCCGCGCCTGCTGTGCCTGCAGTTCGGCGGGGCCTCCGGCACGCTGGCCGCGCTCGGCAGCAAGGCGTTGCCGGTGGCCGAGGCGCTCGCCGCGCACTTGCGGCTGAGCCTGCCCGAGCAGCCCTGGCACACCCAGCGCGATCGCCTGGTGGAATTCGCCTCGGTGCTGGGCCTGGTCGCCGGCACGCTGGGCAAGCTGGGGCGCGACCTCAGCCTGCTGATGCAGACCGAGGCCGGTGAACTGTACGAGCCCGCGGCCCCCGGCAAGGGCGGCTCATCGACCATGCCGCACAAGCGCAACCCGGTGGGCGCTGCCGTGCTGATCAGTGCCGCGACGCGGGTGCCTGGCCTGCTGGCCACGTTGTTCGCGGCGATGCCCCAGGAACACGAGCGCAGCCTGGGCCTGTGGCACGCCGAATGGGAAACCCTGCCGGAAATCTGCTGCCTGGTGTCGGGTGCCCTGCGTCAGTCGCAGATCATCGCCGACGGCCTGGAGGTGGATGCCGAGCGCATGCGCCGCAACCTCGACCTGACCCAGGGCCTGGTGCTGGCCGAGGCGGTGAGCATCGTGCTTGCCCAGCGCCTGGGCCGCGATCGCGCGCATCACCTGCTGGAGCAATGCTGCCAGCGCGCTGTCGCTGGTCAACGCCACCTGCGCGAAGTGCTCGGCGCCGAGCCACAGGTGAGCGCGGAGCTGTCGCCTGATGAGCTTGACCGACTGCTCGACCCCTCCCATTACCTCGGTCAGGCGCGCGTCTGGGTAGCGCGCGCCGTGGCCGAACATCAACGATTCACTGCCTGAGGAGACCGCTGTGGCACATTTGCAACTGGCTGATGGCGTACTGAACTACCAACTCGACGGCCCGGAGCATGCCCCGGTGCTGGTGCTGTCCAACTCGCTCGGCACCGACCTGCACATGTGGGACGCCCAGGTTGCGGCCTGGTCCGCGCATTTTCGCGTGCTGCGCTACGACACCCGCGGCCACGGCGGCTCGCTGGTGACCGAAGGCCCTTACAGCATCGAGCAGCTGGGCGGCGATGTGCTGGCGCTGCTGGATGCGCTGAACATCGAGCAGGCGCATTTCTGCGGGCTGTCGATGGGCGGCCTGATCGGCCAGTGGCTAGGTATCCATGCTGGCGAGCGGCTCAAGCGCCTGGTGGTGTGCAATACCGCGGCGAAGATCGGCTCCCCCGACACCTGGAATCCGCGTATCGAGATGGTCCTGCAAGACGGCGCTGCAGCCATGCGCGGCCTGCGCGATGCGTCCATCGAGCGCTGGTTCACCCCGGCGTTCGCCTCGATTCAGCCGGCGCAGGTCACGCGCATCACCGACATGCTTGCCGCCACCTCGCCCCAGGGCTATGCGGCCAACTGCGGCGCGGTGCGCGATGCGGACTTCAGGGACCGGCTGGGCGAGATCAAGGTCCCGCTGCTGGTGATTTCCGGCAGCGCCGATGCCGTCACCCCACCTTCGGGTGGCCTGTTCATCCAGGAGCAGGTGGCTGGTGCCGAGTATGCCGAGTTCCAGGCTGCGCACCTGTCCAACGTCGAGGTAGGCGAGCCGTTCAGCCGCCGCGTCATCGATTTTCTGCTGGCCCGCTGAGGAGCACGCCATGGATGAGAAACAACGTTATGACGCGGGCATGCAGGTGCGCCGCGCGGTGCTTGGCGATGCCCATGTGGACCGTAGCCTGGAGAAGCTCAACGACTTCAACGGCGAGTTCCAGGAGATGATCACCCGGCATGCCTGGGGCGATATCTGGACCCGTCCCGGCCTGCCTCGTCACACCCGCAGCCTGATCACCATCGCCATGCTGATCGGCATGAACCGCAATGACGAGCTCAAGCTGCACCTGCGGGCCGCGGCCAGCAACGGCGTGACCCGCGAAGAGATCAAGGAAGTGCTGATGCAGAGCGCGATCTACTGCGGGATACCGGCCGCCAATGCGACGTTCCATCTGGCGGAATCGGTGTGGGATGAGCTGGGGGTCGAGTCGCGGGGGTAGGCAGATCCGACTCGCCAGCCTGGCTGCCACAGGTTCGGTGCTGAACCCAGTTACGGCGCTAGACCTGTAAGAGCAACTGTCTTCTACCGAGGTACTCGGTCCCCGGCCCGGCTCACCGCTCCCACAGTGGGGGTCACAGCGCGGCATTATTGCGCCTGGCCCTCACCGGTCCTGCATTCATTTCGATAGCCCGCTTCAGTGCCGGACACAACCCCATCAGGAACCCGAGCTCGGCCACGACGAACAGTGGCCCGATGATCAGCCCACTGATGTCATCGACAAACGCCGGCTTGCGCCCTTCGTAGTAATGCCCGACAAACTGGATCACCCAGCCGGCCACGAACGCGCCCACGCCAGCGCCCAGCCACACACCCGTATCCTGCTCGGCCAGCACTTGGCCTGCCCACAGACACAAGCCCAGCAGCAGGCCCATCACCAAGCCGAAGCGTGTATCCAGGCGCAGGTAGAACCACGCCGCCCAACCCGCCACCACCAATGCCGGAGACACCCACGCCCCGCCTGCATCCCACCCCGGCCGCGACAGCAGGATCGCCACCGCCAGCACGATCAGCGGTATCCCGACGAAGTGCGTGGCGATGTTGCGGGGGTCGCGGTGATAGGCCGCGTACTGGCTCAGGTGCTCGACGAGGCTTTTCATTGTCGTTCCTCCAGGGGCGCTCAGTGAGCATAGCCCCTGGCCATGGTCGTGCTCGCCCGGCGCGGTTCATGCTGCGCATCCAGGCCGACCAGCGTCTCGATCATCGCCCGCGCGGCAGGCGAGAGCCGGTAGCCGCTGCGGCTGACCACCCCGCAGCGCACGCTCAACACCTCAAGCCCAGGCGGCAGGTTGCGCCAGTGCAGGCGCACTAGTCGGCCCGCGGCGAGGTCCGCCGCCAGCGCCTCTTCGCTGGCCGTGCCGATGGCGTTGCTGGCCAGCACCACGCTGCGCAGGATGGACAGGTGCTCGGTCTGCAGGTGCGGGGTGAAGTCGCCGCGCCCGCTCAGGTTGGCCAGGCGCTTGCGCACGCCAGGGGTGAGCAGGGCGCTGACCAGCGGATAGGCGAACAGGTCATTGGTCGACAGGCTGTCCTTGCCCAGCAGTGGATGGCCCGCGCGGCAGAAGAACAGGCCAGGGCGAGGGTTGAGTGGCGCCGTATCGAAATAGGGGTCGGCCTCGAACGGGCGGATGTCGTCGACAAAAAACTCGATCTGCTCGCGGCGCAGGGCCTGGCCCAGGGTCTCAGCGTTATCGACCTGCAGGCGGGTGCGGATGCCCGGATGTCGCTCGATGAACTGCCCCAGCGCGTCCGGCACCAGTTGCACGGCCAGGGCAGGGCCGCAGCCGAAGTGCAGCTCGCCCGCGTCGAGCTTGGTCATCTGCAGCACCTCATTGCTCAGTTGAGCGGCGCCCTGCACCAGCCGGCGCGCGTGCTGCAGCACCATCTGCCCCTCGGGAGTGGGTTGCAGCGACTTGCTGGCGCGGTCCACCAGCACGCAGCCGAACTCCTGTTCCAGGCCCTGGATGGCACGGCTGAAGGCGGGTTGGGTGATGCCCATGGCGTCGGCGGCCCGCACGAAACTGCGGTACTCGGTCAGGGCAATGAAATAGCGCAATTGACGAAGGTCCATGTCGAGGCTCTGCGGGGTGGGGTACCGTTTTTAGCTTTTGTTACATATATCGTCAAAGAAGTTTATTTTTGATTGATAGAGATATTTCGCATATGCATGAAAAAGCCCACCGCGAAGGGTGGGCTTTCATGTTCCAGGGAACGGATCAGCCTTTCGGCGTTTCCACCGCTGCCTGCTGCTGGGCTTCACCGGTGCGCTCATACCAGCCGCCACCCAGGGCCTTGTACAGGTTGACCTCGCTGGTGAGCTGCGACAGGCGGTCGCTGATCAATGCCTGCTGGGCGCTGAACAGGTTGCGCTGAGCATCCAGGAAGGTCAGGTTGCTGTCGATGCCGATGCGATAACGGCGCTCGGCCAGGCGGTAGTAGTCCTGGTTGGCGGCGACCAGGTCCTGCTGGGCCTGGAGCTGCTCCTCGAAGGTCTTGCGCGCGGCCAGCCCATCGGAGACTTCCTGGAAGGCGGTCTGGATGGTCTTTTCGTACTGCGCGACGTTGATGTCCTTCTGGATCTTCGAGTAGTCCAGGCTGGCGCGCAGGCTGCCGGCGTTGAAGATCGGCAGGTTGATCTGCGGCTGGAACAGCCAGGTGCCCGAACCGCCCTTGAACAACCCGTCCATGTCCGAGCTCAGGGTCCCGGCATTGGCGGTCAGGCTGATGCTCGGGAAGAACGCGGCACGCGCGGCGCCGATGTTGGCGTTGGCGGCCTTGAGCTGATGCTCGGCTTCGAGGATGTCCGGACGACGCTGCAGCAGGTCCGACGGCAGGCCGGCCGGGATCCTGGCAAGCTGGTCGGCGTCCAGTTCGAGCGGTGCCGGCAGATTGGCCGGCACGCCGGTACCGATCAGCACGGTCAGGCTGTTGAGATCCTGGGCCACCAGGCGCTGGTACTGTGCCAGCTTGACGCGCGCGCCTTCGACGGCGGTACGCGCCTGGCTCAGGTCGAGCGCCGAGGCGACCCCCACCTCGTTGCTGCGGCTGGTCAGCGCGTAGCTCTGCTCGTAGGTCTTGAGGGTGTCCTGGGTCAGCTTGAGCAGGGCCTGGTCGGCCTGCCAGCTGTAGTAGGCGTTGGCGACGCTCGCCACCAGGCTGATCTGCGTGGAGCGGCGTGCTTCCTCGCTCGACAGGTAGATCTCCAGCGCCTGCTGGCTCAGGCTGCGCACCCGGCCGAACAGGTCCAGCTCATAGGCACTGACGCCCAGGGTGGCCGAGTACTGGCTGGTGATGCCCGACTGGCCGAGGGTCGACATGTCCGCTGGCACCCGCTGGCGGCTGCCGCTGCCCGTGGCCGAGACCGCCGGGAACAGGTCGGCCCGCTGGATGCGGTACTGCGCCCGGTAGGCATCGATGTTCAGCGCCGCGACACGCAGGTCGCGGTTGTTGAGCAGGGAGGTCTGGATCAGCTGCTGCAGCGCCGGGTCGTTGAAGAACTGGCGCCAGCCTTGCTCGGCGGCGGCAACCTCGGCCGACTCGGCCGGCGAGTACGCAGGGCCTTGCGGCCACTGCGCGGCCACCGGGGCGTCCGGGGTCTGGTAGTCGGGAATCAGCGAGCAGCCGCCCAGGATGAAGGCAGTGACCGCCAGGGTTAACAGGGACTTACTCATTGCCCAGCCTCATAGCGTGGAGTTTCAGGGGTGGCATCGGGTTCGGGCTCTTTGGTGCCAAACAGCGACGACACGCTAACGAAGAACAACGGTACCCAGAAGATGGCCAGGACGGTCGCGGTGATCATGCCGCCGATCACACCCGTACCGATGGCGTGCTGGCTGCCCGAGCCCGCACCGGTGGCGATGGTCAACGGTACCACGCCGAGGATGAACGCCAGCGACGTCATGATGATCGGGCGCAGACGCATGCGGCAGGCCTCGATGGCCGCGTCGTACAGGCTCTTGCCCTGTTCGTGCAGTTCCTTGGCGAACTCGACGATCAGGATCGCGTTCTTCGCCGCCAGGCCGATGGTGGTCAGCAGGCCGACCAGGAAGTACACGTCGTTGGACAACCCGCGCATGCTCGCCGCCATCAGCGCACCGATGATACCCAGCGGCACCACGAGCACGACCGCGATCGGGATCGACCAGCTTTCGTACAGCGCTGCGAGGCAGAGGAAGACGAACAGCAGCGAGAGGGCAAACAGCGCCGGCATCTGCGAGCCGGAGAGTTTTTC
Organism: Pseudomonas sp.; assembly: GCF_035277045.1. GTDB lineage: Bacteria > Pseudomonadota > Gammaproteobacteria > Pseudomonadales > Pseudomonadaceae > Aquipseudomonas. The sequence goes on along the minus strand of NZ_DATELE010000275.1, from coordinate 158,470 downwards.
CTCGTACGACATGCCGGTCCAGGCGTAGCCGATGCCGTCCGGCAGCTCGCCGGCGATGCGTTCGACTTCGGCCATGGCCTCACCGGTACTGTAGCCAGGCGCCGGGGCACCCAGGACTTCGACCGCTTCGACACCGTTATAGCGCGAGAGCTTGGGTGAACCGAAGGTCCACTCGCCCTTGGCGAACGAGGAGAACGGCACCATCTCGCCAGCGCTGTTGCGCACGTACCATTTCTGCAGGTCTTCAGGGCTCATCCGGGCACTGGCTTCGCCCTGGATATAGACCTTCTTGACCCGGCCGCGGTCGATGAAGTCGTTGACGTAGCTGCCACCCAGGGCAATCGACAGGGTGTTGTTGATCTCGGCGATGGTCACGCCCAAGGCACTGGCGCGTTCGTCGTCGACGGTCAGCTGGTACTGCGGCTCATCGTTCAGGCCGTTCGGGCGCACGCCCGCAAGGATCTTGCTTTGCGAGGCCTTGGCGAGGAACTGGTTGCGCGCTTCCATCAGCTTGTCGTGGCCGACGCCGGCGCGGTCCTGCAGGAACACGTCGAAGCCCGAGGCGTTACCCAGTTCCAGTACCGCTGGCGGGGCAAAGGCGAACACCATCGCGTCACGGAAGCTGAAGAAGTGCTGCTGGGCGCGCTCCGCCAGGCCGAACACGCTGTTCTCGGACGAGCGCTCTTCCCATGGCTTGAGCATGATGAAGGCCATGCCCGAGCTCTGGCCACGGCCGGCGAAGTTGAAGCCGGTCACGGTGAACACCGACGACACGGTGTCGGATTCGTCCTTGAGCAGGTACTCGCGCATCTGGTCGACCACGGTCTGGGTGCGCTCGGCGCTGGAGCCGGCCGGGGTCTGCACCTGGGCGAACAGCACGCCCTGGTCTTCTTCAGGCAGGAACGCGGTCGGAATGCGCATGAACAGCCAGATCATGCCGACGATGATCAGCACATAGGCCAGCAGATACGGGATCTTGTTGCGCAGGATGCTGCCGACGCTACGCTCGTAGCCGAGCACGCTGCGGTCGAAGTTGCGGTTGAACCAGCCGAAGAAGCCACCTTTGGCCTCGTGGTGCTGGCCCTTTTTCAGCGGCTTGAGCATGGTCGCGCACAATGCCGGGGTGAAGACCAGCGCCACCAGCACCGACAGGCCCATGGCCGAGACGATGGTGATCGAGAACTGCCGGTAGATCACGCCGGTGGAGCCGCCGAAGAAGGCCATCGGCAGCAGTACCGCCGAGAGCACCATGGCGATACCGACCAGCGCGCCCTGGATCTGCTCCATCGAGCGCTTGGTCGCCTCCTTGGGCGGTAGCCCTTCCTCGGACATCACCCGCTCGACGTTCTCCACCACGACGATGGCGTCGTCCACCAGCAAGCCGATGGCGAGCACCATGGCGAACATGGTCAGGGTGTTGATGCTGAAACCTGCCGCGGCGAGGATGCCGAAGGTGCCCAGCAGTACCACCGGCACGGTCATGGTGGTGATGACGGTGGCGCGGAAGTTCTGCAGGAACAGGTACATCACCAGGAACACCAGCACGATCGCCTCGATCAGGGTGTGGATCACCCCGCTGATCGACTCGGTCACCACCGGCGTGGTGTCGTACGGGAACACGGCTTTCATCCCAGGCGGGAAGAACGGCTCGAGATCAGCGATGGTCTGGCGCAGCGCCTTGGCGGTGTCCAGGGCATTGGCGCCGGTGGCCAGCTTGACCGCCAGGCCCGAGGCCGGCTTGCCGTTGAACTGCGCGCTGACCGCGTAGTTCTCGCCGCCCAGGCCGACCTTGGCGACATCGCCCAGGCGGACCTGCGAGCCATCCTGGTTGACCTTGAGCAGGATCTTCTCGAACTGCTCGGCGGTCTGCAGGCGGGTCTTGCCGATGATGGTGGCGTTGAGCTGGTTGCCGGGCAGGGCAGGCAGGCCGCCGAGCTGGCCGGAAGACACCTGCACGTTCTGCGCGGTGACCGCGGTGCGCACGTCGACTGGGGTCAGCTGGAACTTGTTGAGCTTGGCCGGATCGAGCCAGATACGCATGGCGTACTGGGCACCGAAGACCTGGAAGTCACCCACGCCCGCGGTCCGCGAGACCGGGTCCTGCATGTTCGAGACGATGTAGTTGGCCAAATCGTCCTTGGTCATGCTGCCGTCTTCGGACACCAGACCGATCACCATCAGGAAGTTCTTCACCGCCTTGGTGACCCGGATACCCTGCTGCTGCACTTCTTGCGGCAGCAGCGGGGTGGCCAGGTTGAGCTTGTTCTGCACCTGCACCTGCGCCGTGTCAGGGTTGGTGCCCTGCTCGAAGGTCGCGGTGATGGTCATGCTGCCGTCGGAGTTGCTCTCCGACTGCACGTAGCGCAGGTTGTCGATACCGTTGAGCTGCTGCTCGATCACCTGCACCACGGTGTCCTGCACGGTCTGCGCCGAGGCGCCCGGGTAGGTCACGGCGATGGCGATGGCCGGTGGCGCGATGCTGGGGTACTGGTTGATCGGCAGCTTGAGGATCGACAAGGCGCCGACCAGCATGATCACCAGTGCGATCACCCACGCAAAGATCGGGCGATCGATAAAGAACTTCGACATGTCTTACTCCCCTTGGGCGCCTGCGTTAGCCGCTTGGGCCTGGGTTGGATTGCCCGGCTTCTTGACGTTGGTCGCCTCGCTGACCTTGACCTCGACTCCTGGACGAACGTATTGCAGGCCTTCGGTGATCAGGCGGTCGCCTGGATTGAGGCCGTCCTCGATCAGCCAGTCGCTGCCCAGGGTGCGCGAGGCCTTGAGCTGACGCAGCTCGACCTTGTTCTCCTGGTTGACCACCATCGCGGTCGGCGTGCCCTTGAGGTCGCGGGTCACGCCTTGCTGCGGGGCAAGGATCGCGTTGGCATTGACCCCGGCCTGCAGGCGGGCGTGGACGAACATGCCTGGCAGCAGTGTGTGGTCGGGGTTGGGGAACACGGCCCGCAGGGTCACCGAGCCGGTGGTTTCGTCAACCGAGACCTCGGAGAATTCCAGGCGGCCTTCCTGGCCGTAGGCGCTGCCGTCTTCGAGCATCAACTGGACCTTGGCCGCGTTGTCGCCCGCCTTCTGCAACTGGCCGCCTTCCAGGTCGCGGCGCAACTTGAGCAGCTCGGCCGAGGACTGGGTGACGTCGACGTAGATCGGATCGAGTTGCTGGATGGTGGCCATGGCAGTGCTCTGGCCGTTGCTGACCAAGGCGCCTTCGGTGACCGAGGAGCGGCCGATGCGCCCGCTGATCGGTGCCATCACCTTGGTGTAGCGCAGGTCGATCTGCGCGCTCTTGAGCGAGGCATCCGCCTGCAGGCGCTTGGCGTTGGCGTCGTCGTACTCCTGGCGGCTCACGGCTTGCTCGTCGATCAGCTGCTTGTAGCGATCGGCCAGCGAGCGGGTGGCCTGCAGGTTGGCCTGGGCGTTGGCCAGGCTCGCCTCGTAGACAGCCGGGTCGATCTGGTAGAGCTGCTGGCCCGCTTTGACCTCGCTGCCTTCCTTGAACAGGCGCTTGAGAATGATCCCGTTGACCTGCGGCCGGACTTCGGCGACGCGGTAAGCGCTGGTGCGACCCGGCAGTTCGGAGGTCAGGGAGAAGGCTTGCGGTTGCAGGGTGACCACGCCGACCTGAGGAGCCTGCGCTGCTGGGGCAGCGGCTTCTTCTTTATTACAGCCACTGAGCAGTGTTGCCAGGGCGACGGCGGAAACCAGAGCGGTAACGGCTGGCTTGAATTGCATGAGGATCCTCGGGTCGCAAAGAGCTAGGTGGGGCTCAAGAGTAAGGGAAGAGTCTTGTCAGAAAAAAAAGCTGTCCGGTGGATAAATAGCTTACTAACGAATATACTTACATTCATGGTTGTTTGTAAATACCGGATGGCGGTACTCGGCTACTGCCTTCGATCCGATTGAGCTCCCGGGAGACGCCCTTGAAGAGGTGACCCCGCCCAGTTTGCCGCGCGCCAGAGCGCGTGGGCTTTGATGAGGTTGTACTGCCATGGTCCGTCGAACCAAAGAAGAAGCCCAGGAAACCCGCTGCCAGATCATCGAGGCAGCTGAAAAAGCCTTCTACAAGCGTGGAGTGGCGCGCACCACCCTGGCGGACATCGCTGAACTGGCGGGCGTCACCCGCGGGGCGATCTACTGGCATTTCAACAACAAGGCCGAGCTGGTCCAGGCCCTGCTCGACACGCTGCAGGAGAGCCTCGCTCCGCTGGCGCGCGCCAGCGAAAGCGAGGACGAACTCGACCCGTTGGGCTGCATGCGCCAGTTGCTGGTACACCTTATGCACCAGATGGTGCTCGATCCGCGTACCCGGCGAATAAATGAGATCCTGCATCACAAGTGCGAGTTCACCGATGACATGTGTGAAATCCGCCAGCAGCGCCAGAGCTCGACACTGGAGTGCCACCAGGGCATCTCGTTGTCGTTGAGCAACGCCGTGCGCCGTGGCCAGTTGCCCGCCGGACTCGACGTCGACCGCGCCGCGGTGACGCTGTATGCCTACATCGACGGCTTGCTGGGCCGCTGGCTGATGCTGCCGGACAGCTTCGACCTGCTGCGCGACGCCGACAAGTGGGCCGACGCAGGGCTCGACATGCTGCGCTTGAGCCCTGCCTTGCGCAAATGACAAGTTGTGAAGGATTGTGAGGAAGTGTTTCCCATTCGCTATGAGTGACCGCGCAGTTGTCGGTCAGGCATGCTCGCGGCGGCGCACAGGCCTAGCAGCGATACCCCGGCGCTGGCCAGCAGCAGATGGCGGAAAGTCTCCATGAGCCGCGCCTGGGTCGCCGCGTCCGGCTCGCCGGCCTGCAGGCTCCCCAGCAGCGGATTCGCGCCCAGCTCCAGGCCACCGTGCTGCAGCATCGCCAGCAGCAGGCTGGACATGCAGGCCACGCCCATCGCCCCGCCCAGTGAACGGAACAGGTTGGTGGTGCTGGTCGCCACGCCGATATCCCGTGGCTCCACCGCGCTTTGCGTGCCCACCAGCGAGGTGGGGAACTGCAGGCCGCCGGCGATTCCGGTCAGTAGCATGAACACCCCACTGAGCAGTCCGGCCTGGGGTGGCGTCAGTGCCATGCCGAGGATGGCCAGCGGCATCAACAGCGCGCCCCCAAGGATCTGCGGCTTGTAGCGGCCGGTCAGCGACGTCAGCCGGCCACCGGTGTAGGCACCGATCGGCAGGCCCATGGCCAGGGGCAGCAGGTGCAGCGCCGCGGCATCGGCTCCCGCGCCAGTGATGCCCTGGTAGCGCAGGGGCATCAGCATGGTCAGCGAAATGGCCTGGAAGCTGGTGAAGAAGATCGCGCACCAGCACAGCACCGCCGCCCGGTTGCCGAACAGGTGCAGAGGCAGCAGTGGCTCGGCCGTACGCCGCTCGTGCAGCACGAACACCAGCAGTCCGAGCGCTGCGCAGACCAGCAGCGTGAGCACCGGCGCGGATTGCCAGTGACTGCCCTGGCCGACCAGAGTGATGCCCAGCAACAGGCTGCCCAGGCCCAGTATCAACAGCACCGCGCCAAGATAGTCGACCTGCGCCTGGCGCCGCGCCACCGGCAGGCCGTCCAAGGCCTGCCTGGCCACCCACCAGGCGCACAGGCCCAGTGGCAGGTTGATCCAGAATACCCAGCGCCAGGACAGGTACTCGGTCAGCCAGCCGCCGAGCACGGGGCCGGCCACGCTGGCCAGCGCGTACATGCTGCTGAAATAGCCCTGGTAGCGGCCGCGTTCACGTGGCGGTACCAGGTCGCCGATGATCGCCTGGCTGACCGACACCATGCCGCCCGCGCCGATGCCCTGCAGCACCCGAGCCAGTACCAGCTGCTCCATGCTCTGGGCCATCGCGCAGAACAGCGAGGCCAGGGTGAACAAGGCCGTGCCGGTCAGGATCATGCGGCGCCGGCCATACAGGTCGCCCAGCTTGCCGTAGATCGGCACCGCGACGGTCATGGCGACCATGTAGCCGGAGATTACCCAGGCCAGCAGGCCGACGTTGTTGAACTGCGCGGAGATCGCGGGCATCGACACGGCGACGATGGTCTGGTCCAGGGCGCCTAGAAAGATCGCCAGCATCAGGGCGACAAGCACGCTGCGCAGGAGGGCGGGAGGCAATGCGGCGTTCACGGTCATTCCTTGAAACATAAAGACGCTAGTGTAGCGACTTTCAATAGCTTCCTATGTAAATCCTGCATCCCCTATGCCGGATCGGCATTAGCGCTTTCATCCTGGGCTGCATGGCCGCGTGATATCGTGAATGGGCCACAGAGGCTGAATTCCGGGCGTTGCACCAGCATGGTGCGATATTTCGCCGCGGGGTTTTTTGTCGCTGTTTCCCACACCTTTTATTCCTCTGCCTGCATGTCCAGCATGACCGCTCAACGTCGACGGTTAGAACACGGTCAGGTAGACCCGATTCAGGGGTCGGTAGTCAGCCAGTTCAAATTTCAAGATTATTGCGGAGTGATCATGCCCAAGGCTTCCCACCACGATTTGCGTATCGCCTTTCGCGAACTTCTGGCTTCAGGTTCGTGCTATCACACCGCCTCGGTATTCGACCCCATGTCCGCGCGCATCGCGGCGGACCTCGGCTTTGAGGTCGGCATTCTCGGCGGATCGGTCGCCTCGTTGCAGGTGCTCGCCGCGCCGGACTTCGCACTGATCACCTTGAGCGAATTCGTCGAGCAGGCCACGCGCATCGGCCGCGTCGCGCAATTGCCGGTGATCGCCGACGCCGACCATGGCTACGGCAATGCCCTGAATGTCATGCGTACCGTGATTGAACTGGAGCGTGCCGGCGTGGCCGCGCTGACCATCGAGGATACCCTGCTGCCAGCGCAGTTCGGCCGCAAGTCCACCGACCTGATCCCGGTCGAGGAGGGCGTCGGCAAGATCCGCGCGGCGCTCGAGGCGCGCGTCGACTCGGCGCTGTCGATCATTGCCCGGACCAATGCCGGCGTGCTCACCACCGAAGAGATCATCGTTCGCGCCCAGAGCTACCAGCGCGCGGGCGCCGATGGGATCTGCATGGTAGGGGTCAAGGATTTCGAGCAGCTGGAGCAGATTGCCCAACACCTGACGGTGCCACTGATGCTGGTCACCTACGGCAACCCCAACCTGCACGATGACGCGCGCCTGGCGCGCCTTGGCGTGCGCATCGCGGTCGATGGGCATGGCGCCTACTTCGCCGCGATCAAGGCCACCTATGACAGCCTGCGCGAGCAGCGCCAGCTGCAGGACAAGTCCGCCGGCATGAACGCCACGGAGCTGTCGCACACCTACACCCAGCCTGAGGATTACATTCGCTGGGCCAAGGAGTTCATGAGCGTCGAGGAATGACCGGCGTGCGCCGTCGCTTCATTTGACGGCGCTCAGGGTGCTGGTGTGCTGGTGGGCTGCGGGCTGGTTTCGCAGCACTTCCACCCGCCAGGCCGCCGAGGCGTAAAGCCCGACAACCGCGGCGAGGGCACAGACGACGGCGCATTTCCTGGATTTGATGCCCATGATGCTTACCTCCGGCCATAGCACGCAGGTGCTTTGCACAGCATAGTCCACCGGTGGCTGCGCTCTGCCACTGATGCTGGATCCTGTGGGACTTAACCAGTGGCAGCGCTTGTTTCGAGCCAGTCGAGCAGCTCCACCAGGCCTGGCGCCATTGCCCCCGGCGGGCACACCAGGTAGTAGGCCTTGCCGGTCCTCACCTTCAGCCCGAACGGCATGCACAACCGCCCACCGCGCAGGTCATCCCCGATCAGCGACCAGTCCCCGATCGCCACGCCTGTGCCTTGGGACGCCATCGCCATGGCCATGTCCAGGGTCTCGAAATGCTGGCGCCGCCCCGGCGCGGCGAGCTCGACACCCGCCGCCCTGAGCCATGATTGCCAGTCATGCTCATCGCGCGAGGGATGCAGCAGCAAGTGCCGGGACAAGTCCTGCATCTCCACCAAGGGCAGCGGTCCTGCCAGCAACGAGGGCGCGCAGACCGGAGTCAGCTGCTCGTCGAACAGCTTGCGCACCTGCAGCCCGTGGTTCGGAACGCTGCCGTAGACCACCGCCGCCGCAAAGTTTTCGCGCCTGAAGTCGACGCCATGCTGCACCGTGGTGGTCAGTTCCACCGGCACGTCGGGACGCAGCGCCTGCCACTCCATCAGGCGCGGCAGCAGCCAGCGCATCACGCAGGTCGGCGCCTTGAGCTGCAACGTGCTGCCACGCTCGCCCACCTGCTGCACGCCTTCGTCGATCAGGACGAATATCTGGCGCACCCGCGGCAGCCAGTCCTGGCCTTCGCGTGTCAGGCTCAAGCCTCGGGCTTGGCGCTGGAACAGTGCATAGCCCAGGTGCTGCTCGAGCCCCGCGATCTGTCGGCTCACCGCGCCCTGGGTGATATGCAGCTGCTGGGCGGCGTGGGTGAAGTTGCAGCACTGAGCCGTGACCAGGAAGGTGTGCAGCGCGGGAAGGGGAGGTAGCCGTTTCATCGACTCAAGCCATGATCTGAAGACATGGCTAGTATGTGTTCTTTTGCATTGTGCCGGTAGCTGGCCAGCGGTCCAATAGTGCCTGGTCCTACAAGAACAAGGGTACAAGGCATGGCAACCTGTGGCGAAGCATTGGTCAAACTCCTTGAAGGCTATGGCGTCGACCATGTCTTCGGCATTCCCGGCGTGCATACGGTCGAGCTCTACCGAGGGCTCGCGGGCTCCATGATCCGTCATGTCACGCCGCGCCATGAGCAGGGCGCAGGCTTCATGGCCGATGGCTATGCACGCACTCGGGGCAAGCCCGGTGTGTGCTTTATCATCACCGGTCCGGGGATGACCAACATCACCACGGCCATGGGCCAGGCCTACGCCGATTCGATCCCGATGCTGGTGATCTCCAGCGTGCAGACACGCGGTCAACTGGGCGGCGGGCGCGGCAAGCTGCACGAGCTGCCGCATCAGTCTGGCCTGATCGCGGGTGTGGCGGCGTTTTCCCACACGCTGATGAGCGTCGATGACCTGCCCCAGGTGCTGGCGCGGGCGTTCGCCGTGTTCGACGGCGGCCGGCCGCGCCCGGTGCATATCGAGATCCCGCTGGATGTGCTGGTGGAGCCTGCCGATCACCTGCTGGCGAGCCGGCCAGTGCGCACCTCGCGGGCCGGAGCTTCGCCGCTGGCGGTGGCGCAGATGGCCGCGCGCCTGGCCACTGCCCGTCGCCCGCTGATCCTTGCCGGAGGCGGTGCGCTGGCGGCGGGGGATGCCCTGCGCCAGCTGGCCGAACACCTGCAGGCACCGGTGGCGCTGACCATCAATGCCAAGGGCCTGCTGGCCGCGGACCATCCGCTGCAGATCGGCTCGACCCAGTCCCTGCCGGCCACCCGGGCCTTGGTGGCGGAGGCCGACGTGGTCCTGGCGATCGGCACCGAGCTTGCCGAGACCGACTACGACGTGACCTTCAAGGGTGGCTTCGAGATTCCGGGGAGCCTGCTGCGCATCGATATCGACCCGGACCAGACCGTGCGCAACTACCTGCCCGAGCTCGCCCTGGTAGCCGATGCGGACGTCGCCGCCCAGGCGCTGCTGGCCGCTTTGCAGTCTCAACCCCAGCCCCCGCGTGACAGTGCCTGGGGCGCCAGCCGCGCCCTGCAGCTGCGCACTGCGCTGGCCGCCGAGTGGGACCTGCCCACCCGCAGCCAGACCCGCCTGCTCACCACGGTCCTGGAGACCTTGCCCAGTGCGGTGCTGGTTGGCGACTCGACCCAGCCGGTGTACAGCGGCAACCTGACGCTGGACCTGCACGCCCCGCGACGCTGGTTCAACTCCTCCACCGGCTACGGCACCCTCGGCTACGCCTTGCCGGCCGCCATCGGGGCCTGGCTCGGGAGTGCCGAAGCTCCCGCCGGGCGGGCGCCTGCTGTCTGCCTGATCGGCGACGGCGGTCTGCAGTTCACCCTGCCGGAGCTGGCCAGCGCGGTGGAAGCTCGGGTTCCGCTCATCGTGCTGCTGTGGAATAACCAGGGCTACGAGGAGATAAAGAAGTACATGGTCAACCGCGCCATCGAGCCGATCGGCGTCGATATCCATACCCCCGACTTCATCGGCGTGGCCCGGGCCCTGGGCGCTGCGGCGTGCGCGGCGGGTGATGTGGCGCAACTGCGCCAGGCCTTGCGGGAGGCGATCGAGCGCAGCGGCCCGACGCTGATCGAGATCGACCAGGCGCAGTGGCAGCAGGCCGTGACGGCCTGAGGCGATCAGCCGCCGCTGGCGCGCAGGCGTGCCAGGTCGCGGATCGGCGGAGCCCCGTACAGGCGGCTGTATTCGCGGCTGAACTGCGACGGGCTTTCGTAGCCGACCCGATAACCCGCGACGGCCGCCTCGAGCCCCTCGTTGAGCATCAGGCGGCGCGCCTCCTGCAGGCGCAGCTGCTTCTGGTATTGCAGCGGGCTCATGGCCGTGACGGCCTTGAAGCGATGGTGCAGGGTCGAGGTGCTGAGGTTGACCTCGCGGGCCAGTTCTTCGATGCGCAGCGGCTGCTGGTAATGCTGGTTGAGCCAGGCAATCGCCTGGCACACGCGATGGGTCTGGCTGTTGGCCAAGGCGATTTCGTACAGCCGATAGCCCTGCGGACCGCGCAGCAGACGGTAGAAGATCTCGCGGCGAATCAGCGGCGCGAGCATGGGGATATCGCGCGGCGAATCGAGCAGACGGATCAGCCGCAGCAGGGCATCGAGCAACTGCGGGTCGGTTCTTTCGACATACAGGCCGCGGCCCGACGGCAGGTTGGGGACCGCCATCGGTCCGGCCTCGGCGATCAGCTGGCTGATCTGCGCCGGGTCGATGTCCAGGCGCAGGCCAAGGCTCGGGTTCTCCGGGCTCGCCTCGAGAAGTGCGCCGCTGATCGGCAAGGTCACCGAAACCACCATGTAGTGCAGCGGGTCGTAGGCGTAGGCCTCATCGCCCAGGAACAGCGTCTTGCTGCCATGGGCCAGGACGCACAGGGCCGGCTGCGCCAGCGTCGGCATCGAACGAATGTTTTCGCGATAGCTGACCAGGTACAAGTCGTCGATCGCCGACACGCTGCCCTGTGGCTCGCCGGCATGACGGCGGATCAGCCCGGCCAGTTCGTGGCGCTGGGCTTCAAGGGTCGGTTCCAGTGGCGGCGTGGCGGGCGTGGGGGCGGTCATGTGGGTTTCCTCTGCTGAGGGCTGCAGCATAGGTTTGTGCAAGAAAGGGCGCTAGTCGGATGCTGCACCTCGATTGCCTGATCCTGCCGCGCGACAGGATCAGGCAATCGACAGGCAGTAATGGCCTAACCGGGAAAGCGAGTGGGCCCCTAATCTTGGTCGCCTGGCATTTTCATCCGCGCGTTCAAGGAGATTCCCATGGCCCAGTCCCAGCCGGTCACCCACCTTGCCTTCATCCGTGCCAGCAATGGTCGTTCGGCGGAGTTGGGCGCACGCCTGCGCGACTTGCTGGTGCCGTCGCTGCAAACGCCTGGTTGCCTGAGTTTCAACGTGCAGCGCTCGCAGGCCGACGCTGACCTGTGGCTGCTCACGGGCAGCTGGTGCGATCAACAGGCCATGAGCGGTTATTTCGCTTCGCCGACCCTCGACCTGTTCGGCGAGCTGGTGCAGGCCCAAGTGGTGGCCAGCCTTGACCTGCACACCTTCGGCGCGGGTTAGACTACCCGCCTTGTTCAACACGGGTGGTCAGGCATGGCACGTAGAGAGTTTCAACGTTTCGAAGCAGTTTCGGCGATGGTCCCGGGCGAGGGCGGCTACAGCGCCGCGATCGCGGTGAAGCACCTGCACGCCGGCGGTGCGCCGCAGTTCCACAAGGTGCTCGAGGGGCAGGTGTTCAAGACCGCGATGGCGGCCGATGATGCCGCCTGCGCCGAGCTCGCACGGTTGCGCGATGTCAGCGAAGACGGCGAGCTGCTCTGGTGATCAGCCGTTGACCTGGGGCCGGGCCATCTTGAACAGGTTGCCCAGCTCGAAATAGTCGGCCGGGCCGCCGCCGCGCAGGATGGGTTCGGCCGCCGCGGTATCGTAGATACCGTCCTTGAGCAGGTGCTCGGCGATATGCACCGCCACCACTTCCCCGAGGATCAGCCAGCTGGGCACCAATTGCTGGTCAGCCCGTTGCAGCTGCACGATCTGGGTGACCTTGCACTCGAACGACACCGGGCTCTCGCCCACCCGCGGCACGCCGATCACCCGCGACGGCGCAGCCGTCAGCCCGCTCAGCTCGAACTCATCGACATCGGCCGCCACCGCCGCGCAGCTCTGGTTCATCTGCTCGGCCAAGGGGCGCGTGGCCAGGTTCCAGACGAACTCACCGGTCTGCTCGATGTTGGTCAGGCTGTCTTTGCGGCCGACGCTGCAGAACCCGATGATCGGCGGGATGTAGTTGAAGGCGTTGAAGAAGCTGTACGGCGCAAGGTTCAGCCGGCCTTCACGGTCGTGCGAAGAGATCCAGCCGATTGGACGTGGGCCGACGATGGCGTTGAAAGGGTCGTGGGGCAGGCCGTGGCCTTTTGCGGGTTCGTAGTAGTACATCGACGCAGGCCGTGTGGCCATCCTCTGGATGAACGAGGCGACCAGTGTGCCAAGGCTTGGCATGGGTTGGAACAGTCAAGCCCGGCAAAGCCGGGCTGGGCGCCGACATCGGGATCAGGTGACGCGGTGGCCGTTGGTGCGGTCGAAGCCCTCCTCGGCGAAGCGAGCACCGTGGGTGCGATCGAAGCCGTCCTCGGCAAAGCGTGCGCCGTTGGTGCGGTCGAACCCGTCTTCGGCGAAGGTGGCCGATTGGGTCTGCATGGCGTGGACGGTGTGCGCCTTGGTGCGGTCGAAGCCGTCTTCAGCGAAAGCGCCAGTTGCCAGGACAGATAGGGCAAGGGTGAGGATCAGTTTGTTTTTCATAGTGGGATGCTCCGTAGGAATGGGGTTGTTGCTTTCTATGAATTTAATCCTACGCCGATATAGTCGATGAAAAAGCGTAAATAATGACCTATAATGATCTAATAGTTAGATGTTTTGTGTTTCAGTGAGCCGAATAGAAGCGCTATTCGGCTCATTGCGTGAGCCGAATGTGGGAGATGGTGTTTTTGCGCGCAAAAAAAGAGGCGAACATGTACAGATGTTCGCCTCTTTTCTGATACCGCGATAAGACGATCAGTCAGTGGTGATCCGCGAATGCTTGCGGGTGTCCTTCATGGTCACGTACACCAGCAGCGAGCAGGCGATGCAGGCGGTGACGTACCAGTAGTAGCCGGTCTCCATGCCCGCGCTCTTGAACCACAGCGCCACGTACTCGGCGGTGCCACCGAAGATCGACACGGTCAGCGCGTACGGCAGGCCGACGCCCAGGGCGCGGATTTCGGTGGGGAACAGTTCGGCCTTGACCACGGCATTGATCGAGGTATAGCCGCTGACGATGATCAGCGCGGCCATGATCAGGAAGAACGCACCCCACCAGCTCTGGATGGTGTGCAGGGTGGTCAGGATCGGCACGGTGCACAGGGTTCCCAGTACGCCGAAGGCGATCAGGATCGGGCGTCGGCCGATCTTGTCGGACAGCGCGCCGATCACCGGTTGCAGGCACATGAACAGGAACAGCGTGGCCGCCGAGATGGTGGTCGAGTCGCTGATGCTCATGCCGACGGTGTTGACCAGGTACTTCTGCATGTAGGTGGTGTAGGTGTAGAAGGCCAGGGTGCCGCCCATGGTCAGGCCGACCACGGTCATCAGCTCCTTGGGATGGCGCAGCAAGGTGCGCATGAGGCTTTCCTTGGCCTTCTCCTTCTTGGTGAAGGACGCGGTCTCTTCCATGCCGCGGCGCAGGTACAGCGCCACTACGGCGCAGAGGGCACCGATCACGAACGGCACGCGCCAGCCCCACGAGTACAGCTGTTCTGTGGTCAGGGTCTGCTGCAGGATGATCAGCACCGCCAGGGCGATGAGCTGGCCGGAGATCAGCGTCACGTACTGGAAGCTGGAGAAGAAGCCGCGGCGTTCCTTGCTGGCCATCTCGCTCAGGTAGGTAGCCGAGGTGCCGTATTCACCGCCGACCGACAGGCCCTGCAGCAGGCGGGCGAGCACCAGCAGGATCGGGGCGGCGACGCCGATGGTTTCGTAGCCGGGTGTCAGGGCGATCACCAGGGAGCCTGCGCACATCAGCAGTACCGAGGCCATCAAGGCCGCCTTGCGGCCCTTGCGGTCGGCGTAAAGGCCCATCAGCCAGCCCCCGATGGGGCGCATGAGGAAGCCCACGGCGAAGATCGCGGCGGTGTTCAGCAGTTGCGCGGTGGTGTCGCCCGCGGGAAAGAATGCCTTGGCGAAGTACAGGGAGAATGCGGCGTAGACGTACCAGTCGTACCACTCGACCATGTTGCCGATGGAGCCGCTGAAGATCGACTTGAGGCGGCTGGACGTGGTTTTTTCGGCGGCAGGCGCAATGGCCGCCCCGGTTGGCAGGGAGGTGGCGTTATCCATCAGAGGTAACCTTCTCGTTGTTTTTGTAGGTGGAGCTTGAGAAGGGGGGATTGCAGGAGGTGTGCCAGGGTGGGTGCCAGGGCTGCGTTGCGGCCCATCGCGGGACCAGCCCGCTCCCCCGGTGGGTGAGCGACAGGCCTTGTGAATCAAGGCATGCAAGCCCATCCCAACAACAATTCCGCCCCCCTCCCTGTGGGAGCGGGCTTGTCCCGCGATGGGCCGCAACGCGGCCCCAAACTCACCCCAAAACACCGTCCCTAGGCGACTTTCCGCTCATCCAACCCAAGCCATAAGCAAGAATCCGCCTATTCCCTGCCCAGGAAATCCTCCCGCATCAGCCCATGCCGCTGCATCTTTTCATTCAGCGTGCGCCGCGGAACCTGCAGCGTTTCCATCACCGCCTTGATCTCGCCCTTGTGCTGGCGCAACGCCGCGCGCAGGCATTGCGCCTCGAACGCTTCCATCTGCTCGGCCAGGGACTGACCGGCGACGTCGTCCACGCCGGGCGAATCCAGCCCCAGCGCATGACGCTCCGCCGCATTCGCCAGCTCGCGCACGTTCCCGGGCCAGTCATGCCCCAGCAGGCGCGCCAGTTGAGCGCCACCCAGCGGCGGCGCGGTCCTGCCGAGGCGTTCGGCGGCGTCGCGGGCAAAATGCTCGAACAACAGGGGAATGTCCTCGCGCCGCTCGCGCAAGGGCGCCAGCCTCAGTTCAGCGACGTTCAGCCGATAGGCCAGGTCTTCGCGAAAACGTCCCGCGCGGGCCTCTTCGAGCAGGTCAGGCTTGGTTGCCGCCACGATGCGCAAGTCGACAGCGATGCTCTGGTTGGCGCCCAGCCGCTCGAGCTTGTGCTCCTGGATCACCCGCAGCAGCTTGGCCTGCTGGGCCAGCGGCATGCTCTCGATCTCGTCCAGGAACACCGTGCCGCCATTGGCGTATTCCAGCTTGCCGATGCGCTTGCCCTGAGCGCCGGTGAAGGCGCCGCTCTCGTGCCCGAACAGCTCGGCCTCGAACAGCGCTTCGGGGATCGCCGCGCAGTTGAGCGCGACAAAAGGCTTGCCGGCGCGCGGCCCGTAGTCGTGCAGGCAACGCGCCACGCGCTCCTTGCCGCTGCCGGTTTCTCCGCGAATCAGCACGTTGACCGGCAGGCCGGCCAGTTCCAGCACCTGCCGGCGCAGCTGGACCAGGCCTTGCGACATGCCCAGCAGGGTGCCCTCCAGTCGCGCCTTGAAGTCGGCCTGCTCGTGCAGGCGACGGTTCTCGAGCACCAGCTGGCGCTTTTCCAGGGCGCGCCGCAGGCTGCCGAGCAGACTCTGCGGGCTGAAGGGTTTCTCCAGAAAATCATAGGCGCCGTTGCGCATGGCCTCGACGGCCATGGGCACGTCGCCGTGGCCGGTCAGCAGGATCACCGGCAGGTCCGCATCGCTGGCCTGCAGCCGTTCGAGCAGTTGCAAGCCATCCATGCCCGGCATGCGCACGTCGCTGATGATGATCCCGGGGAAATGCGCCGGCAGTTGCGCCAGGCATTCCTCGGCACGGCTGAACAGCTGCACGCTGAAACCGGACAGGCTCAGCCACTGCTCCACGGCCGTGCGGATGCTGGCTTCGTCATCGACGACGATCACTGAGTTCAACATGCAGGCTCCAGGTCGCGGGGCAGGGCAAGGCTCAGGCGCGCGCCGCCAGGCAGGTTCTCGGCCTGCAGCACGCCCCCGGCCTCGTGAACGATGCCGTAGGAAATCGCCAGGCCAAGCCCCAGGCCTTCGCCCACCGGCTTGGTGGTGAAGAAGGGGTCGAAGACCTTCGCGAGATCAGCCTCGCGGATGCCGCCGCCGCTGTCCAGCACGCTCAGCCGCCAGTGCCCGGGTTCGGCCTCGATACGGATTTCAAGGCGTTTGTAGCGTTTGTCGGCCATGGCGTCGAGGGCGTTGTGCAGCAGGTTGATCAGCACTTGTTCAAGACGGATCGCGTCGCCCCGCACCCACGCCGGGCGCGCCAGGTAGAGGGCGACTTCCACGCCCTCGTCACGCAAGCGTGTGTCCAGCAGGTGCAGCGCCTGGTCCACCACGCTGGCCAGGTCGAGGCGTTCACGCAGCCCGACGGGGCTCTTGCGCGCGAAGGTCTTGAGGTGCCCGGTGAGCGCGGCCATGCGCGTGAGCATCTGTTCGAGCGGCTCCAGGGCCTGGCGCGCTTCGGCCACGCGGCCGCTGTCGAGCAGCAGGCCCAAGGTCGCCAGTTGCATGCGCTGGGTGGTCAGGGGCTGGTTGATCTCGTGGGCGAGGGCTGCGGACATCTGCCCCAGCGCCGCCAGCTTGGCCGATTGCACCAGGCCTTCCTGGGCCGTGCGCAGCTCGCGGGTGCGGGCCTCGACCAGACGCTCCAGCTCGTCGCGGCTGCGCTGGCGCAACCGTGCCAGGCGCAGGCGCTGGCTGATGAACAGCAGCGCGAAGACCAGGCTCAGCCAAATTGCCGCCGCGGTCAGCGCGGCATTGCGCCCATCCTCGCTGACCTGCGGCTTGCGCAGCAGGTGCAGTGTCCAGCCATCGGTCTCGAGCGCCACGCTTTCCCAAAGGTACTCAGTAGCGCCTTCGGGGCCTTGCACGCGGCTCAGGCGACTGTTGCCATCGAACTGGTTGAGAACCTGGTGTTGCAGCGCTACCAGCGGTTGCTTGTCGTACTGGCGGGTGGCGGCCAGCTCGTCGCGGTCGGCGTCGGTCAGCGGTTGCAGCTCGCGGTAGCGCCAGCCGTCCTGGTTGGCGATGAAGATGATGCCGCGGGCGTCGCTGACCAGCAGCACGTCGCTGCCCTGGCGCCACTCGCGCTCAAGCTCGGGAAACTCCAGCTTGACCACCATGGCGCCAAGGAAGCGCCCATTGGCATCGTTGACCGCGCTCGACAGGAAGTAGCCCGGCACTCCGCTGGTCACGCCCACAGCGTAGAAGCGGCCGCTGCCTTGGGTTCGTGTCTGCTTGAAGTAGGGACGGAACCCGTAGTTGGAACCCACGTAGGTGGTCGGCAGGCGCCAGTTGCTGGCCGCCACGGCCAAGCCGGTGCGGTCGAGGAGTTCGAGGGTCGAGGAATTGGCCGCGGCATTGATGCGCTCAAGCTTGCGGTTGAGCGCGTCCTGCACCCGCGCATCGATCGGGCCGCCGAGTGCCTTGATCAGTTCGGGGTCGAGCGCCAGCACGGCGGGCAGGGCGCGATAGCGTTCGATCAGGGTGTGCAGCGAGTTGGCATACAGCCCCAGTTGCTGGCTGGCTCGCTGGGCGTCGGTGACCATCGACTCGCGCCTGGCCTGGTGCATGGCCCAGCTGGCACTGAGCACCGTGCCCATCACGATTGCCAGGATGATCAGCCCCAGGCGCAGGGCGCGGATGGAAAATGACATGGCACGGGTCCTGGCAGTGGGCCGGATGACCGCCGCTGGGCGCGGCGGTCATGGAACCTACAACAACTCGAAGCTCTGCTGCTGCACCGACTGCGAATCCAGCCCCACCTGCACCTTGAACTGGCCAGGCTCGGCGGCCCATCGCAGCTGGCCGTTATAGAACTTGAGGTCGTCCTCGCTGATCGTGAAGCTGACTTTCCGGGCCTCGCCGGCCTTGAGCATCAGCTTCTGGAAGCCCTTGAGCTCCTTGACCGGACGGCTGGCCGACGCGGTCACGTCCTGCAGGTACAGCTGCACCACGGTCTCGCCGTCACGCTTGCCGGTGTTTTTCACCGTCACCTGCGCCTGCAGCTTCTCGCCCTGCTTGAGCGCTGTCCGGGACAGCGTCAGGTCTTCCAGGCTGAAATCGCTGTAGCTCAGGCCATAGCCGAAGGGATACAGCGGGCCGTTGGGCTCCTCGAAGTACTGCGAGGTGTAGTTGCCTGGCTTGCCTGGGGTGAACGGGCGACCGATGCTCAGGTGGTTGTAGTACATCGGGATCTGCCCGACCGAGCGTGGGAAGGTGATCGCCAGCTTGCCTGACGGGTTGTAGTCGCCGAACAGCACATCGGCGATCGCATTGCCTCCTTCGGTACCGCTGAACCAGGTTTCCAGGATGGCATCGGCCTGCTCGCGTTCCCAGGCCAGCGACAACGGACGGCCGTTCATCAGCACCAGCACCAGCGGCTTGCCGGTGGCCTTGAGGGCCTTGATCAGCTCGCGCTGGCTGGCGGGAATCTCGAGGGTGGTACGGCTCGACGACTCGTGGGACATGCCGCGCGATTCGCCGACCACGGCCACCACCACGTCGGATTGCTTCGCCGCCTTGACCGCCTCGTCGATCATCACCGCGGCGGGGCGTGGATCATCGATGATTTCGGGGGCGTCGAAGTTGAGGAAGTTGAGGTAGTCGACGATCGCCTTGTCGTGGGTGACGTTGGCGCCCTTGGCGTAGACCAGCTTGCCTTGCTCGCCGATGGCGCGGCGCAGGCCTTCGCGAACGGTGACCGAGTGCTGCGGCCGGCCGGCGGCGGCCCAACTGCCCATCATGTCGATCGGCGCATCGGCCAGCGGGCCGACCAGGGCGACGGTGGCGTTCTTGCGCAGCGGCAGGGCCTGGTTGCGGTTCTCGAGCAGCACCAGGCTGCGGCGCGCCACGTCGCGAGCGGCGTCGCGGTGCAGGCGTTGTTCGGCGTAGGTGTCCTTGGGGTCGTCCTCGGCCTTGCCGATGCGCCGGTACGGGTCTTCGAACAGGCCCATGTCGTACTTGGCGCCGAGCACCTCGCGCACGGCATTGTCCAGCTCGGCCTGGCTGACCTCGCCGGACTTGAGCAGGCCGGGCAGCTCTTCGCCGTACAGCGAGTCGTTCATGCTCATGTCGATGCCGGCCTTGATCGCCAGCTTCGCGGCCTCGCGGCCATCACGTGCGACGCCGTGGCGGATCAGCTCCTGGATGGCGCCGTGGTCGCTGATGGTCACGCCCTTGAAGCCCCAGTCCTTGCGCAGCAGGTCATGCATCAGCCAGGTGTTGGAGGTGGCCGGCACCCCGTTGATCGAGTTCAGCGCCACCATCACACCGCCGGCGCCGGCGTCGATACCCGCGCGGTAGGGCGGCAGGTAGTCGTTGTACATCTTTGGCGCGCTCATATCGACCGTGTTGTAGTCGCGTCCGCCTTCCACCGCGCCGTACAGGGCGAAATGCTTGACGATGGCCATGATGCTGTCGGCATTGGCCGGGCGCGTGCCCTGGAACGACTCGACCATGACCTTGGAGATGCGCGAGGTGAGGTAGGTGTCCTCGCCAAAGCCTTCGCTGGTGCGGCCCCAGCGCGGGTCGCGGGCGATGTCGACCATCGGCGCGAACGTCATGTCGATACTGTCGGCGGCGGCTTCGATGGCCGAGGTGCGGCCTACCCGGGCGATGGCATCCATGTCCCAGCTCGAGGCCAGGCCCAGGCTGATCGGAAAAATGGTACGGTGCCCGTGGATCACGTCGTAGGCGAAGAACATCGGGATCTTCAGGCGGCTGCGCTGGGCCGCGTCCTGCATGGGCCGGTTCTCGTCGCGGGTGATCGAGTTGAACGTGCCGCCGATGCGGCCCGCGGCGATTTCCTTGCGGATCATCTCGCGGGGCATTTCCGGGCCTATGCTGATCAGGCGCAACTGGCCGATCTTCTCGTCGGTGGTCATCTCGGTGAGCAGATGATCGATGAAGGCCTGTTTGTCCTGCAGTGGCGGGGCGGAGGGGGCGGCCATGGCCGTCTGACTGGCCAGACCGATGACCAGGCCCAGCAAACACAGTTTGTTCATGGATTCTTTTCTCTGGGCCCCGGTCGTATCCACGGTGGTACGCAGGCTCAAACAGGGCAGGCGATTGAAATTACGGCGAAGTATGCCTCATATGGCGCTTTCGATCAGGACAAGGAGCACGCAGAACATGCAGGTCATTCAGGCAAGGTCGGTACGGGTATGGTTGCTGCTGGCGATCGCCAGCGTGCTGGCTGGCTGCGGGATCAACAACATTCCGCAATACGATGAGCAGGTCAAGGCCGCCTGGGGCCAGGTGCAGAACCAGTACCAGCGCCGCGCCGACCTGATTCCCAACCTCGTCGAGACGGTCAAGGGCTACGCCCGCCAGGAGCAGGAGACCCTCACGGCGGTCATCGAGGCCCGGGCCAGGGCGACGTCGATCCAGGTCGATGCCAGCACCCTGGACGATCCGCAGAAGCTGCAACAGTTCCAGCAGGCGCAAGGCCAGTTGAGCGGGGCGTTGAGCCGCCTGATGGTGGTGTCCGAGCGCTACCCGGACCTCAAGTCGAACCAGAACTTCCTGGCACTGCAATCGCAGCTCGAAGGCACCGAGAACCGCATCGCCGTGGCGCGCCGCGACTTCATCGCCGCCGTGCAGAAATACAACACCGAGATCCGCACCTTCCCCGGCAGTATCTGGCACAAGGTGATGTACAGCGACCTGAACGTGCGCGAAAGTTTCGAGGCCACCAGCGAGAATGCCGACAAAGCGCCTGAAGTGAAATTCTGATGCGCGCGCTGATCGCCTCCTGCTGGCTGGCGCTGCTGCTGGCCAGCGGCCTGGCACAGGCCGCGCCGGCGTTTCCGGCGCTGACCGGGCGGGTGGTGGACAACGCCCAGCTGATCGACCCGGCCAGCGTCCGGCAGCTCGAGCAGATGCTCGCCGCGCACGAGCAGGCCACGGGTGAGCAGGTGGTGGTCGTGACGTTGCCCGGCCTGCAAGGCCTGCCCATCGAGGACTACGGCTACCAGCTCGGGCGTCATTGGGGCATTGGCCAGAAGGGCAAGGACAACGGCGCGCTGCTGATTGTCGTGCCAAGCGAGCGGCGGTTGCGGATCGAGGTCGGCTACGGGCTGGAGGATCGTCTGACCGATGCCCAGGCAGCGGTGATCATCAACAGCGTGATCACTCCGTCATTTCGCCGTGAAGCGTACAGCGACGGTATCGTCGCCGGTGTCAGCGCCATGCTTCATGTGCTCGGCGGCGAACCGTTGCAGGAAAGCCCTGAGCCTGAAGGCAGCCGCAGCCCGGCCATGTTCGCGCTGTTGGTGATGCTGGTGTTCGTGGTGCTGATCATGTCGGGCATGGGTTCGGGCGGCGGCCGCGGGCGTGGCGGGCGTGGCGGCGGACTGGGCGCCGCGCTGGGTGGCGCCCTGGGCGGTGGCTTCGGCGGTTTCGGTGGCGGGGGCGGCGGTGGCGGCTTCGGGGGTGGCGGCGGCAGCTTCGGCGGCGGCGGGTCATCCGGTGGCTGGTAGAACAACCTTCAACGAGATACCGATGGCATGACTTTGCTCAAGGAATACGAACAGCGCCAGGTCGCCGAGGCGATTGCCCGCGTCGAGCAGCACACCGATGCCGAGCTGGTCACGGTGCTGGCCCGGCGCGCCGACGACTATGCCTATATCCCCTTGCTGTGGGCCAGCCTCCTGGCGCTGGTGGTGCCCGGGCTACTGCACTTCGTGTCTGGCTGGCTGAGCATCAACCAGCTGCTGATGACCCAGTGGCTGACCTTCATCGTCCTGTGCCTGGTGTTTCGCCTGCCGGGCCTGACCACCCGGCTGATCCCGCGGACGGTGCGGCACTGGCGAGCGTCCAACCTGGCGCGGCGGCAGTTTCTCGAGCAGAACCTGCACCACACCGAGGGCGCCACCGGGATGCTGATCTTCGTCAGCGAGGCCGAGCGCTACGTGGAGATACTGGTCGATGACGGTATAGCCCAGCGCCTCGACAACCAGGTGTGGGCCGGCATCGTCGCGCGGTTCACCGAGCAGGTGCGCCAGGGCGAGACGCTGCAGGGCTTCATCACCTGTGTCGAAGCCTGCGGCGAGGTGCTCAGCGTCCATGTGCCGCTGACCCACCCGCGCAACGAGCTGCCGAACCGGCTGGTGATCCTCGACTGAGCCACGCCCATCGAGAAAACCTGTGCGCAGGCCGGCCATCGACGTAAACTGCCCGGCACTGCGCCCCGCGCGCCCTCCGCACCTTGAGGCACCCACACCCGATGTCCGTCACACCCTCCGCTTCAACCGCGCCGGATGCGCGTGCCCAGTTTCTCGACATGCTCGATGCCAGCCTGCAGGGCAACACCCTGGTCAAGCTGGTGCTGGCCCGCCATGTCGGTGCCGACGATACCCTGCAGCGCATCATCGCCAAGCCGCTGGTGGTCAAGGGTCAGGCGTGCCTGTCGCTGGTCTACCGCCACCAGACCCGCGACATCACCCGCAACCTGCCGCTGGAGCAGGCCCGCGCGCTTGTCGATGAGCTGCTGCCCGCGAGTTTCCGCAATGCCCACCTGTTCAACCAGGACGAGGAAGTGCAGCTGAACTTCAGCAAGAAGGGCAAGCCGATGCTCCAGCGTCATGGCGCGCAGGCGCCCCGCGCCGCGGCGCCGGCCGAGCACGACCGCGAGAAGAAGCGCTACCTGGAGCTGTCCCGCCCGTTCCTGCGCGACCTGGGGGTGACCGACAGGCAGGGCGCGTTGATCCCGTCCATGTCGCGCAAGTGGAAGCAGATCAACAAGTTCATCGAGGTGTTCGATCACGCCCTGGCCAGTGCGCCGCTTGCCGGCGACCAGGCGCTGCGGGTCGCCGATTTTGGTTCAGGCAAGGGCTATCTGACCTTCGCCATGCACGACTACCTGACCGATCGCCTGGCGCGCCAGGCTCAGGTCACCGGCGTCGAGTTGCGCCAGGACATGGTCGAGCTGTGCAACGCCGCCGCGGCTCGCCTTGAGCAGCCTGGCCTGGTGTTCGAGTGTGGCGACGTGCGCAGCGTGGTGCCCGAGGCCATCGACGTGATGATCGCCCTGCATGCCTGCGACGTGGCGACCGACTACGCCATCCACACCGGCATCCGCTGCGGCGCCTCGATCATCATGTGCTCGCCGTGCTGCCACAAACAGATCCGCCCCCAGTTGCACAGCCCTGGCCTGCTGCAGCCCATGCTGCAATACGGCCTGCACCTGGGCCAGCAGGCCGAGATGCTCACCGACAGCCTGCGCGCGCTGTACCTGGAAGCGTGCGGGTACGAGACCAAGGTCTTCGAATTCATCTCGCTGGAGCACACCAACAAGAACAAGATGATCCTGGCGGTCAAGCGCAAGTCGCCAGCCGATGCCGGGGTCTTGCTTGAAAAGATCGAGCAGTTGAAGGCGTTCTACGGGGTGAAGGAGCATTGTCTGGAAACGTTGCTGCGCGCGGATGGGTTGATCGCGGCCTGACCTTGTTCCCTGTGGGAGCCGGCTTGTCCCGCGATGGGCCGGCACAGAGGTAGGGCGCCGGCTTCATGACTGAGCTTCAGTGCCGCTTGCCGTGACCGGCTGGCACCGCGATTTCGCGGCCGGGCGCGCCCAGCGGGTGCGTGCTGGCATCGAAGAAATGCAGCGCCAGCTCGGGCGCTTCAGCGAACACCTCCAGATACCGCTGCTTCTGGCTGATGACCGACGCCTCGCCCAATGGGCGAATGGCAATCGAGAGATGCGCCGGCCGCGCCTGGCGAATGGCCTGAGCCAGATGCTGGTCGGCGCCGCCCAGGTGCTGCCCGAGCACGCACAGGCCGTCACGCTCGCGGGCGAGTTCGCCCAGGCACCAGGAGAGGTAGTCGGAGTTGCGGATGGCGCGCAGCTTGTCGTTGCTGGTGCTTTCATTGATGAACAACGGCACCTCGCCCGGTGTGTTCACGGCAAAGCCATCGAGCAATTCGCTGCCCTCGGCGCTGCGCTGGCGAGTGGTGCCGTCGGCCTGCTTGAGCAGGTGCAGGCCGCCATGCAGATAGTGCAGGCGTGTGCCTGGGTCGCGGGTGGCACGTATGTCGAAAAAGCCTTCGTCGTCGAACAGCCGCGCGAAGCCATGCGGGGCTTGCTCGACCGCCCAGGGGCAGAGCAGGTCGTAGTTGCTGGTGAACACGCGCTCGTAGGTGCGCAGTTCGTTGCTCAAGGCCTGTAGTGTCGGCGTCGGCACTAGCGCAAAGGGCACGTGCAGGCTGCGCATGGCATGGATCAGCGCTTCCTTGATCGCGTAATAGCGATTGAGAGGGGCGGTCGAGCTGATCGCCAGCGCCGCGTTGGTGCGTACCGTGGTGTTGAGCATGCTCAGCACCGGCTCGAACAGCTCCGTGGCCAGGGCCTTGAACAGTGCCTGGTCGCTCTTGCCCAAGGCCCGCGAGCGTACCTGCTGGGCCTGCTCGAACAGCGAGAAGTAGCCGAACGGCTTCCACACCGCGCGACTCGCGCCGTTGCCCAGCAGCAAGGCACGGCAGGGATGGCGGTCGTTGAGCTGCGCCCAGGTGGGCAGGTGGGCATCAAGAGGGGCGTGGGGCATGGGGCATCCGTCGGTGTGCGGGCAAACGCCGCGACTTTAGCATGTCATGGAGAATGTGCGAGGCTGGCAGGCAGGACAACGAGGGAGCACGCAATGAACAGCATCATCCACTGGGCCATGGGCACGTTGCTGGTGGCGTCATCGGTCAGCGCCGAGGAGGTCAGGTCGCGGGCGTTGCGCCTGGGTATCCCGGACCCGGCGGTGATTGCCCACCGCGGCGCCTCCCATGACGCGCCGGAGTCCACTCTGCCCGCGTACCTGCTGGCACGCGACCTGGGTGCCGACTACCTCGAGCTGGACCTGCAACGTACCCGCGACGGTGTGCTGGTCGCCGTCCACGATGACACGCTGGCGCGTACCAGCGATGTCGCCGAGCGCTATCCCGAGCGGCGCGACAGCCCCGTCAGCGCCTTCACCCTGGCCGAACTCAAGGCGCTGGATGCGGGCAGCTGGTTCAACCAGGCGTACCCGGCGCGTGCGCGGGCGTCGTTCGAGAAACTGCGGATCCTTACCCTGGACGAGGTGATCGACATCGCCGAGGGCAATCCCGAACGCGATCCTGGCCTGTACATCGAGACCAAGGTGCCCGATCAGTTTCCCGGCATCGAAGCCCAGCTTCAGGCCCGGCTTGACGCACGGGGCTGGCTCGACAGGCCAGGCAAGGTGGTGCTGCAGACGTTCGACCGCAACAGCCTTGGCCTGCTCCACAAGAGCATGCCGCAGGTGCCGAAGATCCTCCTGTTATGGGTTGGCAAGGGGGCCATCGAGCCGGCTTCGGGCCAGTCCTTCGCCGAGTCCGGTGAGCTCGACAAGGCTGCCTTCTACGCGCGCCAGCAACCTCGGGACCACGCCGAATTCAACCGCTGGCTGGACGCCGCCGTGCAAGGCGGAGCGATCGGCACCGGGCCTTCCGCGGCGCGCAGCGGCGGGGGCGAGCAAAGCTACGCCGACCTGATCCAGCCGTGGATGAACCAGCTCAGCCATGAGCGGGACCTGCTGGTGCACGTCTACACCCTCGACGCGCCAGAGGACTTCACCAAGGCCACGGCCGCCGGTGTCGATGGCATCTTCACCAACCGCGCCGGTGCCTTGCTGCGCCATTACGGCCGGCCGGCCGCGCACAGCGAAGCCCAGCTGCTGCGCGGTCATGGCTATTAAGGTACTGGCACCGCCGGGAAGACCTGTGTGAGAATGATAGGAATTCCTATTAGTGATCCTCATCTGCGCACGCAATGACCTCTCTATCCTCCCCCTGGGCCGGCGCGCCGGCTTTCCAGGCGGTCGTTCACGACCTGCTGGTCCACTACACCGATCTTCGCCGCTACCTGTGCGGGCGCCTGCGCAATCCGGATGATGCGGCCGACATCGCCCAGTCCAGCTTTGCGCAGGCCTATGCCCATGCCCTGAACGCCCCGGTGCTCAACGCCAGGGCGTTGCTGTTCCAGGCCGCGCGCAACCTGTGCATCGACCAGTACCGGCGTCGCAGCACGGAGCTGGCGGCGCTGCAGGATTGGCTGACCCGTGCCGAGGCGCTGAGCCCCAGCGTTGAAGACGTGATGATCGCCCGCGAGCAGTTGCAGCAACTGATCGAGCGCATCGAGCGCATGCCGCGCTTGCGGCGCGAGGTGTTCGTCCGTGTGCGCCTGCATGGCCAGAGCCACCGGGAGGTGTGCGCGGCCCTCGGGTTGTCGGCGAAGTCGGTGGAGCTGCACATCGCCCGGGCGGTGTTCGACCTCTCGGAGCTGAGCCTGGCCGTTCGGCATGACTGATCCCGTATCCCCGCGCAAAGTGCAACAGGCGCTGGCGTACCTGGCGGGCTTGCACGGTGACGATCTGGAGCGTGCCCGGCAGGTCGGCGCCCAGGTGCAGCGCTGGCGCGGCAAGAGCGACGAGCACGAGCGGGCCTGGCTGGAGGCCGAACATCGATGGCAGCTGGTGCATCGCCTGGCCCCGCAGTTGCGTGGCGTGGTGCAGCCCGAGCCGTGCGATCCGAGCCGCCGGCGCCTGCTGCGCCAGGGTGGCGCGCTGGCCGTGGTGCTGGCCGCTGGTGGCTGGCTGGGCTGGATGTTCAAGCGCACCATGCCCTTCGAGCACGCGTTGCAGACGGCCCACGCCGAGGCCCCGCGCAGGTTTGCCCTGCCCGATGGCAGCGAGCTGCTGGTGGCGGCCGAGAGCAACCTGCGGGTGCGCTACAGCCATGGCCAGCGGCAGGTGCTGCTGCTGCATGGCAATGCCTATTTCGACGTTGCCCACGAAAGGCTGCGGCCGTTCCTGGTCAGCACCCGGCTGGGCGTGGTGCAGGTGCTGGGCACGGCGTTCACCGTCAGCGACCGCGGCGTTGGCGTGCAGGTGGCGGTGGCGCGCGGACGGGTGCAGGTGCGCGACCTGCAGGGCCGCGAGGTGGTGTTGCGCGCCGGGCAGCGCGTCGGTCTTGATGACCAGGGTCGTCTTGGCGCCTGGCAGGCTGGCAGCGAACTCGGGCCTGACCTGCGTCACTGGCAGCGCGCCTGGTGGTCGTTCACCGACACGCCGCTGGCCGAGGTGATCGCCGAGCTCAATGCCTATGTGGCCAAACCGCTGTCGGTCGATGCGTCGGCGGCCAGGCTGCACCTGACGGGCAGTTTCCCGAGTGCCGAGCCGCAAGTGCTGATCGAGAGCCTGGCGCGGGTGCTGCCGGTGCGGGTGGTGGATGAGGGGGGGAGGGTGATGGTGATGGGGCGGTGAGGCGGTGAGACGCTGCAGACCCAAGCGCACGAGACATGCATCTCGTTCCGAACTTTTTTTGAGGGGTAAACCGCCCCTGTCCCGTCATCAGCAGTGAATCCCACTTCTGCAAGGACAGATCATGCCGCTTTTCTCCGCCCAGGCTCATCCATCGACCGTGTCCGCTTCGTTTCCCGGGACGCTGCGTCGCCTGGTACTGGCCTGTGCCCTGGGTACCGGCGCGCTGCTGTCGGCCAGCGCCGCGCTGGCCGACAGCCAGCCGCTTTCCCTGAACCTGCCCAGCCAGTCACTGGAAGCCACGGTGCACCAGCTGGCCCATGAGTCCGGCGTGGCCATCGCCGCCGACAGCCGCGTGCTGGCAGGGCGCAGCGCAGCGGCCTTGCAGGGACGCTACACGGTCTTGCAGGCGTTGCAGCAACTGCTGGCTGGCAGCGACCTGGTGGCGCTGGAGGAAAACGGCGTGATCATCCTGCGCAGCACCGCAGAAGAGGGCGCGCTGAACCTGGGGGCGACGACGATCAATGCCACGGGCCAGGGCAATGACTTGCCTGAAGCCTATAGCGGGGGCCAGGTCGCACGCGGTGCGCGGATCGGCATGCTGGGTAATCGCGACATCATGGACACACCGTTCAATGTCGCCGCTTACACCGCGCAGAACATGGAGAACCAGCAGAGCGGCACGGTCGGCGCGGTGCTGCGAAATGACCCGTCGATCCGCTTCAGCACCGGCGAAGGCCATGCCTACGAAAACTTCATGATCCGTGGCTATGCCCTGGACTCAACCGAGCTTGCGATCAATGGCCTGTACGGCCTGGCACCGGATGGCCACGTGCCGACCGAATTTCTCGAGCGGGTCGAAGTGCTCAAGGGCCCCGGCGCGCTGCTCAGCGGCATGGCGCCCAACGGCGGCGTCGGCGGGGTGATCAATCTGGTGCCCAAGCGCGCGGGCGCAACACCGCTGACCCGCCTGACCACCAGCTATGTGTCCGATGGTTATTTCGCCGAGCACATCGACCTGAGCCGTCGCCTCGGCGATGAGCAACGTTTCGGCATCCGCTTCAACGGCGTCTACGGCAGTGGCGACACCGGCGTCGACGACCAGTCCAAGGACCGTACCCTGGCGTCCTTGGGCATGGACTACCAAGGTGATGGCTGGAAACTGGAACTTGACGCCTACGAGACCCACGAGAAACTGGACAACGGCAGCCCGATGATGGCCGGCTTCAGCGACCTGAAGCATGTGCTCAAGGCGCCCAAGCCCGATACCAACATCCTCGAAGGCATCTCTGCCAAGCAGATCAGCAAGGCGGTGCTGGTGCGGGGCGAATACGACCTCAATGACAACTGGACAGCCTACGCCAGCGTCGGCGGCGCCCGCACCCGCTACACGGGCTTTCTCAATGGCACCCGGGTGAAAGTCACCAACGACAGCGGCGACGCCAGCGGCGAGACCTACAACCAGGCCGGCTACACCCACAGTCTCTCCACCGAGGCCGGCGTGCGCGGCAACTTCATGACCGGCCCGGTGAGCCACCAGCTGGTACTCAGCACCACGCTGCTGCACCAGGACATCGGTCGCGCGCCCACCGTGACGGGCGCCAAGTACATCACCAACATCTACCACCCGATCCAGCCGACCATTGCCTCCGCCCATGGCTCCAGCGACAAGACCGGCGACAACACGCTGTCCAGCTTCGCGGTGGCCGACACCCTGGGGTTCATCGATGAACGTGTGCTGCTGACCCTGGGTGTGCGTTCCCAGCGTGTGCGGCAGAAGCTGAGCAATCCGTCCTATGACGAACGCGCGCTGACCCCGGCCCTGGGCCTGGTGCTCAAACCGTGGGATGCGCCGGTGTCGCTGTATGCCAACTACATCGAGGGCCTGACCCAGGGCGGCATGGTCAGCGATGTGTCCGCCGACAACTATGGCGAGCAGTTCGCGCCGTACAAGGCCAAGCAGATGGAGGCGGGGGTGAAGTGGGACCTGGGCGACTTCACCCATACCTTGGCGGTGTTCCAGATCGAGAAGCCGAGCATGATGTTCGACAGCGCCAGCAACCGCTACACCGACGACGGCGAGCAACGTAACCGTGGCGTGGAGTGGAACATGTTCGGCTCGATCACCCCGAGTGTGCGTCTGCTGGGCGGCGTGACCTACACCCGCGCCGAACTGACCAAGACCGCGGGCGGCACCTACGACGGCAACACGGCTCGCGGCGTGCCGGCCTGGTCGGCCAACCTCGGCGCCGAGTGGGACACCCCATGGGTCGAAGGCCTGACCCTGACCGCGCTGGGTATCCACAGCAGCTCGCAGTACCTGGACGCCGCCAACCAGCTGAAGATTCCCCAGTGGACCCGTTATGACCTCGGCGCTCGCTACAGCACCAAGGTGTTGAGCAAGGACGTGATGCTGCGCGCCAGCCTGGAAAACGTCGAAAACCGCTCGTACTGGGCGGGCGTGTTCAACGATGGTTACGCCACCGTCAGCGAGCCGCGCACCGTCAAACTTTCCGCCAGCATCGATTTCTGAGGTCCACAATGCATCAATTGACACGACTGGGATGTGCCTTGCTGATGGCGGCTGCCTGCAGCGGTGGGGCAATGGCTGCTGGCATCGCACACCTGCAGGTGGGGCAAACGGTAGAGGGTCAGGCCGCACAGCCTGAGCAATCCGTCTGGCAACTGTCGCTCAAGGCCGGGGACTTCGTCCGCGGCCGCATCGAAGGCGATATCAGCCTGCGTCTGCTCGACGCGCGCGGCCAGCCGCTGCGGCTGTTGATCGACGGCATGGACCAGGTCCGCGACTTCATGTTCGTGGCCGAGCGCGAGGGCGAGTACCGCCTGCGTGCCGAGCCTCTGCAGTCCCGTGCGCAAGAGCGCTTCAGTCTCAGCCTCAACCTGGTCCAGGCCGCGAGCTCGCAACGCCGTTCGCGGCCCGCGCCAGCCAGCCCAGTCATGCGCCAGCTGGTCGATGACCTTGCCGCGGGCAAGAGCACCGAGGCGTTCTGGAAAGCCCGCGCCAGCCAGGGCACGCCCCTGGTCGAGGTGATCCCGGGCAAGCCCGACCAGCGCCTGGTGACCTTCCTCTGGCGCGGCGCACGTGACAATGTGCGCGTGTTCGGCGCCCCGTCGGGCAACCATGATCCGTTGCAGCGGCTGGGCGACAGCGACGTCTGGTACCGCAGCTTCGAAGTGCCCTCAGGCGCCCGTCTGAGCTACCAGATGGCCCCGGACGTGCCGGCCTCCGATGATCGCCGGACGATTCTTGCCACCACCCAGCGCGACCCGCTGAACCCGGCCACCTTTGCCGACGGCAGCGGCGATCCCTGGCTGTCTCGCTCGCGCCTGGAGCTGCCAGACGCAGCGCCGCAACCCTGGGTCGCCGAGCGTGCGAACGTTGCCCGTGGCACTCTGGAGCGTCAGCGCCTGGGCAGCAAGCTGCTGGGTAACGAACGCGACGTCTACCTGTATCGCCCGGCCGGCTGGCATGACGGTGCAAGCGGCCAGCACCTGCTGGTCCTGTTCGACGCCCACGCCTATACCCGCCAGGTACCGACCCCGACCCTTCTCGACAACCTCGTCGCCGACGGCCTGATCCCGCCCACCGCCGCGCTGATCATCGCCAACCCCACCGACCTCAGCCGCCAGCAAGAGCTGCCGCCCAATCCCCTGTTTGCGCGCTTCATGGCCGAGGAGCTGATGCCCTGGGCCCGCCAGCAAGGCCTGCATGCCAGCGCCGGCGATACAGTCGTGGCCGGCTCCAGCTACGGCGGCCTGGCATCGGCCTACCTCGGGCTCACCCATCCAGAGCTGTTCGGCAACGTGCTCAGCCTGTCCGGCTCGTACTGGTGGTCACCCGAAGGTGCCGAGCCCGGCTGGCTCACCCGCGAATACGTCAAGGCACCACGCCAGCCGCTGCGCTTCTACCTGCATTCAGGAACGTTCGAAGGACCGAAGATCCTCGACACCAACCGGCACCTGCGCGATGTGCTGCTGGCCAAGGGGTACGCGGTCGAGCAAGTGGAATACCCCGCCGGGCATGATTACCTGCAATGGCGCGCAAGCTTGCCCTGCGGCTTGATCAGCCTGATCGGAAAGGGGACGGCCGCGGTCCCGCAGGCGTGTGTGCCAAAGGGCTAGTCCCCCCGCTGAGTAAGCCCGTGCTCGGGCGCGCCGAGCGCTGGCTCGCCGGGACGCTGGACCGCCTGCGATGGGCCCTGTAGGAGCTGGCTTGTCCTGCGATGGGCCGCGCGGAGCGGCCCCTAGGTCAGGCACTGCGGTGTGTCAGTATGAACCAGGGCGGGTCTGATATCGCGGGGCCGCTCCGCGCGGCCCATCGCAGGACGAGCCAGCTCCTACAGCGCCGGGCATTGGAGCTCTGGTGCTGCCCATCACACCCGGCTTCTGCACAGCCCGTGAAAAGTGCTTTCAATAGAAACGAAAAAAGGAGCCATTGGCTCCTTTTTGCTGACCACGCCGTCACGGGGACGTCATGTACTGAAATTGTGTGGAGCGGGTGAAGGGAATCGAACCCTCGTTATCAGCTTGGGAAGCTGGAGTAATGCCATTATACGACACCCGCTTTGCAGCTCGACTTTGTACCAGAACACGCAGGCGATTAGAAGACCGGTGTGGCAAAAAAGCCGCGTGACGGCCTGCAGGCGATAGTTGCGATCGCGCTACAGGCCGTCGGAACGCTCAGATGGCCAATGCATGATGACCCTGTACGTAATGACTGCGCTGGCGGTTTTCACGGGCAGTCGGCTTGAGGAAACCCAACAGCACGTTGCGCGTGGCTTCGCTGGCGGCCTTGTGTTCCAGGTCAAGGAAATGGCCGGCACCGCTGATCTCGCTGAAGTGGCTGTTGCGCACCTGGTTCTTGAACTGCCGGGCATCTTCGACAGTGGTGTACTCGTCTCGGTCGCCGTTGACGAACAACACAGGGATGTCGATGGTGTCGGCGCTCCTGAGCGCACGGGTCAGTTCATGGCTGAGAACTTCGCTGATGTGGAAATGCATCTGCGCGTACTCGTGGCTGTCCAGGCTGCTGACATGCCGGTAGTTGAAGCGCTTGTACAACGAGGGCAGGTGCTTGCCGATGGTGTCGTTGACCAGGTTGCCGACCTGGTAGCGATCGCAGGCGCTCAGGTACCGGGAACCGCGCTCCAGGTAGTCGCGCATCGACTCGTTGACCACGGGCGAGAACGAGCTGACGATCGCCTTCTTCACCTGCCGTGGCTTGTGCGCCAGCGCAAGCATGGTGCAGGCGCCGCCCCATGAGAACGACATCACATGGTCGGCGGAGAAGTGATCGATCAGTTCCAGCAGGACGTGCGCCTCGGTCTCCTTGGTCAGCAGGCGTTCGTGGCGGTTGTGCGGCTTGGACTGGCCGGCGTAGGGCTGGTCGTAGAGCACGACGTTGAACTGGGGATAGAGGCTGCGCATCGTCTGAGCGAACGATGCGGTGGTGGCAAGCGAGCCGTTGACCATGATGATGGTCTTGTCGGCGCCTTGCGCGCGGTAGAACTCCGTATAAACCCGATACTGACCTTGTAGATCAAGTACTGCAATTTCTGGCCTCATGTCGTCGACTCCTGGCGCAAAAAAAGGGTATTCGTGTCACCCACGGTGCACGATTTTCATGACAGGTAGGCATACGCCTTGAAGTAAAAACCGGGGCCCAGCGTCGATCCTGACTGCGTGTCGACAAGTATTGTTATGGTGCGGGCGATTTGCCGTGCTCCAGTGCCTTCAGGCACCGGATGGCCGGCAAAAGGCGTCTTGGACTGCGGTTGTGACTGACGAGTCACATGCAGACTGACGAGTTGGATTCAAGCAGCAGGGTCGGGAATCCGCAAGTGCCGTTCGGGCGATATGGAATAAAAAACCGCTGGGCGGTTGTCAGGCGGTATACCAGCAGACGAGGGACCGCCCGGGCGTCAGATCAGGGCGACTTCGTCGGGGCTCAGGAATCGATAGGCGCCGGGCGTCAGTGCCGGATCCAGCACCAGCGGACCCATGCGCTCGCGGTGCAGCCGGGTCACCTTGTTGTCAAAGTGCCCGAACATGCGCTTGACCTGGTGATAACGTCCTTCGACGATCGACAGGCGTGCCTGGCGCGGTCCAAGCAAGGTCAGCTCGGCGGGGAGGGTGGTGAGGTCTTCGAAGGCGAAATAGAGCCCTTCGCGGAACGTGTCGATGTAGTGCGCGCCGATCTCGTCCTCGGTCTCGACATGGTAGACCTTGGGCAGCTTGGTGCGCGGCTGGGTCAGGCGACGGGACCACTGCCCGTCATTGGTCAGCAGCATCAGCCCGGTGGTGTTGTAGTCCAGGCGTCCGGCGATGTGCAGGTCGTCGCGCAGCCCGGCCGGCAGCAGGTCGAGCACGGTGGGGTGCTGGGGATCATGGGTGGCGCTCACGCAGCCCGCAGGCTTGTGCAGCATGAGGTAACGCGCCGGGTGGCCGGCCTGCAGCACCTGTTCATCGACTTCGATACGGCTGAACGCCCGAACCTCCAGGCGCGGGTCGCTCACCACCTGGCCATCGACGCGCACGCGCCGTTGCACCAGGAGCAGGCGGGTCTGCTGGCGGTTGAAGCAGGGCAGATTGCCAAGAAAACGGTCGAGGCGCATGGCGACAGGGTAGGCAGGCGGGGCGGGCAGTCTACAGGTTCGGCCGGTTTTTCGCTGCCTGCAGTTGCTCATCGACCGATGCGCAGCGTGGGCACAGGCATGCTTTGTCCCGCAACTCGATCGGCAGGGCGTCGAGCACCGCCGGATCAATGCTCACGCCAAAGCACCAGCAGGGCTGCGTGGCGCTGCGCGGATCGGCCAGGCCGCACTGGTTGCTGGCGCCACAGGCGGGGCAAAGCGTGGGGTTATTCATGGTCGGCGAGGGGCATGTCTGTGCAGACGCGGTTGCGTCCGCCCTGTTTGGCACGGTAGAGGGCATGGTCGGCCCGGGCGATCAGGTTGTCCAGCGTATCGTCGGGCTGCAGGCTGCTCAGGCCGATGCTGGTGGTCAGGCGCAGGGGCTTGCTGGCGAAATTGAACGCCAGCTGTTCACACCGCTCGCGAATCTTCTCGGCCACCGCCAGTGCCTGGGGCCCATCGACATTTCGCAGCAGCACCAGAAACTCTTCGCCGCCCCAGCGGCAGAGAATATCCGACTGGCGCAGGCTGCCCTGCAGCACCTGGGCGAACTGGCGCAGCACTTCGTCGCCGGCCAGGTGACCATGGTTGTCATTGAGCGCCTTGAAGTGGTCCAGGTCGAACAGCAAGGCGACCAGCGGCGCGTGGTCGCGCGCGGCATTCTGCAGCGCCTGGCCGGCCAGCAGGTCGAAACTGCGCCGGTTCGGCAGCCCGGTGAGGCTGTCGAGGCTGGCGATCGCCTCGGTGTTGTCCTGGTGGCGCTTGACCATCGCATTGAGCAAGGAAAGCACCACCAGCGTGATCATCGCGCAGATCGCAAGGTTCAGGTACAACGACTGGCGAATGCGGTCCAGCGCGCCGTTTTCGCGCTTGTCGACCATCAGGTACCAGTTCAGCTCGGGAACCAGGCGCACGTTGAGGAAATGACTGTGGCCTTCGCTGTCCTGGTATTCATGGCTGCCGCCGCTGGGCGTTGGCATCTGCGCCAGCAGGTCCGAAAGCTCCGGCCTGTCTGCCAGGCGCTGGCCGACGCGCAGGCCGTGGGGGCCACCGCCACTGCCCGTCAGCAGTACCTTGCCCTGCGGATCGACGAAGAACACCGAGCGCTGGTAGCGCTGCTGGTAGGTATCGATCAGGCGCACCACCGTCTGCACGCTCAGCCCCACCCCGGCCGCGCCGATGAAGCGGTCCTGGTAGTCGAGCACGCGGTGGTTGATGAACACGGTCAGCGTGTCCTGGTTGGCCATGTCGATGTCGACGTTGATCTCGTAGGGCGCGCTCATCGCCTTGAGGCGAAAGTACCAGGTGTCCCTGGGCTCGTTGAGCTCCACCCGCTTGAGCACACCCTTGGCCTGGTAATAGATGCGGGTGCGGTCGGAAACGAAGAAGGTGGTGAAGGTCGACTGCTTGCCCATCACCTCGTCGAGGTAGCGGGTGATGCGCTCCGGATCCTGCTCGCCGCCCAGCGCCCAGTCGCGCACGAAGGTGTCCTGGGCCATCATCGAGGAGATGAGCACGGGCCTGACCAGGTCCTTCTGGATCTCGGAGTAGACCGTGTCGGAGGTAAGCGGCAGTTCGGTGTTGACGATGCCGTCGCGGATCGCCCCGCGTGAAGCGAAGTAGCTCAGCAGGGAGGTCGCCAGAAACCCGCAGGCCAGCAGGATCAGCAAGGTCAGGATCAACGAACGTTGCGAAAACAGGGCGGAACGTGACGGCATGATCTTCCCGTGATGTTTGCCAGTGTCG
Organism: Pseudomonas sp.; assembly: GCF_035277045.1. Taxonomy (GTDB): domain Bacteria; phylum Pseudomonadota; class Gammaproteobacteria; order Pseudomonadales; family Pseudomonadaceae; genus Aquipseudomonas. Next base: position 122,598 of record NZ_DATELE010000275.1, on the reverse strand, counting down.
CCATTCTAGTGACATGGCAGGGAAAAGACCCCAGGTTTTTCCAGGATGCATATCCTTGTTTCAATTTGTTGCATGAATCGCACTGCACGCCCGGTTCAGTGTCTTACCCATGTCGATGAACGCTTGCTGATCGACGCCTGCCAGCGCCGCTGGTCAGTAACGCAAGCGGTCCGGGAGGCCGCCATGTACCACCGAATACTTGTGATCGCACTGCTGGGCTTGCTCACCACTGCCTGTGTCCCCTATGGAGGAAGCAGCTACTACCGCACCGAGTACTACACCGCTGATCGTTACGACTCACAGCGTTACTACCGCCCGGGCTACTACAACCGTGGCTATTACGTCGCGCCCCAGCCACGCTATTACTACAGCCCGCCAGCCCGTTACTACCGGCCCGCGCCGGTGCCGCACTACAGGCCTTACCCACCGCCTGGGGTGCAGGGTCAGTGGCAGGGCAATCCGCGTCATGATCATCACTACAATTCCGATCGTCAGCGGTACGACTACAACCGTGACCGCCAGCGCCACGACTACCGCAATGACCGCCGCTACCAGGACGATCGCCGCCAGCATGATGGCCGCGGCATGCGTGGCGGCCAGCACGACGGCCAGCGTGACGGGCGCAACTGGCAGCGTTGATCTCAGGCAAGGTCCGCCAGCGGATGGCGGCCTTCCCACACTTTGCTGAAATGCGCCTCGACCACCGCCTCGGGCACCTGGGCGATGTCCGGCCAATGCCAGCGCGGCTGGTTGTCCTTGTCCAGCAGGCGCGCTCGCACACCCTCGCTGAATTCGGGATGCCGGCAGCAGTTCAGGCTCATTGCGTATTCCATCTGCAGCACCTGCGCAAGTGAAAGGTGGCGGGCGCGGTCCAGCTGTTCCCAGATCAGCCGGCCGGTCAGCGGGCACCCCTCGTGCAGGCGCACACCTGCTTCGGCCAGCAGCGGATCGGCATGCTGGCTCAGGTCGCACAGGGCGCGCCAGGCGGCAACCGGGTCCGCGACATCCAGCAGCTCGTCGATCAACGCCCGGCGTGGCAGCCATTGCGCCTGCGGCAGTTCGGCGAAGGCCCGGTGCTGCTCGGCCTTGAGCAAGCTGTTGAGCTGCAGGCGGGTCTGTTCCTGCCAGTTCAGCTGCAGCAGTTCCTCGACCAGCGCTTCCTGCTGCTGCTCGCCCAGAAACCGGTCAGCCAGCCCAAGGTCGAGGGCGTCCCGGGCGTTGATGGGCGAGCCGGTGAGCGCAAGGAACAGGCCCAGCTTGCCCGGCAGGCGCGAGAGGAACCAGCTGGCGCCGACGTCCGGATACAGGCCGATGCTGATCTCGGGCATGGCCAGGCGGCTGGAGGGCGTGACGATGCGCACGCCCGACCCTTGCAGCAGGCCCATGCCGCCGCCCAGCACATGGCCGTGGGCCCAGCACAGCAGCGGTTTGGGGTAGGTGTGCAGGCGATGGTCGAGGCGGTATTCGGCGGCGAAGAAACTGGCCGCCAGTGGCGGCACGCTGCCGCGGTGCTCCAGGCAGGCCTGGGCCAGGCCCCGCACATCGCCGCCGGCGCAGAACGCCTTGGGGCCAGCGCCGCGCAGCAGCACGCAGACAATGCCTGGATCGCTCGCCCACGCCTGCAGCTGCTCGTCGAGCACTTCGATCATCGGCAGGGTCAAGGCGTTGAGCGTCTTGGGTGCATTCAGCGTGGCGATGGCGATTCGCGCACCGTCGACGCCTGTCAGTACTTCGCAATCAATAGACATGGACAACCTCACTGACGTTATCGGCACAAGTATGGCCTGCCATGCCGATCATGCCGGTCGTCGGTCGGATCGATTGACAACCTCTGGCAGCTTTCCTAGTGTCGCGCCCATTGTTTACGGACGGCCCCATGACTGACGACGATCGCATCAAACTCGAACCAAGCTGGAAGACCGCCCTGCGCGCGGAATTCGAGCAGCCCTACATGCAGCAACTGCGTGACTTCCTGCGCCAGGAACATGCCGCCGGCAAGGAAATCTACCCGCCCGGGCCGCTGATCTTCAACGCGCTCAACTCCACTCCGCTGGACAAGGTCAAGGTGGTCATCCTCGGCCAGGACCCCTACCACGGGCCTGGCCAGGCACACGGCCTGTGCTTCTCGGTGCAGCCGGGCATCGCCACGCCGCCCTCGCTGGTCAATATCTACAAGGAGATGCAGCGCGATCTGAACATTCCCATCGCCCGCCACGGCTGTTTGCAAAGCTGGGCGGACCAGGGCGTGCTGCTGCTCAACACCACCATGACCGTCGAGCGCGCCAATGCCGCGTCGCATGCCAACAAGGGCTGGCAGTTCTTCACCGACCGGATCATCCAGGTGGTCAGCGAGCGGTGTTCGAACGTGGTGTTCCTGCTGTGGGGCTCGCATGCGCAGAGCAAGCAGAAGCTGATCGACGGGACCAAGCACCTGATCCTCAAGTCGGTGCATCCTTCGCCGCTGTCGGCGTACCGCGGGTTCCTCGGGTGTGGCCACTTCAGCCAGACCAATCGCTTTCTCGAGCAGCGCGGGCTGGCGCCGGTCCACTGGGAATTGCCAGAGTCGGCCTGAGTGCCATCGCCGGCAACCCCGCGCGCTCTGAGGGGCAGATCAGTCAGAGGCGACCGCGGGGCGGTTCCAGTACCTGAATAGCGGTTCGGCCAGGAACAGCACGAACAGTAGCCGCATCACCTGCATCGCGGTCACCAGCGGCACCGACAATTCCAGGGTTTGTGCAGTAAGGCTCATCTCGGCGATCCCGCCCGGCATCATGCCCAGCGTCAGCGAGCGCAGGTCCAGGCCGGTCAGGCTGCTCAGCACCCAGGCCGAGCTGGCCGCGATCAGCATGCTCAAGGCTGTGGCGACGAGGGTGCGCCCCAGGAACGACGGCGCCCGGCGAAAGAACGCGCGGTTGAAATGACAAGCCAGCCCGCTACCGATCAGCCATTGGCCGATCTGGCTGGCGCCATCGGGCAGAGCGATCTGCAGGTTGCCCGCCAGGCTGATGCCAGCCGCCACCAGCAACGGCCCGAACAGCCAGGGGTTGGGTTGCCGCAGGCGTTGCCAAAGCAATGCGCAGAGCACGGCCAGCGGCGCGATCAGTGCCAGCCAGCCCCAGCTGACGCTGCCGGCATGGCTCAGTGAAACGCCATCACCCAGCAGGAACTTGAAGATCGCCGGCACGCACAGCACCACCGCCAGCACCCGCAGGCTCTGGGCGGCGGCCACCTGCGCAAGCACCGCGCCATTGCGCGCGCCCAGGTTGACCATCTCGCCCGAGCCACCCGGCATGCTGGAGAAAAACGCGGTGGCGCGGTCCTCGCCCGTGCGCCGCAGCAGCCATACCCCGAACACGCTGGACACGCTGGTCAGCAGCGCGCCAAAGAAGATGAGGCCGAAGTTGGCTGCCGACCTGCTCGATCACCGAGGGGGTGAAGTGCAGGCCGATGCCGATGCCGATGACCCACTGGCCGCATTTGCGGCCACCGGGGATTTCGCTGAGCTGCCAGGGTGTCAGGCAGCGCACCAGAATGATCGCCAGCAACGAGCCGACCATCCAGGGAAGGGGCCAGCCGACCAGGCTGGCGAGGTAACCGCCCGCCAGGCCGACCAGTCCCGTGGCCCAGTACAACGGGGGCGTGCGCTCAGACATCGGCCAGGGCACGGCGTTGCTGGGCGCGGCGACGCCAGATGCGCAGCAGCGGCAGGGTCAGCATGCACAGGGTCAGCACCCAGACGCCCATGCTGATCGGGCTCGCCCAGAGGATGCCCAGCTCGCCGTTGGAGATCGACAGCGCGCGGCGCAGGTTCTGCTCCATCAGGCCACCGAGGATGAACCCCAGCAGGATCGGCGACAGCGGGAAGTCCAGCTTGCGCAGGATGTAGCCCATGATGCCGATGCCGACCATCAGGAACAGGTCGAAGGTGGTGGCATGCACGGCGTACACGCCGATCCCGGTGATGATGGCGATCACCGGCACCAGCGCCCAGTTCGGCACGGCCAGGATGCGGGTGAAGATGCGGATCATCGGGATGTTCAGGATCACCAGCATGATGTTGGCGATGAACAGCGAGGCGATCAGGCCCCAGACGATGTCGGGCTGCTGTTCGAACAGCATCGGCCCTGGGGTGATGTTGTACAGGGTCAGCGCGCCGATCATCACCGCGGTGGTGCCTGAACCTGGCACGCCAAGGGTCAGCATGGGCACCAGGGCGCCACAGCACGAGGCGCCGATGGCGGTTTCCGGCGCGGCCAGGCCACGCTTGTCGCCTTTGCCGAAGGTGCCCGAGGTGCCCGCGATGCGTTTCTCGGTCATGTAGGCCACGGCACTGGCCAGCGTCGCGCCCGCGCCGGGCAGCACGCCCATGATGAAGCCGAGCAGGCCACAGCGGATGTTGACCGCGAACACCGAGGCCGCTTCCTTGACGTTGAACAGCATCCGCCCGGTGGCCTTGACCGCTTGATGACCGTGGTGGGTTTTTTCCAGCAGCAGCAGGATCTCGCTGATCGAGAACAGGCCCAGCACCAGCACGACGAACTGGATACCGTCGGCCAGGTGCACACTGTCACCGGTAAAGCGATAGACGCCGCTGTTGGCATCGATGCCGACCGCCGACAGGAACAGCCCGATCAAGGCGGCGATGAACGTCTTCAACGGTTTGTCGCCAGCCATGCCGCCCAGGCAGATGATCGCGAAGACCATCAGCACGAAGTACTCGGCCGGGCCAAAGGCGATCGCCCATTTCGCCAGCAGCGGCGCGAACAGCACCATGCCGCAGGTGGCGATGAACGCACCGATGAACGAGCTCCAGGCCGACAGCGACAGGGCGACGCCCGCCAGGCCTTGGCGGGCCATCGGGTAGCCATCCAGGGTGGTCATTACGGTGGAGGCTTCGCCCGGGATGTTGAGCAGGATCGAGCTGATCCGCCCGCCGTACTCGCAGCCCAGGTAGACCGCGGCCAGCAGGATCAGCGCCGATTCCGGCGGCAGGCCCAGGGCAAAGGCGATCGGGATCAGCAGCGCCACGCCGTTGATCGGTCCCAGGCCCGGCAGCAGGCCGACCACGGTGCCGATCAGCGTGCCGCTCAGGGCGGTGACCAGGTTGTAAGGGGTAAGGGCGACGCCGAAGCCCTGGCCCAGGTAGCTCAAGGTATCCATGTGTCAGTTCTCCAGAACGTCAAGCAGGCCGAGGGGCAGGGGCACATCCATCACGCGGTCGAACAGCCAGTAGAGGAACAGGCTCATGGCGACCACGATGATCGCGCTGTGCAGCCAGCGACCCCCGTACAGCCGTGCCATGGGTATGCCCACCAGGATGCTGCTGAGGATGAAGCCCAGCGGTTCGAAGGTCGCGGCGAACACCAGCAGCAGGGCCACGCAGAGGCCGATCTTGGTCAGGGTTTCGCGGTCGAGCTCAGGCTCGTCGTCCTTGTGCACGATGGGGGTCGGGCGAAACGCCAGGTACAACAGGGCCAGGCCCATCAGGCCAAGCATCAGCAGCGGGTAGGCGCGGGGACCCACGGGTTCGTAGGAAAAGGCGGCCTGGTAAGGCCACGCCATGACTGCCAGGGCCGCGCAGACGGCCAGCAGGATCAGGGCGAAGATGCGTTGCAGGATCATGGTGGAATCCTCGGGATGACACGGGCTTCTTGAACACTGCTCTTCGAAGTGGCGCTGGAACTGTGGGAGCTGGCTTGCCAGCGAAAGGGCCACTGCGGACTGCCGTCACGAATGCGGTGTCCGCGCCATTGATTCGCTGGCAAGCCAGCTCCCACAGGTACAGCGTTATCCTCGAAAGACCAGATAAGATCGGCGATTCCAGGCAGTCTTACTGAATCAGCCCGAATTCCTTGGCCAGGGTCTTGTAGTCCGCAACCTGCTTCTTCACGTAGCCGTCGAGCTCCTCGCCGGTCATGGCGAAGGGGAACAGCTCGCGCTGATCACGCAGCTTGGCGAACTCCTCGGAGGTCAGCAGCTTGTCGAACGAGGCTTTCCACCAGGCGTAGTCCTCGTCGCTGACCTTCGGCCCCAGGTAGAAACCGCGCACCACCGGCCAGACGATGTCGAAGCCCTGCTCCTTGGCGGTGGGGATGTCTTTCATCCCGGCCTCGTCCAGGCGGTTCTCGGAAAACACCGCGAGAATGCGCATGTCACCGCTCTGGATGTGTGGCATGGAGTCGGAAATGTCGGTACTGCCCACCTGGATGTGCCCACCCAGCAGCGCGGTGGCGATCTCGCCGCCGCCTTCAAGCGCCACGTAGCGCAGGTCACGCGGGTTGATGCCGGCGGCCTTGGCGATCAGCGCGGTCTGCATCCAGTCCTGGCTGCCGACGGTGCCGCCGGAGCCGATCACCACTTTGCTCGGGTCTTTCTTCAGGGCGGCGACCAGGTCGGCCAGGTTCTGGTACGGCGAGTCCTTCTTCACCGCGATGGCGCCATAGCTGGTGCCGACCGCGGCCAGCCAGCGCACGGCGTTTTCATCGAAGCGGCCGAACTTGCCCTGGGCAAGGTTCAGCAGCGAACCGCTCGACCAGGCCACGAGGGTGCCGGCATCGCCCGGGCGCTGGGCGACCACGGCGTTGTAGGCCACCGCGCCGACACCGCCGGGCATGTAGGTGACGCGCATGGGCTTGCTGAGGATCTTTTCGTTGACCAGCGCGCTCTGCACCAGCTTGCAGGTCAGGTCGAAGCCGCCGCCGGGGGAGGCGGGGGCGATGCATTCCGGGCGCTTGGGTTCGGCGGCGAGGGCATTACCGGCCAGCAGCAGGCAGCCAGTGGCGAGGACGAGGCGGCGCAGTGAAAACGTCATGGTCTATCTCCGTGCATTGTTGTTATTGGTTACCAGAGGGCCACGCTGTAGCTCACCAGCAGCCGCACTTCGTCGGCGTCGCGGGCAAAGTTCGAGCGGAAGGTGGCGTTGCGCAGGCGGACGGCGACGTTTTTCAGGGCGCCGCTTTGTACCACGTACTTGAACTCGGTGTTGCGTTCCCACTCCTTGCCTTCGCCGCCATTGGCCAGGCTGACGTTGTCGCCGCTGAGGTAGCGGGTCATGAAGGTCAGGCCGGGGATGCCCAGGGCGGCGAAGTTGTAGTCGTAACGCGCTTGCCACGAGCGCTCGTCGGCGCCGGCGAAGTCGTTGATCTGCACGAAGTTGACCAGGTAAGGGTCGGAGCCATCGATGTAGGGAAAGGCGCTGTCGCCCGACAGGTGCTGGTAGGCGGCGCTCAGCTTGTGGCCGCCCAGGGCGTAGCTGAACATGCCGTTGGCCGCGGTGTTGTCGATCTTGCCGCCGCGGGCCTGGCCCTGGTCGTCGCTGACCGACAGGCGCAGGTCGGCGCCAAAGGTGCCTGGGCCCCATGGCTGGCTGGCGAGAAGGCCGACGAAGTGCTGACGGTAGACTTCGTCGAGCTGGGCGAAGTGGTAGCTGCCAGTGATCTTGTCCGTGAACTTGTAGTCCACGCCTGCCAGGTCGTAGTGCTCGCCGGCCACGGTGCCCAGGAAGCGGCTGTTCTTGTTGTTGAGCGCGATGTCTTCCTTGTTGGTGTTGTCGCGGTCCTTGGCTTTCTCCAGGCGTCCGCCGGTGAAGGTCAGGTTGCGGATTTCGCGGGAGGTCAGCAGGCCGCCCTCGAAGGTCTGCGGCAGGATCCGCCCATCGTTGGGCTGCAGGGTGGGCAGCTCCGGTATCAGGGTGCCGAGCTTGAGTTCGGTCTGGGAAATCTTCACCTTGCCGGTCAGGCCGAGCTTGGAATACTCGTCGGCGGCGCGGCCGTCATCGTGGGTCGGCAGCAGGCCGGTGCCCGTGCGGTCGGGGCTCGAGTCGAGCTTGACGCCGAGCATGCCCAGGGCGTCGAGGCCAAAGCCCACGGTGCCGTCGGTGAAGCCGGACTCCAGGTTCAGCATGAAACCCTGCGCCCACTCGTCGCGCTTGGACTGCTGGCTGCTGGTGCCGTCGCGGAAGTCGCGGTTGAAGTACATGTTGCGGGTTTCGAAGGTGGCCGTGCTGTCTTCGATGAAGGCGGCCTGGCTCAGCGGGGCGACGCCGGCGAGGGCGACTGCGCTGGCGATGGCAGTGGGGCGGGTGGGCGAGCGTCGGATAGGCGCGAACGCCTGCGGCTGCGGTGACAGCATCGTCGGGTGACTCCGTTATTGTTTTTATGGGTCTGCACCTTTGTGGTGCTTATGCGGCCAATATGGGGCCGTATCGAAATGCTAGGTAACGAACCTTTCGCTAACCTTTCAATGTGAAAGGATTGTTGCAAAGGGCTTCACAGCTCGCCCCACGGGGGTACACTCCGCGCCACAGACCCTGACCCGAGCGGGAGAAATCGATGCGTGTGCTGCTGGTCGAAGACCACCTGCAACTGGCCGAAAGCGTTGCCCAGGCCTTGAAAAGCACCGGCCTGACCGTGGACGTGCTGCACGACGGCGTGGCCGCCGACCTGGCCTTGGCCAGCGAGGAATATGCGGTGGCGGTGCTCGACGTGGGCCTGCCGCGCATGGATGGCTTTGAAGTGCTCGCCCGCCTGCGGGCCCGCGGCAAGAGGCTGCCGGTGCTGATGCTGACCGCGCGCAGCGACGTCAAGGACCGCGTGCATGGCCTGAACCTGGGCGCCGATGACTACCTGGCCAAACCCTTCGAGCTGACCGAGCTCGAGGCACGGGTCAAGGCCCTGCTGCGCCGCAGCGTGCTGGGCGGCGAACGCCAGCAGCGTTGCGGCCCGCTGGTCTACGACCTCGATACCCGGCGTTTCAGCCTCGGCGAGGAGCTGCTGAACCTCACCTCGCGCGAGCAGAGCGTGCTCGAAGCGCTGATCGCCCGGCCCGGCCGGGTAATGAGCAAGGAACAGCTGGCGGCGCAGGTATTCGGCCTGGACGAAGAGGCCAGTCCCGACGCCATCGAGATCTATATCCACCGCCTGCGCAAGAAGCTCGATGGGCAGCAGGTGGCGATCGTCACCTTCCGAGGGCTCGGCTACCTGCTCGAGCACCGCGATGCGTGACGCGGGCAGCCTTCGCGGGCGCCTGCTGTGGAACCTGGCGGTGTTGCTGGTGATGCTGATGCTGGCCAGCGGACTGAGTGCCTACTGGAATGGCCGCGAGGCCGCCGACACCGCCTACGACCGCACCCTGCTGGCGTCGGCGCGGACCATCGCCGCGGGGCTGTCGCAGCGCGACGGCACCCTGAGCGCCGATGTGCCCTACGTCGCCCTCGACACCTTTGCCTACGACAGCGCCGGGCGGATCTTCTACCAGGTCAACGACATCCATCAGCGGCTGATCTCCGGCTACGAAAACCTGCCAGCACCACCGCCGGGCACGCCGCGGACCGATGACTATCCCGCCCTCGCGCGCTTCTACAACGCCACGTATCTTGGCCAGGACGTGCGCGTGGTCAGCCTGCTCAAGCCGGTGAGCGAGCCGAACATGAACGGCATGGCGGAAATTCGCGTGGCCGAGACCGAAGAGGCGCGGGTGGCCATGGCCCGTGGCCTGATGGCCGATACCTTGCTGCGCCTGGGCATGCTGGCGCTGGGGGCGCTGATGCTGGTGTGGTTCGCGGTCAGCGCCGCGCTGCGCCCGCTTGAGCAGCTGCGCACGGCGGTGGAAGAGCGCCAGCCCGACGACCTGCGCGCCTTGCCGGTGGTCCAGGTACAGCATGAGCTTGGACCCTTGGTGCGCGCCCTCAACCACTTCACCGAGCGGCTGCGCGGGCAGTTCGAGCGCCAGGCGCAGTTCATCGCCGATGCGGCCCATGAGCTGCGCACGCCCTTGGCGGCGCTCAAGGCCAGGGTCGAGCTGGGGCTGCGGTCGGGGGAGGCGCAGGAGTGGCGCCAGACACTGGAGTCCGCGGCTCAGGGCACCGATCGCCTGACCCACCTGGCCAACCAGCTGCTGTCCCTGGCGCGGGTCGAAAACGGGGCGCGGGCCATCGCCGAGGGCGGGGCGCAGCGCCTGGACCTGACCCAGCTGGCGCGTGAGCTGGGCCTGGCCATGGCTCCCCTGGCCCATGCCCACGGCGTCGCCCTGGCCCTGGAGGCCGAGGCGCCGGTCTGGCTAAAGGGCGAGCCGACCTTGCTCAACGAACTGCTCAGCAACCTGGTGGACAATGCCCTGGCGCACACGCCCAAGGGCGGCAATGTGGTCTTGCGTGTGCTGGCGCCGGCGGTGCTGGAGGTCGAGGACGACGGCCCGGGAATCCCCGAGCAGGAGCGTGAGCGGGTATTCGAGCGCTTTTACCGGCGCAGCGCCCAAGGCACCGGCCTGGGACTGGCCATCGTGGGCGAGATCTGTCGGGCGCACCTGGCGCAGATCAGCCTGCACGACGGCGCCGGTGGCGGCCTGAAGGTGCGCGTCAGCTTCAATCCTGATTCCGCCTAGCGCAGCATGCCTCGGGCCACCAGCAGGTCGGCCGCTTGCAACTCGCTGCCCTGGGGCAGGTTCAGGTGGACATAGGCCGGCAGGTCGGCGAGCGGGCGCTCGGGGTGCTTGTTGTTCAACGCGCAGGCCAGCTGCACGATGTCGATGTAGTCCATGCGGTCGGTACGCCGTTCCAGCTGCTTCACCTGGGTCGGTAGCTGGGTGAACTGCTCCGGAAACTCCCAGGACTTGAGGATCTTGTCGCCCAGCACGGGCTGGATCTGCTCGATCACGTGGTGCAGGCAGACGGGATCGGCGAGCAGCTCGTTGTGCTCTTCGGCGTAGATGAGCACCGGCAGGGCGCCGATCTGGTGAACCAGGCCGCCAAGCGCCGCCTGGTCAGGCTTGAGGCGGGTGTAGCGACGGCTGATTTCATAGCTGATGCCCGCCACTTCCAGGCTGTTGGTCCAGATGTCACGCAGCTTCTGCTCCACCGCCGGAGAGCGGGCATGGAAGATCTGCTCGATCACCAGGCCGATCGCCAGGTTGCAGCTGTAGTTGATGCCCAGGCGGGTGATCGCGGTATGCAGCTCGGTGACTTCCACCGAGGCGCGCAGCAGCGGACTGTTGACCACCTTGATCAGGCGCGCGGAGAGGGCCGCGTCACGGCCGATGACCTTGCTCAGGGCGCCGACGCTGATCTCGCTGTCCTCGGCGGCCTCGCGGATGCTCAGGGCGACTTCCGGCAGCGTCGGCAGGACCAGGTCGTCGTTCTCGATGGCTTCGAGCAACTCTGCTTGAACCATCTCGGCCAGCTTGTTCATGGGCTTCTCCACCGCAGTGATTGGGCGCCCCCGCCAGGCAGGCGGCGCGGGCGGTTCAGCGCTGGATTTCCCGGTCGCGGTCCAGTTCGTAGGGCAGCGTCAGCAGTTCCAGGCGAGGCCCTTCAGGGCTGCCCAGGTGCAGGTTGTCGTCCGCGACCGCGTCGGCGGTCAGCACCGCGAGCAGCTCGCAGCCTTGCCCGGCGTGAGCGGCAATCACCACCTCGCCGACCGAGGAGCCGTGGGTCGGCGAGAAGATCTCGCTGCCAGGCGCGGGCAGGTCGGCCCCGGCAAGGGCCAGGCGGTACTGGCGACGCTTGAGCTTGCCCAGGTACTGCATGCGCGCGACGATTTCCTGGCCGGTGTAGCAGCCTTTCTTGAAGCTGACGCCGCCAACGGCCTGCAGGTTGATCATCTGCGGGATGAACAGCTCGCGCGTCGGGCCGGTGACCTGGCCGATGCCCGCGCGGATCTGGCCAAGCAGCCAGGCGTCGAGCGTGCCTTCGGGCAGCTGCGCGGCCAGGGCGGCGCGCACGGTGTCAGCCTGGCTGGCGGGCGCCCAGAGCTCCGCCCGGCCGGCGGACACGCGTACGGCAATCAGCCCTTCGGCGCGCTGCGTGGCGCCGGCGTCTTCCGGCACCTCGAAGCCCAGCGCCCGCAGGGCACCATCGCCATCCTGAAGCCCGAAGCGGCACCATGCCTGGCTTTCGTCCGTGAGCACGGCCTTGGAGAACACTGCGTATTTCTTCAGGTCCGCCTGTTGCGCCTCGAGCAGCTCGCTGGCCATGGCCAGCAGGTAGCCGTCGCCCTCGGGCAGGATGCGGAAGCTGGACTGCATGCGCCCCTTGACCATGCAGCGGGCGCCGAGGCTGGCGTGCTCAAGGCTGAGATAGCTGATGTTGCAGGTCAGCTGACCCTGCAGGAACTTGCCGGCGTCGGAGCCGCGAACGGCGAGGATGCCCTCGTGGGACAAGGAGCAGAAGAAAGCGGTATCGGCCATGGGTCATCGCAGGTGGTAGAGACTGGGGCACATCATAGAACGGTGGTAACAAAATAGGTAGGTGACTAGACGATCGCCCGATGCCGGGTGGGAAGCCGCGCGGTATACTGGCCGGCCATTCGAGGAGGGCCCCATGGTCGAACAAACTGAAATCAACCGGCTTTTCTGGCATAGCCGCCGCGGCATGCTGGAGCTGGACGTGCTGCTGGTACCGTTCACCCAGGAGGTCTACTCGACCCTCGGCGAGAAGGACCGCGAACTCTACGTCCGCCTGCTGAGCTGCGAGGACCAGGACATGTTCGGCTGGTTCATGGAGCGCTCCGAGTCCGAAGACCCCGAGCTGCAGCGCATGGTCCGCATCATCCTGGACCGTGTCCAGCCCAAGTGAGCACTTCGAATGCCGCTGGCAGGGCTCGCGCCATCTGCTGACGGCATACCTGGCCTGCCAGGCCCTCGCGAGCCTGGCGTTGCTGGCAAGCGCGGTGCCTGGCTGGCTGGCGGGCATCCTCTTCGTTGCATGCCTCGCCCACGCGGCCTGGGCCATTCCCCGCCGTATCCTGCTGACCCATCCGCATGCCGTCACCGGCCTGCGCCGCGACCCTCTCGGCTGGCGGCTGTTCAGCCGTGCCCGTGGCTGGGAGCCGGCGCGCCTGTGCCGCGACAGCATGGCCTTGCCGGGAGTGGTGGTGCTTCGGTTTGTCCGTCAGGGGCAACGATGGAGCCAGGCCCAGTACATCGCCCCTGATGCACTGGCGCCCGAGCAGCACCGGCGCTTGCGCCTGCGGCTGAAGTTCAGTCGGCGTAGGTGGGCGGCCGCAGAATAGTATCGTGGGCCTCGGGCAGCATGCCTGGGTAGTCGAGGGTGTAGTGCAGCCCGCGGCTCTCCTTGCGCTGCATGGCCGAGCGGATCATCAGTTCGGCCACCTGCGCCAGGTTGCGCAGCTCGATCAGGTCGCGGCTGACCTTGTAGTTGCTGTAGAACTCGTCGATTTCGTCCAGCAGCAGGCGCACCCGGTGCTGGGCACGCTGCAGGCGCTTGCTGGTGCGCACGATGCCGACGTAGTCCCACATGAAGCGCCGCAGCTCGTCCCAGTTGTGGGCGATGATCACGTCCTCGTCCGAATCGGTCACCTGGCTGGCGTCCCAGCAGGGCAGGGCGAGCGGCATGGGGACCTGGTCCAGGTGCGCCTCGATGTCGGCGGCGGCGGCGCGGCCATAGACAAAGCATTCAAGCAGCGAGTTGCTGGCCATGCGGTTGGCGCCGTGCAGCCCGGTGAAACTGGTCTCGCCTATGGCGTAGAGGCCGGGCACATCGGTATGGCCGCGGTCGTCGACCATGACGCCGCCGCAGGTGTAGTGGGCCGCGGGGACCACCGGGATGGGCTGGCGGGTGATGTCGATGCCGAAGGTCAGGCAGCGCTCGTACACCGTGGGGAAATGGCTCTTGATGAAGTCGGCCGGCTTGTGGCTGATGTCGAGATACACGCAGTCCACGCCCAGGCGCTTCATCTCATGGTCGATGGCACGGGCCACGATGTCGCGCGGGGCAAGCTCTTCGCGCGGGTCGAAGCGGGGCATGAAACGCTCGCCATTGGGCAGGCGCAGCAGGGCACCTTCGCCGCGCAGGGCCTCGGTCACCAGGAAGCTCTTGGCCTGCGGGTGGTACAGGCAGGTGGGGTGGAACTGGTTGAACTCCAGGTTGGCCACCCGGCAACCGGCGCGCCAGGCCATGGCGATGCCATCGCCACAGGCGCCGTCGGGATTGCTGGTATAGAGGTAGACCTTGGCCGCGCCGCCGGTGGCCAGCACCGTGAAGCGTGCGCCAAAGGTGTCGACTTCGCCGCTGGCGCGGTTGAGCACGTAGGCCCCGAGGCAACGGTCGCCCGGCTGGCCCAGGCGGCGCTCGGTGATCAGGTCGACGGCGACCCGCTGTTCGAGCAGCTGGATATTGCTGCGCTTGCGCGCCTGCTCCAGCAAGGTGGTGAAGATGGCGGCGCCGGTGGCATCGGCGGCATGGATGATGCGCCGGTGGCTGTGTCCGCCTTCACGGGTGAGATGAAACTCGAAGCCGCCGTCGTCGACGCCGTGATGTTCGTCACGGGTAAACGGCACGCCCTGGTCGATCAGCCACTGGATGGCCTCGCGGCTGTGCTCGACGGTGAACCGCACGGCGTCTTCGTTGCACAGGCCGCCGCCGGCATTGAGCGTGTCCTCGACGTGCGATTGCACGGTATCGGCATCATCGAGCACGGCGGCGACGCCGCCCTGGGCCCAGAACGTCGAACCGTTGGACAGGTCGCCCTTGCTCAGCACCGCGATGCGCAGGTGGCCGGGGAGGTTCAGTGCCAGGCTGAGGCCGGCGGCGCCGCTGCCGATCACCAGGACATCATGTTGGAATTGTAGGCTCATGTCGGACACTAGTAATCTTGGGGAGGTGAGCGGCACAATAGTCATGCGCAGATGGCATTGTGAAACTACTGTGAATCTTGACCGGCTGTCTTTATAGCAGCCCCCGGGCCTTGATTTCCAATAGCGCTTACGCAGCGAGGCAATCTTTGTGGGAACTTTCCGTAAACGGGGGTAATCCATAGAAGGCTGCCCGTACGCACAATTGCCGTGGCGACGTGGGCGGCGGCTGTTTAGGGCTGTCACCTGCGTATTCGAGACCAGATTATCGACGCAGCCGGCGATGTCCGTGCTGCGCATTTCGTGCGAGCCGATCATGGGGCGCAGGAAACTTGCTTGGAGGGGAGAACTTTTGCTCAAAGCCCGAGTCTATGTTTGCAAGCCTGAACGATGGCTGTGGCAACGCTCCTTCGAGTCCACTGAGGAGTGTTCATGCTAACCCAGGAAGAGGATCAGCAGCTTGTCGAGCGCGTGCAGCGCGGTGACAGGCGAGCGTTTGATCTGTTGGTGCTGAAGTATCAGCACAAGATTCTCGGGTTGATCGTGCGATTCGTCCACGACACCCATGAAGCCCAGGATGTGGCGCAGGAAGCCTTTATCAAGGCCTACCGTGCGCTTGGAAATTTTCGCGGTGACAGTGCGTTCTACACGTGGCTTTACCGCATTGCCATCAACACGGCAAAAAACTATCTGGTGTCCCGCGGTCGGCGGCCGCCAGACAGCGATGTGAGTTCCGAGGATGCGGAATTTTACGACGGCGATCATGGCCTCAAGGATCTCGAGTCCCCAGAGCGCTCGTTGTTGCGCGATGAAATCGAAGGCACTGTCCATCGAACCATCCAGCAGCTGCCAGAAGATCTGCGCACGGCGTTAACTTTGCGCGAATTCGATGGTCTGAGTTATGAAGACATTGCCAGCGTCATGCAGTGTCCGGTGGGTACCGTGCGCTCTCGAATCTTCCGCGCTCGGGAGGCCATAGATAAAGCCCTGCAGCCTCTGTTGCAGGAAACCTGAGACAGCGGCGACAGCCAAGAGAGGAACCGCCATGAGTCGTGAAGCTTTGCAGGAATCGCTGTCCGCGGTGATGGATAACGAAGCGGACGAACTGGAACTGCGTCGGGTGCTGAACGCCGACGATTCCGAAACACGTGCCACCTGGTCGCGTTACCAGGTAGCCCGCGCAGCGATGCACAAGGAGCTGTTGCTGCCCAAGCTAGATATCGCTTCGGCGGTATCGGCAGCCCTCGCCGACGAGGCCGTTCCGGCCAAGGTCAAGAGCGGTCCATGGCGCAGCCTTGGCCGTCTGGCGGTAGCCGCCTCGGTGACCGTTGCCGTGCTGGCAGGTGTGCGTATGTACAACCAGGACGAAATCACCGGTGTGGAACTTGCCGCCCAGCAGCCTGCTGCCCAGCAGAACCTCAGCGTTCCGCAGGTCCAGGGTCCGGCTGTGCTGGCAGGCTATACCGAAGGCAGCGAGCAGACCACCGGCCCGATGGCCAATGGTGTGCTGCAGAACCAGGCCGGCTGGGACCAGCGCCTGCCGGGCTACCTGCGCCAGCATGCACAGGAATCGGCGCTCAAGGGCTCCGAAAGCGCTCTGCCCTATGCACGTGCGGCCAGCCTCGAAAACCGTTAAGTAAGGAGGATCATGCGCGCGCTACCTCTCCTGCCGCTCCTGCTGGGCGGTTGCCTGGCGGTGCCGGCACTGGCAGCCAACTCGTCGCCCGAGGCGACGCAGTGGCTGAACAAGCTGGCACAGGCCGAGCGAGGACAGAGCTACCAGGGTTCCTTCGTCTACGAGCGTAACGGCAGCTTCTCAACCCACGATATCTGGCATCGCGTCCAGGACGGCAAGGTCAGCGAGCGGCTGTTGCAGCTCGACGGCGCCGCCCAGGAAGTCGTGCGCGTGGATGGCAAGCTGCGTTGCGTCAGCGGCCCTTTGGTAAGCGAAGTCGGGCCTGCGCCTGATTCCGCCCCGCGTGTGCTTGATCCTTTGAAACTGATCAGCTGGTATGACTTGAGCGTCACGGGCAAGTCACGGGTCGCGGACCGCGACGCCGTGATCGTCACGCTCAGTCCGCGAGACCAGCACCGTTATGGGTTCGAGTTGCACCTCGACAAGCGCACCGGCCTGCCGCTGCGCTCGCTGATGCTCAACGACAAGGGCCAGTTGCTCGAGCGCTTCCAGATGACCCGGCTTGATACCACCGACCTGCCCAGCGACGCCGACCTTCAGGCCAGCGCTGCCTGCAAGCCGGTCGAGCCGGTGTCCGTGCGGGCCGGCGAAGCCGTGGTGGGCTGGCGTTCCGACTGGCTGCCCCCTGGGTTCGAGCTGATCAACAGCTCGGTGCGCCGGGATCCGGCGCGCCAGAGCACCGTCAGCAGCCTGATGTACGACGATGGCCTGGCGCGGTTCTCGGTGTTCCTTGAACCCGTCAAGGACAACGCCGGGGCTGACACCCGGGCTCAGTTGGGCCCCACCGTGGCCGTGTCGCGTCACCTGAACACGCCCAAGGGCAAGGTCATGATCACCGTGGTCGGCGAGATCCCCTTGGGCACCGCCGAGCGGATCGCGTTGTCCATGCGCGCGCAGGACACGCAAGCCAGTCAGTGACGGTGCATTTTTCCGTCGGTTCAGTGCACAGGTTGCCCGGCTGAAATGAAATTAAAGCATTGTCATTTGCAAAATCCCTGGAAATTTTCTATAGGTCAGGCCTCACAGGTTCTGGCCTTTCCTGCGTCTGCAGGGCCTTACTGCCAATTACGCTCGTTGTGACGGGAGCCGTATGTCAATACCACGCTTGAAATCCTACTTATCGTTATGCGCCGCCGTGCTGATGCTCGGTCAGGTGGTCACCGCCCAGGCGCAGGAAGCCCTGCCGGACTTCACCACCCTGGTCGAGCAGGCCTCGCCCGCCGTGGTGAACATCAGTACCAAGCAGAAGCTCCCTGATCGCCGCATGGCCGGGCAGATGCCCGACCTCGAAGGCCTGCCGCCGATGTTCCGCGAGTTCTTCGAGCGCAACATGCCGCAGCAGCCGCGCTCGCCCCGCGGCGACCGCCAGCGCGAGGCCCAGTCCCTGGGTTCGGGGTTCATCATCTCCGCCGATGGTTACGTGCTGACCAACAACCATGTGGTCGCCGACGCCGACGAGATCATCGTGCGCCTGTCCGACCGCAGCGAGCTGCAGGCCAAGCTGGTCGGCACCGATCCGCGTACCGACGTGGCGCTGCTCAAGGTCGAGGGCAAGGACCTGCCGATCGTCAAGCTGGGCGACTCCGAGAAACTCAAGGTCGGCGAGTGGGTACTGGCGATCGGCTCGCCGTTCGGCTTCGATCATTCGGTGACCAAGGGTATCGTCAGCGCCAAGGGGCGTACCTTGCCCAATGACACCTACGTGCCGTTCATCCAGACCGACGTGGCGATCAACCCGGGCAACTCCGGCGGCCCGCTGTTCAACATGAACGGCGAGGTGGTGGGCATCAACTCGCAGATATTCACCCGCTCGGGCGGCTTCATGGGCCTGTCCTTCGCGATCCCGATCGACGTGGCGCTGGATGTATCCAACCAGCTGAAAAAAGACGGCAAGGTCAGCCGCGGCTGGCTCGGCGTGGTCATCCAGGAGGTCAACAAGGACCTCGCCGAGTCCTTCGGCCTGGACAAGCCGGCCGGTGCCCTGGTCGCCCAGGTGCTCGAGGAAGGTCCGGCGGCCAAGGGCGGCCTGCAGGTGGGTGACGTGATCCTGAGCATGAATGGCCAGCCGATCGTCATGTCGGCCGACCTGCCACACCTGGTGGGCAGCCTCAAGGACGGTGACAAGGCCAAGCTCGAGATCATCCGCAACGGCAAGCGCCAGAACCTCGACATCACCATCGGCGCGCTGCCTGATGAAGACCAGGAAGTCGGCGTGGGCAGCGACGGCGGTGCCGAGCGCAGCAGCAACCGCCTGGGAGTGTCGGTCTCCGACCTGACCGCCGAGCAGAAAAAGAGCCTCGAGCTCAAGGGCGGCGTGGTGATCAAGGAGGTCCAGGACGGTCCGGCCGCGCTGATCGGCCTGCGTCCGGGCGATGTCATCAGCCACCTGAACAACCAGGCCATCCTCTCGGCCAAGCAGTTCACCGAGATCGCCAAGGAGCTGCCGAAGAACCGTTCGGTGTCCATGCGCGTGCTGCGCCAGGGGCGTGCGAGCTTCATCACCTTCAAGCTTGCTGAGTAAGCAACAGCCAAGGTAGGAAAAGGGCGGCGAAGGCTGCCCTTTTTCATGCCTGGCGCGCCTACTTGCCTTTGAAAACGGCACCAGGCCTGCCTTGCAAGGGGAGGGCCGGTCCATGAAACTGCCCCTGCAGCCGATCAGGAATCTCCCATAAGCTGTCTGCTTAAGGTACAATTCCCGGCTATTTTTCGGCGGGCGTCAGGCTCGCAGCCTTTTCGAGTGTTGACCCGTGAGTGATTTGAGTCATATCCGCAATTTCTCCATCATCGCCCACATCGACCATGGCAAGTCGACCCTGGCCGACCGTTTCATCCAGATGTGCGGCGGCCTGTCGGCGCGCGAAATGGAAGCCCAGGTCCTGGACTCCATGGACCTGGAGCGCGAGCGCGGTATCACCATCAAGGCCCACAGCGTCACGCTGCACTACAAGGCCCAGGACGGCAAGACCTACCAGCTGAACTTCATCGACACCCCAGGCCACGTCGACTTCACCTATGAAGTCAGCCGCTCCCTGGCCGCGTGCGAAGGCGCGCTGCTGGTGGTCGATGCCGGCCAGGGCGTCGAGGCCCAGTCGGTGGCCAACTGCTATACCGCCATCGAGCAGGGCCTCGAGGTCATGCCGGTGCTGAACAAGATGGACCTGCCCCAGGCCGATCCAGACCGCGTCAAGGACGAGATCGAGAAGATCATCGGCATCGACGCCACCGACGCCGTGGCCTGCAGTGCCAAGAGCGGCATGGGCGTGGACGAGGTGCTCGAGCGTCTGGTGCACACCATCCCCGCGCCAACCGGTGATATCGATGCGCCCCTGCAGGCGCTGATCATCGACTCCTGGTTCGACAACTACCTGGGCGTGGTCTCGCTGGTGCGTGTGCGCCACGGCCGCGTCAAGAAGGGCGACAAGATCCTCGTCAAGTCCACCGGCAAGGTGCACCTGGTCGACAGCGTGGGCGTGTTCACCCCCAAGCACACCCAGACCACCGACCTCAAGGCAGGCGAAGTGGGCTTCATCATCGCCAGCATCAAGGACATCCATGGTGCCCCGGTCGGTGACACCCTGACCCTGAGCTCGACCCCCGAGGTCGAGGTGCTGTCGGGCTTCAAGAAGATCCAGCCGCAGGTCTACGCAGGCCTGTTCCCGGTCAGCTCCGAGGATTTCGAGGACTTCCGCGACGCCCTGCAGAAGCTCACCCTCAACGACTCGTCGCTGCAGTACCTGCCTGAAAGCTCCGACGCCCTGGGCTTCGGCTTCCGCTGTGGCTTCCTCGGCATGCTGCACATGGAGATCATCCAGGAGCGCCTTGAGCGCGAATACGACCTGGACCTGATCACCACGGCGCCGAGCGTGATCTTCGAGGTCAAGCTCAAGACCGGCGAAACCATCTACGTCGACAACCCGTCCAAGCTTCCGGATGTCTCCTCGGTGGAAGATTTCCGCGAGCCGATCGTCTCGGCCAACATCCTCGTTCCCCAGGAACACCTGGGCAACGTCATCACCCTGTGCATCGAGAAGCGTGGCGTCCAGCGCGACATGCAGTTCCTGGGCTCGCAGGTGCAGGTGCGTTATGACCTGCCGATGAACGAGGTGGTGCTCGACTTCTTCGACCGTCTGAAGTCCACCAGTCGCGGTTACGCGTCGCTGGACTATCATTTCGACCGTTATCAGTCGGCCAACCTGGTCAAGCTCGATGTACTGATCAACGGCGACAAGGTCGATGCCCTGGCACTGATCGTGCATCGTGACAACGCGCACTACAAAGGCCGCGCGTTGACCGAGAAGATGAAGGAGCTGATTCCTCGCCAGATGTTCGATGTGGCGATCCAGGCCGCCATTGGCGGGCAGATCGTCGCACGCACGACTGTCAAGGCACTCAGAAAGAACGTACTGGCTAAATGCTACGGTGGCGACGTGAGCCGTAAGCGCAAGCTGCTCGAGAAGCAGAAGGCCGGTAAGAAACGCATGAAGCAGGTCGGTAATGTGGAGATCCCGCAGGAAGCCTTCCTCGCCGTGCTCAGGTTGGATAGTTAGGTCCTATGTCGCTAAATTTCCCGCTGTTGCTAGTCATCGCCGTCGCTGTCTGCGGTCTGTTGGCACTGATCGACCTGCTGTTCCTGGCTCCGCGCCGGCGCACGGCAATCGCCAACTACCAGGGCAGCGTCACCCAGCCCGAAGGGGCCGTGGTCGAGCGCCTGAACAAGGAGCCGCTGCTCGTCGAGTACGGCAAGTCGTTCTTCCCGGTGCTGTTCATCGTGCTGGTGCTGCGCTCGTTCCTGGTGGAGCCGTTCCAGATTCCGTCGGGGTCGATGAAACCGACCCTGGAAGTGGGCGATTTCATCCTGGTGAACAAGTTCTCGTACGGTATCCGCCTGCCGGTGATCGACAAGAAGATCATCGAGGTCGGTGACCCGCAGCGCGGGGACGTCATGGTGTTCCGCTACCCGAGCGACCCCAACGTCAACTACATCAAGCGGGTGGTCGGCCTGCCGGGCGACCGGATCAGCTACACCAATGACAAGCGTCTGCTGGTCAATGGCGAGCCGGTTGCCGAGCAACTGATCGGTGCCGAGCCGGGTACCCTGGGCAGCGCGCAGCTGTACAAGGAAAAACTCGGTGCCGCCGAGCACCTGATCCGTAAGGAAATGAGCCGCTACCGCATGCCTCCGGACCAGCAGTGGACCGTGCCGGCCGGCCATTACTTCATGATGGGTGACAACCGCGACAACTCCAACGACAGCCGCTACTGGGATGACCCGAACATTCCCAAGGAGCTGCATGGCATGGTTCCGGACCGCAATATCGTCGGCAAGGCGTTCGCGGTATGGATGAGCTGGCCCGAGCCCAAGCTCAGCCACTTCCCGAACCTGTCGCGGGTCGGTCTGATCCAGTGATACCCAACGGCGCTGCCCGCCAGGCAGCGCCGAATGCATTTCTGACATAGGCTGTGTATTCAGGGGGTGCGAGCGATCGCGCCCCTTTTCCGCCCATGCAGCACAGCCACACCGTCTTTCAGGATTTTGTTTTGAATACAGCGTTGATTTCGATGGCAGTCCCTTGCGGGGCGCCAAGCCAACTGGCCAAGCGTGATGAACGGGCGGGGGCATTGTGAGCGATTCCCTGAGCCGCCTCGAGCGCAAGCTGGGCTATACCTTCAAGAACAAGGACCTGATGCTGCTCGCCCTGTCGCACCGCAGCTATGCCAGCCGCAACAACGAACGGCTGGAGTTCCTCGGCGATGCGATCCTCAACTTCGTGGTCGGCGAGGCGCTGTTCGAGCGCTTCCCCCAGGCCCGCGAAGGCCAGCTGTCGCGTCTGCGCGCGCGCCTGGTGAAGGGTGAGACACTTGCCGTCCTGGCCCGTGGCTTCGACCTGGGCGAGTACCTGCGCCTGGGATCGGGCGAGCTGAAAAGCGGCGGTTTCCGTCGCGAGTCGATCCTGGCCGACGCCCTCGAGGCGCTGATCGGCGCGATCTACCAGGACGCCGACATGCAGACCGCCCGCGAGCGCGTGCTTGACTGGCTGGCCGGCGAGTTCCAGAGCCTGACCCTGGTCGATACCAACAAAGACCCCAAGACCCGCCTGCAAGAGTTCTTGCAGTCGCGCGCCTGTGAGCTGCCTCGCTACGAAGTGGTGGACATCCAGGGCGAACCTCATTGCCGGACCTTCTTCGTCGAGTGCGAAGTGACCCTGCTGAACAAGAAAAGCCGCGGCCAAGGCGTTAGCCGGCGTATCGCCGAGCAAGTCGCCGCTGCTGCTGCATTGATCGCCCTGGGCGTGGAGAATGGCAATGACTGAGAACAATTCGACCCGTTGCGGTTATGTGGCCATCGTTGGCCGTCCGAACGTGGGCAAGTCGACCTTGCTCAACCATATCCTCGGCCAGAAGCTCGCGATCACCTCGCGCAAGCCGCAGACCACCCGCCACAACATGCTCGGCATCAAGACCGAGGGTGATGTGCAGGCGATCTACGTTGATACCCCTGGCATGCACAAGGGCAACGAGAAAGCCCTGAACCGCTACATGAACCGCACCGCCTCGGCCGCCCTCAAGGATGTCGACGTGGTCATCTTCGTGGTCGACCGCACCCGCTGGACCGACGAGGACCAGCTGGTGCTCGAACGCGTGCAGTACGTGCAGGGCCCGGTGATCCTGGCGGTCAACAAGACCGACCGCGTGGAGGAGAAGGCCGAGCTGATTCCGCACCTCAAGTGGCTACAGGAGCAACTGCCGAACGCCGAGATCGTGCCGGTTTCCGCGCAGCAGGGGCACAACCTTGAAGCACTCGAGGGCCTGATCGCCAAGCACCTGCCCGAGAACGACCACTTCTTCCCGGAAGACCAGATCACCGACCGCAGCAGCCGTTTCCTGGCCGCGGAACTGGTTCGCGAGAAGATCATGCGCCAGCTCGGTGCCGAGCTTCCGTACCAGATCACCGTCGAGATCGAAGAGTTCAAGCAGCAAGGCGCGGTGCTGCACATCCATGCGCTGATCCTGGTCGAGCGTGACGGCCAGAAAAAGATCATCATTGGCGACAAGGGCGAGCGCATCAAGCGCATCGGCTCCGAGGCGCGCAAGGACATGGAGCTGCTGTTCGACGCCAAGGTCATGCTCAACCTCTGGGTCAAGGTCAAGGGCGGCTGGTCCGATGACGAGCGCGCCCTGCGTTCGCTGGGCTACGGCGACCTGTAACCCCCTGCGGCCCGCCCTTGCGCGGGCCGCTTCTGCCTTCAGGCGATCCCCATGGAACAACCCGTCGGCCAGCCTGCCTACGTGCTGCACAGCCGCGCCTATCGCGAGACCAGCGCCTTGGTGGACTTCCTGACGCCGCAAGGCCGTGTGCGCGCCGTGCTGCGACGCGCGCGGGGCAAGGGCGGCAGCCTGGTGCGGCCGTTCGTGCCGCTGGAGGTCGAGCTGCGCGGGCGCGGCGAGCTGAAGAACGTCGGGCGTCTGGAGACCGTGGGCATCGCGGCGTGGCTGGTGGGCGATGCATTGTTCAGCGGACTGTACCTGAACGAGCTGCTGATGCGCCTGCTGCCCGCCGAAGACCCACATCCGGCGCTGTTCGAACACTATGCCCTGACCTTGCAGGCACTGGCCGCCGGCCGTCCGCTGGAGCCCTTGCTGAGGGCATTCGAGTGGCGGCTGCTCGATGGCCTGGGTTATGCCTTTGCCCTGGACCGCGACGTCAACGATGAGCCGGTGGTCGCCAACGGACTGTATCGCTTGCAGGTCGACGCGGGGCTTGAGCGGGTGGAGCTGCTGCAGCCTGGCCTGTTCAGCGGTGCCGAGCTGCTGGCCCTGGCCGAAGCGGATTGGGAAGCCCCTGGCGCGCTGTTAGCGGCCAAGCGCCTGATGCGCCAGGCCTTGGCCGTGCACCTGGGCGGCAAGCCACTGGTCAGCCGGGAACTGTTTCGCAAGCGCTGAGCACGACGTATGCTGTGGGGCTCAATCTTCAGGAGAGCCTTTTCCGTGACTCACAGCAACCGCATGCTTCTCGGCGTCAACATCGACCACGTGGCGACCCTGCGCCAGGCCCGCGGCACGCGCTATCCCGACCCGGTCAAGGCCGCTCTCGACGCCGAGGAAGCGGGTGCCGACGGCATCACCGTGCACCTGCGTGAAGACCGCCGGCATATTCAGGAGCGCGATGTGCTGCTGCTCAAGGACGTGCTGCAGACGCGCATGAATTTCGAGATGGGCGTCACCGAGGAAATGATGGTGTTCGCCGAGCACATTCGTCCGGCGCACATCTGCCTGGTGCCTGAAACCCGCCAGGAGCTGACCACCGAAGGCGGCCTGGACGTGGCGGGCCAGGAAGCGCGGATCAAGGCGGCGGTCGAGCGCCTGTCGCGCACGGGCGCCGAGGTGTCGCTGTTCATCGACGCCGACGAGCGCCAGATCGAGGCCTCGCGGCGCGTGGGTGCGCCGGCCATCGAACTGCATACCGGCCGTTACGCCGATGCCCACACACCGGCCGAGGTGGCCGAGGAGCTCAAGCGCATCGCCGATGGCGTGGCGTTTGGGGTGGGGCAAGGGTTGATCGTCAATGCCGGGCACGGGTTGCATTATCACAACGTCGACGCGATCGCGGCGATCAAGGGGATCAACGAGCTGAACATCGGTCATGCGCTGGTGGCGCATGCGTTGTTCGTCGGCTTCAAGGCCGCCGTGGCGGAAATGAAGGCACTGATCCTGGCGGCCAGCAGCCGCTGATGCCTGGGGCCGCAAAGCGGCCCCGTTGCCCCGCCTACTTGCGCGCCACGATCGTCGCGCGGCGCGGCGCAGGCAATCCTTCGATGGTGCGGCTGTGGTCCGCGGGATCGAGGAAATCGCCCAGCGACTGATAGCGCATCCACTCGGTGCTGCGCTGCTCCTCGACGCTGGTCACGCTGACATCCACGCAGCGCACATCGCTGAACCCGGCCCGCCGCAACCAGCGCTCCAGCGCGGGCACCGAGGGCAGGAACCACACATTGCGCATCTGCGCGTAGCGATCCTCGGGCACCAGCACCTGGTGCTCGTCACCTTCGATCACCAGCGTTTCCAGCACCAGCTCGCCCCCCTTGACCAGGCAGTCCTTGAGCGCCAGCAAATGCTCGATGGGCGAGCGGCGGTGATAGAACACGCCCATCGAAAATACCGTGTCGAAGCCTTCCAGATTGGCCGGCAGGTCCTCGAGGGCAAACGGCAGGTGCCAGGCCGGCAGCTCAGGCAGGTAGCGCTGCACCGCCTGGAACTGGCAGAAGAACAGCCAGTTCGGGTCAACCCCGACCACCATCTCCGCGCCCGCGCCGAGCATCCGCCACTGGTAGTAGCCGTTGCCGCAGCCGACATCCAGCACGCGTTTGCCCACAAGGTCCAGGTGGGGGGCGACACGCGACCATTTCCAGTCCGAGCGCCATTCGGTGTCGACATGCACCCCGAACAGGTCGAACGGGCCCTTGCGCCACGGCGAGAGGCCCATCAGGGCGTCGCGCATCCGCGCGCGCGTGGCGTCGTCGCAGGCGCAGTCCAGGCTCAGGCCGTCGACGAGGTCGACCTGGGTGGCCTGCACCGGGGGCAACGCGTCCAGCGCGCTCTGCCAGCGTTCGAGATCGCCATGGCCTTTTTCCAGCTTGGCGTCGAGTTGGGCCTGCAGGCCTTGCGACCAGGTGGCCAGGGGAGTGCCCGCCAGGCGGCGGACCAAGGGAGACAGATCGATCATGGCAGGGCTATCAGCGAGGCAAAGTTCAGGCATTGGAACCACGGCACGACCTTGGAAAAACCGGCGGCGTGCAAGCGTTGGCGGTGGGTTTCGAGGGTATCGGGTTTCATCACGTTCTCGATGGCGCTGCGTTTCTGGGCAATTTCCAGCTCGCTGTAGCCGTTGGCGCGTTTGAAGCCCAGGTGCAGCTCGGTGAGCAGCGCCTGTTGCGCCTCATCCTCGAAGCACAGTTTTTCGGAAAGGATCAGCGCGCCGCCCGGCAGCAAGGCCTGGCGGATACGGGCGAGCAGGCCCTCGCGCTGCTCGGGGGCGATGAACTGCAAGGTGAAGTTCATCGCCACGACCGAGGCAGGCTCGAAGGGCAGGGTGAGGATGTCGGCCTCGAGCACCTGCACCGGCAACAGTTCCTGGAACATCGAATCCTGCGCGGTGAGGTACTGGCGGCAACGCTCGACCATGGCCGCGGAGTTGTCCACGGCGATGACGTGGCAGCCATCGCTGCGCACGTGACGGCGCAGCGACTGGGTGACCGCGCCCAAGGAGCTGCCCAGGTCGTACAAGGCAGTGCCCGGCTGGGCGAATCGGGCGGCCAGCACGCCGAGGTTCTCGACGATGGTCGGGTAGCCCGGCACCGAGCGCTTGATCATGTCCGGGAACACCCGCACCACATCCTCGTTGAAGGCGAAGTCGGGCACCTGGTCCAAGGGCTGGGCGAATAGGCGGTCGGGCTCTTTGGTCACGGGCATTCCAGAAGACGGGCGATGGAAAAGGGCGGCATTTTAGCCAAAGCGCGCCGTCACTGCATGATCCGCTGACCAGCGCGGGGCGTTTATTTCACGCTGATGGCGCAATCGAAGGTCTGCACCGGGCGTACTTCGGGGGCCCAGGGTTGCTGGTAGACCAGGATCAGGTGGCCTTCGCCGGCCTGCTGCGCCTGGAAGCGCCACATCGACTGCCCGGCGCTGCCGACGATACCGGCGTCCTCCGGATGGCTGTAGACCTCCGGCCCGAGGCTGCGCAGGGTGCTCGACGCCGGGTTCTGCAGTAGCCAGCGATAGCCGGTGCTGGGGTTGCTGGGCAGGGTCAGGGTGAGCGTCTGGCCGGCGCGCAACTGCATCGGGCAGTCGGACTGGGCGTCGAGGTCGATGTTGTGCGCGGGTTTCCCGGCGCAGGCGGTCAGCAGGGTGAGGCTCAGGGGAACAAGCAGACGGGCAGCGGTCATGTTGGCTCCGGAGGGAAAAGCTGGAGCATAACCGATGGGGTGTGAGTAGTGTTCGGGATCCTTCGATAGCAGCCATAGGCGCTCACCCCATGGGAGAATTCATGGTGCAGGTCAACCACACTGCGTCTCCACCCTGTGGGAGCAACTGTCTTGTACCGAAGCAATCACAGTCCCCGGCCCGGCGTAGCCGGGCCCTGTGGGAGCGGGCTGGTCCCGCGATCGGCGGCAAAGCCGTCGCAGAACCCTCGCATGCGGTGTGCCTGGCTGAACGCGGTTGCTGATTTCACGGCCGCTTCGCAGCCGATCGCGGCACGAGGCCGCTCCCACAATGTTCGGCTGCGCCGGCCAGGCGATCGGCTATCGGCTATCGGCCGGACCTGTGGCTCAACAATGCCTAGAACAACACCTTCGCCACATCACTGAACCGCCTGGCGAAATGCACCGTCAGCCCGTCCTTCAGGTAATCCGGCAACTCCTCGAAATCACCCCGGTTCGCCTCGGGCAGGATCAGCTCGAAGATCTTCTGCCGCTTGGCCGCGATCACTTTCTCCCGCACCCCGCCAATCGGCAGCACCTGCCCGGTCAGCGTCAGCTCGCCGGTCATGGCCACGCCTTTCTTCGGCACCTGGTCACGCGCCAGCGACAGCAGGGCACTGGCCATGGTTACCCCGGCACTCGGTCCATCCTTGGGCGTGGCGCCCTCTGGCACATGCAGATGGATGAAGGCTTCGTTGAAGAATCCAGGCTCTCCACCGTATTGCTTGAGGTTGGCGCTGACATAGCTGTAGGCGATTTCAGCGGATTCCTTCATCACGTCGCCCAGCTTGCCGGTGAGCTTGAGACCGCGGGTGAGGTTGTGAATGCGCGTGGCCTCGATCGGCAGGGTCGCACCGCCCATGCTGGTCCAGGCAAGACCGGTGATGATGCCCTTGCCCGCCAGCACCTGCTCGCTGCGGAACACCGGAATGCCCAAGGCCGACTCCAGGTCCTTGGGGCCGATCTTCAATTGCGCCTGCGGGTTGTCGAGCAGCTTGATCACCGCCTTGCGGATCAGCTTGCCCAGCTGCTTCTCCAGCTGGCGCACGCCGGCCTCGCGGGCGTAACCGTCGATCACCAGGCGCAGCGCGCTGTCGGTGATGCTCAGGCTGGTCCTGGACACGCCGGCCTTCTTCAGGAGTTTCGGCCAGAGGTGGCGCTTGGCGATGGCCAGCTTCTCTTCGGTGATATACCCCGACAGGCGAATCACTTCCATGCGGTCGAGCAACGGGCCCGGGATCGAATCCAGGGTGTTGGCGGTGCAGACGAACAGCACCTTGGACAGGTCCAGGCGCAGGTCCAGGTAGTGGTCGAGGAAGTCGACGTTCTGCTCCGGATCGAGGGTCTCGAGCAGCGCCGAGGCGGGATCGCCCTGGTAGCTCTGGCCCATCTTGTCGATCTCGTCGAGCATGATCACCGGGTTCATCACCTCGACGTCCTTCAGCGCCTGCACCAGCTTGCCGGGCTGGGCGCCAATGTAGGTCCGCCGGTGGCCCTTGATCTCGGCCTCGTCGCGCATGCCGCCGACGCTGAAACGATAGAACGGCCGCCCCAGCGACTCGGCGATGGACTTGCCGATACTGGTCTTGCCCACGCCGGGCGGGCCGACCAGCAGGACGATCGAGCCGCTGATCTCGCCCTTCCAGGCGCCGACAGCCAGAAACTCGAGGATTCGCTCCTTGATGTCATCGAGCCCGGCGTGGTGCTGGTCGAGCACCTTGCGCGCATGCTTGAGGTTGAGCTTGTCTTCGCCATACACGCCCCACGGCAGGGCGGTGGCCCATTCGAGGTAGTTGCGGGTCACGGCGTATTCGGGCGAGCCGGTCTCGAGGATCGCCAGCTTGCCCATTTCTTCCTGGATGCGCTTCTGCGCGGCGGGCGGCAGCGTCTTGCCCTGCAGGCGCTGTTCGAACTGCTCGAGGTCGGCGCTGCGGTCGTCCTTGGTCAGCCCCAGCTCCTGCTGGATCACCTTGAGCTGTTCCTTGAGGAAGAACTCGCGCTGATGCTCGCCGATCTGCCGGTTCACCTCGGCGGAAATTTCGTTCTGCAGGCGCGCGACCTCGACCTCCTTGCGCAGCATCGGCAGGACCTTTTCCATGCGCTTGAGCATGGGCACGCAGTCGAGCACTTCCTGCAGCTGGTTGCCGGTGGCCGAGGTCAGCGCGGCGGCGAAGTCGGTGAGCGGGGAGGGGTCGTTGGGGCTGAAGCGGTTGAGGTAGTTCTTCAGCTCTTCGCTGTACAGCGGGTTGAGCGGCAGCAGTTCCTTGATCGCGTTGATCAGGGCCATGCCATAGGCCTTGACCTCGTCCGTCGGGTCGGGCGGCTGGCGCGGGTACTCGACTTCGACCAGGTACGGTGGGCGGTGGTGCTTGAGCCAGGTGCGGATGCGCACCCGTGTCAGGCCTTGGGCCACGAACTGCAGCTTGCCGTTCTCGCGGCTGGCGTGGTGCACCTTGACCAGCGTGCCATACAGCGGCAAGGCCGAGGTGTCGAAATGACGGTGGTCTTCGGGCGGGGTGTCCATGAAGAACAGGGCCAGGGCCTGGTGCGGGTCCTTGGCCACCAGGTCGAGGGTTTCCGCCCACGGCTCTTCGTTGACCATCACCGGCAGCACCTGCGCGGGGAAGAACGGCCGATTGTGGATCGGGATCACATAGACCTTGTCCGGCAGTTGCTGGCCCGGCAGGGCAAGGTGATGGCCCGGCACGGCCTGGGCTTCGAGGTGTTCGACTTCCGGATGTTCGTCGGTATGGTCCGCAGGATCCTGCTGGTCGCTCATGGGGCACCTAGGCAAATGACTATGGTGCTTAGATGGGGCAGGAGGGCACAGGTTTCAATGGAGGCGAGGAGATGGCGGTGGCGTCAGCGGAATCTGACGCCACCCTGGCACTTACTGCGCCAGCTTGTAGGCAATGATGTAGTCGCCCATCTTGGTGCCCAGCGAGCCGTGGCCGCCGGCGGTGACGAGCACGTACTGCTTGCCGTCCTTGCCGGTGTAGGTCATCGGCGTGGCCTGGCCGCCGGCCGGCAGGCGCGACTTCCACAGCTCCTTGCCGTTGTTGGTGTCATAGGCACGCAGGTACTGGTCGAGGGTGCCGCTCAGGAAGCCTACGCCACCTGCGGTGACGATCGAGCCGCCCATGCTTGGCACGCCAACCGGCAGGCCGATCGGCACCGGGGTGCTGTCACGGGTAGTACCGTTCTTGTGCTTCCACACCACCTTGTTGGTGAACAGGTCGATCGCGGCCACATAGCCCCAGGCCGGTGCCTGGCACGGCACGCCCAGCGGCGACATGAACGGGTGCATGGTCACGGCATACGGCGCGCCGGTGTTGGGCTGCACGCCGCTGGTCTCGCTTTCGCGCTTGCTGCCGGCGGCAACCTGTTCACGCGGGACCATCTTCGAGACGAAGGCCATGTAGTTGGGCGAGGTGAACAGCAGCTGGCGGACCGGGTCGACCGAGACGCTGCCCCAGTTGAACACGCCGACGTTGCCCGGGTAGATCAGGCTGCCTTGCTCGGACGGCGGGGTGTACTGGCCTTCGTAGCGCAGCTTGCGGAACTCGATCCGGCACATCAGCTGGTCGAACGGCGTGGCACCCCACATGGCTTGCTCGGTCAGGTCCGGGCCCAGTAGATTGAGGTCCGAGCGGGCCTGGCTAGGCGCGGTGTGGTCGCCCTTGACCGCGCCTTGTGGCGTCGGGATCTCGCGGATCGGCACGATCGGGGTGCCGTCACGACGGTCGAGCACGTACAGGCTGCCCTGCTTGGTCGGGGCGATCAGCGCGGGCTTGATACCGTCCTCGGTCTTCAGGTGGACCAGGGTCGGCTGGCTGCCAACGTCCATGTCCCACAGGTCGTGGTGGGTGAACTGGTAGTTCCAGCGCACCTTGCCGGTGGCCAGGTCCAAGGCGACGATGCCCGCGCTGAACTTCTCGGCGCCCGGGGTGCGGTCGGCGCCCCACTGGTCGGGAGTCTGGTTGCCCAGCGGCAGGTAGACCATGCCCAGGTCTTCGTCGACGCTGGCCAGCGACCACATGTTGGCCGAGTTGCGGCTGTAGGTCTTGCCTGGGGCGAGGGGAGCGGTATCGTCCGGGTTGTTGCTGTCCCAGTTCCACACCAGGTGACCGTCGTGCACGTCATAGGCGCGGATCACGCCGGACGGCTCGTTGGTCGACTCGTTGTCGGTCACATGGCCGCCAATGATCACCAGGTCACGGGTGATCGCCGCGGGCGAGGTGGAGTAATAGCCGCCCGCGGTGAACGGGCCGATGCCGGTGGTGAGGTCGATCACGCCCTGGTTGGCGAAGCCTTCGCAGACCTTGCCGTTGTCGGCGTTGAGCACGATCAGGCGGGCGTCGGCGGTCGGCAGGTACAGGCGGCGCGGGCAGCTCTGGGCCACGGCCTGGCCGGCCTGGGAGATCTTCGGCGCGGGGCTGCCGTCGCGGCTGACGTAGTTGTTCTCGTCATAGTACGAGACACCGCGGCAGGTCATGTGGGCAAAGCCCTTGAAGCCGACCGGGCTCTTGATCTGCGGGTCGTAGCGCCAGATTTCCTCGCCGGTGTCCGGGTTCAGCGCCAGCACCTTGCTGTGGGCGGTGCAGGCATAGAGCATGCCGTTGACCTTGAGCGGGGTGTTCTGGTTGGTCAGCTCGACCGGGTCATTGTCGCTTGGCATGTCACCGGTGCGGATGCGCCAGGCCTCTTCGAGGCGATAGGCGTTCTGCGGGGTGATCTGGCGCAGCGGCGAATAACGGTCACCGTGCTCGGTACGGCCATAGGCCTGCCACTCGCCATCTGGCATGGATGGGGCGGCACTGGCCATTTCGCTGCTGTCGCGGCCCAGCTCGCCCTGGATCTCGCCTGGGGAGGTGAACTGGCTGGCGATCGCGGTGGCACCGGACATCACCACGCCCAGGCCCAGCAAGCCCAGGTTGGCGCGCGAAGACGGACCGATCAGCGAGCGGGTCGCCCAAGGCAGCAGCAGGACCACGCCAATGGCGAACCAGATGGCCAGTCGAGGCACCAGCTGCCACCAGTCCAGGCCCACTTCCCACAAGGCCCAGACGGTGCTGCCAATCAGCACCAGGCCATACAGGCCAAGGCCGAGACGGCGTCTGGCCAGCAGCAGGATGCCAGACACGGCGAAGCCGATACCGGCGATCAGGTAGTAAAGCGAACCGCCAAGCTGGCTCAGCGTGATGCCGCCAGCCAGCAGGACCAGGCCCGCCAGCAACAGCAGCGCGCCGATCAGGCGCGGCGGCCAGCGGGTTCCGGTCTTGGCACCTTCAGTGCTCATCGTAAAGTCTCCATGGGTGTAGAAAAGGGTCAGAAGGAACTCTGGATCTTGAGCCCGCCGATCAAGGCGTCATCGACCTGCGACACGCCGCCCGGATGGCGGATGTACTGCAGGTTCGGACGCACGGTGAGCCAATCGGCCAGGTGGATGCCGTAGTACAGCTCGGCGCTGTACTCGGTGTCCTGGACCGGGAGGAAGGCGGGATTGTCGTAGTCGGCAAGATTGGATGCCTGGTTGGCCAGGCGGGCGTTCTTGCGGTAGGCGGGGTTGACGTGCACGCGCGCCAGGGCGAAACCGATGTCGTCCTTGACCCGGGCGTCGAAGAGCCCCTTGTACACCAGACCCGCTTGAACATAGTTGTCGATGGCATTGGTCTTCTTGTCATGCATCGTGGCATTGGCGAACACGCTCAGGCCGCGCGAAGCGTCGGACGCCTGGGAGGTCACTTGCTGCTGGGCACCGAGCCAGAAGCCGTGCTTGCTGGAGCTGCTGCGGTACGCCTGGCCGCTAAGCGCCGCCGGTTGGCCGTTGCTGTCCTTGTAAACATCTTGTGCATCGGCATTACTGTAGTAGTACCCGGCGCGATATTCCCCTTTCAAGCCATTGACCCGCGGCGTCCACACCAGTTCGATCGGCATCAGGGCACCTTGGGTGCCGCTGGTGCTGAGCTTGAAACCGTTGCCCGTCTCAAGGTTCGAGGGGTTCTGCTCGTAGACGCCGACCTGGGCGTAGAGGTCTTCATTGAGGTTGTATCTGACCCGCAGGGCCCACTGGCTGACCGGCCAGTTGTACCAGATGCCGCCCACCCAGTTGCCGACCTGCGAGCCGCAGAACGCCAGGTTCTGGAAGTCGCACGGGAAGCTGTTGAAGTCTTCGCCTTCGCCAAAGCGGCCGAATTTCACATCCAGGGCGCCGTCGAAGTATTTCTGTTTGACCCAAAGCTGCGTCAGCCGCCAGGTCTGGCCCCGGCCCCAGACTTCCTGGGCGGAGGTAAAGCCCCCGACACGCGGATCGTTGATGCGGTCGTTGCTGATGTTGGCGCCGTGGCGCTCGGTGACGGTCAACTGGAACTCGGCATCCTGCCAGCCGAGGATCTTTTCCAGGTCCAGGTGACTGCCAAAGGTGAACTGGTCGCTGTAGCGCGCGGTGCGGTCGTGATCGAAGCCGCCATGCAGGTTGCTGCCCATCTCGCCGGTGTAGCCCAAGGTAAAGTCGTAACCCTGCCTGAGCAGCTCGCTGCGGGTTCCGCCCCAGTCGCCGAACATCCACGGTGAGTCGCTGGCAAACGCGTCGGCAGCCTGGGCGGTGGTCATGGATGTGCAAAGCGCGGCGCAGGCGAGCGCCGGGACATGGAGCGGAGAGAATCGGTGCATGAGATAGCGCTATCTTCTGATAATCGAAAAAACGGCAGCGCATTGAAGAACGGTGTCCTTCAATGGTGATGTCGAGGGGGAGTGCAGACTGAATCGGTTCAGCTGGCGACGGCAGGATATCGTTGAAATACAAAGAAAAAAAGACAAATTGTCGCAGGGGATCGTTGCCGGATCGGTAACAATCCGGCAACGGGGCGCCTGAAGAGCCGTTTGCAGGCCGGTGTCGACCCTTAGAAGGTCGTGCGCAGGCCGACTTCGACGCTGCGTCCCGGTGCGGGCGCGATATCCCGCAGAATGGAGCTGGCGTAGCGGACGGTCTGATCGGTCAGGTTCTCACCTCGCACGAACGCCAGCCACTCGCTCTGGCCAATGTCGAAGCGGTACCCCAGGCTAGCACCCAGCGTGGTGTAGCCATCGGTGCGGGTTTCATTGGCCGGCTTGCGGCGCTGGGCCGCCGCGTGCTGCACGTCGACGCGCGCCTGCCAGCGGTCCAGGTCCCAGACCAGGCCGCTGTTCAGACGCAGCGGTGCGATGCGCGGCAGGTCTTCGCCGGTGTCGAGGTTTTTCGCGCGGGTGTAGTCGCCAGAGAGTTCCAGGGCAAAGCGGCCATAGCGGTTTTCCACGAGTTGCCAGCGGTCCTGTGCCTCGACGCCATAGAAGCGGGCACGCACGCCCTGGTAGAGGTATTCGGGGATACCGCCGTCGTCATGATCATGGTCGTGGTCGTGGTCTTCATCGCCATGATCATGGCCTTCACGCAGGTTGCCGCTGCCGATCAGGCCGATGTAGTTGCGGAAATGGCTGTAGAACACGCCAACGCTGCCTTTGTGCGTGCCGTTGTCAAAGCGCAGCGCCAGGTCGCCGGAGAGGGCTTTTTCCTTGTTCAGGTCGGCGTCGCCGACCTCGTAGGCCCCGGTGGCGACGTGCGCGCCGTTGGCATACAGCTCGTAGAAGGTCGGTGCGCGCTCGGTGTAGCCAAGGCTCGCGGCCAGCGACCAGACCGGCGTGAGCTGGTACACCGCGCCTGACGACAGGCTGGCGGCGGTAAAGCTGCTGGTGCTGTCGGCAGCGGCGAAGCGTTCGTCGCCCTTGGCATCCGGCTCGACCCGGGTGTGCTCCAAGCGCGCGCCCAGGCTCAGGTTCAGGCGTTCACTGGCCTGCCACTGCTCAAGCATGAACAGCGCCAGGCTGTTGGTATCGGTCTGCGGAACGAAGGCTTCCTCGCCCAGCGCGGAGAATTCGTTGCGGTTCACCTGCGCCCCGATCACCCCCTCCACGGGCCCCAGTGGCTGGTGCCGCGCCTCGACACGCGCCTCGTAGCCCTTGTTGCGGAAGGTGGTGTGCACCTCGCCGCCTTCGATCTCGCGGTGCTCGTAGTCGGTGTAGCCGGCATCGAATTTGACCGAGCTGAAGGGGCCTGCAAGGTCGCGCAGTTCCGAGGCGAAGGCGTAGTGGTCTTGCTGCATGTCCAGGCGCACGCCGGGTTCAGCGACCGAGCCGTAGTTGCTGTCGTAGCGGCTGTAGGACAGGCCCGCGTAGCCATGCTCCCACTGGTACGAACCGCCCACGGCGCCGCCGTCCTGGCGCCCGTCGCTGTTCTCCAGGCGATGGCGGCTGCCTGGCTCGTCGGCGTCACGGACCTTCGAGCTGCGTGCGTGACCGGGAATGCGCAGGTCGTTGAACTGACGGCTATTGGCGTCCAGGTGCAGCGCGAAGCTGCCGTCGCCGGCTTCAAGCTTGCCCGCGCTGCTGCGGGTAGTGTCCGCGCCGCCGTAGCGCAGCTCGCCCGCGCCATGAATGCCCTCGATGGGCGAGGTGGGGATGCGGTTGTCGAAGCTGTTGACTACCCCACCGATCGCATTGCCGCCATAGAGCAGCGCGGCCGGCCCCCGGACGATTTCGATGCGCTCGACGGTGGCCGGGTCCAGCGGCACGGCGTGGTCGTAGGACAATGAAGAGGCGTCAAGGGCGCCAACGCCATTGCGCAGGATGCGGATGCGGTCGCCGTCCAGCCCGCGAATCACCGGACGGCTTGCGCCGGGGCCGAACCAGGTCGAGGCGACTCCGGGCTGTTTGTTGAGGGTTTCACCGAGACTGCCCTGCTGGTTGCGCAGCAGGTCGTCGCCTTCGAGCACGGTGGTGGGCGCCGCCAGCTGGCTGGCGCCCAGGGGGTTGGCGGTGATGACCTGGGGCTGCAGTTCCACGGCGTGGCTGGGTGAGGCGGCCAGCCAGAGGGCGATGGCCAGCGGTGAAAGGTGGTGGGGCGTGGTGCGCATGAGCGGGGAGCTTCCTTGGCGATGCTGATGTTGTTGTTATAACATAACATTAAATTCGCCGGTCGCGACACAAGGCCTGCTTGTATGGTTAGACTCAAAGGGAGGAGGAGGGACAAAGACAGTTGCTTCCCCAGAAGTCGCCATGCGCCATGCAATCTCCCACACCGTCGATGGATCTCTGGGATAAGCAATGCCGGATTTGGTAATGTGCCGCTTTTCAGCTAGGGAGTACCCCGATGAGCACCGGTCAACACAATGCGCTGCATGGCGTGACCCTGGAGCAGATCCTTACCGCGCTGGTGGCCCACTACCAGTGGCAGGGCCTGGCCGAGCGCATCGATATCCGCTGCTTCAAGAGCGACCCGAGCATCAAGTCGAGCCTGACCTTCCTGCGCAAGACGCCCTGGGCGCGGGAAAAGGTCGAGCAGCTGTACGTGAAGCTGCAGCGGTCTGGCTGAATGCCGCGCCGTCCCTGGCTGACCCTGGCCGCGGTGCTGGGCTGGGGCGGGCTCGCCGTGCAGCTGTACCTGGTATTGCTGATGCGTTGGCAGGAGCAGGCCAGCCTGATTGGGGGCCTGGTGAACGTGTTCAGTTATTTCACGGTGCTGAGCAATACCTTGGCGGCCACCGTGTTGAGCTACGCGGCGTTTGGCCGAGAGGGACGCGCCCGGCGGTGGTTCCTGTCGGCGCCGGTCAGTTCGGCGGTGGCGACCAGCATTGTCCTGGTGGCGCTAGCCTATA
The DNA here is from genome assembly GCF_035277045.1 of Pseudomonas sp. Taxonomy (GTDB): domain Bacteria; phylum Pseudomonadota; class Gammaproteobacteria; order Pseudomonadales; family Pseudomonadaceae; genus Aquipseudomonas. The sequence continues at coordinate 85,648 of NZ_DATELE010000275.1, read as the reverse complement.
GCCTGTTGCTGCGCCATCTCTGGCATCCCGAGGGCTGGCAGCGGCTGGCGGACGAGCTGCTGCACGATGTCATGCCGCTGCTGTTCGTCCTGTACTGGTGGCGCTGCGTGCCGAAAGGCAACCTGCGCGTGTGGCATGTGCTGGCCTGGGCGTTGTACCCGGCCGGGTATTTTGCCTTCGCGCTGTGGCGCGGGCACGTGATCGGGGTGTATCCCTATCCCTTCATCGATGTCGCCGCGCTCGGATATGGGCAGGCGACGCTCAATGCCATGGGCGTGCTGGCCGGGTTCTGGGCCATCGGCCTGCTGGTGCTGGGCCTGGACCGCTGGCAAGGCCGACGCCAGGCGTTGGCCCAGGCGCGGCCCTGACGGGCATCACGCGTCTTCGTCACTGCTGTCCAGGCGCCAGTAAGCGGCCGCCTTGAGCGCCTCTTCGCTGACGCCTTTGCCCAGCAGCAAGGCTTTGGCTTGGCGGGTCAGGCTTTTTTCCAGAGCAATCCAGCTGTACAGCGTGCCCTCGGGCAGGGCCAGGTCTTCGAGCACCGCCAGCAGCGCCTGGCGGTGGCGCTGCACCCAGATCACCTCGACGTTGGCCAGGCTGTTGAGCGGCTGGCGCTCCTGCTCATCCTCGATCTCGATAACCGCCAGGACATTGCGGCCTGCGGGCAGTGCTTCCAGGCGCCGGGCGATCGCCGGGATCGCCGTTTCGTCGCCGATCAGCAGGTAGCTGTCGAAGATGTCCGGCACCACCAGCGACGCGCGCGGACCGGCAATGTTCAGCACCTGACCCGGCGCTGCCTGTTCGGCCCAGGTCGAGGCAGGGCCATCGCCGTGCAGGACGAAGTCGATGTCCATTTCGCTCGCGTCCAGGTCGATGCGGCGCGGTGTGTATTCGCGCATGGTCGGACGGGCGCCGCCGTCACGGCCCATGCTGCGTTGGTCGATGGTCTGCTGCTCTTCTGGCGTGCAGCCGAACAGCAGCTTGACGTGATCGTCGCTGCCCAGGCTGTTGAAGCCGGCAAGCTCGGGCCCGCCGAGGGTGATGCGGCGCATGCGCGGGGTGAGCTCGATGACGCGCAGCACCTCAAGGCGGCGCTGCTTGATCTCATGGTTGACGCGGTGAATGACGGGGGTGTGGTCGGTCATTGATCGTTCTCCTGGACGGATGGGGCGGGCCGGTCGGCGATGGCCTTGGCGGTCTCGTTGAGCAGGTCGCGGACCCGGTCGATTTCCTCGCGGCTCCAGCGGCCGCTGTGCATGTGCAGGGCGTGGCGCAGGTTGCCGACCGCCTCATGGATCTCGGGCGGACGGTCATGGCCGCGCAGGGCGCGCTTGCTGACCTCAATGCGCATGCGCACGCCGTCCAGCGCGACGGCCTGGTCGGTCAGCGACTGGCGCCCCGCCTCGGTGATCACGTAGAGGCGCTTGCTGCCCTGAGCCTCGCCGCTGATCAACTCGGCTTCCTCGAGAAAATTCAGGGTGGGGTAAATGACGCCGGGACCCGGGCTGTAGTTGCCGTCGAACAGGCTCTCGATCTGGCGGATCAGGTCGTAGCCGTGCCCAGGTTGCTCGGCGAGCATGGCCAGCAGCAGCAGCTTGAGATCGCCGGGGGCGAATACACGGGGGCCGCGCTCGCCACGGACCGGGCGACGTTCGAACGCGTCATGGCGCTCGCGATGGGGGGGAGGGTGGTCGCGCATAAGGGTGCTCCGTCTGTTTCGATATATCGTAAGATATTACTCAAGATATATCTCAAGACAAGCCCTAAAATGATAATGGTTATCATCGAATGATTCGATGGGTCCGCCGCCGGGTCAATGCGCCGCTACCTGCGGGGCCGTGCATTGGGTTGCGCTGCCGGGCTCCAGGTAGGGCATGAGGATCGGCGCCATGCCCTTGAGCACCTGCACAGGCAGGGCCGAGGTGAACTTGAACGTCTCGGCCGCGCGCCCTGGGACAAAGGCGGTGAGCGTGCCGAAGTGGTTGTCGCCGAGGAAGAACACGAAGGTCGCGGTGCGGTTCAGCGAGCGCGAGCCGATCAGGCGTCCGCCGGCGCCGAAGCTCTCGATGCGGTTGTCCCCGGTCCCGGTCTTGCCACCCATCACCAGCGAGGTGCCGTCCTGCAGCTTGAAACTGCCCGAGACGCGCCGCGCGGTCCCCGCGTCGACCACCTGCGAAAGCGCCCCGCGCAGGGCCTGGGCCACCTCGACCGGGAGAATTCGCTGGCCCCGGTCCGGGTCGCTGACCAGGCGTGTCTCGTAAGGCGTATCGGCGGCGAAATGCAGGGTGTCGATACGCAGGGTGGGCAGGCGGACGCCGTCGTTCTGGATGATGCCGACCAGCTCCGACAAGGCCGCAGGCCGGTCACCCGAGCTGCCGATGGCGGTTGCCAGCGATGGCACCAGGTGATCGAAGGGATAGCCCACGCGCTTCCAGCGCTGGTGGATGTCCAGGAACGCCTCGATCTCCACCATGGTGCGCACGCGGCTGTCGCGCGCGCCCTTGTGGCGGCTCTTGAACAGCCAGCCGTAGACTTCCTGGCGCTCGAAGTGACTGGCGCTGACCGCGTCCTTGAGCTGGGCGCTGGGGTTTTTCAGCAGATAGCCCAGCAGCCACAGGTCCAGCGGATGGACCTTGGCGATATAGCCCTGGTCAGGCAGGTCGTACTTGCCAGGACCGTAGCTGCCGTACATTTCCACCAGGCGCGTGTCGGTGAGCTTGGCCGCCGCGGGGGAGCCTTTGCCAAGGTGGGCCCGCACGAAGGCGTTGAAGATTTCCTGGCTGGCCTCGGGGAACAGGTAGCGGTGCACCGCGGCCAAGCGCTGGGGGGTGACGCGCATGCTGTCGAGGAAGGTGTCCAGGCGCTGCTGCGAAGTCTTGCGCTGGTACTTCTTCCAGAAGCGCATCAGGTAGTTGGTGCCTTCGCGATCGGCGAAGCGGGCCAGGTATTCCTGGCGGCGCGGGTCGGCGTCGTCCTTGAGCAATGGCTCGCGGTTGAACGGAGACTGGTAGGTGACATAGCGCACCACATCGCGCATCAGGCGGATGAACGGCAGGTTGATCGATTCGCGCAGGGCTTCCTTGAGGGTCGGGATGCGGCCGTTGTCTTCCTTGCGGAAGTTGTTGAACGAGTGCATGCCGCCGCCGGTGAAGAACGACTCGCCGGGGCTTGCCGAATACTTGCGCTCGAGCGCTGCATCGAGCATCGCGGCGAGGTCCCGCTGCTTGTTCTGCATGAGCCAGTCCAGCGACCAGCGGCTGATGAAGTCCAGCTCCGCAACCTCGACCTTCTTCAGTTCCGCGACAGGCTTGCCGGCGTATTGCTGGTGCAGCTCGGCGACGATCTCCAGGTAGGTGGTCAGCACCCGCAGCTTGGCCGTCGAGCCCAGTTCCAGCTTGCTGCCTTCGTTGATGTCGAACGGCTGGTCGGTGCTGTCGGTCTGCACCCGCACCCGAGAGCCGTCGGCGGTACGCTCGAACAGGGTGAAGCTGTAGCGCACCTGGTCGGTGGTCCTGGGGGTGAGCAGCCGCTCGCCGATCAGCCCCACCTCGGCGGCATAGGCTGGGTCGGAGAGGTTCTTCAGGTACTGGCTGACCTGCATCTGCAGATCGCCCTGCAGGGTGCTGGTCGCCGACAGATCGAGACGGTCGAGGTCGTATAGCGGGCGATTGAGCATGGCCGCCAGGCGGTTGCGCGCCAGGCTGATGCCCTTGTTGGTGATGATTGGCTGGATGGTCGGCTGCGCCACCCAGTCGCGGAACACGGCTTTGCTGGCCAGCGCGGCGTCGGCCAGCGGGCGGTCGATCACGTTGTTGGCGGCCAGCACGCGGACATGACTGTCGGTCAGCAGCGCCAGCTCGGTGCGGCCCTTGGACAGGTAGTGCGATGGGCGGCGCTGGGCGATCATCAGCGACAGCACCTGGCGCAGCGCGAGGCCGCGGGCAGCCAGGCTGTCCTTGTCGGTGGCGGTCGAGGCCAGCGCCTGGTTGACCTGGTCGAAGTCCGCGCCGTACCACACACGCAGCCCCTCGGCCATGCCGTGGACCTCACCGTGGCCGGGCACGGCCGACAGCGGCACGCTGTTGAGGTAGTCACGCACGATGCGCTGGCGGGCCTCCAGCGTGTCCGGGCCGCCCTGGTAGGCGCGCACGCTGGCCGAAATCATCTGGCGGATCTTCTCGGCGCCCGACACGGTGAGGCCGTCCGGTGAGTGGCGGTATTTTTCAAGCTGGGTGGCCAGGGTGCTGCCGCCGGCCGACTGGCCGGGTAGCGCGAAGTACTTGGCGACCTGGCTGTAGGCGGCCTTGGCGAAGCGCGGCCAGTCGACCGCGGGGTTGCTCTGCGGGTCCTTGGGGTCGAGCAGTTCGCGGTTCTCGATGAACAGCAGGCTATGGACCATCACCGGCGGGATCGAGGCGAATTCCGGGTACAGGTACTGCGGGTATTTGTACTGGTACAAGGGCGCGCCGCGGCAGTCGGTGATCGACAGCCCGGCCTGGCCTTTTTCGATGAAGGGCACGAACAGGCCCTGATCGGTGTAGCGCATCAGCGCGGGCGAGAATTGCACCTGTTCGCTGATCAGGTAGTCGCGCTTGAGCAGACGCGGCAGGAACTCGCCAAGCGAGCTGTAGCCCAGGCGCTTGTCGAACGGCCCTTCGCCGGGATACACGATCGCATCACTCGGCCCGGGCTGCATCGAGTAGCTCAGGGTAGCGGCAAAGCGGCTGAACTCGCGGGACTGCAGGCGTGAGGAACGCACCTCCTCGGTCACCGCCAGGCCCGTGAGCACGGCACCAACGAGCAGGATCAGCCAGAACAGCCGCCACCACAGGCGGCGCTGACGAGGTGTCTTCGGCATTGGAGTGTCAGCCTGGGGTGCTTCGGGTGCTTCCTTTCTGGTTGGTTCCGATTGCCACAGTACGCCCATAGTCTTCAGCCCGGCCACGATATCGTCTTGCTTGTCTGAAGCTTAGACGTTGGCCGAGTTCGGTGAAAATTTTGTAAAAAACGTGAGAGGGGCGATCACGACCCCTGCAGGAGAGAGCCCTTGAGCAACCGCTGGCGCCAGGCATTCTGTTCGGTGGCATCGGCTTCAACCCAGTACAGGTCCCTGCTCGCCACCCGCGCCGCCACCGGAAGGCCGTCCCGGTAGAGCACGCGATTGCCGCTGATGGCTGGCACCTTGGCCCCGGGCAACAGCGTGCCCACCAGATTCAACGGGTCGCTGGCGCTGATCAGCACCAGGCTGCCGTCCTGCGGGCGGCGGCGAACCTGGCGCAGCAGGCCGACGGCTTCGGGCAGGGCAAACTGCTCGCCGGCCAGCCCGCCGATAAAGCGCCCGCCGCGAATCTCGCCGCGTGCTTCGAGCCGGTGGTAGCAGCGCAGCAGTTCGCGCCAGGACGGCAGCACGTCGCTTTCGCGCTCAAGCAGCCGCCAGCAGACCACCCCATAGCGGCGCAACAGGCTGCGGGCGACGTGCTCCAGGCGTTCATCGCCGTCCTGGGTGCTGCTGCCCTTGCGCAGCAAGGCCCAGCGCCCGGCGTGGACCATGCTGGTCGACAGCGGCGCATGACCCCGGCGGCTCATGCGCGGGCTGCGCTTGGCCGCCGGGGTGATCAGGCTGCGCAGGCCGGTGAAGCTGTCCGCGCTGACCAGTCCCGCGCCCACCAGCTCCTGCAGGGCCGTTTCAAGCTCGCTGGGCAGCAGGCGGGCTTCCTGGACTAGTTCGTCGAAAAACAGCGCGCCCTGCTCTTGCAAGGCGGCATGCACCCGCTGCGCGCGGGGGCCAAGGCTGTCGCTGTCCGGCAGCCTGGCCAGGCTGCGCCACAGGCCAAGGTGCTCGCGTGGCAGCAGCACCAGTGGGGTGCTGGGCAAGGTGCTGCTGGCGGCGGTGGCGGCGAGACGGCTCCAGGTCCATTGGCCACTGCGGCACGCATCGTCCAGCCACTGCTTGCTGTAGTCCTTGATCCGGGCGGGCAGCAGGTCGGCCTCCCAGGCGCTGGCCGCGGAGGGAAAGCCCTGCAGCTGGCCGAGCACCTCGGCCACGGCCATGGGACCTTGCAGGTGCGCGTCGCTGGCCAGGTGCTGCCAGTCGAACAGAAAGCGCATGAAATCCTGCAGGCTCACCGGTTCGATCTCGCGGCGCAGGCGCTTGACCGTGTAGCGGTGGATGCGCGCGAGCAGGTGCCGCTCGCACCACTGCAGGGCTTCGGTACCAGGACTGAAGTGCCCGCGCATCACATAGCCTTCACCCTCCAGCCGCGCCAGCGCCTGCTCGACATCCCGCTCAGGCAGGCCAAGGGGTGTGGCGAGCTGGGCCAGTGTCTGCGGCCCGTGACCGCCCAGGCGCGCGCGCAGCAGTTCGGTCAGCGCCGCGTCGGCGTCCACTACCTGGTCGAAGCCGGGCAGAACATCGACCGCGGGCTGCAACGGGACATCCGGGTACAGAACCCGCAGCGAGTTCAGCCGTTCGCGCGCCAGCCACATCACGTGCTCCTTGCCGGCCAGGCGGCTGGCGCGTCCGGCCTTGGCCAGTTGCTTGAGCCAGCCCTCCCACCCCTCATTGGCCATGACCTCGGCGTGGGTGATCAGGCCAAGGCTCATCAGCGCTTCGTGCATCTCGTCGCTGCCCACGGGATTCGGCCAGGCCTCGGCCTGCACGGCGGCGATGGCATCGGCATCCAGCGATCCCAGGTCGTCGGCGCTGCGCACCTCGGTCCAGCGGCGGTTGAGCACGGCCTGGGTACGCCGCTCTTCCAGCGGTGCATCGTCGAGAAAAGCGTAGGGACGCGCATTGAGAATGGCGGCGGCCAAGGGCGAGGGCGCGGGCAGGTCGCGGCTGAGCAGGCGGATATCGCCGGTTTCCATGCGCCGCAGCAGCGCCAGCCAGCCTTCGCTGTCCATGGCCTCGTGCAGACAGTCATCCAGGGTCTGCTCGACCAGCGGGTGCTCGGGGATCTGCCGCTCACCGGCGATGTTCTCAAGGCACGCGATCTGGTCGGGGAATACCGCGGCGATCAGGTCCTCGCTCTTCATGCGCTGGATCTGCGGCGCCACCTTGCGCCCGCCGACAAAGCGCGGCAGGGCCATGGCCACGCCCGCGTTCCAGCGCCAGCGCACGCCGAACAGCGGCGCGTCGAGCAGGGCCTGGATCAGGATCGGCTCGGCGGTCTTGCTCGACAGGTAGCGCCAGACCTCGTCCAGGTCGAAGCTGTGGCTGCTGGACAGCGACAGCACGATGGCGTCCTCGCTGGCCGCGGCCTGCAGCTCGAAATTGAAGGTGCGGCAAAAGCGCTTGCGCAGGGCCAGGCCCCACGCGCGGTTGATACGGCTGCCAAACGGCGAATGGATGATCAGCTGGGTGCCGCCGGACTCGTCGAAAAAGCGCTCCATCACCAGGGTCTGCTGCGAGGGCAGGGCGCCGAGCACCTCGCGGGTGCGGCCCAGGTAGTCGAGCAACTGGCTGGCGCTGTCCTCGCCCAGGCCAAAGGCCTCGTGCAGCCAGTGCAGCAGCGGGCCGAAGCCGCCGCCACTGGCGCTCAGGTGTTGATCGATTTCGCCCTGCAGCCGGGCAACGGCCGCGGACAGTTCGTCGCTGCGCGCCGGGGCCTCGCCCAGCCAGAACGGGATGGTCGGCGGCAGTCCATGGGCGTCCTCGACCCGCACCCGCCCGGCCTCCACCCGCAGGATGCGGTACGAGGCGTTGCCCAACTGGAAAATGTCCCCGGCGATGCTTTCCACCGCGAAATCTTCATTGACGCTGCCGATGCCCAGGCCCTGGGGTTCGAGCAGCACGGCGTAGTCGGCGGTTTCCGGGATGGTGCCGCCGCTGGTCAAGGCCGTCAGCTGGCTGCCACGGCGGCCACGCAACATGCCGCTCACCGCGTCGCGGTGGAGATAGGCGCTGCGCAGGCCCTGACGGCCGTTGTAGCCCTCGGCAAGCATGCGCAGCAGGGCCTGGTAATGTTGCCCATCGAGCCCGGCGAAGGGCTCGGCCTTGCGAAAACACGCGAGCAAGGCGTCCTCGTGCCAGGGCTGGTTGCTGACCTCGGCGACGATCTGCTGGGCAACCACGTCCAGCGGCGCCCGCGGGATGCGCAAGGTATCCAGCTCGCCGCGGCGCACGCAGTCGAGCAGGGCCACGCATTCGATCAGGTCATCGCGCGAGGTGGCGAACAGGCGGCCTTTGGGCACCCCATCGACCTGGTGGCCAGAACGCCCGACGCGCTGCAGAAAGGCGGCGATCGACCCCGGCGAGGCGATCTGGCAGACCAGGTCGACCTCGCCGATATCGATACCCAGTTCCAGCGACGCGGTCGCCACCAGGACCTGCAAGGCACCGCGCTTGAGCCGCTGCTCGGCGTCCAGGCGGTGCTCCTTGGCCAGGCTGCCGTGGTGGGCGGCCACCGCGTCCTTGCCCAGCCGATCGCTCAGGTGACGCGTCAGGCGCTCGGCCAGGCGCCGGGTGTTGACGAACACCAGGGTGGTGCGGTGTTCGCGGGCAAGTTCGGCCAGGCGATCGTAGACCAGGTACCAGACATCGGTGGCCATCACCGCGCCCAGCGGCACGGGCGGCACCTCGATGGCCAGGTCACGCTGGCGGGCGTGGCCGACGTCGACGATGGCGCAGGGCCGGCCATGGCCGACCAGAAATTGCGCCACCCGCTCCACCGGGCGCTGGGTCGCCGACAGGCCGATGCGGCGCAAAGGCTGGCCGGACAGCACCTGCAGCCGCTCGAGGCTCAGTGCCAGGTGGCAGCCGCGCTTGTTGCCGGCAAGCGCATGGATCTCGTCGACGATCACCGTGTGCACGTGGGCCAGCCCCTGGCGCCCGGAGGCGGAACCCAGCAGCACATACAGCGATTCAGGCGTGGTCACCAGGATGTGCGGCGCGTGGCGGCGCATGGCCGCGCGCTCCTTTTGCGGTGTGTCGCCGCTGCGCACCGCGGTGGTGATGCGTGGCGCCTTCAGGCCACGCGCGGCGAGCGCCTCGCTGATCCCGTCCAGCGGGGCCTGCAGGTTCAGGCGGATGTCGTTGGACAGTGCCTTGAGCGGCGAGACATACACCACCAGCGTCTGCGCCGGCAGTTCGCCGCCCTGGTCCAGCCCTTGGCGAAACAGCTCGTCGAGCACCGCCAGGAAGGCGCTCAAGGTCTTGCCCGAGCCTGTAGGCGCGGCGAGCAGCATCGACTCGCCGCGCTGGATCAGCGGCCAGGCCTGCGCCTGCGCGCCAGTGACCGTGGCGAAATGCTGGCCGAACCAGTCGCTGACGGCGGGATGGAACAGCTCAAGGACCGGGTGATGCCTGGCGGGGAGGTTCATCCGTTGTTTATGGGGGGCGCCGCCGAGAATGGCAAGGGGCGTTTGTCGGGCGCTGCAACGGCCCCCTTGTCTACCTGCCCTTGTCTAGCGTACCGCGCTCACCCCATCCAGCGTGGCGAACGAGGTGTCCTTGGCGGTCAGCAGGAAATCGCGCATGTACGGAGCATCGAGCATGTCGGTGCGCACCGCGGCGTAGAGAGTGGCGAACAGGCCTTTTTCGCCCAGGCGCTTGCCCTTGACGTAGCCACGCGAGCTGTACTCGTGCAAGGCCCAGTGCGGCATGCCGCAGACGCCGCGGCCGCTGGCCACCAGCTGCATCATCATCACGGTCAGTTCAGAGGTGCGTACGGCGGCGGGCTCGATGTCGGCCGGCTCCAGGAAGCGGGTGAAGATATCCAGGCGGTCACGTTCGACCGGGTAGGTGATCAGGGTCTGGTCGAGCAGGTCCTGGGGCACGATGTAGGGCTTGCTGGCCAACGGGTGCTGGTTGGCCACGGCAAGCATGGCTTCGTAGGTGAACAGGGGCACGTAGGTGATCCCGGCCAGGTCCAGCGGATCGGACGTCACCACCAGGTCGAGATCGCCTCGGGCCAGGGCGGGCAGGGGCGCGAAGGCGAAGCCCGAGGCCAGGTCCAGCTCGACTTCAGGCCAGGCGTCGCGGAACTGGTCGATGGTCGGCATCAGCCACTGGAAGCAGCTATGGCATTCGATGGCCATATGCAGGCGGCCCGCCGTGCCGCCCGCCAGCCGGGCGATGTCGCGCTCGGCGCCGCGCAGCAGTGGCAGGGTGGCGTCGGCCAGTTGCAGCAGGCGCAGGCCGGCGCTGGTGAAGCGGATCGGCTTGCTCTTGCGCACGAACAGTTGCATGCCCACGCGCTCCTCAAGCTCCTTGAACTGGTGGGACAGTGCCGATTGCGTCAGGTGCAGGCGCTCAGCGGCCTCGACCAGGCTGTCGGCTTCGCGCAGGGCATGCAGGGTTTTCAGGTGACGGATTTCCAGCACTACGGGCTCCATGAACAACATTTGATACAAACAGGGATGGGAGTGAGTTTCGCTCATGCAGGCAACCCTTGTCGACAATGGCAGGCCAGGGGCCTGCCATTGCATTGCTTACAGGCCGGCGAAGTAACGACTGGCAGCCGGCCGGCTGATCGTCCCGCGCCACACCGGCGCCGCGCCCGCTTGCCCCTGCTGCGTCTCAGGCCCGCGCAGACGGTCCGCGGCAAGCTTCAGGTGCGCCGCGGTGTACTGGTCGAAGGGCGCCTGCGGATCGCGGTAGTGGAAATGCGCATACCACAGCGGTGCGCCCTGCGGATCGAGGCTGTCGAGGATCACGTACTCCTCAAGGTAATCCCCCGCCTTGAGCTGACGCCGCCCTGGCAGGCGCCGCAGCTCGACCTGCTGCTGTTCCACCAGGTAGGCCAGATGCCCCTCGTTGGGCTGCGCGCCACGCTTGACCTGCGCCACGCGCATCGCGGTGCCCTGGGCGCGTAGTGCACGCGCATGGGTGAGCAGTTGCGCGGGCTCGGCCGCGGCGCTGTCGAGTTCACGCAACCGATGGGCACAGCTTTCCAGGTCCTCGGCCTTGATCACCATCATGTGCTCGAGGTCGGCCGGCAGCATGCCCTGGCGCTGGTAAGCCTCGATGCGTGCGCGATAGCTGTCCAGGTCGGCGACCAGGCGGCCCGCGGTGTTTTTCAGGTCGCGCACCTCATGGGGCCGGGCCGCGCGGCTGGCGGCCTGCCGCTGCCAGCGCTCGCCCGCGCTGACATACCGGCCGATTTCGGTCCCGTCCTCACCGCGCATGACGATCAGACCGGGGCGGCCGGATGTCGCGGGCAGGTAGTCACCGATGTACAGCTGGCCCTCCACCGTCTCGAACAGCCTCGCTTTGCTGGGGCCGCGTGGCGGGCGAACCTCGCTGGTGGCGCGGCGGATCGTTCGGTCGGCGCGGGCGATCAAGGCGTCGAGGTTCTTGTGCAACTGCTCGAGATATACAGCATCGAACAGCGTAGGCAGGCTCGCCTGGGTGCTCTGCAACAGGCGCTTGTTGCTCAGGTAGGCCTGCCGGACCTGTTCATGGATCTGCGTGCGTTGCGCAGCGCTGACGGGGACGTCGTGCACGTCGATCAGGGTATTGCAGGCGCGGGAGGTGGCCTCCAGGACTTCTTCCAGCCGATGATCGAAAAACGCCGCGCTGGTGCTTGAATCCTCGAACCGCCTGGCCGCGTACATCAAGTGCTGGGTGCTGAAGAACTCGCGACTCTCGGAACTGAAGGCCCGGCGATAACGGTCGCGGACCCGGCTAAGGGTTGAGGCACTTTCCGCGCGGCTGTGCCAGATCTCGAGCTGGTCGATCGCACTGTAGATCCGCTCGCGCTCGTCGAGGTGCTCGATGGCCCGCTGGCGCAATTGCCGCCACCAGGGAAGCTGCTGCGCAAAGTCGGGAATCTGCGTGATCTGACCGCGTATGACGCCCATCTCCGCCAGGCGCTGGCGGCTGCGGCGTGCCTTGAGCTCCATCAGGTGCACCAGCCGGTCACCGACCACCGTCGCCACGCGGGCCTTCTGGCGCAAGGGTACCTGGCGGTTGCGCCCGGTGCTGACCTGCTGGTAGGCGTGCCAGGTCTCGTACAGTTGCTTGCCGTGGTCCACGTCCGCCTGGCAGCGCCGTTCGAGTTCGGCGACCATGTCCAGCTTGTTGCTGTCGCTGGCGAGGTCGAAGCGTGCGAACAGCTCGTTGCTCCGAGCCAGGGACGCCTGCAACTGACGCTCCTCTGCCAAAGCCCGGCTATGCAGCGTATGTTGATGGCGGAAAAGGCGATCGACCCAGAAGCGCGGCAGCCGGTCGCGAATCGCGGCGGGCCAGTAAGGGTCCAATTGGTCGGCCAGATGGCCCAGCACTTGCCCGCCACCGGCACCGCCGCCCTGCAGGTGGGTGCCGAAGAGCGCGAAGTGGGTATCCCAGCGGCCCTGCGCGTCCAGCGCGACGGCTCGCTGCCAGCCTTTTCGCGGCGTGCCGGCCAGGCGCCAGGTATGCGCCGTGGCATCCCACCGCACCTGGCACGGGCGATCATCGACCAGGATGAAATCACCTTCGCCATGCTGATAGATACCCTTGAAGCGGCCTTGGGTCCCGGGCTGCACCCCGCTGAGCGAAAGCGGCTCAGGATATTCATAGCCCGAGAAGCGCGACAACCGCTCACGGCCTGGCGCTGCGCTGATCGAGCGGCGGATGACGGGACGTTGCCGGGCCAGGCGTCGCGCCGAGCCAGCATTGACCGCGACACCGACGCCGGGCGCCAGGTCCATGGCGGCATCGATGAGCGCGAGCAATGCCTGTTCCAGCTCGTCCAGCGCGCGCGAGCCCTGTCCCTCCACCAAGGCTTTGGCCGCGTTCCAGCTGGCCGCGAAGAAATCGTAGACACCAATGACCGTGCCCACCACCGGGACGAAACCCAGCACCATCTTCAGGTAGTTGAAGACCATGCCGCTCTGGTAGGCGTAGTGCTCCAGGCGCAGGTCGCTGTTCGAACGGGATGTCGCCCGATGGGCCACGACCACCCGCCCCATTTGCGCATCGAGCAGGTGATGAGCCAGCGATACATCTCCAGGCCAGACGCTTCCCAGGGCGATGATCCCGTCGAATCGATGCTCCAGGGCCTGCAGCATGCGCGAGGCATGGGCCTCGGGGTCGCCCTGCAAGGCGCGGCTGGCCAGGTAGCTGCGCCCGTCGCTTTCCCTTGTCAGGTCATGGAGCGCCAGCCGTGCGGCTTCGAAGCTGGCGTGCTGAGTGAGCGGCTGGTCAGGGTGCTCGGGCAGGCAGAGCAGGGTGATACCGCTGCGCTGGTCATTGATGAAGGTCACCCCTGCCAGTGTCGAAGGCTGGTGGGCGGTGTCTTCTCCGCCAGTGGACAGCATCGCGCCGACAAGGCGGATATCGTGGTGCTCGGTGCGATAGCGCGTGGGGCTGTCCGCATCGACGGCAATGCGCAGGATCGCTTGGCCCGCGGCATCCAGCTTGCCCTGGGCCAGGCCCAGCAGGCCTTGCAGCTCAAGCATCAGGCGCCAGGGCTCGACCAGGCACTCCCGGCGATACTGCGCGGCGTAGGGGGCCTCGTCCAGGCCACGGTAACTGGCCAGTATGCAGTCCTCGTAGGCTTGAGGCAGGTCGAGCTCGGTGGCCAATGCCTGCAGGTAGTCCTTGTCGATGCCGGTGGCGAGTGCCTGGCGCACGCTGTCATCGGCGGTCGGGCAGTGCACGGTCAGAAACCTGAGGCGTTCGGTCATCGTCTCGTCGAGGTTTTCCAGCAACACGTCCGTAATGGAGAGCAGCTCGCGCTCGGCGCTGGGCACCAGCACTTCCCGGAACGGCACGCCTGGCGCGCCGCTGCCGGCGATGGGGTCCCTGCGCCGCGAGGTGCTGCGGGGCAGCTCCAGACTGACCGGGGCACCGTCGTAGCCGTCGAAATCCTGCTGCAGACGCCGGTTGATGCGTTGCCAGCAGAACAGCTCGCGGTGGGGCAGGTCGCGGGCGAGCAAGGCCTGGGCCTGGCGCATCGCCGTCGTGTACCGGTCGAGCACCTCGCGCAGGACGAGACGGGTGGCCTGCGGGGTCCTGGCGAGCCAATCGGGCAGCACTTCAGCCAGGCTGGCGCTGTCCTGCTCATGGCGCAAGGTATCCAGTGCGACTTCGCGAGCTGCGTGTTGCGGTACCTGCAGGCGGTGGCGCAGCGTGTCTTCGTGCGCGGCCAGTGCATCGTTGTCAGCAGGCGCCGCCGCGGTGGCCTCGCGCGCGCGATCCAGGTGAAGGGCCAGGATGCCCTTGAGCACATCACCATGCACCGGGCTCAGGCCAACCGCGGTACCGGCCTGTGGGTCGGCACCCAGGCACTGCTCCAGCACGCCGCGGTTGGCGCAGCGCAGCAGCCCGCCTTGCTCGCCAGGCCAGTACAACAACAGTGCGTGGTCGGTGTTGGAACGGTCCAGCGCGGCACGGTGGGTGATGACCAGCGCCTCTTCGATCAGCTGGCGGTCCGCGCTGGTGTCCTGTCCCTCGACCGATGGGCGGTACAGCAGCGGATGCGCCGCAATGATCAGCGCCTCCGGCCCCGGAAAGGTGTCGTCTTGGGCGATCAGCGATTCGATCCAGCCCAGCTCCTGGGCGCTGATTTCTCCAAGCAGCTGCTGGAAGCGGGCATGGGCACGCAAGCCGTCATGCTGGGCGTTGGCCAGTTCGGCAAGGGCGGCGGTGCTGACAGGGGCCACCCGCCAGGCGGCGTCGTGCAGCAAGCGGTCGATGGCTTGGCCGGCGCTGGCGCGGGCGCTGTGCACGGCGACCCGGTGCACGTCGAGGGCGTCAGGGGTTTCGGCGAATGGCTGCAGCAGGTCGAGCTGGCGTCGCACTTGCCGGGATGCGATGGAGGGGGGCACATCCACGGCCAGGCTGCCGAAATCATGCAGTGATGGCGGGTTGGGCTCGTCCAGTGGGGCATCAAGGGGCATCGGTGCGGCAAGTACCGTCGGGCTTTCACGCGCGGGGTCAGGAGGCGTTCGGCCCAGGTGATCCATCAGCGTGTCGAAGCCTGCAGTGAGCGAATCCACCGTTTGGTAGCTGATCTGCCCCTCGGTTTCAGTGTCCGCCAGCAGTTGCACCTCGAGCGCCTCGCGCGAGGCGTGGACACTGAAGGCAGGCTGGCGCCCTGGAAGGTAGAGTGCCGCCTGCGGCTGCCCCTCGATCGTGAAGATCAAGGCGCCGGGCAGCGCGCGGCCTGCCAGGAGCGGCGTCTCGATCGTCAGTTGCCTGCCCTCGAAGCGCAGCCATTCGGGGTTCGCCAGCACCCCGGAGACCGCCCGCAACTGGCCCCGTTCGAGCATGCCGCCGTGCAGTGCGTGATCGTGGCTGGCATGCACGTGACCGGTGAAGTGCTCCAGGGCAGCGGCGCGCCGGCTCAGCGGGGTGCCCTGGGCGCGCTCCCGCCAGTACTCGGCCCAAGGCTCCCCAGGCAGGGTCGGGGCCGCTCGCAAGAGCTGGTGAAAGGCCGCGCTGTGCAGGGTGCACTGTGTGATGGCGTGGTGCAGCGCATCCGTTTCGGCAGGGCCTGCACCTGTGAGGTGAAGCAGGCCTGACAAGGTGTCCAGGGGGTGGTCGTTCATGCACGTTCTCCAATGGGTCGTTGCCAGGAATGGCGTGGCACATTGGGCTTGGTGGCGGGGCAGGTGCAGCGGTAGATAGTTACGGCGGATACCGTTGAGCGGCCGTCATCAAAATGTCACGCAACTGTGGCAGCGCGCTCGCACGCCATTCATCACACTCGCGCATTACTGGGGATCTGCGTTCTGGTGTTTCGTTCATGCGGGCTTTTCTGATTGTTTTCTGTTTCCTGATAAGTACTTCGGGGGTGTTCGCCGCCCCGCGCTGCGACCTCTCGGCGCCGGTCCTGCGGGCCGAGCTGGGTGAGCTGAGCCTGGTCTACCAGAGCGTCGGGGACCCGGCTGATCCGGTCCTGCTGCTGGTCATGGGGCTAGGTGGGCAGCTGATCCAC
This sequence comes from Pseudomonas sp., assembly GCF_035277045.1. Lineage (GTDB taxonomy): Bacteria > Pseudomonadota > Gammaproteobacteria > Pseudomonadales > Pseudomonadaceae > Aquipseudomonas. The sequence goes on along the minus strand of NZ_DATELE010000275.1, from coordinate 69,782 downwards.
TGGCCCGGTGACGTGGTCGAGGCTTTGTGCCAGCAAGGTTTCCGGGTGATCCGCTACGACAACCGTGACGTCGGGCTGTCACGCTGGAACCAGGCGCCGCCCACGGCGAGCCTGACGATCGAGCTGTTGCGCTACAAGCTCGGCCTCCCCGTGGCGGCGCCCTATACCCTGACGGACATGGCCGGCGATGCCTTGCACCTGATGGATGCGCTCAAGGTCCGGCGGTTTCATGTGCTGGGCGTGAGCATGGGCGGCATGATTGCCCAGCACCTGGCGGCGATGGTGCCCCAGCGGGTGAGCAGCCTGACCCTGGTGATGTCCAGCTCCGGCGCGGCAGGCCTGCCGGCGCCAAGCCCTGCGCTGGTGCGGTTGCTGGCGCGGCGCGGCGCGCCGAACCGCGAGATGGCCATCGAGCAGCAGGCCGACATGCTGGCCGCGCTGGGCAGTCCGCAGGTCCGCGATGACCGCGCCCAGTTGCTACAGGAGGCCGCCGAGGCCTACGACCGGGCGTTCAGTCCCGAGGGCGCCAAGCGCCAGATCATGGCGATCCTTGCCGAGCCGAGCCGGGTCGAGCTGCTCAATCAGCTGCGCCTGCCGACGCTGGTGGTGCACGGCACGGCCGACCCGCTGCTGCCGGTGATGCACGGGGTGCACCTGGCGGCGCACGTGCAGGGCAGCCAGCTGCGGCTGATACCGGGGCTGGCGCATCGGTTTCAGGCGCCGTTCAAGGGGCCGTTGCTTGGGGTGGTGTTGCCCTACCTGAAGGACCACCGTGAGTCGCCTCGCCAGTTGGCGGGCCTTGCAGGACCGGAGCAGCATGGCCCCTTGTAGGGCCATCCGCTGAATATCAGGTCTAACGGTGTGACTGGCCTGCGCTCAGGCCAGGCCGTATTTTTTCACTTTGTCGAACAGGGTGGTCTTGGCCATGCCCAGCTCCTGACTGGCCTGGCTCAGGTTGCCACCCGTGCGTTGCAGGGCATCGCTGAGCAGGTTGCGTTCGAACGCCTCCACCGCTTCGGCGAACGCCAGGCCCTGGCTGGCGCCGGCGCCGGTCTTCTTGAACGCAGGCAAGCCCAGGGCATGGCGTTCGGCAACGTTGCGCAGCTCGCGCACGTTGCCCGGCCAGTCGTGGGCCATCAGCCGCGAGAGGGTCTGGCTGTCGAGCTCGGGTGCCTGGCGGTCGAAGCGCAGCGCCGATTGCTGCAGGAAATGCTCGAACAGCTGCAGGATGTCTTCGCGACGCTCCCTGAGCGGTGGCAGCTCGAGGGTGACGACGTTGAGGCGGTAGTACAGGTCGCTGCGAAACTGTCCGTTCTGGCCCAGCGCATCGAGATCGGACTTGGTCGCGGCGATCACCCGGCAATCCACGGCAATGCTCTGGTTCGAGCCCAGACGCTCCAGGGTGCGCTCCTGCAGCACCCGTAGCAGCTTGATCTGCAGGTTGAGCGGCATGCTCTCGACCTCGTCGAGAAACAGCGTGCCGCCATTGGCGTGTTCGATCTTGCCGATACGCCGCTTGCCGGCACCGGTGAAGGCATTGGCTTCGTGGCCAAAGATCTCGCTTTCAAACAGGTTTTCGGGCAGGCCGCCACAGTTGAGCGCGACGAAAGGCCCGCCCTGGCGACGGCTGAAGTCATGCAGGCAGCGGGCGACCAGCTCCTTGCCGGTCCCGGTCTCGCCTTCGATCAGCACGTTCGCCGAGGTGTCGGCGACATTGGCGATCAGTTCGCGCAGGTCCTGCATGGCGGGCGAGCGTCCGATGATCCGCCCTTCAAGGGTGCTTTGGCCCGCCAGCTGCCGGCGCAGCGCGAACACCTCGCGCGACAGCCCGCGTTGCTCAAGGGCGCGGCGTACCACCTCGACCAGGCGCTCGGGGGAAAAGGGTTTTTCCATGAAATCGTAGGCGCCGCTGCGCATGGCACCGACGGCCATGTCGATGTCGCCGTGGCCGGTGATCAGCACCACGGGCAGGCTGCGGTCGCGCGCCTTGAGGCGATTGAGCAGCTCGAGGCCGTCGATGCCCGGGAGGCGGATATCACTGACGACGATGCCGGCGAAATCATCGCCGATCCGCTCAAGTGCCTGCTCGGCACTGCCCACGCCCTCGCAGGCGATGTCTTCCAGGGCCAGCGCCTGCTGGCAGCCGAGCAGCACATGCGGGTCGTCTTCCACGATCAGGACGGTGAGGGGCGCTTGGTTCATAGAGGGTCTCTGCTCATGGGCGTTCATCCGCGTCTGACGGGGGGCGCGCTGCCAGGGGCAGGGCGAGGACGAAGGCAGTGCCGCCAGCGGCAGGGTGCTCGACGTTCAGGGTGCCCTTGGCGGCGGCGGCCAGGCTGGCCGACAGGGTCAGGCCCAGGCCCAGGCCATGCTCGCCCGGCTTGGTGGTGAAAAAAGGTTCGAACAGGTGCTTGCGGGTCTCGACATCGATGCCGTGGCCGTTGTCGCGCACCCGCAGGCGGTATTTGTCACCCTGGGCCTCGCCTTCGAGCCAGAGCGCGGGCTGTGGCTGGGTGGCCATGGCATCCAGGGCATTTCCGATCAGGTTGACCAGGATCTGTTCCAGGCGGGTCTGGTCGATTGCCAGCTGTGGGTCGTCGAACTGGCTGTGCAGCTGCAGGTGGCAGCTGGCGATGCGGCTGCCCAGCACCTGCAGGCTGGCCTCCACGGCCTTGGCCAGCGAGGCCTGGCCGCGGTCGTCGCCGCGCCGGGCGAACGAGCGCAGGCTGGCGGTGATCCGGCCCATGCGGTCGATCAGCGCGTTCATGGTGCGCAGGTTGGTGCTGGCGGTCTCCAGGGCGCCACGTTCGAGAAACCGCACGGTGTTGCCCGACAGGGTGCGCAGCGCTGCCAGGGGCTGGTTGAGTTCGTGGGCGATGCTGGTGGACATCTGCCCGATGGCCGCCAGCTTGCCGGCCTGCACCAGCTCGTCCTGGGCATGGCGCAAGGTCTGCTCGGCATGCCGGCGCTCGCGGATCTGGCCCTTGAGGCGATCGTTGCTGGCGCGCAGGTCGGCGGTCCGCTCGGCGATCTTGCGCTCCAGCTGGCTGTTGGCTTCCTGCAAGGCTTCACGGGCGGCCAGGCGCGTGGCGAGCACCTTGCGCCGCTCGTTCCAGGCAATCAGCAGAATGGCCAGCAAGGCAAAGGCGACCCCCGCCAGCACCCCTTGCACCATCGCTTCGCGGCGCAGGTCCTGCAGCGGCGTGAGCAGGGTGAAATGCCAGGGGGTATCGGCCAGGCGACGGGTCTGCGCCAGGTAGGCGACCTCGTGGTGCCGGCCCTTGTCCGTCTCGCTGTTGGCCGGGAAGGTGAGCTTCTCGACCCCATCGGCCAGGGTTTCACGCGCCAGGGGTTGCAGCTCGTTGAGCGGCCACCAGTAGTACTGCAGGCTGCGCGCCAGGCGCTCCTTGGTCTGCGGGGTCAGCGGGCGGACCGACTTGAGGCGGCGGGCCGGGTCGCTGGAGAGGATGATGATGCCGTTCTCGTCGCTGACGAAGGCCTCCAGGCGAGCCCGTTGCCAACGCTCTTCAAGCGTATCTAGGCGTACCTTGATCACCGCCACGCCGATGATCTTGCCGTGCTCTTCGAGGCCGTGGGCCAGGAAGTAGCCGGCCTCGCCGGTGGTGCTGCCGATGCCATAGAAGCGCCCCGGCTCGCCGCGCACGGCATCCTGGAAATAGGCGCGGAACGACAGGTCTTCGCCGAGGAAGGAGTCGGCGTCGCGCCAATTGCTGGTGGCCTGTACCCGGCCACTGGTGTCGAGCACGAAGATGGCCCGGCTGCGGCTGCGCCGGTTCAGGCCTTCGAGGTATTCGTTGACCGCCTGGCGGTGGGCGTCATCGCTGCGGGTGAGCAGGCTGGAGACGCTGTCTTCGAGTTCGAGCAGGCTCGGCAGGTAGGTGTACTTGCTGATCTCGCTTTCGACCGTGCGCGCGTGCAGCTCGAGCTGGCGCTCGCCGGTCTCGCTCAGGGTGCGGATGCCGTTGCCCTCGCTGATCAGGAACCCGGCCACGCCCAATCCGATCATCAGCAGGATGATCAGGGGCGGTAGCAGCAGTTGGCGGATCAGACGGGGCTTCACGGCAAGGGCAGGCTGGGCTGGGCGAAAAAGTGCGGGGTCGCATTTCATCACAGTGGCCTTGTCCCGGCCAGCGCCCGCTGCCTGGCAATTGCCTGGCAACGGACCGGGGCCGTGTTCTAGTGTTGCAGGATCTTGCTGAGGAAGTGCTGGGTGCGCGGGTCACGGGCGTTCTGGTCACCAAAGAACTGTTCCTTGGTGCAGTCCTCGATGATATGGCCCTTGTCCATGAAGATCACCCGGTTGGCCACCTTGCGCGCAAAGCCCATCTCGTGGGTCACGCACATCATGGTCATGCCCTCGTGGGCCAGCTCGACCATCACGTCCAGTACCTCGCTGACCATCTCGGGGTCGAGCGCCGAGGTCGGTTCGTCGAACAGCATGACGATCGGGTCCATCGACAGCGCGCGAGCGATGGCCACACGTTGCTGCTGGCCGCCGGACAGCTGGCCGGGGTGTTTCTTCGCCTGGCTGCTCAGGCCGACGCGCTCCAGCAGGGCCAGGCCCTTCTTGGTCGCCTCGGCCTCGCTGCGGCCCAGCACCTTGCGCTGGGCGATGGTCAGGTTCTCGGTGATGGTCAGGTGCGGGAACAGCTCGAAATGCTGGAACACCATGCCCACGCGCGAGCGCAGCTTGGGCAGGTTGGTCTTCGGGTCGGCGATCGAGGTGCCATCGACCGCGATATCGCCCTTCTGGAACGGCTCCAGCGCGTTGACGCACTTGATCAGCGTCGACTTGCCCGAACCGGACGGGCCGCAGACCACCACCACTTCACCCTTCTTCACCTCGGTGTTGCAGTCGGTCAGCACCTGGAAGTCGCCGTACCATTTGTTGACGTTCTTGATGGAAATCATACGGTGATCCTTTTCTGCAGACGCTTGACCAGCCACGAAGCGGAGAAGCTGACGAGGAAGTACACGAGACCCGCGAAGATCAGGAACTCGTTCGAGCGCCCGATGATGTCGCCACTGGCACGTGCCGAGTTGAGGAAGTCGACCAGGCCCACGGTGTAGACCAGCGAGGTGTCCTGGAACAGGATGATGCTCTGCTGCAGCAGCAGCGGGGTCATCTTGCGAAACGCCTGGGGCAGGATGATCAGGCGCATGGTCTGGCCGTAGGTCATGCCGAGCGCCTGGGCGGCGCCCATCTGGCCCTTGGAGATCGACTGCACGCCCGCACGGACGATCTCGCAGAAGTACGCGGCCTCGAACATCATGAAGGCGACCACGCAGGACGTGAAGGCCCCGACCGGCGTGTCCTCGCCGGTGATCCAGCGCAGCACGAACGGCACCGCCAGGTAGAACCAGGTGATGACCAGCAGCAGCGGGATCGAGCGGAAGTAGTTGACGTAGGCGCCAGCGATCCGCGACATCAGCTTGCTCGAGGACAGGCGCATCAGCGCCAGGATCGTACCGAGCACGATGCCGCCGACCACGCCCATCACCATCAGCTGCAGGGTCATCACCATGCCGTTCCACAGGGCGGGCAGGGCGGGGACGATGCCAGTGAAGTCCATTTCCATCATTTACCTCCCACGGAGATCAGGCCCGGTACCGCGACCTTCTTCTCGACCATGCGCATCAGCAGCATCAGGCCCATGTTCAGAGTGAAGTAGATCAGCGTGGCCAGGGTGAAGGCCTCGAACAGGTTGGCGGAGAATTCGGCGGTCTGCTTGGTCTGCGCCAGCAGCTCCATCAGGCCGATCAGGGAGGCGACCGAGGAGTTCTTGAAGACGTTGAGAAACTCGGAGGTGAGCGGCGGAATGATGATCCGGTAGGCTTGCGGCAGCAGCACGTTGGTGTAGATCTGCGGCAGGCTGAAGCCCATGGCGCGGGCGGCGGCCTCCTGGCCACGTGGCAATGCCTGGATGCCGGTGCGCACCTGTTCGCAGACGCGGGCCGCGGTGAACAGGCCCAGGCAGATGACCACGCTGATCAGCGCCGAGGTGGTCGGGTTGAGGTCTTGCTTGAACCACTCCTGCAGGCCTTCGGGCAGCAGGTCGGGCACCAGGAAGTACCAGATGAATAGCTGCACCAGCAGCGGCACGTTGCGGAACAGCTCCACATAGGCGGTGGCGATGCCCGATACCAGGCGATTCGGCACGGTGCGCATGACACCCAGTACCGAGCCCAGCGCAAGGGCAATGATCCAGGCGCAGATGGCGATGGCGATGGTCCATCCGAGGCCGGTGATGTACCAGTCCAGATAGGTCTCGCTGCCGACGCCGGTGGACTTGAAGAACACGCCCCAGTCCCAGTTGTAATTCATCGGGATTTCCCCTCAGATCGGTTGCTTCACGGGCACCTTCGAGCATCCAAGGGCGCCTGGCGCCCTCGGATGAAAGGTTAGACACTAACTAGCTGCGGGTCAGGACTTCTTTTCGTCAGCGGCTTTGTCGGTGGGATTGGCGATCAGTTCCTTGAGCTCGTCGCTCATCGGGAAGTTGAGGTTCAGGCCTTTTGGCGGCACAGGCTGGGTGAACCACTTGTCGTAGATCTTGTTGATCTCGCCCGACTTGTACAGCGCGACGATGGCGTCATCGACCGCCTTCTTGAAGGGTGCGTCACCCTTGCGCACCATGCAGCCATAGATCTCATAGGACTGCGGGGTACCGGTCACTTCCCAGTCGGTGGGTTTCTTGGCCTTGGCCATTTCGCCGGCGAGCAGGGCGTCGTCCATCATGAAGGCCACGGCGCGGCCGGACTCGAGCATCTGGAACGACTCGCCGTGGTCCTTGGCCGAGATGACGTTCATCTTCATCTGCTTGTCGGCGTTCATGGCCTTGAGCAGGCGCTCGGAGGTGGTGCCAGCGGTGGTCACCACGTTCTTGCCGGCCAGGTCGGGGAAGTCCTTGTACTTGGAATCCTTCTTGGCCAGCAGGCGGGTACCCACTTCGAAAATGCCGACCGAGAAGTCGACCTGCTGCTGACGCTCGACGTTGTTGGTGGTCGAGCCACACTCCACGTCGACGGTGCCGTTCTGCACCAGTGGGATACGCGTCTGCGAGGTGACCAGGTTGTAGCGGACCTTAAGGTCAGGCGCGTCGAGCTGCTTTTTCAGGTGCTCGACGATGGCGACCTGGATGTCGTGGGAGTAGCCCACGGGCTTGCCAGACGCATCGGCGATGTAGGAGAACGGAATGGAAGAATCCCGGTGGCCCAGGGTGATGGTGCCAGAATCCTTGACCTTCTTGAGGGTGCCGGTCAGCTCTTCGGCCATGACTGGCGAGCTGATGACAGCTGCCGCGATGGCGGCGCCCAACAGGTGACGAACGATACGCATCTAATTTTCCTCGACGGTTATTTTTTTTATGGAGCCGTTGGCGGACTCTTTCGTTCAACGAACCCATCTCTGCGAGCGATGTATTCGGGTACAGAGTGTAGAGCATGACTCGTGCCAAGCTCCGCCATGGATCATAACGCCGTGAAAAGTCTGGGGATCAAGGTTTTTTGAAGGATTTGCGGGGAGGGGAAGTGTCCGGGGCACCGAACGAATAGGGTGGAGTCATTCGGGAATCCGAATGGAGGCGTCTGGAGTGTCGGGGGAAACCCTCACAGGCCAGCGGTGAATCAATGGGCTGGCGCTGTACCCGTGGGAGCTGGCTTGCCAGCGAAGAGGCCGTCAGAGGCACAGCAGCTCCATGGTTTCAATCGAACCATGCAATTCCCACAGGTATTTCTGCGAACAGACGGTATCAGGCCGCCTGAATACCGGCCTTCTTGTGCTCGACCTGCTGCAGGTAGTCACGCAGCACTTGCTGCTCGGCCTCGCTCATGAACAGCCCAAGCTTGCTGCGGCGCCACAGGATATCGTCAGCGCCCACGGCCCATTCCTCGGCGCGCAGGTAATCCACCTCGCGGGCGAACAGCCCGCCACCGATCGCCTGGCCCAGGTCATCCGGACCGTTCACGCCTTCCAGCAAGCGCCACACACGGCTGCCGTACGTGCGCGCCCAGCGCCCGGCGATATCCACCGGTAGCCAGCCGTAGCGGGCCAGGATGGCATCGACCAGGGCTTGCACGCTGGTCATCTGCTCGCCGCCAGGCAAGGTTGCGCTGGCGGTCCAGCTGCCACGCATCTGGGTGAAGAACGGCTTGAGCTCGCCCATCGCCGACTCGGCCAGCTTGCGGTAGGTGGTCAGCTTTCCGCCGAATACCGACAGCAACGGCGCCTGGCCCTGGCTTGCGGACAGCGCGAGGGTGTAGTCGCGAGTCACTGCCGAGGGGTTGTCCGACTCGTCGTTGCACAGCGGGCGGACGCCGGAGTAGGTGTGCAGGATATCGGCGCGGCTGAGCTGGTGATTGAAATGCTCGTTGACCACCTTGAGGATGTAGTCGGTTTCCTGCTCGGTGATCGCCACCTTCGCCGGGTCGCCTTTGTACTCGCGGTCAGTGGTGCCGATCAGGGTGAAACGATCGAGGTACGGAATCGCGAAGACGATGCGCTGGTCTTCGTTCTGCAGGATGTAGGCATGTTCACCCTCGTACAGGCGCGGCACGATCAGGTGGCTGCCTTGGATCAGGCGGATGCCGTACGGGGCATCGAGCTGCAGGTCATCCTTGATGAAGCTGGCCACCCATGGGCCGGCCGCGTTGACCAGGGCGCGGGCACGAATGCTCTGGCGGCTGCCGTCGGCATGCTCGAGCTCCACCTGCCACAGACCATCGACGCGCCTGGCGCTCAGGCAGCGGGTGCGGGTACGGACATGCGCGCCGTGTTCGCGGGCGGCCATGGCGTTGACCACCACCAGGCGGGCGTCATCGACGGCGCAGTCGGCATATTCGAAGCCATGGGTGATGGCCGGCTTGAGCGGGTTGCCCGGGCCGAAGCGCAGGCCGCGCGAGGCACCGAGCTGCTTGCGCTTGCCAAGGTGGTCATAGAGGAACAGGCCGGCGCGGATCATCCAGCCCGGACGCAGATGCGGGCGGTGGGGCAGCACGAAGCGCATCGGCCTGACGATGTGCGGGGCCTTGGCGAGCAACACTTCGCGCTCGGCAAGCGCCTCACGCACCAGGCGGAATTCGTAGTGCTCCAGGTAACGCAGGCCACCGTGGATCAGCTTGCTGCTGGCCGAGGACGTGTGGCTGGCCAGGTCGTCCTTTTCGCAAAGAAAGACCGACAGGCCGCGCCCGGCTGCGTCAGCGGCAATACCCACGCCATTGATGCCCCCGCCGATCACGGCAAGGTCATAGCAGTCAGCAAGGGGCGGCAGGGACGAAACAGGCTGGGACACGGCAAGGCCTCCTGAGGCATTTCACATCGAATATGAACATCAATGTTCGTTTCCGAAAATATTAGCGCAATGCCCAGGCGGTAGCCAGTCCGTTCCCATAGAAAATATTGATCGGATGACCTGAAGTGAACATTAACGAACATGAAGCAGCGCCACCGCTGAAGGTGGCGCGGGAGAAAAGGCTCAGACCACCTCGAGGCGGATCTTGTGCTGGGCGAGCCGTTCGGCGAGGGCAGGAGAGGGGGCATGGTCGGTCACCAGGCAGTCGACCAGGCCGATCGAGCCCAGGCGTACCATGGCATTGCGGCCGAACTTGCTGGAGTCGGCGGCAAGGATCACCTGGCGGGCATTGGCGATGATCGCCTGGGACACGCGCACCTCCTGGTAGTCGAAGTCCAGCAGGCTGCCGTCTTCGTCGATCCCACTGATGCCCACCAGTGCGAAATCCACCTTGAACTGATTGATGAAATCGACGCTGGCCTGGCCCACCACGCCGCCATCGCGGCGCACGGTTCCGCCCGCCAGCTGCACATCGAAATCGTCCTTGGCGCTGAGGATCGACGCTACGTGCAGGTTGTTGGTGATGACCTTGAGGTGATTGTGGTTGAGCAGGGCGCGGGCAATCGACTCGGTGGTGGTGCCGATGTTGATGAACAGTGAGGCGTGATCCGGGATCTGCCTGGCAACGGCGTCGGCGATGCGCTGCTTTTCGTCGCGCATCTGGTCGGCGCGCATGGCGTAGGCGGTGTTCTCGATGCTCGAGTCATACGCCGCGCCACCGTGGTATCGGCGTAGCAGGTTGACTTCGGCAAGCAGGTTGATGTCCCGGCGAATGGTTTGCGGGGTAACGACGAACAGTTGCGCCATTTCCTCGATACTGACGTAACCGCGGTCGCGTACGAGTTCGAGAATTTGTTGTTGGCGGGGGGGCAGATTCATGGGTGGTCCTTCAGGCTGCCGGACAAATGCCGCAATGATGCCGTAGGACGGGGCTGACGGCCAGCGTCTGCAAGACCTGACCGTACCTGCCCACTCTCCGCGCCTGCTTATTCCTCGTGCGGTTCCCAGTCACGGGTGCGGTCCACCGCTTTCAACCAGCCGGCATACAGCTTCTCTTTCTGCGCCTCGTCGAGCTGCGGGCTGAACTCGCGCTCGATCACCGCCTTGTCGCGCAACTCGTCCAGGCTGCTCCAGAAACCGCACGCCAGGCCAGCCAGGTAGGCAGCGCCCAGCGCGGTGGTCTCGCGCATCTGCGGACGCTCGACGCAAGTGCCGAGGATGTCGGCCTGGAACTGCATGAGGAAGTTGTTGGCCACCGCGCCACCATCCACCCGCAGCTCGCTCAGGCGCTGGCCGCAGTCCTGCTGCATGGCGTCGAGCACGTCGCGGGTCTGGTAGGCGATCGACTCGAGCGCGGCGCGGATGATGTGGTCGACCTTGACCCCACGGGTCAGGCCAAACAGCGCGCCGCGGGCATACGGGTCCCAGTAGGGCGCGCCCAGGCCGGTGAAGGCTGGCACCAGGTAGACGCCGTTGCTGTCCTTGACCTTGCTGGCGAAGTACTCGGTGTCGTGGGCGTCGTTGACGATCTTCAACTCGTCGCGCAGCCACTGCACCGTGGAACCGCCGTTGAACACCGCGCCCTCCAGGGCGTAGGCGACTTCACCGCGCGGACCGCAGGCGATGGTGGTCAGCAGGCCATGGGAGGAGGTGACGGCCTTGTCGCCGGTGTTCATCAACAGGAAGCAGCCGGTGCCGTAGGTGTTCTTGGCCTGGCCTGGCTCGACGCACATCTGGCCGAACAGCGCGGACTGCTGGTCGCCGGCGATACCGGCGATGGCGATGCCGCTCTTGGTGTGACCGTAGACCTCGGAAGACGGGCGCACCGGTGGCAGCATCTGACGCGGGATGTCCAGCACCTGGAGCATCTTCTCGTCCCACTCCAGGGTGTGGATGTTGAAGAGCATGGTGCGCGAGGCGTTGGTGTAGTCGGTGACGTGCACCTTGCCGCCGGTGAATTTCCAGATCAGCCAGGTATCGATGGTGCCGAACAACAGTTCGCCACGCTCGGCGCGTTCGCGCACGCCCTCGACGTTGTCCAGGATCCACTTGAGCTTGGTGCCCGAGAAGTACGGGTCGGTGACCAGGCCCGTGGTCTCGCGGATGTAGTCCTGGTGGCCGTCGCGCTTGAGCTGCTCGCAGATCTCGGTGCTGCGTCGGCACTGCCAGACGATGGCGTTGTAGACCGGGCGGCCGGTCTCCTTGTCCCACACCACGGTGGTCTCGCGCTGGTTGGTGATGCCAATGGCGGCGACCTGGGCATGGCTCAGACCGGCCTGGGCCAGGGCTTCGACCATGGTCGCGCTTTGCGTGGCGAAGATTTCCATGGGGTCGTGCTCGACCCATCCAGGCTGTGGGTAGTGCTGGACGAACTCGCGCTGGGAGGTGCCGACCACATTGGCGTCACGATCGAAAATGATGGCCCGCGAACTGGTCGTGCCCTGGTCCAGGGCAATGATGTAGTTCTTGTTCTGGGTGTCTGTCATGTCGTTGGCCTTGCACAAAATAAGGAGTAGATCAGGGCATGGGCGAGCCGATGGCTCAGCGCCGCATCAGGAAGCCTGGGTCTTGCCCTGAGGATTATCGTCGGTCTGGGTGTTCGCTGCCGCGGCATCGGGCAGGTTGCGGGCGATCACCAGGCGGTACAGGGCCGCGCCCAGGCACGCCCCGGTGATCGGCGCGAACACCGGAATCAGGAAGTAGGGAATATCGCGGCCGCCGGTCATGGCGATCTCGCCCCAGCCGGCCACGAAGGTCATCAGCTTGGGGCCCAGGTCGCGCGCCGGGTTCATCGCAAAGCCGGTGAGCGGGCCCATGGCGCTGCCGATCACGGCAATCAGCAGGCCGATCAGCAGCGGCGCCATGGGGCCGCGCGGCAGGCCGTTGTTGTCGTCGGTCAGTGCCATGATCACCGCCATCAGAATCGCGGTGATGACCATTTCGACCATGAACGCCTGGCCGGTGGAAAGCGCCGCATGCGGGTAGGTCGAGAACACCGAGGCAAGCTCGAGGCTCTCCTGGCTGCCGCGAACCATGGCGTGCGCCTGTTCGTAATCGAAGAAAAGGCTGCTGTACAGGGTATAGACCAGCGCCGCGCCGCAGAACGCGCCTGCGATCTGGGCAATGATGTAGAAGGGCAGCTTGCGCCGTTCGAAGCCGCCGAACACGCACAGCGCGATGCTGACGGCCGGGCTCAGGTGCGCGCCCGATACGCCAGCGGTCAGGTAGATCGCCATGCTCACGCCAATGCCCCAGATGATGCTGATCTCCCACAGGCCGAAGCTGGCCCCGGCGACCTTGAGCGCGGCGACGCAGCCCGTGCCGAAGAAGATAAGCAAGGCGGTGCCGAAGAATTCGGCGATGCATTGGCTGGAAAGTGTGGGTTGTCGTAGTGCAGTCGTCATTTATGACCTCGGTTTCTTGTTGTTGTGAGGCGCGTGTGCGCTCGACAGCAAGACCCGGCATCGTCCCCACTGAGGCCGGGCAGTTTATAAAGAATGCACCCTATCAGGGCAGTCTTTCTTCAGAAACGAAAAAATATAGACAAGAAACGCTTATGTCAAAGGTCGAAAGTGAACCGCGGGCCATATTCTGACTATTGGATGGCAAAGTGACTTCATTCGCTACTTGGCGTAGCGGTTGCTGACTGTCCGGCCAAAGTATTTTGTCCTACAGTACCTGCAAATCCTGGCCTGCCGATGAAGGAAGCCTTTGCATGACGCCCGCACTGGACCTGTTGAAAAAAGTTCGCGCCGAACATCGTGTCCACAGTTACGAGCATGACCCGAAAGTTGCCTCCTATGGCCTCGAGGCCGCTGAGAAGCTTGGGCTTGACCCTCTGCGGGTCTACAAGACGCTGCTTGCCAGCAGTGAGAAGGGTGAGCTGCTGGTGGCCGTGGTGCCCGTGGTCGGGACCCTTGATCTGAAGGCCCTGGCCCAGGCAGCGGGGGTCAAGAAATGCGAGATGGCGGATCCGGCCGTGGCGCAGCGCGCGACCGGGTATCTGGTCGGCGGGATCAGTCCCCTGGGACAGAAAAAGCGCCTGCGCACCTTTATCGATCAGTCCGCGCACACTTTCGAGACCATACATGTGAGTGCCGGGCGGCGCGGCCTGGAGGTCGAGCTGGCCGCCGAGGTATTGGCGGCCAATACGCAAGGCAAGTTTGCCAGCATTGGCAGGGGCTGAGCGCTGTACCGGTTGAAATAGACAGCTTCTGTCACTGTTTTACGAAACCCTGTTGCGGGCATGCTGGCGATTCACAACACAAGAGAATTGCCATGCAGCTTGAATTCCACCAGGTCGACGCGTTCACCCAGCGCCCCTTCGCCGGCAACCCCGCCATCATCTATCGCTTGCAAGCCTGGCTCGACGACGCCTTGATGCAGCAGATCGCCGCCGAGCACAATCTGTCCGAAACCGCGTTCGTGGTGCGCGAGGCGCAAGGCTTTCGTATCCGCTGGTTCACCCCCGGCGTGGAGGTGCCGCTGTGTGGGCATGCGACGCTGGCCGCCGCCCATGTGCTGTTCGAGGTGTACGCTGAGCCCGGCCAGCAACTCGCCTTTCTAAGCCAGTCGGGTCCATTGAATGTAAGCCGCGAAGGTGACCGCCTGGTGCTGGACTTCCCGCGGATCGAGCCCTATGTCCCTGATCAGCCGATAGCCGCCGCGCGGGCGCTGGGTTGCGAGGTCCAGGAAGTGCTGCAGACTGGCAAGGAATTGCTGGTGGTGCTGGCATCGGAGCAGGCCGTGCGCGAGTGCGCTCCGGACATGGCGGCGGTGATGGCATTACCGGGGCTTGGGGTGATGGTGACGGCGCCGGGTGAGGCTCACGACTTTGTCTCCCGCTACTTTGCGCCGGGACTGGGTGTCAACGAGGACCCGGTCACGGGGTCGATTCATTGCAGTCTGATTCCCTACTGGGCGAGGCGCCTGGGCAAGACCGAGCTGCATGCGTTCCAGTGTTCGGCGCGAGGCGGGGAGCTGTTTTGCCGGCTCGAGGGAGAGCGGGTGAGGATCGGCGGATATGCACGGCGGGTGGCGAGCGGGGTGCTGACGGTGTAACAACGCCTGCATCGAGGGAACGGGACACGCCCGCTCCCTCCGGGTGGCTACCGACTCAGGTTGCCGAACTGTACCGGCGCACGCCCACTTCCTGCGAAGGCAACTGCGCCGCCACGCTACCCGGCACGGCGAACAGCACCAGGTGGTCCGCCGCCACCTCGATCCCCACGTCATGCCCGATCAGGTGGTCGACATGGCTTGGGAAGATCGCTTCCAGCTGACTGCCAGTCGGCAGTTGCAGGCGGTACAGGGTCGAAGCGCCCAGGAAGCTCTTGCCGACGATCCGCGCCTGCAGCTCGCTGCCCGGCGCATGCACGATATCATCGGGACGCAGCAGCACATCCACCGCGCTGCCAGGCGCCATGGTGTAGGCACGATTGCCGCGCAGCTCGCCCAGCTCGGTGTTGACCGCTTCCGGACTGACCAGCTGGCCGCGAATGAAATAGCCCTGGCCGACAAAGCTGGCCACGAAGGGCGTCAGCGGTTCGTGGTACAGGTTGTAGGGTGTATCCCACTGCTCCAGCCGACCTTCCTTGAACACCCCGACGTGGTCGCTGACCGCGAAGGCCTCTTCCTGGTCATGGGTGACCAGGATGGCGCTGGTGCCGCGGCTCTTGAGGATGTCGCGCACCTCGTGGCTCAGGCGCCGGCGCAACTCGACATCAAGGTTGGAGAACGGCTCGTCGAGCAGCAGCAGCTGTGGTTCCGGCGCCAGCGCACGGGCGAGGGCGACGCGTTGCTGCTGGCCACCGGACAGCTCGTGCGGATAACGTCCCCCCAGGCCGCCGAGCTTGACCAGCTCGAGCATCTCTTCGACCACCTCCCGCTGTTGCGGATGCTTGGCGATACCGAAGGCAATGTTCTGAGCCACGGTGAGATGGGGGAACAGCGCGTAGTCCTGGAACACCATGCCGATCCGGCGTTTTTCGGGCGCAAGGGTGAAGCCTGCGCGCGAGATAATCTCGCCAGCCAGCTGGATTTCACCCTCGTGCACCGGCTCGAAACCGGCGATGGCGCGCAAGGTGGTGGTCTTGCCGCAGCCCGAGGAACCCAGCAGGCAACCGATGTCGCCGGCGTTGAGGTGCAGGTTGAGGTTCTGGACGATGCGCTGGTCGCCGTAGCCGCAGGCGAGATTGCGCAGGTTGAGCAGTAGGGGTTGACTCATGCGTGGTGGTAAGCCGGTTCGACAAGAAATTCGAGAAGGGCCTTCTGTGCATGCAGGCGGTTTTCGGCCTGGTCCCAGGCGACCGAACGAGGGTCGTCGAGCAGGTCCAGGCTGATTTCCTCGCCACGGTGGGCGGGCAGGCAGTGCATGAACAGGGCGTCGGGTGCCGCCAGGTCGAGCAGTTCGCGGTTGACCTGATAAGGCGCGAAATGCGCCAGGCGCCGTGCAGTTTCCTCCTCCTGGCCCATGGAAGTCCAGACGTCGGTGCTGACCAGATGTGCGTCGCGCACCGCTTCCTTGGGATCGCGCACGATGCGCACGCGCTCGCCGGCGGCTTCGACAAAGCGCGGATCCGGCTCGTAGCCCTCGGGGCAGGCAACGCGCAGCTGGAAGTCGAACTGCAT
Source organism: Pseudomonas sp. (assembly GCF_035277045.1). Lineage (GTDB taxonomy): Bacteria > Pseudomonadota > Gammaproteobacteria > Pseudomonadales > Pseudomonadaceae > Aquipseudomonas. The sequence continues at coordinate 53,781 of NZ_DATELE010000275.1, read as the reverse complement.
GGCCGCTTCTATATAGCTGTTGCACATGTTGTTGCCATCGCCGATCCAGGCCACGGTCTTGCCCTGGATAGAGCCGCGGTGCTCGTGGAAGGTCTGCATGTCGGCCAGCAACTGGCACGGGTGCAGGTCATCGGACAGGCCGTTGATCACCGGTACCCGCGAACTGGCGGCGAACTCGGTGAGGGTGCTGTGGGCGAAGGTACGGATCATCACGGCGTCAAGCATGCGCGACATGACGATGGCGCAATCGCCGATCGGCTCGCCGCGACCCAGCTGGGTATCACGCGGCGACAGGAAGATGGCCTGGCCGCCCAGCTGGATCATGCCGGCTTCGAACGACAGGCGGGTACGCGTCGAGGATTTTTCGAAGATCATTCCCAGCACGCGGTTTTTCAGGGGTTCGAACAGCACGCCGCGGTTACGCAGGTCCTTCAGCTCGATGCCGCGACGGATCACGCTCAGCAGCTCGTCGGGCGTGAAATCCATCAGGGAGAGAAAGTGCCTAGCGCTCATGATTGACTACCTTGTTTGCATCGGACTGCAGGTCGACCGTGCCGTTTTTGTTGACGATTTCGAACAACGGAGGTGACCTGCGGCGTTAGCCGCACGGGGCGACGGAAATAGGGAAAGGCGCAATACTATAATTAAATGTCGCCTGAAACCAAGAGGGGCCGTTGGGTCGGTGTATCAAAGGGTTTCCAAAACCCCAAATGCAGGCTGTTTCTTATTTGCTACAGCCGTTTTTACACCGGGCGTGCCGGGTTTTGCAAACCATGGTCGCAAATCGCTCTGCCTGATGTCGTTCGATTCATGGCGCGAAGCCGACTGGCGGGGCCGCAATCCCGAGCGCATAGTCCCCTTTCGGACAACAACAAGCAGAGGCGGCCATGTCCAGCACCCTGCATCACCGGGCCTGTCATCTGTGCGAGGCCATCTGCGGCCTGAACATCGAAGTGCTCCGGCCAGACAACGGCTCCGCCCAGATCACCTCGATCAAGGGCGATCCTGACGATCCTTTCAGCCGTGGCCATATCTGCCCCAAGGCGATAGCGCTGCAGGATATCCAGAACGATCCCGACCGCCTGCGCCAGCCTCACCGACGCATCGGCGAGCGCTGGGAAGCCATCGGCTGGGAAGAGGCATTTACCTTCGCCGCCGACCGGCTCTGGGCCATCCAGCAGGCCCACGGGCACGACGCGGTGGCGGTGTACCAAGGCAATCCCAGCGTGCACAACTATGGCCTGATGACCCACAGCAACTACTTTCTGGGCCTGCTCAAGACCCGCAACCGCTTTTCCGCCACCTCGGTGGACCAGTTGCCCCAGCACCTGACCAGCTACCTGATGTATGGCCATGGCCTGCTGCTGCCGATACCGGACATCGACCACACCAACTTCATGCTGGTGCTGGGCGCCAATCCGCTGGCCTCCAATGGCAGCATCATGACCGTTCCCGACGTCGCCAGGCGGCTCAAGGCCTTGCAGGCCCGTGGCGGCCAACTGGTGGTGATCGACCCCCGGCGCACCGAAACGGCGGAAATCGCCGACCAGCACCTGTTCATTCGCCCAGGCGGGGATGCCGCGCTGCTGTGCGGGTTGCTCGATACCCTGTTCGCCGAAGGCCTTGCGCGGGGCTCGCACCTGCCGGTGCAAGGGCTTGATACCGTGCGCGAGGCTATCGCCCCCTTCACTGCCGAAGCGATGAGCCCTTTGTGCGGTATCGATGCCGGGCGCATCCGCCAGTTGGCGCGTGATTTCGCCGCGGCCGACAAAGCGGTCTGCTATGGGCGCATGGGGGTGTCGACGCAGCCGTTCGGCACGCTGTGCCATTGGCTGGTGCAGGTCATCAACCTGGTGACCGGCAACCTGGACCGGGTCGGCGGCGCGTTGTGCACCGAGCCTGCGGTCGACCTGGTGGCCCACACCTCGGGCGGGCATTTCAATGCCTGGCAGAGCCGGGTCTCCGGGTTGCCCGAATATGGCGGCGAGCTGCCCGTGGCGGCCCTGGCCGAGGAAATCCTGTGCGAGGGCGAAGGGCAGGTGCGGGCGCTGGTCACGGTGGCCGGCAACCCGGTGCTGTCCACTCCCAATGGGCGTCAGCTGGACCAGGCGCTGGAAGGGCTGGAGTTCATGCTCAGCATCGACCTGTACCTGAACGAGACCACGCGCCACGCCGACCTGATCCTGCCGTCCACCTCGGCGCTGGAGAACGACCACTACGACACCACCTTCAACCTGCTGGCAGTGCGCAACATCACGCGCTTCAACCGGGCGATCCTGTCCCGGCCCGAAGGCGCGCTGCACGATTGGGAAATCTTTGTCGGCCTGGCCCAGGCCTTCGCCGAGCGCGCCGAGCTCGAACTCAAGCCGACCGTGCCGCCCGCGCGGATGATCGATACCGGCCTGCGCCAGGGCCGCTATGGCGACGCGTCGCCCTGGCAGCTCTCGCTCGAGACCCTTGACAAGCACCCGCATGGACTGGATCTGGGCGCGCTGCAGGCAAACCTGGCTTCGCGCCTGAAAACGCCAGGGCGGTGCGTCGACGCTGCGCCACAGGTCGTGCTCGACGACCTGCGGCGCCTCGCCCGGCAGGTGCCGGCCGCGGCGAACCAATTACTGCTGATCGGCCGCCGGCACGTGCGCAGCAACAACTCGTGGATGCACAACTACCACCGGCTGGTCAAAGGCAAGCCACGCCACCAGCTGCTGATGCACCCCCGCGATCTGGAGGCACGCCAGCTACAGGACGGCCAACTGGTGGAGGTGAAGTCCCGGGTAGGCAGCGTGCGCGTGCAGGTGCTGGCCAGCGACGAAGTGATGCCCGGGGTGGTGAGCCTTCCCCACGGCTACGGCCACGGACTCGAAGGTGTGCAACTGTCCATCGCCAGCGGCCAGGCCGGGGCCAGCGCCAATGACCTCACCGACGAGCACCTGCGCGACGCGATATCAGGCAACGCCGCCCTCAACGGCGTGCCGGTGGACGTGGTGGCAGCCTGACGAGGCAAGGCCGAGCATGCCGCTCGGGTTTCCTATACAATGCCTCACCGTGCCGACGATGGAGTCGGAAAGTTCAGCCGAGGTGCTTCATGGATATCATCGAAACGATCAAAGAGCAGATTGCCAACAACACCATTCTGCTTTACATGAAAGGCTCGCCAAATGCCCCGCAGTGCGGCTTTTCGGCGAAGGCGGCGCAAGCCGTGATGGGTTGCGGCGAGAAGTTCGCTTACGTCGACATCCTGCAGAACCCCGAGATCCGCGCCAACCTGCCCAAGTACGCCAACTGGCCTACCTTCCCGCAACTGTGGGTGGGCGGCGAGCTGGTCGGTGGCAGCGACATCATGATCGAAATGCACGCCAACGGCGAACTGCAGACCCTGATCAAGGACGCTGTGGCCAAGGCTGCCGACAAGGCATAAGCCTTCGGCAACGAAAAAGCCCCGGCTGAAGAGCCGGGGCTTTTTTCTACCTCATCGCGGCAGGGTCGCTTATTCGCCCATCTGCGACTGCAGGTAGTTCTCCATGCCGATCTTGTCGATCAGGCTCAACTGGGTTTCCAGCCAGTCGATGTGCTCTTCCTCGGACTCGAGGATGTCTTCGAGCAGGTCGCGGCTGCCGAAATCACCGACGGTTTCACAGTGAGCAATGGCGGCCTTGAGGTCGATCAGGGCTTTCTGTTCGATCTTCAGGTCGCACTCGATCATCTCGCGGGTGTGCTCGCCGATCAGCAGCTTGCCCAGGTCCTGGACGTTGGGGATGCCTTCGAGGAAGAGAATACGCTTGATCAGTTTGTCAGCGTGCTTCATCTCGTCGATGGATTCCTTGTACTCGTGCTTGCCGAGCTTATCCAGGCCCCAGTCCTCGTACATGCGCGCATGCAGGAAGTACTGGTTGATGGCGACCAGCTCGTTGGCGAGGATCTTGTTGAGATGCTGGATGACGCTAATGTCGCCTTTCATGCTGGGGCCTGCCCTTCAAAATATGCCGATAAGGCCGATTTTGAGCGCGGCATGTTCTACTGTCAAACCTAAGTTATTGAATAATAAATGAAAATTAATCGGAATAAGAATGTTTTTGAACCGCGTTTTCCCCCTAACTAATTGAATTGCAGGCATAAAAAAACCGGACACAAGGTCCGGTTCTTCAAAAACTGGGGTTTTTACGCCGCGGTAAATTCCACGGGATAGGGCAGGGCGGCCTGGCTGACCTGCAGTTTGGTGAGGGTTTCGCGGACCACCTCCTTGGCGAGGCAGGCGCACTTGCCACACTGGGTGCCCACCTGGGTGGCGGCTCTCACTTCCTTGTAGCTGCAGCATCCTTCATAGATCGCGTCGCGGATCTGTCCGTCGGTTACACCAACACAGAGACACACATACATAAAGTCAGACCATCGCTGGTTGCGGCTTGGATGTTCTGGAGAGTAATGGGAATGAGAATGCTTGTCAAAGCACCGAGGGCCCGCTTTGCGCAGTCGGCGACCAGCGGTTGAATTCGGCCTGTCACCTCAAGCGGTGTATGATGGCCGGCCTTTGTGTGCGCCGAGCGCTCTTGCTCGCTCGGGCCGCGTTTTCAACACCATCAGGAGATATCGAATGAGCGTGCTCGTTGGTAAAAAAGCCCCGGACTTCACCGTCGCCGCCGTGCTGGGCAATGGCGAGATCGTCGACAGCTTCAACCTGGCTTCGGCCATCAAGGGCAAATACGGCCTGGTGTTCTTCTACCCACTGGACTTCACCTTCGTCTGCCCGTCCGAGCTGATCGCCCTGGACAACCGCATCCCTGACTTCCAGGCGCGCAACGTCGAAGTGATCGGCGTGTCGATCGACTCGCACTTCACCCACAACGCCTGGCGCAACACCCCGGTCGAGAAGGGCGGTATCGGCCAGGTCAAGTACACCCTGGCAGCCGACATCTCCCACGAGATCTGCAAGGCCTACGACGTTGAGTCCGAAGGCGGCGTGGCTTTCCGTGGCGCGTTCCTGATCGACGACAAGGGCGTTGTCCGTTCGCAGATCGTCAACGACCTGCCGCTGGGCCGCAACATGGACGAGCTGCTGCGTCTGGTCGATGCCCTGCAGTTCCACGAAGAGCACGGCGAAGTCTGCCCTGCCAACTGGAAGAAAGGCGACAAGGGCATGACCGCATCGCCAGAAGGCGTCGCGGCATACCTGAGCGAGAATGCTGGCAACCTGTAATTGCCACGCATGAAAAAAAACCGGCCTTGATGGCCGGTTTTTTCATGTCCGCGAAAAGGTGCGGCTCAATCGTTGAAATCGCGCCAGCCGCCCATGTCTTTCCAGCGGTTGACGATGCCGCAGAACAGCTCGGCGGTCTTCTCGGTGTCGTAGCGCGCCGAGTGCGCCTCGCGGCCATCGAAATCGATGTCGGCGCTCTGGCAGGCACGGGCCAGCACGGTCTGGCCGTAGGCGAGGCCTGCGAGGGTTGCGGTGTCGAAGCTGGAGAAGGGGTGGAACGGGTTGCGCTTCAGGTCATTGCGCACGACGGCAGCATTCAGGAAGCCCAGGTCGAAGCTGCTGTTGTGGCCGACCAGGATTGCCCGCTTGCAGCCGTTGGCCTTGAGTGCCTTGCGTACCCCACGGAAGATGTCGGTCAGCGCCGACTCCTCGCTCACCGCCATGCGCAGCGGGTGGTCCAGCTTGATGCCGGTGAACTCCAGGGCCGCCTGTTCGATATTGGCGCCCTCGAAAGGCTCTACGCGGAAGAAGTAGGTGTGTTCCGGGAACAGGAAGCCCTTTTCGTCCATGCCGATGGTGACGGCGGCGATTTCCAGCAGCGCGTCGGTCGCGCTGTTGAAGCCGCCGGTCTCGACATCCACCACGACCGGCAGGTAGCCGCGGAAGCGTTCGGCCATCGGGTGACGCGGGCCGCCCGCCTGACCGTCCTGGTCGTCATCATAGCGATCTTCGCTCACGCGTTTTCCTCCAGCAGGCGCCAGCGCAGTGTTTCACCGGCGCGCAGCGGGACGACCGTCTGCTCACCGAAGGGCAGGCTGTCAGGGGCGGTCCACGATTCGCGGACCAGGGTAATGGTACCGGTATTCGCCGGCAGGCCGTAGAAGGCCGGGCCGTGCAGGCTGGCGAAGCCTTCGAGCTTGTCCAGCGCGCCACGCGACTCGAACGCCTCGGCGTACATCTCGATGGCGGCGTAGGCGGTGTAGCAGCCAGCGCAACCGCAGGCATTTTCCTTGGCGTGACGGGCGTGGGGGGCCGAGTCGGTGCCCAGGAAGAACTTGCTGCTGCCGCTGGTGGCCGCGTCCAGCAGCGCCACCTGGTGGGTGTTGCGCTTGAGGATCGGCAGGCAGTAGAAGTGCGGGCGGATACCGCCGACCAGCATGTGGTTGCGGTTGTACAGCAAATGCTGGGCAGTGATGGTCGCGCCGACGTTGGCCGGCGCCTCGTTGACGAACTGCGCGGCATCAGCGGTGGTGATGTGCTCGAAGACCACCTTCAGGGTCGGGAAACGCTCGACCACACGGCGCAGGTGCTCGTCGATGAACAGCTTCTCGCGGTCGAACACGTCGACCTCGCTGCGCGTCACCTCGCCATGCACCAGCAGCAGCATGCCGACTTCGGCCATCGCTTCGAGCGCCGGGAAGATCTTCTCGAGGCTGGTCACGCCCGAGTCGGAGTTGGTCGTCGCGCCCGCCGGGTAGAGCTTGGCGGCATAGACGAAGCCGGTGGCCTTGGCCGCGCGGATTTCCTCGGGTTGGGTGCGGTCGGTGAGGTAGAGCACCATCAGCGGTTCGAAGCGGCTGCCGGCCGGGCGGGCGGCAAGGATGCGCTCACGGTAGGCACCGGCTTCGGCGGCGTTGCGCACCGGCGGTACCAGGTTGGGCATGATGATGGCGCGGGCAAAGGTGCGCGCCACGTCACCGACGGTGTGTGGCAGGACAGCGCCATCGCGAAGATGGATGTGCCAGTCATCGGGACGCAGGAGGGTCAGGCGATCGGACATTGGGGATTCCAGGCGGGTCGAACTCAGGGATGAATGCTACCGGAAAAGCCGGGGTCGAGCACTGGCTATCAAGTTTTACGGGCGCCGACCGATAGCGTGCAGGTATGCCGTGAAAATCTGTGGAGCCGACCGTGCGCCAGCGTTATCTAGCCCTGTTGAGTATGTTTGCCAGCCTGCCGGCCATGGCCCTGACGTTCCAGACCCGCATGGAGAACATCGAGTGGAAGGTCGAGGGCGACCCGTTCGAGTGCCGGTTGATCCAGCCCATCAGCGGGTTTGGCAGCGGTGAGTTCGTGCGCCGCGCGGGCGAGCAGGCGACGTTCCGGTTGCGCTCGACCGGCAGCGTGCTCGGTGGCGGCTCCGCGACCCTGCTCGCCGCAGCGGCGCCCTGGCAACCCGGGCGCGCTGATATCACCCTGGGTTCGGTGCGCCTGGCGCGCAGCGGCGTGCTGTTTACCTCCTCGCAAAGCCAGGCCAGCCGCCTGATCAGCGGGCTGCTCGATGGCCGCAGCACGGTGGTGCGCAACTACGCCGGCGAGGGTGGCCGGGTCATGGAAGTGCGTGTCCTGCCGGTCAGCTTCGGCAAGGCCTTCGACGACTACCAGGCATGTACCGGCAAGCTGCTGGCCATGAACTACGACCAGGTCCGCCAGACCCAGGTCGGCTTCCCCGGGGGTGGCATCGAGCTGGACAACAGCGCCCGCGCACGCCTGGACCTGATCCTCGACTACATGAAGGCCGATCCGACGGTCAATCACATCGAGCTCGACGGGCATTCGGACAACAGCGGCAACCGCCTGACCAACCGTGACGTGTCGCGCCGTCGCGCGCTGGCGGTCATGGAATACTTCAAGGCTCGCGGCGTGCCGGAGGAGCAGGTCACCGTGCGTTTCCACGGCGAACGCTACCCGCTGGCGAAGAATACGACCCCTGCCAACCGGGCGCGCAATCGCCGGGTGAACATCCAGCTGGAGCGGGTGGCGGTGGCCGAGCAGCCGAAGCAGGCTACCCCGGCTGCCGCCGAGGCGAAGCCAGCGGATGACCAGGTGGCCAACGCCCCCGTGCCTGCAGCGGCTCCCACGAAGCCCTGATCGCTACCGTTCGTCGCGGTCTCGACCGTTCTTGTCGCTTTGTCGTCACAAGCTGTCGCCCCACTGTAAATTTCGCGGCAAGACCGGTAGAATCAACGGCTTTCCGTACAACGCGTGGAGTGATGGCATGGCGGACGTAAAAAAGGTCGTACTGGCGTATTCCGGCGGCCTTGATACTTCGGTGATTCTGAAGTGGCTGCAGGATACCTACAACTGCGAAGTGGTGACCTTCACCGCTGACCTGGGTCAGGGCGAGGAGGTCGAGCCGGCCCGCGCCAAGGCCCAGGCCATGGGCGTCAAGGAAATCTACATCGACGACCTGCGCGAGGAATTCGTGCGTGACTTCGTGTTCCCGATGTTCCGCGCCAACACCGTCTACGAAGGCGAGTACCTGCTGGGCACCTCCATCGCCCGTCCGCTGATCGCCAAGCGCCTGATCGAGATCGCCAACGAAACCGGCGCCGACGCCATTTCCCACGGCGCCACCGGCAAGGGTAACGACCAGGTGCGTTTCGAGCTGGGCGCCTACGCGCTGAAGCCAGGCGTCAAGGTCATTGCCCCATGGCGCGAGTGGGACCTGCTGTCCCGCGAGAAGCTGATGGATTACGCCGAGAAGCACGGCATTCCGATCGAGCGCCACGGCAAGAAGAAATCGCCGTACTCGATGGACGCCAACCTGCTGCACATCTCCTACGAAGGCGGTGTCCTGGAAGATACCTGGACCGAGCACGAGGAAGACATGTGGCGTTGGAGCGTCTCGCCAGAGAACGCCCCGGACCAGGCCACCTACATCGAGCTGACCTACCGCAACGGTGACATCGTCGCCATCGACGGCGTCGAGAAGAGCCCTGCCACCGTGCTGGCCGACCTGAACCGTATCGGCGGTGCCAACGGCATCGGCCGCCTGGACATCGTCGAGAACCGCTACGTCGGCATGAAATCCCGTGGCTGCTACGAGACCCCAGGCGGCACCATCATGCTCAAGGCCCACCGCGCCATCGAGTCGATCACCCTGGACCGCGAAGTCGCTCACCTCAAGGATGAGCTGATGCCCAAGTACGCCAGCCTGATCTACACCGGCTACTGGTGGAGCCCGGAGCGTGTGATGCTGCAGCAGATGATCGACGCCTCGCAGGTCAACGTGAATGGCGTGGTTCGCCTGAAGCTGTACAAAGGCAACGTCACCGTTGTCGGCCGCCAGTCGGATGACTCGCTGTTCGACGCCAACATCGCGACCTTCGAGGAAGACGGCGGCGCCTACAACCAGGCCGATGCCGCGGGCTTCATCAAGCTCAACGCCCTGCGCATGCGCATTGCTGCCAACAAGGGCCGCTCGCTGCTGTAAGGCTTGACCGCTGCACAAGAAACCCGGCCTGGCCGGGTTTTTTCATGGGCGGTGCAAAAGCCCTAGCCTGCCGGCTCATGCGGCTCCATGGGTCGTACGTTGAGGGTGATGCAGGTCTGCGTGTCAAGGTTGTAGATCACCCAGCTCACTGCCTTGGTCGCCTGCTGCTCCATGTGGCGCATCACCTGCTTCTCGATGACCGCGCGCGCATCGCTGCCGGACAGGGCAATGGTGATTACCTCCCTCGCGTCGGCGGGCGGCGCGTCTTCAGGCGCCGGCCCTGGCGTTGTGTCAGGGGGTGCCTTGGCAACCGGAATATACAGCGATTTGTAGTTGAAATTGAGCGTGAGGAAAAAAAGCACGGTCAGGAAGAAGGGAAAACACACCAGGAACCACGTGTAGATCGTCTGGCTGCCCTCGCTCAGGAAAGGCAGCGACGCCAGCGCCGAGGCTTCGATGATGCCGGCGAAGATGGCGATGATGGTCAGCGGGCTGGTGGGTTCTAAACGGTTCATGTCTGGGTTGCCTGTCGTTGCGTTGGCCACCTTTAGCACGCTGGCGCCGCGTGCAGAACCGTGCGGCGTTTCGCCACGAGGAAGCAATTCCTGATTCGTAGCCGCTCACCTGGATCACCCAAGGCGCAATTACAGACATTTCCTGCGCTGCGCAGGGATGAATCCAGGGTGGACCTGATGTCGTGTAGTGCTAGTTTTGCTGTGCGGACAGTTCGGGAGCAGTGAAACAGCGACTGTTACCCGATGATGCGCTTTGTAGGAAGTTTCCGTTAATTGCGTAGGTTATGTCCTTCCCTGCAGGTGCGGGGTAAGTCGTGGTCCTCGACCCTGTCCTCTTAGGCTATCGTGCGACTTCAAAACTAGAAAACACCGAAAACTTTGGATATCCCATGAATAAAGTGTTGATCGTGGATGATCACCCGGTTATTCGTCTGGCCGTACGCATGCTGATGGAGCGGCATGGCTATGAGGTCGTGGCGGAAACGGACAATGGCGTGGATGCACTGCAACTGGCACGGGAAAGCCTTCCGGATATCGTCATACTCGACATCGGCATCCCCAAGCTCGATGGGCTCGAAGTCGTGGCCAGGCTCGTGGCCGCCCACCCGGAAACCAGGGTGCTGGTGCTGACGTCCCAGTCAGCCGGTCATTTTTCAATGCGCTGTATGCAGGCGGGGGCGGCAGGGTATGTGTGCAAGCAGCAGGACCTGACCGAACTGCTCAGTGCGATCAAGGCCGTATTGTCGGGCTACAGCTACTTCCCCAACCAGGCGCTGCACAAGGTGCGCGCCAATCTCCATGGCGGCAGCGAAGCCGAGATGGTCGGGCGTTTGTCTGGTCGGGAGATGATGGTGCTGCAGCAACTGGCCCGAGGCAGATCCAACAAGGAAATCGCTGAAGGCATGTTCCTCAGCAACAAGACGGTGAGTACCTACAAGACCCGCCTGCTGCTCAAGCTCAATGCCCGCTCGCTGGTGGACCTGATCGAGCTTGCGCAGCGTCACGGCATCACTTGAAGAGGGCCGCGAAATGCATGTCCGGGGATGTGCAGTGCCGCATGAGTGGGGCGCCGCGGTGGCGGCGCTCGTTCTCAGGGGCACCCGGACACTCGGGCGTACCCGTCACAGATCAAAGTCATAGTCGGCCAGCTGCCGCTTCAGGCGCCGCTCTTCGAGCAGGTTGTCGATGGTGCGGCGCTTGTCGAGGTTGGTCTTGGCCGGCTCGGCCTCGGGCTCGTCGTCATCGGTACTGGTGAAGTCTTCGTCGATCGCCAGGTCTTCTTTTTCATCGGTGCTCATAAGTCACTCCAGGCCATCAGGGCCGTTGGCCGACCTTATAACGAGAATCTCGAAGCGGGTAAAAAAGATTTTTTCAATCGCGATGGACGGATCTTCACTATCAGCTTAATCGTCGCTGGTTTTGTGCTTGTACTCGCACAGGTCCTCGATGCGGCAACTGCCACACCTTGGCTTGCGCGCCTGGCACACGTACCTGCCATGCAGGATCAACCAGTGGTGGGCATCGAGCAGGTAGTCCCTGGGGACAAACTTCAGCAGCTTCTTCTCCACCTCCAGCACGTTCTTGCCGGGCGCGATGCCCGTGCGGTTGCTGACGCGGAAGATGTGCGTGTCGACCGCCATGGCGACCTGGCGAAACGCGGTGTTGAGCACGACGTTGGCGGTCTTGCGGCCGACCCCTGGCAAGGCTTCGAGCGCCTCGCGGGTCTGCGGCACTTCGCTGCCGTGCTGCTCGACCAGCAAGCGACAGGTTTCGATGACATTCTTCGCCTTGCTGTTGTACAGGCCGATGGTCTTGATATAGGCGCTCAGGCCCTCGACGCCCAAGGCAAGGATCGCTTCCGGTGTATTGGCCACCGGGTACAGCCTGGCGGTGGCCTTGTTCACGCCGACATCGGTGGCCTGGGCCGAAAGAATCACGGCGATCAGCAGCTCGAAAGGCGTGGTATAGGCCAGCTCGGTCTTGGGTTCGGGGTTGTCTTCATGCAGCCTGCGAAAGATTTCGAGGCGTTTGGCAGCGTTCATCGGGTTCAGGTCAGGAGCGGGGGAGAGGAATGCCCCGGCCTTGGCTGGCCGGGGCAGGAGGCTTACTTGATGCGCTGGCCAGGTTTCGCGCCGCTGTCCGGGCTCAGCAGGTAGATTTCTTCACCGCCGGGTCCTGCGGCCATGACCATGCCTTCGGAGACGCCAAAGCGCATCTTGCGCGGCTTGAGGTTGGCCACCATCATGGTCAGCCGGCCTTCGAGCTGGGCCGGATCCGGATAGGCAGACTTGATGCCGGAGAACACGTTGCGCTGCTCGTCACCGATATCCAGGGTCAGGCGCAGCAGCTTGTCGGCGCCTTCCACGGCTTCGGCCTTGAGGATCAGCGCGACGCGCAGGTCGACCGCAGCAAAGGTGTCGAACTCGATTTCGGCCGACAGGGGCTCCTTGACCAGCTCGCCATTGCCGGCGGGGGCCACGCTGCCCTGGGCCGCGGCCAGGTCTTCCTTGCTCGCTGCGACCATCGCCTCGACCTTGGCAGGCTCGATGCGGCTCATCAGCGCCTTGAACGGGTTCAGCGTGTGGTTCTCGAGGCGAGTCTGGTGATCGGCCCAGGTCAGCGGAGCGACGTTGAGGAACGCCTCGGCGTCGGCGGCCAGCAGTGGCAACACAGGCTTGAGGAAGACCACCAGCTGACGGAACAGGTTGATGCCCTGGGCGCAGATCGCCTGGACTTCATCCTGCTTGCCTTCCTGCTTGGCCAGCGACCATGGCGCCTTGTCGGCGATCCAGGCGTTGGCGCGATCGGCCAGGCCCATGATCTCGCGCATGGCGCGGGCAAAGTCACGCACCTCGTAGGCGTCGGCGATGGACGGCGCGGCGGCGAGGAAGGCCTCGGTCAGCTCCGGGGCTGCGTCGCCCTCGACCATCACGCCGTCATTGCCCTTGTGGATGAAGCCCGCGCAGCGGCTGGCGATATTGACCACCTTGCCGACCAGGTCGGAGTTGACCTTCTGCACGAAGTCTTCAAGGTTCAGGTCCAGGTCATCGACGCCGCGGCCCAGCTTGGCTGCATAGTAGTAGCGCAGGTATTCGGGCTGCAGGTGGTCGAGGTAGGTGCGGGCCTTGATGAAGGTACCGCGCGACTTGGACATCTTGGCGCCGTTGACGGTCAGGTAGCCGTGCACGTTGATCGCGGTCGGCTTGCGCAAGCCCGCGCCCTGGAGCATGGCTGGCCAGAACAGCGCGTGGAAGTTGACGATGTCCTTGCCGATGAAATGGTACAGCTCGGCCTTGGAGTCCTTGTTCCAGAATGCGTCGAAATCGAGTTCCGGGCGACGGTCGCAGAGGTTCTTGAAGCTGGCCATGTAGCCGATCGGCGCGTCCAGCCACACGTAGAAGTATTTGCCTGGCGCGTCTGGAATCTCGAAGCCGAAGTACGGGGCATCGCGGGAGATGTCCCACTCCTGCAGGCCCGAATCGAGCCACTCGGCGAGCTTGTTGGCGACCGCGTCCTGCAGCGTGCCGCTGCGGGTCCAGTCCTGCAGCATGGCCTGGAAATCCGGCAGCTTGAAGAAGAAATGCTGGGAATCGCGCAGCACCGGGGTGGCACCGGAAATCGCCGACTTGGGATTCTTCAGCTCGGTCGGCTCATAGGTGGCGCCGCACTTCTCGCAGTTGTCGCCGTACTGGTCGTCCGCCGCGCACTTGGGGCAGGTGCCCTTGATGAAGCGGTCCGCCAGGAACATGTTCTTGTCCGGGTCGAAATACTGGGTCACCGAACGGGTGGCGATGTGGCCGGCGTCGCGCAGCTTCAGGTAGATCTGGCTGGACAGCGCACGGTTTTCATCGGAGTGGGTCGAATGGAAATTGTCGAAGTCCACCAGGAAATCGGCGAAGTCGCCGGTGTGCTCGGCCTGAACATTGGCGATTAGCTGCTCAGGGGTGATGCCTTCCTTTTCGGCGCGCAGCATGATGGCCGAGCCGTGGGCGTCGTCGGCGCAGACATAGATGCACTGGTTGCCGCGCAGTTTCTGGAAGCGGACCCACATGTCAGTCTGGATGTACTCGAGCATGTGGCCCAGGTGGATGGATCCATTGGCATAGGGCAGGGCGCTGGTAACGAGAATCTGACGGGGCTCGGACATGTTGGCTCGGCTATCTTCGGCTACTTGGGTAATGAAAGGGTGATCGGCCACTATAAAGGCCCAGGCGATTTATTTCACCCCATGCACGCATCTGCTGACGGCTGACGGGTTAGCATAGACGTCTGTTTTTCCACTCAGCCTTCACAACGGGAGCCTCCATGAGTGCCGTCACGCGTGCCGCCGTCGAAGCCGTGCTTCGCCTGTACAACGACCCTTACCTGAACCTGGACCCGGTCAGCGCCGGTTGTGTCCAGGCCATCGATATCCAGGGCGGGCAGGTCAATGTGCGCCTGCAACTGGGCTATGCCGCAGGACTGTTCAGCAACGGCTGGGCCCAGGTACTGCAAACGGCCATCGAAGGCATCGACGGCGTGGCCGGCGCCCGTGTCGAGATCACCACGGTGATCGCCGCGCACAAGGCCCAGGCCCAGGTGCCGGGCCTGGCCAACGTCAAGAACATCATCGCCGTGGCCTCGGGCAAGGGTGGCGTGGGCAAGTCGACCACCGCGGCCAACCTTGCCTTGGCGCTGGCCCGCGAGGGCGCCCGGGTGGGCATTCTCGATGCCGACATCTATGGCCCTAGCCAAGGGGTGATGTTCGGGATCCCCGAGGGTACCCGGCCACAGATCCGCGAGCAGAAGTGGTTCGTGCCGATCAAGGCTCACGGCGTCGAAGTCATGTCGATGGCATTTCTGACCGACGACAACACGCCGATGGTGTGGCGTGGCCCGATGGTCTCGGGGGCGTTGCTGCAGTTGGTGACCCAGACCGCCTGGGATGACCTCGACTATCTGGTCATCGACATGCCGCCAGGCACGGGCGATATCCAGCTGACCCTCGCGCAGAAGGTGCCAGTGGCAGGCTCGGTGATTGTCACCACGCCGCAGGACCTGGCCCTGCTGGATGCCAAAAAGGGTGTGGAGATGTTCCGCAAGGTCAACATTCCGGTGCTCGGCGTGGTCGAGAACATGGCCGTGCACATCTGCTCCAGCTGTGGCCATGCCGAGCACCTGTTCGGTGAAGGCGGCGGCGAGAAGCTGGCCACGCAGTACGGTGTCGAGCTGCTGGCGTCGTTGCCGTTGTCGATGCTGATCCGCGAGCAGGCCGACAGCGGCAAGCCCACCACGATCGCCGAGCCCGAGAGCCAGATCGCCATGGTCTACCAGGAGCTGGCGCGCCAGGTCGGGGCGCGTATCGTCCTGCAGGAAGCCGCGGCACCGGCGATGCCGAGCATTACCATCAGCGAAGACTGAGGGGCCCGCCCTTTGGGGCAGGCATAAAAAAACCCGCCAATTGGCGGGTTTTTTCAGCTAGCGGCTAAATCAGCCCAGCTGTACTTCTTCAGCCTGCATGCCTTTCTGGCCGCGGGTAGCGACGAAAGTAACAGCCTGGCCTTCTTTCAGGGTCTTGAAGCCGTCAGCCTGGATGGCTTTGAAGTGTACGAACAGGTCGTCACCGGATTGTGGGGTGATGAAGCCGTAGCCTTTTTCATCGTTGAACCACTTGACGGTGCCGCTTTGACGATTGGACATGTTGAGTCTCCTTGGACTGAGTTAACTACGGCGCAGGAAACGCCCTGGCCGAGACTGAGTGCAAAGAGCAGGAAAATTCGAAGATGGGCGATCGTAATCTTGCATCAGACAGACATTCTCGGTGACGGTGCAGCACAGTGGCGACACCATAACCCACTTTCCGGAACCTGCCAATGGCCAGGTAGCGCTTTACGCGAAATCGGACTGACGGCAGCACGCTGGGCGGCAGGCCGCGCCAGCCGTGGATTTGAGGGTCAGGCCAGGCGATGGAACTTTATAGGCGCGGCCGAGCCCGGTAAGATGCACCCTCTTTTTCATCCCGCTATTCAGGACACCCGCCATGAGCATCAAATCGGACAAGTGGATTCGCCGCATGGCGCAGGAACACGGCATGATCGAACCGTTCGTCGAGCGCCAGGTGCGTGGCGACAGCGACAGCCGGGTGATTTCCTTCGGCGTGTCCAGCTACGGCTACGATGTGCGCTGCGCCGACGAGTTCAAGGTGTTCACCAACATCAACTCGGCCACCGTCGACCCGAAGAACTTCGATGCCGGCAGCTTTGTCGACGTCAAGAGCGACGTGTGCATCATTCCGCCAAACTCCTTCGCCCTGGCCCGCACCGTCGAGTACTTCCGTATTCCGCGCAATGTGCTGACCATCTGCCTGGGCAAGAGCACCTATGCCCGCTGCGGGATCATCGTCAATGTCACGCCGCTGGAGCCTGAGTGGGAAGGCCACGTGACCCTGGAATTCTCCAATACCACCACGCTGCCGGCGAAGATCTACGCCAATGAAGGCGTGGCCCAGATGCTGTTCCTCGAGTCCGATGAAGAGTGCGAAGTGTCCTACAAGGACCGTGGCGGCAAGTACCAGGGACAGCGTGGCGTTACCCTGCCGCGCACCTGAGTCGACGAAGCGCGGGAATTAGTTGTGCCATTGGCACTCCAACAGGGTGTATGACGGTCCGCATGACGCGGGCCATTCAACGCCCAGGAGCCGCCTATGAAACTCGATCCCGTCATCAGCGCCAAGCTCGCCGTGCTGCAGCCCAACCACATCGGGATGCTGGCGTGGACGCTTCTGGCGCACCCGCAGGTGTCGCTGCACGCAGGGGGTGTGCCCGGTCAGCCGGATCCGGATACCCCGCAGCCCGCGCAACCCGGCGATACCCCGCCGATGGAGCCTGGCGAACCAACCCTGCCAGATGAGCCGCCACCAGCACCGGTGGCCTGATCACCCGCGCAGGCGCCAGACCTTGCCGGCGCCCGCCAGGTACAGGCGGGTTCCAGGCGCGGGGTCGACGTTCCAGCCGCCAGTGAATTCGCCAAAGGCCGGTAGCAGGCTGACCTGCTTGTCCAGTACGTAACAGGGCAACCGCAAGCGCTGGCGTCCTCGTCCCCGCAGTATGTGGACCGGGTGAACGTGCCCGGCCAGCACCGGGTGCGTCGGGTGAGGCTCGGGCTCGTGCCGCAGGGCAAACGGGCCCATCATCCATGGCTCCTCCACCACCTCGATACCCAGGCTCGCAGGCGGATCGCCTGCGTGGCGGTCATGGTTGCCGCGAATCAGCACGATGTTCACCCCTGCGTGGCGTTCGCGCCAGGCCTGCAGGCGTGCCAGGGTCGCTGGCGCTCGGGCAGTGCGGGCGTGAAGAAAATCCCCCAGCACGATCAGCTGCTCGCTGGGGTACGCCGCCAGCAGCGCGTCCAGCCGCGTCAACGTCGCTTCGGTGGTGCCGCGTGGCACTGGCTGGTGCAAGGCACGGTAGCTGGCTGCCTTGCCGATATGCACATCAGCCAGCAGCAACGCCTTGCGCGAGGGCCAGTAGATGCCATGGTCGCCCAGCAGCCAGAGGGTTTCGCCGCAATGTTCCACGGCCAGGTAGTCTTCCATTCAGAGGCCTCTCGTCGCGGCTTTTTCCAGGTCGGCCACCATGCGCGCGATGCGGTCGGCCAGTTTTTCGGTGGTCAGGGTTTCACGCATGCCTTCCACCAGCAGGGCGAACGCCAGCGGGCCGGGCCTGCGCAGGGCGCGCAGGTCAAGCCGCAACTCGCCCAGCTTGATGAGCTGAGCCTGCAGGCGCTCGATCTCGAGCTCCTCGCGCAGCACCTCGTCGCGCGCCTGGCCTAGTAACAGGTTGCCCGCGTCGTGCTTGCGGAACACTTCGTAGAACAGCCCGCTCGACGCCTGGATCTGGCGCATGCTCTTTTGCGCCGCCGGGTAGCCACCAAACACCAGCCCGGAGATCTGCGCGATCTCACGAAAGCGGCGCAGCGCCATCTCGCCGGCGTTCAGGCTGGCCAGCACGTCCTCGAGCAGATTGTCTGGCGCGAGGGCCGCCGGGAGGTGGTTGGCCCAGTCAACCTCGCTGGGGCTGAGCAATTCGAAGCCGTAGTCGTTGACCGCGATCGATACGCTTAGCGGTTGATGGCGACTGACGCGCCAGGCAATCAGGTTGGCCAGGCCGAGGTTGGCCATGCGTCCGGCGAAAGGGTAGAGGAACAGGTGCGAGCCTTGGCGCGTGCTCAGGGTTTCAGCCAGCAGGCTGGCCTGGGTAGGCAGCGCCGACCAGCTGGCCTGCAGGCTCAGCAGAGGACGCACGGCCCGCAGCTCCGGGCCCTCGAAGCGGCCGTGGGCGGCAGCGTCCAGCTGCTCGACCAGGGCGTCGGCCAGCTCGCTCGATAGCGGCATGCGCCCGCCATTCCAGCGCGCCACCGCGGCCTTGCGGGCGGTGCTGCGGCGCACGTACGCGGTCATGTTCTCGACCCGCACCAGCTCCAGGATACGGCCGGCGAAGACCAGGGTATCCCCTGGGCGCAGCCGTGAGATGAACGCCTCCTCGACGCTTCCCAGGCTTTTGCCACCGCCGCCCTTGCTCCAGTACTTGAGCTGGATGCTGGCATCGCTGACGATGGTGCCGATGCCCATGCGATGCCGGCGCGCCAGGCGCTCGCTGGCCACTCGCCAGATGCCGTCGGGGTGCGCTTCGACGCGCTGGTAGTCGGGATAGGCGGTCAGCGAGCTGCCGCCATGGCAGACAAAATCCAGCGCCCATTGCCACTGGCTGTCGCGCAAATCACGAAACGCCCAGGTGGCGCGCACCTCCGTGAGCAGCTCTTGCGGGCGAAAGCCTGCGCCCAGCGCCATGCTGACCAGGTGCTGCACCAGCACGTCCATGCTGAGCTGGGGCGAGCGGCGCGCCTCGATATGGCCGGCGGCCAGGGCGTGGCGGGCTGCCGCTGCCTCGACCAGTTCCAGGCTGTGGGTGGGCACCAGGGTGATGCGCGAGGGGCGGCCAGGGGCGTGGCCCGAGCGGCCGGCGCGCTGCATCAGCCGCGCGATGCCCTTGGCCGAACCGATCTGCAGTACGCGCTCCACGGGCAGGAAGTCGACGCCAAGGTCGAGGCTGGAGGTGCAGATCACCGCCTTCAAGGCGCCTTCCTTCAGGCTGCGCTCGACCCAGTCGCGGGTATGGCGCGCCAGCGAGGCGTGGTGCAGGGCAATCAGCCCGGCCCAGTCGGGACGGGAATCAAGCAGCGCCTGATACCACAGTTCGGCCTGGGCACGGGTGTTGGTGAACACCAGGCAGCTCTGGCTGGCGTCGATCTGGTCGCGGACCTGGTCGAGCATCTTCAGGCCCATGTGGCCCGCCCAGGGAAAGCGCTCGATCTCGGCCGGCAGCAACGTGTCGACCACGATGCGCTTGTCTTGGCGCCCTTCGACCAGTTCGCCGCCCGCGGGCAACAGCACCTCGAGGGCGTGGGGCAGGTTGCCCAGGGTAGCCGAGAGGCCCCAGACCACCAGGCCTGGGTGCCAGCGGCGCAAGCGTGCCAGGGCCAGCTGCAGCTGCACGCCACGCTTGTTGCCGAGCAGTTCGTGCCATTCGTCCACCACCACCATGCGCAGGCTTGAGAAGTCGCTGACGGCCTGTTCGCGGGTCAGCAGCAGGGTCAGGCTTTCGGGGGTGGTGATCAGCGCGCTGGGCAGGCGCCGTGCCTGACGGGCGCGCTCGGCGCTGCCGGTGTCGCCGCTGCGCACGCCGACGCTCCAGGGCAGTTGCAGGTCGTCCAGCGGCGCCTGCAACGCCCGGGCGGTGTCGGCGGCAAGCGCGCGCATCGGCGTGATCCACAGCACCTGCAGCGGCGCAGGCGGCGGCGGTCGCTTGCCGGTGGCAGGCGATGCCGGCCGGGCGAGGGCGCGGAGGGCGGCCAGCCACACCGCGTAGGTCTTGCCCGAGCCGGTACTGGCGTGCAGCAGTCCCGACTCGCCCCGGCCCACGGCGGCCCATACCCGGCGCTGGAAAGCAAACGGCGTCCAGCCACGCGTGGCGAACCAGGAACCTGCGAGGTCAGCGGGTGAAGGCATGCAATCGGCCACGAGCGTGAGGTATGTGTCTTCACAGACCGCTGGCTGTGCGCTTTAGTTTTACCGCGCTGGCGCGGGCTCAGGGCGCCAGCAGGTAGCCGCTGCGACAGACCTGCTCGCCCGCGACATGGGCGACGACCATGCCCGCCGTGGCCATGCGCCGCGCCGTGCGCGCGTACATCAGGCCGGCCTGGCTGTTGCGCAGCGGGGTGACCTGGTCGCTCAGCGGGTCGATGATCTCGGCGATCAGCTCGCCCGCCTTCAGGTATTGCCCAGGCTGGGCATGAAACACCAGCAGGCCGCCAAGCGGCGCCGCCACCGGCTCCACCGCCGCCAGCGGAGTGGCGGGGTGGGGCAATTCGGGCAGGGGCGGGACTTCCCCTTCGATCACCCCCTGGTGGGTCAGGTAATCGAGGATCGCCTGGCAGTCGCCGCTCGCCAGCTCATGACTCACATCGCCCTGGCCGCGCAGCTCGACAGTGACCGAGAAACTGCCCAAGGGAATCGGGAACCGCTTGGCGAAGCGCTGCTGCAGCTGCCACCACACCAGGGTGAAGCACTCGTCGAAGGACTGCCCGCCGGAGTCGGTGGCCAGCAGACTGGCCTGGGCGCCCAGGTAGCGCGCCAGCGGCTCGACCCGGGGCCAGGCCTCAGGTGTGGTGTAGAGGTGCTCGACAGCCTCGTAGTCGCAATGCAGGTCGAGGATCAGGTCGGCATCGCAGGCCAGGCGTTGCAGGGTCAGGCGCAGCGATTGCAGTGGCGTGTGCGCGGCATGGGCCTCGAGCGCATTGCGCAGGCTCTCGCGGATCAGCGCGACGTTGTGGGCCGGCTCCTGGTTGAGCCGCGCCTCGATCTGATCGCCGATGCTGTCGCTCAGGTCGACGAAGTGGCGGTTGAAGTTTTCGCCGCTCTGCAGCTCGAAACGCCCCAGCGGGGCATCCAGCAGTACCTGTTCAAGGCCCACCGGGTTGGCGATCGGCACCAGGATCACTTCGCCTTGCAGGCGGCCCTGGCGCTCGAGCTCGGCCAGGCGCTGCTTGAGGTGCCAGGCCACCAGCATGCCGGGCAGTTCGTCGGCATGCAGCGAGGCCTGGATGTAGACCTTGCGGCCACCCTGGGGGCCGAAATGAAAGCTGTGGATCTGGCGGGCGATGCCAGGGACGGGCGTGAGCAGTGCGTGGGTCAAGGGGTGCATGGCAATCCTGGGCGGCGATGCAGGCCGCTCTGCGGCAACGGGCAAGGAAACAATACAAGCATAACCTTGACGATCGCGCAGCCTCAAACGCGCAGGAATCAGCCGAGCAGGGCCTGCAGGGTGGCCAGGTCGTCAGCTTCGTCCACCGGCTTGTCCAGGCGCCAGCGCAGCATCCGCGGGAAGCGCACGGCAATGCCGCTCTTGTGGCGCTTGGACAGGGCAATGCCTTCAAAGCCTAGTTCGAACACCAGGGTCGGGGTGACGCTGCGCACCGGGCCGAAGGTTTCGACCGTGGTCTTGCGGATGATCGCATCGACCTTGCGCATCTCGGCGTCGGTAAGCCCGGAGTAGGCCTTGGCGAAGGGCACCAGGGTGCGGTCGCGGCTGCCGGGCGGGGTGTCCCAGACGGCGAAGGTGTAGTCGCTGTACAAGCTCGCCCGGCGGCCGTGTCCGCGCTGCGCGTAGATCAGCACGGCATCGACGCTGAAGGGGTCGATCTTCCACTTCCACCACAGGCCCATGTCCTTGGTGCGTCCGACTCCATAAAGGGCGTCGCGCGCTTTCAGCATCAGGCCTTCGACGCCCAGGCTGCGGGAGGCCTCGCGCTGGCGCGCAAGATCGTCCCAGTCGCTTGCCTGCAGCACCGGCGACAGCTGCAGCGGCGCCAGCGGGTACTGCGCGAGCACCTGCTCCAGCTGTCGACGGCGTTCATGCTGGGGCGTGCTGCGCAGATCATGGCCCTGCCATTCGAGCAGGTCGTAGGCGAGCAATACCACTGGCGCATCGGCCAGCAGCTTCTTGCCCAGGTTCTTGCGGCCGATGCGCTGTTGCAACAGGGCAAAGGGCTGCACGGCGACGGCGGCAGGGTCTGCCCCGGGTTTCCAGACCACGATCTCGCCGTCCAGCACGACGCCGTCCGGAAAGGTTTCGGTCAGGGCGTGCAGCTCGGGAAAGCGGTCGGTCACCAGCTCCTCGCCCCGTGACCATACCCACAGCTGGCCGTCGCGCTTGACCACCTGGGCGCGGATGCCATCCCACTTCCACTCCGCCTGCCAGTCGCTGACGGGCCCGAGCAGTGCATCGAACTGCTCCGTGGGTTGTTGCAGCGCGTGGGCGAGAAAGAACGGATAGGGCTGCCCGCCTCGCTGGGCGTGCTCATCGGGTGATTCGGCCGTGACCAGCTTGAGATAGCTGTCCGCGGTGGGCCGGTGGCTCAGGTCGGTGTAGCCGACCAGGCGCTGGGCGACGCGCTTGGCGTCCAGGTCGGCCAGTTGCGCCAGGGCGCGGGTGACCAGCAGCTTGGATACCCCGACACGAAAACTGCCGGTGATGAGCTTCAGGCACAGCATCAGGCTTGCGCGGTCCAGCTGTGACCAGAGTTCGGGCAGCCGTTGCTGGATCACTTCCGGCGGCTGGCCACGCAAGGGCAGCAGCTGCTGCTCTACCCACTGCGCCAGTCCTTCGTCGCTGGTGTGAGTCGCCTCGGGCAGCAGCAGTGAAATGGTCTCGGCAAGGTCGCCCACCGACTGGTAGCTTTCCTCGAACAGCCAGTCCGGCAGCCCGGCCATAGCCGTGGCGAGCTCGCGCAGCATGCGTGTCGGCACCAGTTGCCGGGGCCGGCCCCCGGCCAGAAAGTACACCGCCCACGCCGCATCGGCCGCTGGCGCCTGGCTGAAATAGGCCTGCAGCGCGGCGAGCTTGGCGTTGCTCGACGTGGTCGCGTCCAGGTTTGCGTAGAGCTCGGCAAAGGCCTTCATGCCTCGGCCTGCGTCGCAGCGGGGGCGTCATCCTCGTCGCCGTATTCGGTGACGAAGCCGCGGGCGTCCAGGCCAAGCTCGTTCAGGTAGCGGACCAGCACATTGACCGATCCATGGGTGACCATGACCCGTTCCGCGCCCGTCTGCTCGATGGCCCACAGCAGGCCCGGCCAGTCTGCGTGGTCCGACAGCACGAAACCCCGGTCGACCCCGCGCCGGCGGCGAGTGCCGCGCAGGCGCATCCAGCCGCTGGCGAACGCATCGCTGTAGTCGCCGAAGCGGCGCACCCAGCTACTGCCTCCGGCCGACGGCGGCGCCAGGACCAAGGCATTGCGCAGCATCGGATCGTTGCGCGGAATGTCGCCGGCGTACAGGGTTGGCGGCAAATAGACCCCGCCCTCGCGGTAGACCCGGTTGAGCGGCTCGACCGCGCCATGCACCAGGATCGGGCCGATGCTCTCGTCCAGGCCATGGAGAATGCGCTGGGCCTTGCCGAAGGAATAGCAGTACAGCACGCTGGCCTTGCCTTGGGCGCTGTTGCCCCGCCACCAGTCGTTGATCTCGGCGAAGACCGACGCCTGCGACGGCCAGCGGTAGATTGGCAGGCCGAAGGTGGATTCGGTGATGAAGGTATCGCAGCGCACCGGCTCGAACGGCGCGCAGGTGCCGTCGGCCTCGACCTTGTAGTCGCCCGAGGCGACCCACACCTCGCCCTGGTATTCCAGGCGCACCTGCGCCGAGCCCAGCACGTGTCCGGCAGGATGGAGGCTCACGGTCACCCCGTGGTGTGTCAGGCGTTCGCCATAGGGCAAGGTCTGCAGGTTGATGTCCTGGCCAAGGCGGCTGCGCAGGATGCCTTCGCCGGGGGCGGCGCACAGGTAGTGCTGGTTACCGGTGCGGGCGTGGTCGGCGTGGCCATGGGTGATGATTGAACGCTCCACCGGCCGCCACGGGTCGATGTAGAAATCCCCGGGCGGACAGTAGAGACCCTCTGGGCGAGCGATGACGAGGTCCATGGAGGCGGATGCCGGCTGGGATAGTAAAACGTATGAGCCTGGCCGGCGGAGGGAAGTTCGACTGGATGAAGGCTGCGGCGCTGCAAGGCCCAAGCCTACGCTAGCGCCCCGGCACCAGCGTCAACCGCTGACTGCCATACGCGCGCGCGAAATTCTGCGGCTGCAACGGCAGGCTCATGAACCGGCCCTTGAACCACGCATCCAGTCCATCAGCAAAGTGCGGACTCGCCGGATTGCCGGACTGGCCGCTGCTGGTCAGCACCTGCAATGGCTCGATCTGCCCGAAATCCACCACCATGCGCGCCGACGGCGGCAGACGTGTGTCGAAGCTGCTGCCCCAGGCATACGGGGTCATCGCCAGGGTGCTGAAGTCACCGCCGCTGGCCATCGGCGCGCGGCTGATGGCATCGCCAAGACCGTGGAAGGCTGGGGCTGGCCAGCGGTACTGGTGCAGCTTGCCCCATTGCCAGGCGCGGCGGTCGGCGCCCAGTTGCGCGACACCGGCATCGATCGCCGCCGCCAGGCTGCGGGCGAGGATGGCCGGCTTGTCTTCCTTCTGCGGCGTGCCGCGGTCATCCCAGAACGGACTGTCCTCGCGGCCGAGCAGATGGTCGGCCTGGGCCGAGTACGACAATCGTGCATTGCTGACGAAGGCCTGCCACGCGGGACCGGACTCCGGACCTAGTTCATCGAGGAACGTGTCTCGGGCGGCTTGCTGGAGGAACAGCTCGTACAGCGCGGCATCGCCCGACACCGGGCTCAGCCGGCCATCGAATGCCATCAACCGGGTGTAGGCCTCGCGGGCCTTGTCGCGCTGGGCCGGCGGCAGGCTGTCGATGGCCTGTTTGAGCGGCTGGGCCATGCCAGGCGCCTCGAACATCTTCTTCAGCTTGTCCGCCAGCGCAGTGGTCTGATCGTTTTGCAGGGCGGCCAGGCTGCGGCCGTCATGGCGGCCATTGCCCGCCAGCTGGGCCAGGCGCTCGGCGCGCTCGGGGTAGTACCAGCTGCTGGACAACTGCATGCCATAGCCTTTCGGCAGGCTGCGCTGGTTGGCATGGCCGAGCCAGCCGGTGGGCGGATCCTGGTCGTAGGGGTGCAGCATCGGGTCGGCATAACCGTCCCAGTCGTAGCGCCCGTCCCAGCCGGGGGAGGGCAGCAGGCCCTGGCCCTCGCGGCGGTTGGGGTAGCGCCCGCCCACCTGCCAGCCGATGTGCGCGGCATCGGCGAAGACAAAGTTCAGCGGCGCCGCGCCGATTTCCCGGGTGACGTCGAAGGCGCGCTCCACCGTGCCAGCACGCGTCAGGTCGAACAGGGCATCCAGGCTCTTGTCATCCTTGAGCTGCGGCAGATGCAAGGCCAGGCCCAGCCCCGCGTTGCCGGGCTGGCCGATCAGGGTGCCGTGGCGGGTGTCGTGAAACACCTCGCGCTGGGCCCGCTGGCCGCGGACCAGGAAGGTTTCGTTGCGCGCGCGGGTCGCCTGCCACGTGCCGTCGGCCAGGTATGTCAGCGAATTGCCCTGGCCGCGCACTTGCTCCAGGTACAGGTCCTGGTTGTCGGCCATGACCGCGCTGCTGCTCCAGGCAACCTTGCCGTTGTAGCCCGAGAGCACGATCGGCAGCCCGGGCAGCGACAGGCCTGCCACCTGGTACTTGCCGGTGTGGATCTGCACCGGGCTCAGTGCCCAGGCCGCACGGCTGTCGCTGGCCAGCAGGCTCTTGTTACTGCGGCTGCGCAAGGGTGAAAGCGCCCAGTTGGCGGAGCCAGGGCTGCCCAGCAGGTCGAGATCGGCCAGTTGCTGGCTCGCCGCCGCCAGCGAGGCAAGCCCAGGCAGTTGACGGCCCAGGTCGATACCCTTGAGCTTTTCAACCTCGCCCTCGGCCAGCGGCTCGTCGGGCGCGCCGGGCAACAGCCAGGCGAGCTTGTCGCTGCCGACCTTCTGCGCGAGGGTCAGGGCGGCGATTTCTTCCTGCAGGTTCACCGACTGGCTGAAGGCATAGAAGCTGAAGATCAGCGCCGAGTCCTCGGCCTTCCAGTATTCCGGGCGGTAGCCGCTTTTCCCCAGTTCGCCTGGCAGCTTGTCACGGAAGCGGAACAGGTAGGCGTTGACGCCCCGGGCATACACCTCGAAGAAGCGCTTGAGGCGCGGCGAGGCATCGGCGTAGAGCTGGTCGGCGCTCTGCCTGAGGTGGGCGGCGCGCATCAGGCGGTCGACGTCGAGCACCTCGGGCCCGGCCAGCTCGGCCAGTCGACCCTGGGCCAGCAGGCGCATGCCGACCATCTGCTCGATGCGGTCCCCGGCGTGCACGTAGCCCAGGCTGAAGAGGGCATCATGGAAATTGCCGCTCTCGATCAGCGGCATGCCCATGGCATTGCGCCGCACCGAGACATTCTGCGCCAGCCCCTTGAGCGGCTGCACGCCGGTGGTGGGCGGCAGGTTGTCCTGCATGCCAGCCATCTGGCAACCGGCCAGGCCAAGCAGTGCCGCAGCAGCGCCGATCCGGGAGATGAAGGGGAAAAAGGCGGGCACGGCCATGACGAGGCTCCTGCAGGGCGGGGCTAGGGGGGTAAAAAGGCGCTACGTTAGTGAGGGCGGCAGCGCCATGCAAGACGCTGGGTGGCTTTATTCGAGCCTGCGGCAGTTACTGTGGGAGCGGCCTGGTGCCGCGATCGGCCGCCCCCGGACAAATCAGGTCAGGCGCCGTGGCACTTCTTGTATTTCTTGCCGTTGCCGCATGGGCATGGATCGTTGCGGCCAACGTCCTTCAGGGCATTGCGCACAGGCTCCTGAGGCGCGTGGTTGCAGTGCGGGCCGTGCACATGGCCATGGTCATGATGGTGGTCATGATCGTGATCGTGGTCGCAGTCTGGGCCATGGACATGGGGTTGCTGGGTCATTGCGGGTTACTCCGGTAATAGATCGCCGGGAATTATCTCACCACTGCGCGACAAGTGCAGTTCACGATGAAAGATTAATCCGGTGTCGAGCTCGCCCTTCAGCTGATACTGCAATGGCTCGTCGCTCTTGAGCAGCTTGGCCAGCGGCTTGATCTGCTTCCACAGGTTGGTCCGCGCGGTGATCTTGAACGTACGCGCCGAATGACCGCCGACACTGCGCCACAGGCTGGTTTCATCATCCACCAGCAGCAGGTCGTTGAGCCGTATCGAGTAGGCGATGTTGCGAATGAACAGCCGGCCATCGTTGGGGTTGACGACGCGCAGGTGCAGGATGAATTCCTGCTGGTGCAGGCGCGCCTTGACGGTCTCGACCCTGGTCAGCTGCATCTCGGGCTCGCGCCAGGGCTCGCCGCCCCAGCTGATGCAGCCCGACAGCAGCGTCAGCAACAGGCCGAGGACAAGCAGGCGGGCCGTGTTGGTCATGGTCAGCTACCCAGGTAGCCGGCGCAGCATTTCTTGAACTTCTGCCCGCTGGCGCAGGGGCAGGGGTCATTGCGCCCGGCCTTGAGCTCGACCGTCGGGTCGATGAAGTACCAGCGCCCGTCATGCTGGACGAACGCGGAGCGCTCGCGGTGCTGATGATCACCTTCCAGGTCATGCCAGCGCGCGGTGAAGGTCACGAAGGCGTGCTCGGGCTGGCCGCCCAGCACCTCGGCGCTCTCGACGTCAAGGCCAAGCCAGGTGCTCTGGGCACTCCAGGACGCCATGGCCGCCTGGTCCAGGCCCGCCCGCTGAGTCGGCAAGGTGGTGTCCACCAGGTAATCGACCCGTCCCAGCACGTAGGCGCTGTAGCGCGAGCGCATCAACGTCTGCGCATCTGGCGCCGAGGTGCCGGCGTGATAGTGCCCGCAACAGGCATCCAGCACATTGCCGCTGCCACAGGGGCAAACCGGAATACTCATCAGATCACCACCAGTACTTGCCGAAGTTTTGTGGATTGGCCCAGAACTTGGCATTGAGCCAGTCCGGTACCTGCTTGTATTCCCGTAGATCATAGGTGAACAGGCTCAAAACCTGTTGCTCGCGCTGGAATCGCTCGCTGACCGACAAGGCCAGGGAGAAAAAGTCGGTCTCCTCCCACCCGCAGGCGGGCAGGTCGGCCAGTACCGCGACCCTGCTGGAGTTGAGATTGCGAATGCCGCCCAGCAGTTCCAGGCCGGTGCGCTTGGGCAGGTGCTCCAGGCAGTCCACCAGCAGCGCCAGGTCGAATCGCTGCGCCGCGACGTCCGCGGGCAGTGGTCCTGGCCCGGCCACCGTGATGCTCGCTTGCGGATGCGCTTGGGCGAAAGCGTCCAGGGCCGGAAAACGGCCACCAACCAGCAGCAGGCGCTGGGGGGTGAAGCGGTCAAGCAAGGCCGCCAGGGCCTGTTGGGGGGTACGTGGTGAAAAAACCTCGGTCATTGCCAGTCCTCGCTCAGGTCGTCCAAGACTATCGGTCCAGGGCTGCGCAGGATAGGGGCTGGACCCCGCGGCGTGGCTTATTGCTGGCAGAGACGGACTGCGCGGTCTTTACTCCCACTGCATCGGTCTCAACCGATTCCCCTATGGAGGCGCGACAAGATGAGCATAGTACGCACGGCGATTCCCCTGGTCCTGCTTACCAGTGTGTTGACTGGTTGCGCAGGTTTGCAAAAAACCGACTGGCCAAAGTGCGCTGCGGTAGGGGGCGTGAGCGGTGCAGCCCTGGGCGCTATCGAGAGCTCCAGCTGGGCAGGCTGGGGCGCCTTGCTGGGCGGCGGGCTGGCGGCCGGTTATTGCTGGGCTCATGGCGACGGCGACGAGGACGGTGACGGAGTGCCGGACAGCCGCGACAAGTGCCCGGGCACCCCGCGCGGGGTGCAGGTCGATGCCAACGGCTGTCCGCCCGAGGCCCCGGCGCCGGTGGTCGAAGAGGTGGTCGTGGTCGAGAAGGAAGAAGTCATCGTCATCCGCGACGTGCACTTCGAGTTCGACTCGGCGCGCCTGACCGCTGCCGACAAGGAACGCCTGAACACCATCGCCACCCGCCTGAAAAACGAGGCGCCCAGCGCTCGCCTGAGCGTCACGGGTCACACCGACAGCCGCGGCTCCGACAGCTACAACCAGAAACTTTCGGAGCGCCGTGCCCACTCGGTCACCGACTATCTGGTGAGCAGCGGCGTGCCGCGCAGCAGTTTCGTTTCGGTCGTGGGTGCCGGTGAAACCCAGCCCGAGGCCGACAACGCCACCGCCGAAGGCCGGTCGATGAACCGCCGCACCGAGATCAGGATCGAGCGCTGAGCTCGCGCGCGCTCCTCTGCAAGGGGAGCGCGCCCTGCGAACGGTACAAAGGAGCAAGGACATGAAATTCATCCTGGGGCTGGGCAAGGCCTTGACCGTGGTGTTCTGGGGCGTCGTGCTGATGAATCTGCTGATTCGGCAGCCCAGTCCGCTCCACCTGCTGATCAACGCCGCGGGGATCTGCCTGCTGGGCCTGCATGTCCTTGAAGTGCTGTTTTTCAATGGCAGCCTGCGCGGGCGCAGCCATCGCTGGTTCGACCGGCTGCAGATCCTGTTGACCGGGATCTTCCACATCCTGTCGATCCCTCGGGCACCCAGGCAGCTACCCCTGTAGCAGCGTTGCCGGAGCGCTTCGTCGCGCGACGAGGCGCTGCGGCCAGCGGACCCTCAGACCAGAACCCGCGAACTCGCCACCACCACGACCCCCACCCCCAGCAGCAGATTCACCCCCACCAGCCGTCGGATACGCCCGAGCACCCCGGCGGCGCCCGTCCAATCCTCGGCGTGCACCGCGCTGCGCAGCTCCGGCAGCAACAGCGCCTGGATCCGCAGGAACACGGCCACCATCACGATCGCTCCGCCCATCATCACCTGCACGTAACGGGGCGCGGTCTCGAACCCCGAGAAGCGCATGTGCAGCATCCCGACGCCGCTGATCGCCAGTACCCCGATCGCTATCCAGACCCACACGAAAAAACGCTGAAACACTTCTACCCAGAGCCTCAGCCGGGCAGGCCCCTCCAGGGCTGCAGCCGCCGCAGGACGTAGCACCAGCCAGGCGAAGAACATGCCGCCAACCCACACCAACGTGGCCAGAACATGCAGGGTGTAGGGCAGTGCGAAGGCGGTCATCGGGATCTCCATGCGGCGCAAAGGGCAATAGCGGGGTATGATAGCGGCCCATGCGAAACACTGAAAATTTATCCAGCCCTTCGGGCGCCCGCAGACCATGATCAGTAACGAACTCAAGACCACCATCCAGGGCGCCTACACGCGTTTTCTCGAAGCCAAGAGCCTCAAGCCCCGCTACGGCCAGCGCCTGATGATCGCCGAAGTCGCCAAGGTGCTGGGCGACATCGCCTGCGACGATGAAGGCCGCCGCGCCGGCGACCCGGCCGTGGTCGCGGTCGAGGCCGGTACCGGTACCGGCAAGACGGTCGCCTACAGCCTGGCCGCGATTCCCGCCGCCAAGGCCGCGGGCAAGCGCCTGGTGGTGGCCACCGCCACCGTGGCCCTGCAGGAGCAGATCGTCTTCAAGGACCTGCCCGACCTGATGCGCAACAGCGGGCTGAACTTCAGCTTTGCCCTGGCCAAGGGCCGCGGCCGCTACCTGTGCCTGTCCAAGCTCGACGTGCTGCTGCAGGAGGGCGAGGCGCAGTCGGCCACGGCCCAGCTGTTCGAGGACGAAGGTTTTCGCATCGAGGTCGACGAGCGCAGCCAGAAGCTGTTCACCAGCATGATCGAAAAGCTGGCCGGCAACCGTTGGGACGGCGACCGCGACAGCTGGCCCGAGGCGCTCGAGGATCAGGACTGGGCCCGCCTGACCACCGACCACAGCCAGTGCACCGGCCGGCATTGCCCCAACTTCCAGCAGTGCGTGTTCTACAAGGCGCGTGAAGGCATGGGCAAGGTCGATGTGATCGTCACCAACCACGACATGGTCCTGGCCGACCTCGCGCTGGGGGGCGGCGCCGTGTTGCCCGATCCGCGCGACACCATCTATGTGTTCGACGAGGGACACCACCTGCCCGACAAGGCCATCGGCCACTTCGCCCACTATTCGCGTCTGCGCTCGACCTCCGAGTGGCTGGAACAGACGGCCAAGAACCTCACCAAGCTGCTGGCCCAGCACCCGCTGCCGGGCGACCTGGGCAGGCTGATCGAGCAGGTGCCGGAGCTGGCGCGTGAAGTCCGCACCCAGCAGCAGTTCATGTTCACCCTGTGCGAGCAGGTCGCCGATTTCCGACCGGGCGAGGACATGGAAGGCCGGGACCGTCCGCGCTACCGGTTCGAAGGCGGCGTGGTGCCCGAGCAGATCCGTGAGGTCGGCATCGAGCTGAAGAAAGGCTTCTCGCGGCTCAACGACTTGTTCACCCGCCTGGCCGACCTGCTCAAGGAAGGCATGGATGGCGAGGTCAACATCGGCATCGCCAGCCACCAGGCCGAGGAGTGGTACCCGCTGTTCGGTACCTTGGTCACCCGCGCCCAGGGCAACTGGGAGCTGTGGACCGCCTTCACCGCCGAAGACCCGGAAGACAGCCCGCCAATGGCGCGCTGGCTGACCCTGGCGGAAAGCGGTGCGCTGTTCGACATCGAGGTCAACGCGAGCCCGATCCTCGCCGCCGAGATGCTGCGCCGCAGTCTCTGGAACGTCGCCCACGGCGCCCTGGTCACCTCGGCCACCCTGACCGCGCTGGGCAAGTTCGACCGCTTCCGCATGCGCGCCGGGCTGCCGCGCGATGCCGTTACCGCCGTGGTACCGAGCCCCTTCCACCACACCGACGCCGGGGTGCTGCGAGTGCCCGACCTGCGCGCCGACCCGCGCGATGCCACGGCGCACACGGCGGCGATCATCCGCGACCTGCCCGAACTGGTCGAAGGCTCGCGCGGCTCGCTGGTGCTGTTCTCCTCGCGCAGGCAGATGCAGGACGTGTTCGACGGCCTTGACCGCGACTGGCGCAAGCAGGTGTTCATCCAGGGCAACCTGTCCAAGCAGGAAACCCTCAACAAGCACAAGGCACGGGTCGACGACGGCAAGTCCAGCGTACTGTTCGGCCTGGCGAGCTTTGCCGAGGGTGTCGACCTGCCCGGTGCCTATTGCGAGCACGTGGTCATCGCCAAGATCCCCTTCGCGGTGCCCGATGACCCGGTCGAGGCAGCCCTGGCCGAATGGATCGAGGCCCGTGGTGGCAATCCGTTCATGGAGATTGCCGTGCCCGATGCTTCGTTGCGGCTGATCCAGGCCTGCGGGCGCCTGCTGCGCACCGAGCAGGACCGCGGCACCATCACCTTGCTTGACCGGCGCGTGGTCACCCAGCGCTATGGCAAGGCTATCCTCAACGCGCTGCCGCCGTTCCGCCGGGAAATCTCCTGACGCCGGAGCACAAGGCCGCGGCCTGTTGTCCATCACTCAACCCTGGCCCGGGACGGGCCTTGCAGGAGAGTACCAGCCCCATGATTCGCCGTACCTTGCCCTCCGTTCTCACCCCTGCCGTACTCAGCCTGTTGTTCAGCACGCCGCTGTGCGCCGGGCAGCAGACGCTGTTCAGCTTCGTGCGCCCGGCCTCGGTGGTCAACGTGGCGACCGTGGACGCCAGCCTGCCGCAATACAATGCCGAGCAGACGGCCCAGGGCGAGGTGCTGCGCCGGGTGGTGTTCAATCCCGCGCCACGCCCGACCTTGCGCCTGAGTCCGCAGCAAGGCGTGTGGGACTGGTCGAGCGCCCAGGCCCTGACCTTGCGCCTGCAGAGCGGCATGGACTGGGCGCTGAGCGTCGACGTCGTGGTGCAGGGCAGCGACGGCCGCACCCTGACCAGCCGCATCGACCTTCCCGCGGGACCGGCGCAGACCGTGCTGGTCCCGCTCAAGGCCACCTCGCCATTGGGCCAAGGCATGCGCGCCGGCCCGCCGATGCCCTGGAGCCATCAGGGGCAGCGTCTGTTGCTGACCAGCAGCGTGGGTGAGCTGGACCTGGCGCAGGTCGCTTCGGTCAGCCTGTCGATTCCCCAGCCCAATGTCGCCCAGAGCCTGCTCATCGAACGGGTCGGCGTGCAGGATGACGATGACGCGCAGAAGGCGGCCTATACCGGGCTTATCGACGCCTACGGACAATCGACCCGTGGGCGCTGGCCAGAAAAAATCCTGGGCGACGAGCCGCTCAGGGCCGCCGCGGCCCGTGAGCAACAGCAGCTGCAGGGTTGGCTCGCCGAACGTGGCAAGCAGCAGCTTGACGGCTATGGCGGTCTGCTCGGCGCTACGAGCTTCGAGGCCAAGGGATTCTTTCGCACCGAAAAGCGCGAAGGCCGCTGGTACCTGGTAACGCCCGACGGCAATCCCTTCTACTCGCTGGGGGTCAACACGGTGGCCGCCGATGCCGGCCGTACCTACGTGACGGGGCGCGAGGCGATGTTCACCGCCTTGCCCGCCGAAGGCGAGCCGCTGGCGCCGTTCTACGGCCAGGGCAACAACAATGACGGCACCGGCGCCTCGCGCGGGCGCAACTTCAACCAGGGCCGCTGGTTCGACTTCTATGCCGCCAACCTGGAGCGCGCGCATGGCACGCCCTGCCAGTCCGTGCCCCAGCCCCAGCTGGCCAGCCCGTGTCCTGCCGCCACGTTCGACGCGCCACGCTGGCAGGCGCAGAGCCTCGACCGACTGCTGGCCTGGGGCTTCAATACCTTGGGCAACTGGAGCGATCCGGCGCTGAACCAGGCCAAGCGCGTGTCCTACACCCTGCCGCTGTTGATCGGCGGCGACTACGCCAGCATCAGCACGGGCCAGGACTGGTGGGGTGGCATGCCCGATCCCTTCGACCCCAGGTTTGCCATGGCCACCGAGCGGGCCGTGGCGATCGCCGCCCGGGACCACCGCGACGACCCCTGGCTGGTGGGCTACTTTGCCGACAACGAGCTGGCCTGGGCCGCCCCGGGCAGCGATCCCAAGGCCCGCTACGCGCTGGCCTATGGCACCCTGCGCCTGACCACCGACGTGCCGGCCAAGCGCGCATTCCTCAAGCAGTTGCGTGACAAGTACCGCAACCAGAATGGCTTGTCTCGCGCCTGGGGCATCGACCTGAAAGCCTGGGAACTGATGGAAGACCCGGGTTTCGAGGCGCCACTGCCAAGCCCCGAGCACCCGGAGATCGAACGTGACCTGCAGCATTTCCAGCAGGTCTTCGCTGAAACCTACTTCAAGACCATCTCCGATTCCTTGAAGTGGCATGCCCCCAATCACCTGCTGCTCGGTGGCCGATTTGCCGTGAGTACCCCGGAAGCGGTGAAGGCCTGCGCGCGCTATTGCGATGTGCTCAGTTTCAACTTCTATACGCTCAAGCCTGACGACGGCTACGACTTTGCCGAGCTCAATGCGCTGGACAAGCCAGTGCTGGTGTCCGAATTCCAGTTCGGCTCGCGCGATCGCGGCCCCTTCTGGCCGGGTCCGCTGGAAGTGGCGCGCGAGGAAGACCGCGGGCCGGCCTATGGCAATTTCGTCAAGGCGGCCCTGGCCCAGCCTTCGATCGTCGGCGTGCACTGGTTCCAGTACCTCGACCAGCCCGCCAGTGGGCGTCTGCTCGATGGCGAAAACGGGCATCTGGGGCTGGTAGCCATCACCGATGTGCCCTATCAAGGTTTTGTCGATGGCGTGCGCAAGGCCAACCAGCAGGCCCTGGATCAGTTGCGCAAAGGCCTGCAGCCGGTAGCCCCGGCCCAGCCGACACCCGCGGTGACGACCACCCGGCCATAACCGGTATGCAAAAGCGTCCGGTGCTGAAACAATGCACGCCATTTGAAATCAGGTCGGTCGGGGGAGTTGGCGGGTGCAGATCCAGGGTCACTATGAGCTGAAGTTCGAGGCGGTACGCGAAGCGTTCGCCGCGTTGTTCGACGATCCCCAGGAGCGCGGTGCGGCTTTGTGCATCCAGGTCGGCGGTGAAACCGTGATCGACCTGTGGGCCGGCAGCGCCGACAAGGATGGCCAGCAGGCCTGGCACAGCGATACCATCGCTAACCTGTTTTCCTGCACCAAGACCTTCACCGCCGTCACCGCCTTGCAACTGGTGGGCGAGGGCAAGCTCTCGCTGGACGCCCCGGTAGCCCGCTACTGGCCAGAGTTCGCCCAGGCCGGCAAGGACAGCGTGACCCTGCGCCAGTTGCTCAGCCACCGCGCGGGCTTGCCTGCGATCCGCGAGCTGCTGCCCGCCGAGGCCCTGTACGACTGGCAACTGATGACCGATGCGCTGGCCGCCGAAGCCCCGTGGTGGACCCCGGGCACCGCCCATGGCTACGCCGCCATCACCTACGGCTGGCTGATCGGCGAACTGATCCGCCGCGCGGACGGCCGGAGTCCTGGGGACTCCATCGTTGCACGCACCGCCAGGCCATTGGGCCTGGACTTCCACGTAGGCCTGGCGGACGAGGAATTCCACCGCGTCGCGCATATCGCCCGTGGCAAGGGCAACGTGGGAGACGAGGCGGCGCAGCGCCTGCTGCAGGTGACCCTGCGCGAGCCGAATGCGCTGTCGACCCGCGCCTTCACCAACCCGCCAGCGATCCTCACCAGCACCAACAAGCCCGAATGGCGGCGCATGCAACAACCGGCGGCCAACGGCCACGGCAATGCCCGCAGCCTGGCGGGCTTCTATGCCGGTGTGCTCGATGGCAGCCTGCTTGAATCCGAACTGCTGGACGAGCTGACCCGTGAGCACAGCATCGGGCAGGACCATACCCTGCTCACCCAGACCCGTTTCGGCCTGGGCTGCATGCTGGACCAGCCCAAGGTTGCCAACGCCACCTTCGGCCTTGGCGCCAGAGCCTTCGGGCACCCGGGGGCGGGCGGCTCGGTAGGCTTCGCCGACCCTGAACACGACGTCGCCTTCGGCTTCGTCACCAACACGCTCGGGCCCTACGTACTGATGGACCCGCGTGCGCAGAAGCTGGTACGGGTGTTGGCACATTGCCTTTGATCGGGTAGTGCGGGTATTGCCCGATCCCTTTGACTATTCTCAATTCCAACGCCCGGTCTGCCAGGGCAAAATTCTTTCATTTTCATGGTGTATCGCTGATGTCTTCACATAAAACCTTAGCTCTCGCCCTTTGCCTGGCCATGACCGGCTGCGCCCAGCACCCGCAAACTGCCTCGGACGACGGTGGCCACGGCTGGTGGCCCTTCGGATCGGACAAGGTGGCCGACCAGGAGGTGAAGGACGTCGTGACCGAGAAGGTTGCCCAGGCCGATGCCAAGTCCGAGAGCAGCAGCCGCTGGTGGTGGCCGTTCGGGGGTGAAGACAAGGCCTCCGCCAAGGCCGCGGTGCCGCAGATCGACCACAAGGCCACCCAGGCCTGGCTGGACAGCTACGAGCCCAAGCTGCGCGAAGCCATCAAGGACAGCAAGTTCGAGCTCGAGCGCCGTGAAGACGTGCTGGTGGTGACCATCCCTGTGGAAGGTGCCTACAACCCGGACCGTCCTTCCATGCTGCTGCCGGTCACCCTGGGCCCGATCACCCGCGTGGCCAAGGTCCTGGAAGCCGACCCGAAGACCGCCGTGCTCGTGCTCGGCCATGCCGATACCAGCGGCGCCGCCGCGGTCAACCAGAAACTGAGCCAGGAGCGCGCCGCCTCGGTGTCGGCGATCTTCCGTCTCAGCGGTCTGCAGCGTGACCGCCTGACCCTGCGTGGCATGGGTTCGGTGATGCCGCGTGCGGCCAACGACAGCGTCGAAGGGCGCGCGCTGAACCGCCGTGTCGAAATGCTGCTGACCCCACAGAACACCATGCTGGCGCTGCTTGCGAAGTACAAGCAACCGACCCTCAGCGCTGCTGAGATGGTCGCCGTCCAGGACACCAAGGCAGCCGTCAAGGCCGCCGCCACGCCTGCTGCGAAGCCCGCGGCGAAAAAAGCTGCGGCCAAGGCCAAGGCCCCCGCGGCCAAGGCGGTCGCCAAGAAGAAAGCTGCGCCGGCCAAGCCTGCGGCCAAGAAGGTTGCAGCTGCCGACAAGAAAGTCGCCGCCAAGGCCAACTGATCGACAAGGAACGCAGCCATGACCAAGACCCTGGCCGACATGCGTCGCGACTACACCCGCGACGGCCTCACCGAAGCCCAGGCCCCGGATGAACCCTTCGCCCTGTTCCATCACTGGTTCGGCGACGCGGTGAAGACCGAGCAGGCGCCGGTGGAGGCCAACGCCATGATCCTGGCCACGGTCGACGGCCAGGGCCGTCCCCATTGCCGGGTGCTGTTGCTCAAGGGGCTCGATGCCCAGGGCTTCACTTTCTTCACCAACTACGACAGCGCCAAGGGCCAGCACCTGCTGGCCAATCCGTTCGCGGCGATGACCTTTTTCTGGCCGGCGCTTGAGCGCCAGGTGCGCATCGAGGGGCGGGTGGAAAAGGTCAGCGCCAAGGAGTCGGACGACTACTATCAGGTCCGTCCACTGGGCAGCCGCCTGGGCGCCTGGGCCTCGCCGCAGAGCCAAGTGATCGCTGACCGCGAGGCCCTCGAAGGGCTGGTCAAGGCCACCCAGGCGCGTTTCAGCGACACCGACCCGCACTGCCCCGAGCACTGGGGTGGCTATCGCCTGCTCCCCGAGCGCATCGAGTTCTGGCAAGGCCGTTCCAGCCGGCTGCATGACCGCCTCAACTACCGCCTGGTCGACGGCCACTGGGTGCGTGAGCGTCTGGCACCCTGACCGCTCGACCTGGGCATGGTCACGTCATCGGAATGATCTCTGCCCATCCCGTGTCCAACCATTGTGAATTCAGCGCGGATGACCTCGACGGTCTCCTCGTTGAATGAAAACAATTTTATCCTTTGCCCGGCGTGACAGCCGTCATCGCACAGGGTCTAATGGATACCTGACTTATGGAGATTTTTCCCATGCGTAAATCTGCTCTGCTGGTGGCCAGCTTTACCACCATGTCGTTGCTGCTCGGTGGCTGTGCCTCGAACCTGTCCGGCGACTCCTACTCCCGCGATGAGGCCCGGCGCGTGCAAACGGTGCGCATGGGCACCATCGAGGCGCTGCGTCCGGTGAAAATCGAAGGCACCAAGACTCCGATCGGCGGTGGCGCGGGCGCGGTGGTCGGCGGTGTCGCCGGCAGCGCCATCGGCGGCGGCCGGGGCAGCATTGTTGCTGCGGTGATTGGTGCCGTGGCCGGTGGCCTCGCAGGTTCGGCCGCCGAGGAAGGCATCACCCGTACCCAGGGCGTGGAGATCACCGTGCGCGAGGACGATGGCAGCACCCGGGCGTATGTCCAGCAAGTGCAGGACAACGAAATTTTCCGCGTGGGTGAGCGCGTGCGCATCATGACGGTCGACGGCACCAGCCGCGTCACGCACTGATCGTTTCGCAATGAAAAACCCCGATCCGGCCAAGCCGGGTCGGGGTTTTTTCGTTGTGTCCCGCTGCCTTTGATCAGCCGTTCAGGCCAAGCATGTCGCGGGCCACGGCCTCGGCGATGCGAATGCCGTCGACGCCCGCCGAAAGGATCCCGCCTGCGTAACCGGCGCCTTCACCGGCCGGGAACAGGCCACGCAGGTTCAAGCTCTGGTAGTCCTCGCCACGGGTGATGCGCAGCGGCGACGATGTCCGTGTCTCGATGCCCGTCAACACCGCGTCAGGCAGGTTGTAGCCCTTGATCTGGCGGTCGAAGGCCGGCAGCGCTTCACGGATCGCCTCGATGGCGAAGTCTGGCAGGCTCAATGCCAGGTCGCCCAGGGTGACGCCCGGCTTGTAGGACGGCTCGACGCTGCCCAGCTCGGTCGATGGACGGCCAGCGACAAAGTCGCCCACCAGCTGCGCCGGCGCCTGGTAAGTGCTGCCACCGAGCAGGTAGGCCTTGGATTCCAGCGCCTCCTGCAATTCGATGCCCGCCAGCGGGCCGCCCGGGTAGTCCTGCTCCGGGTAGATGCCCACGACGATGCCCGAGTTGGCATTGCGCTCGTTGCGCGAGTACTGGCTCATGCCATTGGTGACCACGCGCCCTGGCTCGCTGGTGGCCGCGACCACGGTGCCGCCTGGGCACATGCAGAAGCTGTAGACCGACCGGCCGTTTTTGGCGTGGTGCACCAGCTTGTAGTCGGCGGCGCCGAGCTTGGGGTGACCGGCGTATTTGCCCAGGCGCGCCTGGTCGATAAGGGTCTGCGGGTGCTCGATGCGGAAGCCGATCGAGAATGGCTTGGCTTCCATGTAGACACCCTTGCCGTGCAGCATGCGGAAGGTATCGCGTGCGCTGTGTCCCAGCGCCATGACCACGTGACGCGAGTGCAGTTGCTCGCCGTTTTCCAGTACCACGCCGTGCAGCTGGCCATCGTCCATCAGCAGGTCGGTGACTTTCTGCTCGAAACGCACCTCGCCGCCCAGGGCGATGATCTCGGCGCGCATGTTCTCGACCATGCCCGTGAGGCGGAAGGTACCGATGTGCGGCTTGTTGACGTAGAGGATCTCCTCAGGCGCACCGGCCTTGACGAACTCGTGCAGCACCTTGCGGCCATGGTGCTGCGGGTCTTTGATCTGGCTGTACAGCTTGCCGTCGGAGAACGTACCGGCGCCGCCTTCGCCGAACTGCACGTTGGACTCCGGGTTCAGCACGCTCTTGCGCCACAGGCCCCAGGTGTCCTTGGTGCGCTGGCGAACTTCCTTGCCGCGCTCGAGGATGATCGGGCGAAAGCCCATCTGCGCCAGCAACAGTCCGGCGAAGATGCCGCAAGGACCGAAGCCGACCACGATCGGCCGTTGCGCGATATCGCTCGGCGCCTGGCCGACATACTTGTAGCTGACATCGGGGGCCGCGGTGACGTTGCGGTCATCGGCGAACCGGGTCAGCACCTCGGCCTCGTTGCTCAGCTCGAGGTCGATGGTGTAGATGAACAGCAGCTCGGTGTTTTTCTTGCGCGCGTCGTAGCTGCGCTTGAACAGGGTGAAGTCGATCAGCTGCTCATCGGCGATGCCCAGGCGCTGCACGATGGCTTCGCGCAAGGCTTCGTCAGGGTGATCCAGGGGCAGCTTCAGTTCGTTGATTCGTAGCATGGCAGGGTCCAGTATCCCGGCCATGGGCGGCCGGCGGCTTTACTCAAACCGCCAAGTATAAGCTGTTCGCCGCCGTTTCAGGCAGCAGAAACCGCCCCCGGTGATCAGTCGGCGCGCGATCCGCCGTAATAGCCGCAACCGCGCAGGGTCTGCCCGTCGATGCGCAGTTCGGCGCTGAGGTGGCGAACGGCGCCAGTGGCGCTGTCGACGCAGCGCTGCGGGGCGACCCACAGTTCGATGTGCTGGTTGTTGGCCTCGCTGCTCAGGCTCAGGCCACCGCCAGGCAGTTGCTCCTCGAGGAAGGGCAGCGGCAGTGGTGGCTGACCGGCACGGGTGAGCACCATGCCTCGCCCGCTGGCCTTGATGTCCCATTCAGGTTCATGGCCGCTGGCGCGCAGGGTCAACTGCTTGAAGTTGGGGTCGCCGCAGGCGCTGCTGGAGGGATCGAGGCGGTACAGGCGTTGCACGTTCAGCTGGCCGTCGTTGCTGGCCGTGACGCTGCCTGTCAGCTTGGCGCGGACATCGGCGAAGAGCGTGGCGTTGGCATTGCCGGCCAGGCTGGAGGCTTCCTGAAGCACACCGGTGCCGCCGCTGTCGCTGACCACGAAGTGGCGGCTCTCGTTGCACGGCTTGAACAGCAGTTGCCCGCCCGCGGCGCTCAGCTCGCCCTGCATCCGCGTGGTGCCGATGTTGGGGTCGACAGGTTTGTCCGCCAGCATCTGGCAGCCACCGAGCAGGGGCAGCAGGGCGGCGAACAGCAGGGGAGGGGTGAGGCGCATTCGGAAGCTCCAGGCATTCGAGCGAAAATAAGGGGCCACGTTAACCGAGCATCCCTGACAATCACAAGTTGTAGCCCGTTTGCGCGCTACCAAGGCGCAGAAAAAAAGGCCCGAAGGCCTTTTTCCCGGTTATCCGCCCAGGTAGGCGTCGCGTACCTTCGGATCGGTCAGCAGCGCTTCGCCGGTGCCTTGCATCACGACCCGGCCATTTTCCAGCACGTAGGCCCGGTCAGCGATCTTCAGCGCCTGGTTGGCGTTCTGCTCGACCAGGAACACGGTCACGCCGTCGCGGCGCAGTTGCTCGATGATATCGAAGATCTGCTGGATGATGATCGGCGCCAGGCCCAGCGAAGGCTCGTCAAGCAACAGCAGCTTGGGCTTGCTCATCAGCGCCCGGCCGATCGCCAGCATCTGCTGCTCGCCACCCGACATGGTGCCGCCGCGCTGGCTGAAGCGTTCCTTCAGGCGTGGAAACAACTGCAGAACCTTGTCCAGCTGCGCCTGATAATCGCCCTTGTCGGTGAAGAACCCGCCCATGGCCAGGTTCTCCTCGACCGTCAGGCGGGCGAACACGCGCCGGCCCTCGGGCACCACCGCGATGCTCTTGCGCATGATGTGCGAGGACGGCTGGCCGACCAGCTCCTCGCCCAGGTAGCGGATGCTGCCGCTGTGGGCCTGGGGCGAGCCGCACAAGGTCATCAGCAGGGTCGACTTGCCAGCCCCGTTGGCGCCGATCAGGGTGACGATCTCGCCCTGGCGGATCTCGACGTTGACGCTGTGCAGGGCCTGGATC
Organism: Pseudomonas sp.; assembly: GCF_035277045.1. GTDB lineage: Bacteria > Pseudomonadota > Gammaproteobacteria > Pseudomonadales > Pseudomonadaceae > Aquipseudomonas. The sequence continues at coordinate 12,314 of NZ_DATELE010000275.1, read as the reverse complement.
TTGCCGTAGAAGGTGGAGACGTTTTCGAACTGCAGCATTTACGCTTCCCCCAGGTAGGCTTTGATCACGTCAGGGTTGTCGCGGATCTGATCCGGGGTGCCATCGGCCAGCGGGGTACCCTGGTTGATCACCACGATGTGGTCGGAGATGCTCATCACCAGCTTCATGTCGTGCTCGATCAGCAGCACGGTGACGTTGTGGTCCTCGCGCAGGTAGCCGATCAGCGCCTTGAGGTCCTCGGTCTCCTTGGGGTTCAGGCCAGCTGCTGGCTCATCGAGCATGATGATGCGCGGGCGCGTCATCATGCAGCGGGCGATTTCCAGGCGGCGTTGCTGGCCGTAGGCAAGGGTGCCCGCGGTGCGGTTGGCGAACTCGGTCAGGTGCACCTTGTCGAGCCAGTACTGCGCCCGCTCCATGGCCTCGCGCTCGCTGCGCCGGTAGGACGGGGTCTTGAACAGGCCCGCGAAGAAGTTGGTGTTCAGGTGCCGGTGCTGGGCGATCAGCAGGTTTTCCAGCGCGGTCATTTCCTTGAACAGGCGCACGTTCTGGAAAGTCCGCACCACGCCTTTGCGGGCGATCTGGTGACCGGCCAGGCCCTGGATGGGCTGGCCGTCGAGCAGGATGGTGCCGCCGCTTGGCTTGTAGAAGCCGGTCAGGCAGTTGAACACCGTGGTCTTGCCCGCGCCGTTGGGGCCGATCAGCGCCACCACCTGTTTTTCCTTGACGGTCAGGGCCACGCCGTTGACCGCCAACAAGCCGCCAAAGCGCATGCTCAGGCCGCTGACTTGCAGAATTTCGCGGCTCATCGATGCAGCTCCATGTGGGGACGTTGCATGGGCAGCAGGCCCTGCGGACGCCAGATCATCATCAATACCATCAGCGCGCCGAACATCAGCATGCGGTACTCGCTGAACTCGCGCATGAGTTCAGGCAGCAGGATCATCACGATGGCCGCGAGAATCACGCCCAGTTGCGAGCCCATGCCGCCGAGCACGACGATGGCGAGGATGATCGCCGATTCGATGAAGGTGAACGATTCCGGGGTCACCAGGCCTTGGCGCGCGGCGAAGAAGCTGCCGGCGAAACCGGCGAAACAGGCACCGAGGGTAAAGGCCGAGAGCTTGATCACGGTCGGGTTCAGGCCGAGCGCGCGGCAGGCGATCTCGTCTTCGCGCAGGGCTTCCCACGCACGGCCGATCGGCATGCGCAGCAGACGGTTGATCACGAACAGCGCCAGTAACGCCAGCAACAGGGCGACCAGGTAGAGGAAGATGACCTTGTTGATCGAGTTGTACTGCAGCCCGAAGAACTCGTGGAAGGTCTGCATCCCCTCGGCGGCGCGGCGCTCGAAGCTGAGTCCGAAGAACGTCGGTTTCTCGATGTTGCTGATGCCGTTGGGACCGCCCGTGAGGCCGGTCAGGTTACGCAGGAACAACCGGATGATCTCGCCGAAACCCAGGGTCACGATCGCCAGGTAGTCACCGCGCAGACGCAGTACCGGGAAGCCCAGCAGGAAGCCGAAGGTCGCCGCCATCAGGCCGGCAAGCGGCAGGCAGATCCAGAAGCTCAGGCCGTAGTAGTGCGACAGCAGGGCGTAGGTGTAGGCGCCGACAGCGTAGAAGCCCACGTAACCCAGGTCGAGCAGGCCCGCCAGGCCGACCACGATGTTCAGGCCCAGGCCCAGCAGCACGTAGATCAGGATCAGCGTGGCGATGTCGACCGCGCCCCGTGAGCCGAAGAACGGCCAGATCAGGGCGAGGAAGATCAGGCCCAGGATGATCCAGCGTTGGGTGCGTGGCAGGGTCAGGAAGTTGCTGACCGCTGGCGAGATCAGCTTGCGCTCCGAGCGGTTGCGCACCACGGCGCTCCACTGCTTGTCGAACAGCACGCGCAGGAACATCAGCACCGAGCACACCGCGATCACCGTGAGGGTGAATGGCCCCTGGCTGTGCACGACCAGGTGGATGCCGTCGATGCTCAGTTTCAGGCCCAGCACCGGGAACGCCACGGCCCAGACCAGCAAGGCGCTGAAGAACGCCTGTTTGATATTTCTGTTCATACTTTCTCAACCTCCGGGCGGCCCAGGATGCCGGTCGGCCGGAACAACAACACAAGAACCAATAGACCGAATGCCACCACGTCCTTGTACTGGTCGCCGAAGATGTCGGCGCCGAAGGCTTCGGCCACACCCAGCACCAGGCCCCCGAGCATGGCGCCCGGGATGCTGCCGATGCCGCCAAGAACCGCCGCGGTGAAGGCCTTCAGGCCCACCAGGAACCCCGCGTTTGGGTTGATCACGCCGTACTGCATGCTCAGCAGCACCGCCGCCACCGCCGCCAGGGCGGCGCCGATGACGAAGGTCAGGGCGATGATGTTGTTGGTGTTGATGCCCAGCAGGTTGGCCATCTTGATGTCCTCGGCGCAGGCGCGGCAGGCGCGGCCCAGGCGGGAGCGGGAGATGAACAGGGTCAGGCCGATCATCGACACCAGGGTGACCACGAATACCAGGATCTGCATGTAGGAAACCAGGACTTCCTCCGCGCCGCCCGGGCCGAAGGAGATACTCCCAGGGATCAGGTTGGGGATGGACTTGTCCTTGGAGTCCTGCGACAGCAGCACGGTGTTCTGCAGGAAGATCGACATGCCGATGGCGGAAATCAGCGGAATCAGCCGGTTGCTGTTGCGCAGCGGCCGGTAGGCGACCCGCTCGATGCTGTACCCATAGGCGCTGGTCACGAAGATCGTCGCGACGAAGGCGACGGTCATCAGTACCGGCAGTGAGTCGATACCCATCATGGCAAGCCCTGCAAGGGCGATGAAGGCCACGTAGGAACCGATCATGTACACCTCGCCATGGGCGAAGTTGATCATTCCAATAATGCCGTAGACCATTGTGTAGCCAATGGCTATCAAGGCATAGGTGCTGCCAATGGTCAGGCCATTAACCAGCTGTTGGAAGAAATGGTAGATCTCAGGCATTACAGCGCTCCTAAAAACCTGAAGTGCATTCGCTGGCGGGGGGGTAAACCCGACCTGGCGTGGTGGTCGTGAGCCACTTCGGCAGGGCACGGCCAGTGAACCGCGGGTGACGGTTTTAAGATTTTCAGGTGAACCCGCCCCCGGATCGCGGCGGCAAGGTCCATGAACCTCGTAAAACAAAGCCCACTGCTCGCACAGTGGGCTTTCGGTCAGCTAGTCAGATGCAATCACTGAGGGGAAACTTCGGTCTTTGGTTTGCCGAAATGCCATTGGTAGACCACGAACTTGAAGTCTTTCAGGTCGCCCTTTTCGTCGAACGACAGGTCGCCAGTCGGGGTCTTGAAGGTGCCTTTATGGATTGCCTCGGCTACCTTGTCGGTGTCTTCGCTCTTGGCGGCCTTGATGCCTTCGGCGATCAGCTCGACAGCCGAGTAGGCCGGAAACACGAACGGGCCGCTCGGGTCCTTGCCGTCAGCCTTGATGGCGTCGACGACAGCCTTGTTCGCAGGGTCCGCGTCGAAGGATTTCGGCAGGGTCACCAGCAAGCCTTCGGAGGCGCCTTGGGCGATCTGCGAGATGGAGTCGTTGCCGACGCCCTCGGGGCCCATGAACCTGGCGTTCAGGCCTTTTTCCTGCGCCTGACGCAGGATCAGGCCCAGCTCGGGGTGGTAGCCGCCGTAGTAGACGAAGTCGACGTTGTTCTGCTTGAGCTTCTGGATGATCGAGGAGAAGTCCTTGTCACCAGCGTTCAGGCCTTCGAAGACGGCAACCTTGGTGCCTTTGCCTTCCAGGGTCTGCTTGACGGCGGTGGCGATGCCTTCACCGTACTGCTGCTTGTCGTGCAGGACGGCCACGACCTTGGGCTTGACGTGATCGGCGATGTAGTTGCCGGCGGCAGGGCCCTGGGCGCTGTCCAGGCCGATGGTGCGGAAGATCAGTTTGTAGCCGCGGGAGGTGATTTCCGGACTGGTGGCCGCTGGTGTGATCATGATCACGCCTTCGTCTTCGTAGATGTCGGACGCAGGCTGGGTGGAGCTGGAGCACAGGTGGCCGATGACGAATTTCACACCGTCGTTGACCACTTTGTTGGCCACTGCCACGGCCTGTTTCGGGTCGCACGCATCGTCGTATTCCTTGGCTTCAAGCATCTTGCCATCGACGCCGCCCTTGGCGTTGATGTCCTTGATGGCCTGCTTGGCGCCAATGAACTGCATGTCACCGTACTGGGTGACCGGGCCGGTCTTGGGCCCGGCGATACCGATCTTGATGGTATCGGCGGCAAACGAATGGCTGGCAACCCCTGCCAGGACCATTGCGGCGAACAGCTTGGAAATCTTGATCATAGTGCTCCACTCATTCTGTTGTAATTCTTATAGTCCTGGCGGCCAGGGCTACAGACCGGGCGGGATATGCGGCGTGGCCACGCCAATGCCGCAAGCCCACCTTCCCCCGGAACATGTCCCGGTAACTGTACCGGTACAGTGTAGAGCGCTGTCCGAGCGCTTGAAAAGCGGGCGAAAGATGCACTCTCCGAGGGGTGTCGCCTGATCGACATAAAGATACAGAAAAGCGCCATCAAATTGCCTTCACCCCCCGGCAATCCACGGCCCTGCGCCTTCTGACGACCAATTACATATTTGAAACCGGGTTTTTCTGCAAAAATGGCGACCCTTTCAAGTGATCGAATTTTTGCCGGTGGTAACCCATGACTGATCAAACAAGCACCGTCTATGCCAAATTGCTCGGCGAGACTGCAATCATCGAGTGGAAAGCATTGGAGCGTTTCTGGGCCAAGGGTGACCTGATTTGGGTCGACGCGAGTCTGGACCTCATCACGGTGGCCCAGGCCATGGCGGAAAACCAGACTGAAACCTTTGCTGGCTGGCGTGATGCTGGCACGGTCGGCGCGGTCTCGGCAGAGCAGGCCCTAGACCTCCAGGAGCGGGATCCAGAGATCTGGGCGGTGGTGGTTTCGCCCTTTATCGTGATCCAGGAAAAAAACCAGAGCGACGAACGCACCTGATTGGTGCATGAAATTGTCGAAGCGGTTTGAATGGTGCGCGACCACCGTTCGGCCGGGTGGCTGTTGGTAACAGTCGCGCGCCGCCGGAATCCGGTCAGGTAACAGTTCAGCCGACCGAGAGCGATCAGGGGGCATTGCGCCCCCTGATCGGTTTTCAGATCACCCGGCGACCAATACCCGGATCGCTTCAAGGCGCAGCGCGGCTTTCTCAAGCATCGCCAGTCCATCCTCGCGCTGCTTGCGCAGCGTCTCGATCTCGCTGTCGCGAACGCTTGGGTTGACCGCCTGCAGCGCGGTCAGGCGTGCCAGCTCTTCATCGGTCTCCGCGGCCAGGCGGCGTTGCGCCTCGGCGACCCGCTCGGCATGACGCGGCAGGATCTTGGTCTCACCGGCGTTGATCCGGGCGGACAGCACATCCCGCTGAGCCTGGATGAACTTGTTCGCGCTGGCACGTGGCACGCTTTCAAGCTGGTCGTTCAGGGTCTCGAACGCAACGCGCGAAGCCAGGTCGTTGCCGTTGGTGTCGAGCAGGCAACGCAGCGCCGCCGGTGGCAGATAGCGACCCAGTTGCAGGCTGCGCGGGGCCACCACTTCGCTGACGTACAGCAGTTCGAGCAGCACCGTCCCTGGCTTGAGCGCCTTGTTCTTGATCAGCGCCACGGCGGTGTTGCCCATCGAGCCGGACAGCACCAGGTCCATGCCGCCCTGCACCATCGGGTGTTCCCAGGTGATGAACTGCATGTCTTCGCGCGACAGCGCCTGGGCGCGGTCGTAGGTGATGGTCACGCCTTCGTCGTCGCCCAGCGGGAAGCTGGCATCGAGCATCTTCTCGCTTGGCTTGAGAATCAGGGCATTTTCCGAGTGGTCCTCGCTGTCGATGCCAAAGGCGTCGAACAGGGTTTCCATGTAGATCGGCAGGGCGAACTGGTCGTCCTGCTCGAGGATCGCCTCCACCAGTGCCTCGCCTTCGCCGGCGCCACCGGAATTGAGCTCCAGCAGGCGATCGCGGCCGCTGTGCAGTTCGGCTTCAAGGCGCATGCGTTCGGTGCACGCCTCTTCCACCAGCGCGGTCCAGTCGTCGTCCGCGCCGCGCTCGAGCAATGGCAACAGGCGCGGGCCGAACTGGTGCTGCAGGGCGTTGCCGGTCGGGCAGGTGGCGAGGAAGGCGTTCAGGCCCTCGTGGTACCACTGGAACAGGCGCTCCTGCGGGCTGTCCTGCAGATACGGGATATGCAGCTCGATGGTGTGCTTCTGGCCGATCCGGTCAAGACGGCCGATCCGCTGCTCGAGCAGATCAGGGTGGGCCGGCAGGTCGAACATCACCAGGTGATGGGCAAACTGGAAGTTGCGGCCTTCACTGCCGATCTCGGAGCAGATCAGCACCTGGGCGCCAAACTCTTCGTCAGCGAAGTAGGCGGCGGCGCGGTCACGCTCGAGGATGTTCATGCCTTCGTGGAACACCGTGGCCGGGATACCGGAGCGCACGCGCAGGGCGTCCTCGAGGTCCATGGCGGTTTCGGCATGTGCGCAGATGACCAGCACCTTGGTGCGCTTGAGCATCTTGAGGGTATCAATCAGCCAGTCGACCCGCGGGTCGAAGCGCCACCAGCGTTCTTCTTCGCCGGTGTTGCCCTGGGCCTGGAACGCCACCTCGGGGTACAGCTCGGCATGCTCGTCGGCGGGCAGCAAAAGGTACTGCTCAGGGTTGGCCAGCGGGTAGGGGTGCAGCTTGCGCTCGGGGAAGCCCTGCACGGCGGCGCGGGTGTTGCGGAACAGCACGCGTCCGGTGCCATGGCGGTCGAGCAGCTCGCGGATGAGGCGCGCGCTGGCCTGGGTGTCGCCGTCGGTGATGGCGGCGAGCAATGCTTCGCCCTCGGCACCGAGGAAACCTTCGATGGTGGCGTGGGCCTCGGGTGACAGCCGCCCCTGGTCGAGCAGTTCCTGGACCGCTTCGGCCACCGGACGGTAATGCTCGCTTTCGGCGCGGAAGGCGGCCAGGTCATGGAAGCGATTGGGGTCGAGCAGGCGCAGGCGGGCGAAGTGGCTGTCCTGCCCCAGCTGCTCGGGGGTGGCGGTGAGCAGCAGCACGCCCGCGATGACCTGGGACAGTTGTTCGACCAGGGCATACTCGGGACTGGCTTTTTCCTCGTGCCACACCAGGTGGTGGGCCTCGTCGACCACCATCAGGTCCCAACCGGCGGCAAACAGCGCGTCCTGGGCTTTTTCGTCGTGGGTCAGCCATTCGAGCGCGACCAGCGCCAGCTGAGCGTCCTCGAACGGGTTGCTGGCGTCGCTCTCGATGAAGCGCTCGGCGTCGAACAGCGCGACCTCAAGGTTGAAGCGCCGGCGCATTTCCACCAGCCACTGGTGCTGCAGGTTTTCCGGGACCAGGATCAGCACGCGGCTGGCACGGCCCGACAGCAGCTGGCGGTGGATCACCAGGCCCGCTTCGATGGTCTTGCCCAGGCCCACTTCATCGGCCAGCAATACCCGTGGGGCGCTGCGGTCGGCCACTTCGCGGGCGATGTGCAGCTGGTGGGCGATAGGCTGCGCGCGGATACCACCCAGGCCCCAGAGCTGCGACTGCATCTGCTTGCTGGTGTGTTCCAGGGTGTTGTAGCGCAGCGAGAACCAGGACAGCGGGTCGATCTGACCAGCGAACAGGCGGTCGCTGGCCAGGCGGAACTGGATGAAGTTGGACAGCTGGGTTTCCGGCAGCGTCCTCGCTTCGTTCTGGGCATCGAGCCCGTGGTAGACGAGCAGGCCCTCGGCGGCCTCCACCTCGCGCACGGTCAACTTCCAGCCCTCGAAGTGAGTGATCTGGTCGCCAGGCGAGAAACGCACGCGGGTCAGGGGCGCGTTCCGCAGGGAATACTGGCGGGTGTCGCCAGTGGCCGGGTAGAGCACGGTCAACAAGCGGCCGTCCTGTGCCAGAACGGTCCCAAGTCCGAGCTCGGCTTCGCTGTCGCTGATCCAGCGTTGCCCCGGTTGATACTGCTGCGCCATACTGCCTGACTCCCGCGATGAAAAGCCGACTATGTTAACGGATAGGTCCGTGCAGACCAAAGAGTCTAGCAATTTCATCGAAGAAACCTGCCATTGCCTACGAGGGTTTCACTTGCACAAGCGCGACGAGCACCGCTGGTTCAATGCTTTCCTGGCCTTTGGCAGCGTTCTGCTGCTGTCCGCCTGCGAGCAGAAGCGCTTCGAGACACTGGACCCGATCCCAGGCGACCAGCTCGAAGTACTGGGCATCCAGGCACCTATAAAGAGTGTGCATTTCCGCGACCGCGAGGGTGAAGGCCTGCTGGTGCTCAGCCGCACCGACGGCCAGGCCACCGATGCCGAAACCGCGCAGGAGGTGGACAAGGTCGTGCTCAGGGCAACGCTCTTCGGCCGCGCCGACGCGGCAGGAGCGTTCAAGGCGCGCTGGCAGAGCGAACAGGAAACCAGCTGTCCAGGCCTGGATCTGGATGTCGACTTCTATACGGATGTCACCGGTGTCACCGACCTGACCGAAGACGGCATCGCCGAGGTGACCGTTGCCAGCCATGCGTTCTGCGGGGGTGGCATCGAGCCCCATGCGATCGTCATCGAGCTGCGCGAGGGGCAGGCCAGCTACAGCATCACGGGCGAGTCGCTGATCAGTCCCTCCGGTGAGGACCCCATTGGTGGCGAGCGCAATGACAGCGCTTCGCTAAAGGAGGCGCCCAAGGCACTTCGCGACCATCTCGACAACGTCTGGCAGAAGGTCTACCAGCGCCCCTGGAGTGAAACCGGAGCGGCGGCGGACGACGCCGAGGCGCCCTGAACTACACTGACAGGCGCGCCCGGTGTCACGGCGCGCTTATCCGTTCCTGACGCTCAAGGATGCAGCCGGCAGGCCGATAGACTGGCCATAGGAGATCATCGCATGCTGCCGCCCCTCATCCCCCTCAGCGCCGCCCCCGTGACCACGCAGTTCGACCCGGTCAAGCCGCAGCCCGCCATTGCACCGGTCGTGCCTGCGCAGTCGAGTTCCGGCCAGAGCACCATCAACCTCAAGCAAGAGCGCGACCCCCAGGAGCAGGCGCTGTTGCTGCGCGACGAACAGCGCCGCCAGCAGCAACGGCGCCAGCAGCCGCATGATGAACGCTTCGAGCCGCTGCCGGGCGATGAGCTCAATGCCGACGACACAGTACCCGTGGCACCGCTGATGGGTGACGAGCCGCGCCAGGGCCTGCTGGTCGATATCAAGATCTGATACACCCCGGGGCTGGCCAGCCGCGTCACGGGGCTTCATCATGAGAGCCTCTGCTGTCCGCCTTTTGAGTCCGCCATGAGCCAAGACAACCTGATCGATTTCGGCACTGAACGCATCAAGCGTATTCACGATCTCAAGGAAAAGCGCCTTAACGAAGTGCGCCAGGCCTTCGAGCAGGCCATGCCGCTCCCCAAACCGAAGAAAAAACCCAAGGGCAAGCCCAAAAAGCGCTGAGACCTGACGCAGGTCAAGCCTGCGCCTGCCCGCCGCGCCCGGTTCCGGGCGCCATTGACCTCGATCAATTCCCCACATCCGTGTCTTCGCTACAGTGCACCCATCGGACAACGGTGCAAGGACTCGAACGGGCGCAAGCCGCGCTGATCCTTCCCGGTGCATGAGCACGCAAGGCATTTAGGGCGACTTCGGTCGCCCATTTTTTTGTCTTTTTTTCTGGTGAGGCGTTGGTGTGCTGCTTGTGGCGCTGGAGCCGGGCACATGCCTCGGGCTCACTCAGGGTAGGCCAGCCTGAGCTTGCCAGCAGCGTCGCCCGATGCCGCATTCACACGGTTGCGGCCGTGGCGCTTGGCGGCGTACAAGGCCCTGTCGGCGGCCTCGAGCCAGTCTTCGGGATCCTCAAGCCCCGCATGGAAACTGGCCAGGCCAATGCTCAGGCTGATGCGCAGGTCCGGGAGTCGTGGATTGCGGTAGTCCCCAACGCGCTGGCGCAGGCGCTCCAGGGTCTGGCTGGCTGGAGCTTCGCTGTCATGGGGCAGGATCACGCAGAACTCGTCACCGCCGTAGCGGCCTGCCAGATCGTTTTCTCCCAAGGTCTGTTTGAGGTCCGCGCTCAGTTGGCGCAAGACCCAGTCACCGACCACATGGCCGTACGTGTCGTTGATGCGCTTGAAATGATCAATGTCGATCAACGCCAGCACGGCAGGCGCTTGCTGTTGCTTGCACGCCTGGAATCTGAGCTGCAGCAGGTCTTTCCACGCGCCGTGGTTGAGCAGGCCGGTGAGACTGTCGGTGCGGCTGAGGGCGCCGAGTCGTTTTTTATGATCGGCGAGCTTGATTGCAAGGCGATAGCAGACCCAGCCGACGGCCATGGGATAAAGCGTCAGCATGGGCAGGCAGGCGTAGATCTGCAGTTGCGTGGCCTGCAGTTGCAAGCCTGGCCCCAGCAGCGTCGCCGCCAGCAGCATGCCTGCCACCTGGGCCAGTAGTCCTCGCAGGAACAGGCTCTTGCCACCGGCAGCGACATTGTTCATTGCCGTCATGGACAGCAGCGTCACGCCGGGTAGCGGGTTGAAGTGCATGGCGCCCGTCCAGAAACCTGCCATCAGTCCGTCGAACAGCAGGTTTCGCTGTTCTGCCTTATAGGGACTCGCCGAGCGCGTCGCCAGCTTGTAGGCCGCATGCGGCCAGGCCAGGGCATTGAGCAGAAGCAGCGCCCAGGCCCACAACGGCAGGTTCAGCGGCGCAACGCTGGGCATGATGCAAAACAGCCCGATCCCCGTGCCGATGATGCGCGGCAGGTAGATGCGCTTGGCAAATGAAAGCCCTTTACCGCTCTGGTGGTCGGTCATGATCGATGTTCTGTTCAGGATGCGCCGTTTATCGCACAACGCGTAGAACATTGTTGAACATTCGCTTGCCGTCGAGATATGGCCCTGGCGGCCAATTCATGGTGGCATGGACGCTAGGCGCCCTTGTCCTTTTTCTCAGGCTTGCGCAGAGCGGCCGCTTCGTCGTCTTCCAGCAGCCTGGACGGCGGCTTGCCGCTGTCGCTGCGTACCTGGGCGTGGCTGATCAGGGCGAAAATGAAGCTGCCGCCTATGATGTTGCCGGCGAGCGTCGGCAACGCGAACTCCAGCCAGAATCGCGTCCAGGTCTCGTCGCCTGCCCATACCAGGTATGAGACTTCCACCGATCCGACGACGATATGCGTGAAGTCGCCCAGTGCCATCAGGTAAGTGATCAGGACGATGATCCAGATCTTCGCGTGCTCCATGGAAGGGATCATCCAGACCATGGTGGCGATCATCCAGCCTGAGACGATGCCCTTGGCGAACATCTGGCTGATGTCATTCTTCATGACCTTGCGGCCCACTTCGAGAAAGGCGACATCGGTCTTGCTGTCGAAGATCGGCAACTCCAGCATGACCCAGGCGACCAGCAATGTGCCGGCGAGGTTGCCGGCCAGTACCACGCCCCACAAGCGCAGCAGCCTGCCCAGGTTGACGAGGGTAGGGGTAGTCATCACCGGAAGCACCGCGGTCAGGGTGTTTTCCGTGAACAGTTGCTGACGGGCGAGGATCACCGCCAGGAAGCCGGCGCTGTAGCCGAGGCTGGCTATCACCTGGCTGCTGTCACTGTCGGGCAGGCGCGAGTAGAACAGTCCCATCGCCATCAAGGACAGGCCCATGCTCAAGCCGGCGGCCAGTGCCGACCACCAGAGCGCGGTAATCGTCCGCTCGAGTTCCTGGTCACCCTGGTAGCGAATGATCTCGTGGAGCACGGCGGCCCGAGGGGGCTGGCTGTGGCTGACCTCCTGCTCTTCGTCCGCGGACAGTCCTGGGGTCTTGCCGTTTTCCGGTTCGCTCATGATCCAGCTCGCTGTACTAATAGATAGAAGCGTTTCATTAGAGATCTGTCCCGGCTCGAATAGTTGCCTCGCGAGTGTTTGGCGTGCCCTGAATCTTTTTTGGCTAAGGTGTTGACTCATAATGGAAATGGCGTATTATTCACCTCCCGCAGCGATGAGCTGCAGGGTGAGTCAAGCGACTTACGGAAGTGGTGAAAAAGGTGGTTGACAGCGAGTTGAAACGCTGTAGAATTCGCCTCCCGCTAACGAGAGATCGAAGCGAGTCAAGTGTTTGAAGTTAAACAGGTTTCTGGTTAAAAACTTCAAAATAAACGCTTGACAGGCTCAGAGGAAAGCGTAGAATGCGCACCTCGGTTCAGCAAGCCAAGCGCTTCGAACCAACCGCTCTTTAACAATTGAATCAAGCAATTCGTGTGGGTGCTTGTGAGTACGGACTGATAGTCTGCAAGATTATCAGCATCACA
>NZ_DATELE010000274.1:0-2679 GCF_035277045.1 Pseudomonas sp. | reverse complement strand
GGAACGCGCCGGCCAGGTATTGCTGGTGCGGAGCAAGGCTGGCGTACGGCCCACCCCGGCCGGTGACCGCCTGCTGGCGCATGCCCGGCAGATCCTCGCCTTGTCCGACAGCGCCTGGCGCGACCTGCACGACGTGCCATTCGAAGGTGAAGTGCATTTGGGTATCACCGATTACTTCCGCCCGGCCGATCTTACTCGCCTGCTCGCCCGCCTTGGCCAGCATTACCCGCGTTTGCGGCTGCGCACGCTGATCGGCAAGAGCGACGCGCTTGAAGCCGCGCATCGGCGTGGGGAACTGGACCTGGCGATTGTCTTGCGCACTGGGCCTACGGGGGATGCGCAGGTGTTGCGTACCGAGGCGATGCACTGGGTGACGGCGCCGGGTTCAGGCTTGCCCGACGAAGGCCGGCCTATCCCGCTGGCACTGTTGCCCGAGACCTGCTCTTTGCACCGGCTAGCGATTGACCGGCTGCAAGCGCACGGCATCGCCCATGTGGTGACGCATGTGGCTTCGGGAGTGGCAGGGTTGCAGGCGGCGGTGGCTGCCGGGCTTGGGGTGGGGTGTTTGAATGCGTCAGCGTTGATCGAGGGACGTGTTGTTGCGCTTCATAAGGACGGATTGCCTACGCTGCCCAAGGCAAGCTTCATATTGCTTGCGACGCACGGGGGTGAGCAACTTGATGCTCTGGGCGAGACAGTCATCGCTAGCCTGCGCGACTAGATTCGCCTGCTTGGGAGCACCGAATGCAGGCGGCTGGTCTTGCAGCGCCTGTTCGATTCTGGGGCCGCTTCGCGCCACAATCGCGGCACAATGCCAGCTCGGTTATCCATCCCTGCCCGGCGCAGCCGGGGCATTTGGGGGATCACTGCCCGATCCCAAATCAACATCCGGAATGAAAGGACCTGGCAGGGGCAAGGGCCTGGGCCATCCTCATATCACCTTCACAGCCCGCCCAATGAACTGGATCGGCCCCGTAGGCCGTCCGGTCGGCGAGCCATTGGGGTTTTCCAGGGTCAGTTCGAACAGCTGGTTTGGTTCCAGCGGGGGCAGTTTGTCGAGGTCGAGGGAGAGGGTCTGGCCGGGCTTGACCAGGCCGAGGGAGACGGGGCCTTGCCAGGCGTCGCCTTTGGTCCAGAACTCGAGGGCCTTGTCAGTCGGAACCTGGGCGACGCCGAGGGGGATGAGCTGGATCTGCCGGGTATCGCTGGCCTGGATCACCCAGCCGGGGGCCTGGTCCTGGGGACCGACGAGGACGACGAGGTAGCGGGTCGGTGGGGCTGTGCGGGTGAGTAGCAGCGTGCCGAGTACAAGGCTCGCGAGCAGCCCTGCTCCGGCAAGGCCGCGCCATAGCGCGAGCGGGTTCCACCAGGAGGATGCCTGCGCGGGGGCCGTGCGGGCTGGCGCCGAATGCTCGTCCAGGCTGCGTTCGATGCGCTGCCATAACCTGGGAGGCGGGGTCTGCGGTTCGACGAGTTCGGTCAGGCCGAGCAGGCGCTGTTCCCAGGCGTCCACGGCGGCGCGCAGCCGGGCGTCGTTGCCGAGGCGCTGTTGCACGTCGCGACGTTGCTCGGGCGGCAGTGTGCCGAGGACGTACTCGCTGGCGAGCTGCTCGAGGTCATCAGGGTATTCAGGCGCTGGCTTTGCGGTCATCCCATGCACTCCCGCAAGGCCACGAGGCTGCGTTTTATCCAGGCCTTGACGGTGCCAAGGGGCGTGCCGAGCTTCTCGGCGATCTGCGCGTGGGTGTAGCCATCGACGTAGGCATGCACGATGCAACTGCGTCGCGCGGGTTGCAGCTGCTCCAGGCACAAATGGATGCGGTCGGAGTGGCCGTTGAATGCTTGCGCGGGGTCCGCCTCAGGATCCACCACGTCTTCATGCTCGCCCACCAGCACCTCCCTGGCGCTATTGCGCACATGGTTGAGCGCGAGGTGCCGGGTCACGCTGTAGATCCAGCCCCGCGCCGACCCGCGCGCGGGGTCGAAACTGCCGGCGCCGTGCCAGATCTTGATAAAGGCATCGTGGACAATGTCCTGGGCCAAGCCATCGTCGCGGGCGATGCGCCGGGCGATGCCGAGCAGGCGTGCGCTGTCCTCCTGGTAGAGGTCGCGCAGCGCTTGCCGCTCGCCGCGGGCGCAGGCCTGCAGGCAGGCTTGGTGGTCAAAGCAGTGTTCGGGCAGGGACAAAGGCAACGGCCATGGACAGTGGGTGTGCCAGAGGCAGCGTAGACGAGCTACGCCGCTCGCGCTGATGACTTACTTGGCTGCCCAGAAAAGATAGTCGGCCTGGTACTGGACGACCTGCTGCTTGCCCTTGTCGGCAGGGGTGCAACCGCTTGCCGGCGCGACGCCGCCTTTGGTGGCCACGCGCTGGATGTAGCTGACGCCTTGCATCGCACCCTTGCCTTCGGCGGGGTTCGCCTTGACCAGCTGGTAGGGGATGTTGCCAGCGCTGGCGGGGGCGACGGCCAGCTGCGTGCCAGTGATGCTGGAACCATCCTTCGCCTTCCAGGTAGCCGGTGGCCCGAAGTAGTCGCCGACCTGCTTGCCGCTACGGTCGTTGAGCACGGCTTTGGGCCCAACGAACACCCACTCCGTCTGACCGGGTGCCTGGGCCTTGTCACGGCACTCGTAGGTGATCTCGCCGACGCCGACGGTTTCGAGGGCAATCGTGTGGCC
>NZ_DATELE010000273.1:0-30117 GCF_035277045.1 Pseudomonas sp. | reverse complement strand
CCTACTCGGGCCGCAAGCTGGGCCTGCCCAGCACCGCCAATGCCGGTGGCGTGCATAACCTGTTCGTCACTCACGGCGACGAGGACCAGGCAGCCCTGATCCGCCGCATGGGCCGCGGGCTGCTGGTCACCGAGCTGATGGGGCATGGCCTGAACATGGTGACGGGTGACTATTCCCGTGGCGCGGCAGGCTACTGGGTCGAGAACGGCGAGATCCAGCATGCCGTGCAGGAGGTGACGATCGCCGGCAATATGAAAGACATGTTCCAGCAGATCGTGGCGATCGGCAGCGATCTCGAAACACGAAGCAATATCCACACCGGCTCGGTCCTGATCGAAAGGATGACCGTGGCGGGGAGCTGATCGCGCAGGCGCTGCCCTGGCGTGTGAAACCGACCCGGCCCCTGTGCCGGGTTTTTTGTTGTGCGGTTTCTGCTTGAAGTGATTCCGTTTATCACTTAATAATGAATATCATTATCCCGCCACTCAGCGATGATGTTCATGAAACCCGTCCTCCAAGAGTTGCCCTACCTGGAAAACTGGCGCTGGCTGAGCCGGCGTATTCGTTGCGCCCTGGAGCCCGACGAGCCGCGCCTGATCGAGCATTACCTGGCCGAAGGCCGCTACCTGGTGTGCTGCACCGAGACCTCGGCCTGGACCGTGGCCATGACGTCCTTCCGCCTGCTGCTCGATACCGCCTGCGACCGCATGCTGCCCTGGCACTGGCGCTGCCAGTGCCTCGACCAGGCCTGGCGCCCGTTGCTGCAGCTGCGCAACCTCGACCGCCGCGAACAGAACCAGCGCTGGCAGCCCTTCGCCTTGCAGTTGGCGAACTGCGTGCTGCTGCCTTCGATTTCTCCTGAAGAACTGATGCAAGGACCAGATGATGAGTGATACCCGTATCGAGCGTGACAGCATGGGTGAATTGCAGGTGCCGGCCCAGGCCCTGTACGGCGCCCAGACCCAGCGCGCGGTCAACAACTTTCCGATCAGCCAGCAGCGCATGCCCGCGCAGTTCATCCGTGCGCTGCTGCTGGCCAAGGCGGCGGCGGCCAAGGCCAACGTCGAGCTCGAGCAACTGACGGCCGGGCAGGGCGATGCGATCGTCAAGGCCGTGGAGCAACTGCTGGCCGGGGACTACATGCAGCACTTCCCGGTGGACGTCTTCCAGACCGGTTCAGGCACCAGCTCGAACATGAACGCCAACGAGGTGATCGCGACCCTCGCCAGCCGTGTGCTGGGTGACAACGTGAATCCCAACGACCACGTCAACTGCGGGCAGAGCAGCAACGACATCATCCCCACCACCATCCACGTCAGCGCTGCGCTTGCCCTGCACGAGCAATTGCTGCCGGCGCTGCGCCACCTGGTCCAGGTCATCGAGACCAAGGCCGTGGAGGTGCACCCGTTCATCAAGACCGGCCGGACCCATCTGATGGATGCCATGCCCGTGCGCATGAGCCAGGTGCTGGAGGGCTGGGCAGCGCAGGTCAAAGGTGCCCTGAGTCATCTGGAAGCCACCTTGCCGAGCCTGCAGGCCCTGGCCCAGGGCGGTACCGCGGTTGGCACCGGGATCAACGCCCACCCGCAGTTCGCGGCAGGTTTCGCCCGTCAGCTCAGCGCTCTGATCCGGGTCGACTTCGCGCCCGGTCACAACCTGTTCGCCCTGATCGGCTCGCAGGACACCGCCGTGGCGTTGTCCGGCCAGCTCAAGACCACGGCCGTGGCCCTGATGAAAATCGCCAATGACCTGCGCTGGATGAATTCCGGTCCCTTGGCGGGCCTGGGAGAGATCGAGCTCGAAGGGCTTCAGCCAGGCTCCTCGATCATGCCGGGCAAGGTCAACCCGGTGATTCCGGAGGCCACCGCCATGGTCGCGGCGCAGGTCATCGGCAACGACGCCACCATCGCCATCGCCGGGCAGTCGGGCAACTTCGAACTGAACGTGATGCTGCCGATCATTGCGCACAACCTGCTCGGCAGCATCGAGCTGATGGCCAACGCCAGCCGCCTGCTGGCCGACAAGGCGATCGCCAGCTTCAAGGTCAACGAGCCCAAGCTCAAGGAAGCGCTGTCACGCAACCCGATCCTCGTCACTGCGCTCAACCCGATCATCGGCTACCTGAAGGCCGCCGAAATCGCCAAGACCGCCTACAAGCAAGGGCGCCCGGTGATCGACGTGGCGCTGGAGCACACCGAGTTGTCGCGCAGCCAGCTCGAAGTGCTGCTCGATCCTGAAAAACTCACCGCTGGCGGTATCTGAACACCCAACCAATAGCGCATCGCGCTAGAGAGGTACGTCATGCAGCACTGGAAACGCACCACCGAAGTCGCCAACAGCCTGTTCGACCGGGGGGAACTGGTCGACGCCCGCGAGCATTACCTGCAGGCGCTGGCCCTGGCCCAGGTGCTGTTCGAGCGCTGGCATGACGTCGACGAGGCGGTGGCGGCCTTTGTCATCGCCCACCACAACCTGGCCGATCTCCACCTGCGCCTGAACCAGCCCCATGAAAGCGCGGACTATCTTTGCGCCGCGCACCAGCGCCTGCTGCAGGCCAGCCAGGACATGCGCCTGCCGCAGCCGCTGCGGGATGCGGCCCTGCGGCACAGCACCAAGACCTACACCGAACTGCTCAATTTCATTGGCGAGTACGGACAGTACCCGCGCACCGAGCGCCTGCTCGAGCGGCACGCCCCGCAGACCGGCGCCATGACCGCTCAACCTGATGTTGAACCTCGCAACCACGCCTACGGAATCCATTGATATGCCACATACGTTGCCTGCATTGCCCTACGCCTACGATGCGCTGGAACCGCACATCGATACCCAGACCATGGAAATCCACCACACCAAGCACCACCAGACCTACATCAACAACCTCAATGCCGCGATCGAAGGCACCGAGTGGGCCGAGTGGCCGATCGAGAAGCTGGTGGCCAGCGTCAAGCAGCTGCCGGAGAAGATCCAGGGCGCGGTGGTCAACCAGGGCGGCGGGCATGCCAACCACAGCCTGTTCTGGAAGGTCATGTCGCCTAAAGGTGGTGGTCAGCCCCAAGGTCAGGTCGCCAAGGCCATCGACGAGCAGCTGGGCGGCTTCGATGCCTTCAAGGAAGCCTTCACCAAGGCCGCGTTGAGCCGTTTCGGCAGCGGCTGGGCGTGGCTCAGCGTGACACCTGCGAAGACCGTGGTGGTCGAGAGCAGCGGCAACCAGGATAGCCCCCTGATGAACGGCAATACGCCGATCCTTGGCCTAGACGTCTGGGAGCACGCGTACTACCTGAAGTACCAGAACCGCCGTCCGGAATACATCGGCGCCTTCTACAACGTCATCGACTGGTCAGAGGTCGAACGCCGTTATGTAGAAGCCTTGGCGTGAGTCGTTCCGGCATGCGCTCGGAGGTGATGTCCGTCAGTAGCGTGCGCCTGTTCCGACTGGCGCTGGGCACGTTGCTGTTGTTGGTCGGTACGGCGCTGCTGGTGGTTCGCGGCATTTCCTGGCTGGACCTCGAGCCGCGCATGCTGCGCGCGCTCGAGGGCGGCGCGCTGTGTGCCCTGGGCACGGCGCTGGGAGCGGTGCCGGTACTGGTGATCCGCAACATGCCGGTGGCCGTCGCCGATACCTTGCTGGGCTTCGGCGCCGGGGTGATGCTGGCGGCCACCGCGTTCTCGCTGATCATTCCGGGTCTCGACGCGGCCCAGTCCATCGGTTTCAGCCCGTGGGGCGCCGGTGGGCTGATCAGCTTCGGGCTGATGTTTGGCGCCCTCTGCCTGTTTCTCGTCGACCTCAAGGTGTCCGGCGCTTCGCCCGAGGCGCTGGTGGGCACGGGCGAGCAGCCGGTGATCGCGGCGCGCATCTGGCTGTTCGTGATCGCCATCATCGCGCACAACATCCCCGAAGGCATGGCGATTGGCGTGTCGGCCGGGGGCGGCATGCCCGACGCCGACAGCCTGGCCATGGGCATTGCGCTGCAGGATGTGCCGGAGGGGTTGGTGATCGCGCTGGTGTTGGCAGGGGCGGGGATGTCGCGCTTCAGGGCCTTCCTGATCGGTGCCGCCTCTGGCCTGGTCGAACCGCTGGCCGCGGTGATCTGCGCGTGGCTGGTCAACGTCGCGGAGCTGCTGTTGCCGCTAGGCCTGGCCTGCGCGGCGGGCGCGATGCTGCTGGTCGTGACCCAGGAGATCATCCCGGAATCACGCAGCAACGGGCATCACCGGTTGGCGAGCCTTGGGCTGTGCATCGGCTTCTGCCTGATGATGGTGATGGACACTGCGATGTCGTGAGGCGAGGCTCCAGCTGGACACATTCATCCTGCGGGAACCTCTTAGGGGTCATCGCCGTTTCTGTGGGAGCGGCCTTGTGCCGCTCCCACAAATGATCGCAGTCAGGGAGTAGGGCTACTCCCCCTCGTCAAACCTGTTGTTGATCAGCTCGATCAACGCCATCAGCGCATCATCATCCTGCTCGCCTTCGGTCTGCAGGTGCACCTGGGTGCCTTTGCCCGCGGCAAGCATCATCACGGCCATGATGCTCTTCCCGTCGACCAGCTTGTCGGGCGCGCGGCCGACTTTCACCTGGCAGGGGAAACGCCCGGCCACGCCGACGAACTTTGCCGCCGCCCGGGCGTGCAGCCCCAGCTTGTTGATGATGGTGATTTCGCGGGCGGGCATCGTGGGGCGGTCCTGTTGGCTAGAGGTCGCGGTGGCGGACCTGGACGTTTTTCAAGGATTGCTGCAGCAGCTGGCCCAGGCGCTCGGTCAGGTAGACCGAACGATGGTGCCCGCCGGTGCAGCCAATGGCGATGGTGACATAGGCTCGATTGCTCGCGGCAAAGCGCGGCAGCCACTTGAGCAGGTAGCTCGAGATGTCCTGGTACATGTCCTCGACGTCCGGCTGGGCGGCCAGGTAGTCGATCACCGGTTGCTCCAGCCCGGAATGGTCGCGCAGTTCAGGCTTCCAGTACGGGTTGGGCAGGCAGCGGACATCAAACACCACGTCGGCGTCCACGGGCATGCCCCGTTTGAACCCGAACGATTCGACCAGGAAGGCCGTGCCCGGCTCGGGCTGGTTCAGCAAGCGCAGCTTGATCGAGTCACGCAGCTGGTAGAGGTTCAGGTTGGTCGTGTCGATCTTGAGGTCGGCAAGATCGGCGATGGGGCCGAGCAACTCGCTCTCAACCTTGATCGCCTCGGCCAGCGAGCGGTTGGCGTTGGTCAGCGGATGCCGGCGGCGAGTTTCGGAAAACCGCTTGAGCAGCACGTCTTCGTCGGCGTCCAGGTACAGGACGTCGCACTGGATATGCCGGTTGCGGGCATCCTCGAGCAACTCGGGAAAACGCGTGAGGTGGCTGGGGAGGTTGCGTGCATCGATGGATACGGCAACCTTGGGCTGCTGGAGCTCTGTGTTGATCAATGCGTTCTCGGCCAACTGCGGCAGCAACCCGGCGGGCAGGTTGTCGATGCAGTAGTAGCCATTGTCCTCCAGCACCGCAAGGGCGGTGCTCTTGCCGGAGCCAGACCGGCCGCTGACGATGATCAGGCGCATGTTCAGTGCTCGTTCTGTGCGTCCAGGACAACCTGGTACAAGGCCTCGCTGCTGGTCGCGGCTCGCAGGCGCTCGCGCACCTCCTTGCGATCAAGCATGCTGGCTATCTGGCGCAGCAGTTCCAGGTGAGCATCGGTGGCGGCTTCGGGGACCAGCAACACGAACAGCAGGTCCACTGGAGCACCGTCGATGGCGTCGTAGTCGATCGGCGCCTCGAGGTGCAGCAGGGCACTGACCGGCGTTGAGCAGCCCTTGAGGCGGCAGTGTGGAATGGCGATGCCATTGCCAAAACCTGTCGAGCCGAGTTTCTCCCGGGCAAACAGGCTTTCGAAAACGTCTTGCATGTCGAGGTCAGGCACTTCCCGGTCGATCAGGGTGGCGATTTCCTGGAGCACGCGCTTTTTACTGCCGCCCGGCACGTTCACGAGGGAACGGCCAGGGGTCAGGATGGATTCAAGTCGGATCATGGATGGGCGGGATCAGCGAGCAGCTGCACCTTGCAGCAGGCTTTGCTGTTTTTCCTTGTGTTTTTTCAGTTGGCGGTCGAGCTTGTCGGTCAGGGCGTCAATCGCTGCATACATGTCTTCGTGCTCGGCATTGGCTACCACTTCGCCGCCGGGAATCTGCAAGGTCGCTTCGACCTTCTGTTGCAGCTTCTCGACCTTCATGATGACCGTCACGTTGGTGATCTTGTCGAAGTGACCCTCCAGCCGGTTCAGCTTCTGTTCGACGTAATCGCGCAGGGGAGCGGTGACTTCCACATGGTGTCCACTGATGTTGACTTGCATACAGCTTCTCCTTTGTTGCCCGTGCATAAGAGGCAGGTGTTGCACCTGCCACTGAACTGCGGTGGCACTTCCAGGGGCTACATCAGTCGCTTGCGTTCGCTCGACGGTGCGATGCCGAGAGACTCGCGGTATTTGGCGACGGTGCGACGGGCTACCTGGATGCCCTGTGCCTCCAGTAAACCAGCGATCTTGCTGTCACTCAATGGCTTTTTCTGATTTTCGGCGGCAACCAGTTTCTTGATGATCGCGCGGATCGCCGTGGACGAGCATTCACCGCCCTCGGAGGTGCTCACGTGGCTGGAGAAAAAGTATTTCAGCTCGTAGATGCCACGCGGTGTGTGCATGTACTTTTGCGTGGTCACCCGCGAAATGGTCGACTCGTGCATGCCCACCGCCTCGGCGATGTCATGCAGCACCAGTGGCTTCATCGCCTCGTCGCCATGGTCGAGGAAGCCCCGCTGGTGCTCGACGATCTGGGTCGCAACCTTCATCAGGGTTTCGTTGCGGCTTTGCAGGCTCTTGATGAACCAGCGTGCTTCCTGCAGCTGATTGCGCATGAAAGTGTTGTCGGCGCTGGTGTCGGCGCGGCGCACGAAACCTGCGTACTGCGGGTTGACGCGAAGGCGCGGCACGGCCTCCTGGTTCAGTTCCACCAGCCAGCGCTCGCTGTCCTTGCGCACGATCACGTCGGGCACAACGTACTCAGGCTCGCTCGACTCGATCTGCGACCCTGGTCGCGGGTTGAGGCTTTGCACCAGCTCGATGACCTGGCGCAGCTCGTCTTCCTTGAGCTTCATGCGGCGTAGCAGCTGGCTGTAGTCGCGGCTGCCGAGCAGGTCGATGAATTCGCTGACCAGCCGCTGCGCCTCCGCCATCCAGCGGGTCTTGGCAGGCAGCTGGCGCAGTTGCAGGAGCAGGCATTCGCTCAGGGTGCGCGCACCGATGCCGGCGGGTTCGAACTGCTGGATACGGCGCAGCACCGCCTCGACCTCGTCGAGCTCGATGTCCAGCTCGGGGTCGAAGGAGGCGCAGACCTCCTCGAGGGATTCTTCCAGGTAGCCCTGGGGATTGATGCAATCGATCAGCGTGACCGCGATCAGCCGGTCGGTGTCGGACATCGGCGCCAGGTTCAACTGCCAGAGCAGGTGGCTCTGCAGGCTTTCGCCGGCCGAGGTGCGGGTGGTGAAGTCCCACTCGTCATCGTCGTTGCCGGGCAGGCTGCTGGCGCTGGTCTGGTAGATGTCTTCCCAGGCGGTATCGACGGGAAGGTCGTTGGGAATACGCTCGCCCCATTCGCCTTCCTCGAGGTTTTCGACGGTAGGCGCGCTTTCCTGGAAGCTGGTCTCCTGGAAGCTGCTTTCCTGTGCTTCGGCGGCCGGCTTGCTTTCGGCGCTGTCGGCCATGGGGTCGCTGTTGTCGAAATCCTCGCCGTCTTCCTGGCGTTCGAGCATCGGATTGGATTCCAGCGCTTCCTGGATTTCCTGCTGAAGGTCCAGGGTCGAGAGCTGGAGCAGACGGATGGCCTGTTGCAACTGCGGGGTCATCGTCAGTTGCTGGCCCATTTTTAGGACGAGCGATGGTTTCATGGCAGGGGCTTAACACCTTATTCGCCGGCGCACATGCGCCATCCACTACACTGCGGCGCCGAGGCGCCAGTTTTAAGCAAATTATATGCCTGAAAGTGGAGCGTTTGCCTAGAGCACTGCAACAATTAAAGCCCCGAACGATACAGGCTGGCAGTGCTCGAACCTGGCGGCCTAGAGCCGGAACTCGTGGCCCAGGTAGACCTCCTTGACCAGGTCATTGGCCAGGATGGTCTCGGCGTCGCCCTCGGCAATCAGCTGACCATCATTGACGATATAGGCAGTTTCGCAAATATCCAGCGTCTCACGCACGTTGTGGTCGGTGATCAGTACACCGATGCCCTTGGCCTTGAGGTGGTGGATGATCTGCTTGATGTCGCCGACCGAAA
The DNA here is from genome assembly GCF_035277045.1 of Pseudomonas sp. Taxonomy (GTDB): domain Bacteria; phylum Pseudomonadota; class Gammaproteobacteria; order Pseudomonadales; family Pseudomonadaceae; genus Aquipseudomonas. Next base: position 21,815 of record NZ_DATELE010000273.1, on the reverse strand, counting down.
TCGGATCGACACCGGCAAAGGGTTCGTCGAGCAGGATGAACTTGGGAGCGGTCGCCAGGGCACGGGCGATCTCGACACGGCGGCGCTCACCACCGGACAGGCTCATGCCCAGGTTGTCGCGGATATGGCTGATGTGGAACTCCTGAAGCAGGCTCTCCAGCTCCTTGCGCCGGCCTTCGCGATCAATGTCCTTGCGGGTCTCGAGGATCGCCATGATGTTGTCGGCGACCGACAGCTTGCGAAAGATCGAGGCTTCCTGCGGCAGGTAGCCGATGCCTGCCTTGGCGCGCCCGTGCATCGGCTGGTGACTGACGTCCAGGTCGTCGATCAGCACGCGGCCCTGGTCAGCCTGCACCAGGCCGACGATCATGTAGAAGCAGGTGGTCTTGCCGGCGCCGTTGGGGCCGAGCAGGCCGACGATCTGGCCGCTGTCGATCGACAGGCTGACGTCGCGCACGACTTGCCGGCTCTTGTAGCTCTTGGCCAGGTGCTGGGCTTTGAGGGTCGCCATTTACTCGGCCTTCTTCTTCGGCTGGATCACCATGTCGATACGCTGGCGCGGCGTGGTCACGTTGCCGCCACGGCCGGCGGTCGCCACCTGGGTCTGGGTGTTGTAGACGATTTTCTCGCCTTCGGTGGTGTTGCCCTCGTTCTCGACCTTGGCGCGGTCGGTGAGGATCACCAGCTCTTTCTGCGACTGATACTGGATGGTGACAGCCCAGCCTTTCATCTTGTCCGGCTTGGCAGCGCTTTGCTGCTGCTCGAAGTAGGCAAGGTTGCCCACCGAGGTCACCACGTCGATGTCACCGTTGGCCGCCCGGGTGAGGGTCACGGTGTTGCCGGTGATCTTCATCGACCCCTGGGTGATGATGACGTCGCCCGTGTAAGTGGCCACGCCCTGCTTGTCGTCCAGGTGCGCGTTGTCGGCCTGGATGCGGATTGGCTGATCACGGTCGGTTGGCAGGGCCCAGGCGCTCGCGCTTCCCAGTGCTGCGCTCAGGCTGAGCAAAAAAGGGAGGGTTTTAACGAGCCTCATACTGTCCTCTTACGTTGGACAGCAGGTCCATCCTGCCGTCTTTCAGGTACGCTTTCATTCCATTGCCCGTAGTCGTGCCACCGGCGCCGTCGATTCTAACGGCTTGCTCGGTTTGCGCATATTGCTTCTGCGGGAATACGGTCATGCGGGAGCTGGTGATGATCATCTCGCGCTGTTTTTCGTCGATGCGGGCAACCCGCACCGCATCGATCAGCTCGACCTCGGTGCCATCGGGATTGACCTCGGCACGCTTGCTCTGCACGTGCCAGGGGAATTGCGTGCCGCGATACAGGTGCAGGTCGGGCGTGGTCAGCAGGGTGACTTCGCTGGCCTTGAGGTGCTCGACCTTGTCGGCGGTCATCTCGTACTGCAGCTTGCCGTCCGGCATGAACTGCACGGTATGGGCATTGAGCGCATAGTAGTCGATCGCGCTCTCGTCCACCTGCGCGACCGGCTTGTCGAGGAAGCTTTCAGGGCTGATGTTCCAGTAGCCGACCGCTACCAGCAAGGCGGTTATCACGCTGAACAGCGCGATGGTGCGGATTTTCTTGCTGAACATGAATGGCTCTACAGGTAATTGGCATTGGCGGCGTCCAGGTTGCCCTGGGCCTGCAGGATCAGCTCGCAGAATTCGCGCGCGGCACCTTCGCCGCCGCGCGACAGCGTAACACCGTGGGCATGCTGGCGTACGAAGGGCGCGGCATTGGCCACGGCCATGCCCAGGCCTACCCGGCGAATCACCGGCAGGTCCGGCAGGTCGTCACCCAGGTAGGCGACCTGCTCATAGCTTAGATCGAGTTCGGCAAGAAGCCCGTCAAGCACCACCAGTTTGTCCTCGCGGCCCTGGAACAGGTGGGGGATGCCGAGGTTCCTGGCGCGGCGCTCCACCACCGGGGTCTTGCGCCCGCTGATGATCGCCGTGGTAACGCCCGTGGCCATGAGCATCTTGATGCCTTGGCCGTCCAGGGTGTTGAAAGTCTTGAACTCGCTGCCGTCCTCGAGGAAGTACAGGCGGCCATCGGTCAGCACGCCATCGACATCGAAGACCGCCAGCTTGATCGCCTTGGCGCGTTGCATCAGTTCGTCGTTCGTCACATCGCTGTTCATCACATTACTCCGGCGCGCAGCAGGTCGTGCATGTTCAGGGCGCCGACCGGGTGGTCGGCCTTGTCGACCACGACCAGCGCGCCGATCTTGTGGTCTTCCATTATCTTCAGCGCCTCGGCGGCGAGCATGTCGGGGCGGGCGGTCTTGCCGTGGACCGTCATGACATCGTCGATGAGGGTGGTGTGCACATCGATGTTGCGGTCCAGGCTACGGCGCAGGTCGCCATCGGTGAAGATCCCGGCCAGCCGCCCGTCGGCTTCTGCGACCACGGTCATGCCCAGACCTTTGCGAGACATTTCAAGCAGCGCGTCCTTGAGCAGTGTGCCGCGTTGCACCTGGGGCAGCTCGGCGCCCGAATGCATCACGTTCTCGACCTTGAGCAGCAAGCGGCGGCCCAGGGCGCCACCGGGGTGCGAGAAGGCAAAGTCCTCGGCGGTGAAGCCGCGGGCCTCGAGCAAGGCGATCGCCAGGGCGTCGCCGAGCACCAGGGCCGCGGTGGTCGAGGAGGTGGGGGCGAGGTTCAGCGGGCAGGCTTCATGCTCGACCCGGGCATCCAGGTTGGCCTCGGCGGCCAGCGCCAGTGGCGAAGCCGGGTTGCCGGTCAGGCTGATCAGCTTGATGCCCAGGCGCTTGATCAGCGGCAACAGGGTGATGATTTCCGCGGTGTTCCCGGAATTCGACAGCGCCAGGATCACGTCGTCACGGGTGATCATGCCCATGTCGCCGTGGCTCGCCTCGGCCGGATGCACGAAGAACGCCGGGGTGCCGGTGCTGGCCAGGGTGGCCGCGATCTTGTTGCCGATGTGCCCCGACTTGCCCATGCCGACCACGACGACCCGCCCGGTGCTGGCCAGGATCAGTTCGCACGCCTTGACGAAGCTGGCGTCGATGCGGGCCTTGAGGCCTTCGACGGCTTCGAGTTCCAGTCGCAGGGTGCGCTGGGCGGATTGGATCAGCTCGCTGGATTGGCTCATGTCGAGAAAAGTATTGCCTGCTGAAAAGTGGCCGATTATAGCGACAATGTGAGAAACCCTCACCTTGTCATTGTCATACGTGAGTCGCCGGTGGCTGTCGCCGCGCCGAACGAGTGCGGTGACGGCCTTGGGGCGCACCTCTCTCGGGTGCTATAGTTCGCCGCTGTCCGGCCCGCTCGGGGGCGTGTGTGCCTCCATGATGGGGGCAGGCGTCTAGTTGACGAGGCCGCATCGCAAGGAGTCTAGATGAGTGTGGATAGCGCCTACGCGGTCGAGTTGAAGGGCGTGACCTTCAAGCGGGGTTCGCGCAGCATTTTCAACAATGTCGACATACGTATTCCCCGTGGCAAGGTGACTGGCATCATGGGGCCTTCGGGCTGCGGCAAGACCACCCTGCTGCGCCTGATGGGCGCGCAGTTGCGCCCGTCCAGCGGCGAGGTGTGGGTTGCCGGGCAGAACCTGCCGACCTTGTCGCGTGGCGATCTGTTCGATGCCCGCAAGCAGATGGGCGTGCTGTTCCAGAGCGGCGCCCTGTTCACCGACCTCGATGTCTTCGAGAACGTCGCCTTTCCGCTGCGCGTGCACACCCAGCTGTCCGAAGAGATGATCCGCGACATCGTCCTGATGAAGCTGCAGGCCGTGGGCCTGCGCGGGGCCATCGAACTGATGCCCGACGAGCTGTCCGGTGGCATGAAGCGCCGCGTGGCGCTGGCCCGGGCGATCGCGCTCGATCCGCAGATCCTCATGTACGACGAACCATTCGTCGGCCAGGACCCGATCGCCATGGGCGTGCTGGTACGCCTGATCCGCCTGCTCAACGACGCCCTGGGAATCACCAGCATCGTGGTGTCCCATGACCTGGCCGAAACCGCGAGCATCGCCGACTATATCTATGTGGTCGGTGATGGCCAGGTGCTAGGGCAGGGAACGCCGGGCGAGCTGATGGGCTCGGACAACCCGCGCATCCGCCAATTCATGAAGGGCGACCCGGATGGACCGGTGCCTTTCCACTTTCCTGCGCCTGATTACCGCGCCGATCTGCTGGGGGCGCGTTGATGCGCAAGAAATCGTTACTCGAACGGGTGCGCCTGTTTGGCCGTTCGGCCATTGATGTGATAGCGGTGCTGGGCCGCTCGTGCCTGTTCCTGGGGCATGCGCTGATCGGCCGTGGCGGCATCGGCGGCAGCTTCCAGCTGCTGGTCAAGCAGCTCTACTCGGTCGGCGTGCTGTCGCTGGCGATCATCGTCGTGTCCGGTGTGTTCATCGGCATGGTGCTGGCGCTCCAGGGCTACAGCATCCTGACCCAGTACGGTTCCGAGCAGGCGGTGGGGCAGATGGTCGCCCTGACCCTGCTGCGCGAGCTCGGCCCGGTGGTCACCGCGCTGCTGTTCGCCGGCCGTGCCGGCTCTGCGCTGACCGCTGAAATCGGCAACATGAAGTCCACCGAGCAACTGTCGAGCCTTGAGATGATCGGCGTCGACCCGCTCAAGTACATCGTCGCCCCGCGCCTGTGGGCCGGCTTTATCTCGCTGCCGCTGCTGGCGCTGATCTTCAGCGTGGTCGGCATCTGGGGAGGCTCGTGGGTCGCCGTCGACTGGCTTGGCGTCTACGAAGGTTCGTTCTGGGCGAACATGCAGAACAGCGTCTCGTTCACCGACGACGTATTGAACGGGCTGGTCAAGAGCCTGGTCTTTGCCTTCGTCGTCACCTGGATCGCCGTATTCCAGGGCTACGACTGCGAACCCACCTCAGAGGGGATCAGCCGTGCCACCACCAAGACCGTGGTCTATGCCTCGCTGGCAGTACTGGGTCTGGACTTTATTCTGACCGCTTTGATGTTTGGAGATTTCTGATGCAAAACCGCACCCTGGAAATCGGTGTCGGCCTGTTCCTCCTGGCCGGGATCCTGGCGCTGCTGCTGCTGGCCCTGCGTGTCAGTGGGCTTTCCGCAAGCCCCAGTACCGATACTTATAAAGTTTACGCGTACTTCGACAATATCGCCGGTTTGACGGTCAGAGCCAAGGTGACCATGGCGGGCGTGACCATCGGCAAGGTCACCGCCATCGACCTGGACCGCGATTCCTACACCGGTCGGGTGACGCTGCAGCTGGACAAGACCGTCGACAACCTGCCGACCGACTCCACTGCCTCGATCCTGACCGCCGGGTTGCTCGGCGAGAAATACATCGGTATCAGCGTGGGCGGCGAAGACGCCGTGCTCAAGGACGAAGGTGTCATCCATGACACCCAGTCCTCGCTGGTGCTCGAAGACCTGATTGGCAAGTTCCTGCTCAATTCCGTTGGCAAAGACGCTAAATAAGGAGTTTTCATGATCTCAATCCTGCGACGTGGCCTGCTGGTACTGCTGGCATCCCTGCCGATGCTGGCCATGGCGGCACCCGGCCAATCGGCCCATGACCTGATCCAGGGCACCACCGACAAGCTGCTGGCCGATCTCCAGGCCAACAAGCAGACCTACCAGACCAACCGTGAGGCCTTCTACCAGGCGCTCAACGGGATTCTCGGGCCGGTCGTCGACGCCGACGGCATCTCCAAGAGCATCATGACGGTCAAGTACTCGCGCAAGGCGACCCCGGCGCAGATGCAGCGCTTCCAGGAAAACTTCAAGCGCAGCCTGATGCAGTTCTATGGCAATGCCTTGCTCGAATACAACAACCAGGGCATCAAGGTCGATCCGGCCAAGGATGAAAGCGGCGAGCGCACCAGCGTCGGCATGAAGGTCACCGGCAACAACGGCGCGGTGTACCCGGTGTCGTACACCCTCGAGAAAATCGGCGGTGAATGGAAAGTGCGCAACGTGATCGTCAATGGCATCAACATCGGCAAGCTGTTCCGTGACCAGTTCGCCGATGCCATGTCGCGTAACGGTAACGACCTGGACAAGACCATCGACGGCTGGGCCGGTGAAGTGGCCAAGGCCAAGCAGACCGCGGAAACCTCGCCCGACAAGGAAGTGCAATGAGCGAGGCGGGCGTGAGCATGGTCGAGCCGGGCGTCCTGTGCCTGTCCGGGGTGCTGGACTACCGTAGCGGTCCTGCCCTGCGCAAGGACGGCAAGGCGCTGATAGGCGCCTGCCGCGAGCCGCGCCTGGTGCTCGATTGCTCCGCGGTGGTCAAGTCTTCAAGTGTCGGCTTGTCGCTGCTGCTGGCGTTCATGCGCGATGGCCAGGCCGCCGGCAAGTCGTGCACGCTGCGCGGCATTCCCGAGGACATGCAGGAAATTGCCCAGGTCTATGACCTGGACGAGGTGCTGGCGGGCTGATGGCCCGCCTCCCGAAGGTGGCCCCTCGGTCAGCGTGCTCGTTCATGGGCTTCGCAGGCGGGGGGCTTTTTTGTATGATGGCCGACCCGCGCGCACAGGGCGCCGATTGAGGTTGAGCATGCAGGCCGTAGAAGTTAAACGCTTCCTTGAAGAAAAATTGCCAGGAACCCGCGTAGAAGTAGAGGGTGAAGGCTGCAACTTCCAGTTGAACGTCATCAGCGACGAGCTGGCTGGCCTGAGCCCGGTCAAGCGTCAGCAAGCGATCTATGCTCACCTGAACCCGTGGATAGCCGATGGCAGTATCCATGCGGTAACCATGAAATTTTTCAGCAGCGCAGCCTGGGCTGAGCGCACCTGAGCCAACTTGGCGGCGAGACTCCAATGGACAAACTGATTATTACTGGCGGCGCACGCCTTGACGGCGAGATCCGCATTTCCGGGGCGAAGAACGCTGCCCTGCCGATCCTGGCCGCGACCTTGCTGGCCGATGGCCCGGTCACGGTCGGCAACCTGCCGCACCTGCACGACATCACCACCATGATCGAGCTGTTCGGCCGCATGGGCATCGAGCCTGTGATCGACGAAAAGCTGGCGGTGGAAATCGACCCGCGCACCATCAAGACCCTGGTCGCTCCCTACGAGCTGGTCAAGACCATGCGCGCCTCGATCCTGGTGCTCGGCCCCATGGTCGCGCGCTTCGGTGAGGCCGAAGTCGCCTTGCCTGGCGGTTGCGCCATCGGTTCGCGTCCGGTCGACCTGCACATCCGCGGCCTTGAAGCCATGGGCGCGAAGATCGAGGTCGAAGGCGGCTATATCAAGGCCAAGGCCCCTGAAGGCGGCCTGCGTGGCGCGCACTTCTTCTTCGACACGGTCAGCGTGACCGGTACCGAGAACATCATGATGGCCGCGGCCCTGGCCAAGGGCCGCAGCGTGCTGCAAAACGCCGCGCGCGAGCCTGAGGTGGTGGACCTCGCCAACTTCCTGATCGCCATGGGCGCGAACGTGCAGGGCGCTGGCACCGACACCATCACCATCGATGGCGTCGAGCGCCTGCACTCGGCCAACTACCGCGTGATGCCTGACCGTATCGAGACCGGCACCTACCTGGTCGCCGCTGCCGTCACCGGTGGCCGTGTCAAGGTCAAGGACACCGATCCGACCATCCTTGAAGCCGTCCTCGAGAAGCTCAAGGAAGCCGGTGCCGACATCACCACCGGTGAGGACTGGATCGAGCTGAACATGCATGGCAAGCGGCCCAAGGCCGTCAACCTGCGTACCGCTCCGTACCCGGCGTTCCCGACCGACATGCAGGCGCAGTTCATCTCGCTCAACGCCATTGCCGAAGGCACGGGCGCGGTCATCGAGACGATCTTCGAAAACCGCTTCATGCACGTGTACGAGATGCACCGCATGGGCGCGCAGATCCAGGTCGAGGGCAACACCGCCATCGTCACCGGCACCCGTGCTCTCAAGGGTGCTCCCGTCATGGCGACCGACCTGCGCGCTTCGGCGAGCCTCGTGCTGTCGGCCCTGGTCGCCGAAGGCGATACGCTGATCGACCGCATCTACCACATCGACCGTGGTTACGAGTGCATCGAGGAAAAACTGCAGATGCTGGGCGCGAAGATCCGCCGCGTGCCGGGCTAGCCTGTGAACGGCGCAGGGATGCGCCAGCCGAATCAAATGCCGCCGGGCTCGTGGCCCGGCCGGCTGTAGCTGCTTAAGGACCGACGTTCCCATGTTGACCATCGCGCTATCCAAAGGCCGTATTCTCGACGACACCCTGCCATTGCTGGCCGAGGCCGGTATCGTGCCGACCGAGAATCCGGACAAGAGCCGCAAGCTCATCATCCCCACGACCCAGGACGATGTGCGCCTGCTCATCGTGCGGGCCACCGACGTGCCGACCTACGTCGAGCATGGCGCCGCCGACCTTGGCGTCGCCGGCAAGGACGTGCTCATGGAGTACGGCGGCCAGGGCCTGTACGAGCCCCTGGACCTGCAGATCGCCCGTTGCAAGCTGATGACCGCCGGTGCGGTGGGTGCCCCCGAGCCCAAGGGCCGCCTGCGCGTGGCCACCAAGTTCGTCAACGTTGCCAAGCGCTACTATGCCGAACAGGGCCGCCAGGTCGACATCATCAAGCTGTACGGCTCGATGGAGCTGGCACCGCTGATCAACCTGGCCGACAAGATCATCGACGTCGTCGACACCGGCAATACGCTGCGCGCCAACGGCCTGGAACCCCAGGACTGGATCGCCGACATCACCTCCCGGCTCGTGGTCAACAAGGCATCGATGAAGATGCAGCATGCCCGCATCCAGAGCCTGATCGACACGCTGCGCCAAGCGGTCGAATCGCGACACCGCGGCTGACTCCTGTGCGCGACCTCTGCTGTCGCGCCCGTCTATCCGCGTCATAGCCTTTAATCTCGGGTGCCCGCGCGGATGGACTGGTAGCCTTGGGCGCCTGAGCATTCGCTAATAATCGAGGCCCTCGTCATGACCCTGTCCACTGCAATCGCCCGTCTCAACGCTGCCGACCCGGATTTCGCCCGACATCTGGATCATCTGCTGAGCTGGGAGAGCGTGTCCGATGAGGCGGTCAACCAGCGTGTGCTGGACATCATCAAGGCCGTGCGCGAGCGTGGCGACGCGGCGCTGGTGGAGTTCACCCAGCGCTTCGATGGCGTGACGGCCACGCGCATCGAAGACCTGATCCTCGACCGCGAACGCCTTGAGCTGGCGCTGACCCGCATCACCCCGGCGCAGCGCCAGGCGCTGGAACTGGCCGCCAACCGCGTGCGCATCTACCACGAACACCAGAAGCAGGACTCCTGGCAGTACACCGAGGCCGACGGCACCGTGCTGGGCCAGAAGGTCACCCCGCTGGACCGCGCGGGCCTTTACGTGCCGGGTGGCAAGGCGTCGTATCCGTCCTCGGTGCTGATGAATGCCATCCCGGCCAAGGTCGCCGGGGTAGGCGAAGTGGTCATGGTGGTGCCGACTCCACGCGGCGAGATCAACGAGCTGGTGCTGGCCGCGGCCTGCATCGCCGGTGTCGACCGCGTGTTCACCGTTGGCGGCGCCCAGGCGGTCGCGGCGCTGGCCTATGGCACCGAGAGCGTGCCCCAGGTCGACAAGATCGTCGGTCCGGGCAATATCTACGTGGCCACCGCCAAGCGCCATGTGTTCGGCCAGGTGGGTATCGACATGATCGCCGGCCCTTCGGAGATCCTCGTGGTGTGCGACGGCCAGACCGATCCGGACTGGATCGCCATGGACCTGTTCTCCCAGGCCGAGCACGACGAGGACGCCCAGGCGATCCTGGTCAGCCCGGACGCCGCGTTCCTCGACCGCGTTGCCGCCAGCATCGACAAGCTGATGCCGACCATGGAGCGTGCCGAGATCATCCGCACCTCCATCAATGGCCGTGGCGCGCTGATCCACGTGCGCGACATGCAGCAGGCCCTCGAGGTGGTCAACCGCATCGCCCCGGAGCACCTGGAACTGTCGGTCGCTGATCCGCAGGCCCTGCTGCCGCACATCCGCCACGCCGGCGCGATCTTCATGGGCCGCCACACCAGCGAAGCCTTGGGCGACTATTGCGCAGGCCCGAACCACGTGCTGCCAACCTCGGGCACCGCGCGGTTCTCCTCGCCGCTGGGGGTGTACGACTTCCAGAAGCGCTCCTCGATCATCTTCTGCTCCGAGCAGGGCGCGTCCGAGCTTGGCCAGACCGCGTCGGTCCTGGCTCGGGGCGAGTCGCTGACCGCCCACGCCCGCAGCGCCGAATACCGCATCCTTAACGACAAGCAGGGGAACTGAGCATGAGTCGATTCTGGAGTCCCTTCGTCAAGGACCTGGTGCCTTACGTGCCGGGCGAGCAGCCCAAGCTGGCCCGTCTGGTGAAGCTCAACACCAACGAGAACCCGTACGGCCCGTCGCCCAAGGCGCTCGAGGCCATGCGCGCCGAGATCAACGACAACCTGCGCCTGTACCCTGACCCAAACAGCGACCGCCTCAAGCAGGCGGTGGCGGACTACTACGGTGTGAAACCCGCCCAGGTGTTCCTGGGCAACGGCTCGGACGAGGTGCTCGCGCACATCTTCCACGGCCTGTTCCAGCACCAGGGTCCGCTGCTGTTCCCGGACGTCAGCTACAGCTTCTATCCGGTCTACTGCGGCCTTTATGGCATTCCGTTCGAGCAGGTGGCGCTGGACGAGCAGTTCCAGATCCGCGTCGATGACTACCGCAAGCCCAATGCCGGGATCATCTTCCCCAACCCCAACGCGCCCACTGGTTGCCTGTTGGCGCTGGAGGCCATCGAGCAATTGCTCGAGGCCAACCGCGATTCGGTGGTGGTGGTCGACGAAGCCTACATCGACTTCGGCGGCGAGACGGCCATCAGCCTGGTGGACCGCTACGACAATCTGCTGGTGACCCAGACCCTGTCCAAGTCGCGCTCGCTGGCGGGACTTCGAGTAGGGCTGGCGGTGGGTCACCCGGACCTGATCGAGGCGCTTGAGCGGATCAAGAACAGCTTCAACTCCTACCCGCTCGACCGCATGGCGATTGCCGGCGCGGCGGCCGCGTTCGAGGACCAGGCGTACTTCGAGCAGACCTGCGTCAAGGTGATCGGCAGCCGTGAAGCCTTGGTCAAGGAGCTGACCGCGCGTGGTTTCGACGTGCTGCCCTCGGCCGCCAACTTCATCTTTGCCCGTCATCCGCACCACGATGCCGGCGAGCTGGCGGCGCGGTTGCGGGAGCAGGGCGTGATCGTGCGGCATTTCAAGCAGGCCCGGATCGCGCAGTTCCTGCGCATCACCATCGGCACGCCGGAGATGAACCAGGCGCTGCTTGACGCCTTGGGTTGATCGCATGACACAGCCCCCGGGTGCAACGCCCGGGGGCTTTTGCTTACCAGCTCAGCCCAGGCCAGGTCGTGTTGTCGATCTTCGCAGGGTAGAAGTCCGAGACGCTGTCGGTGTCCATGTCGTATTTCACATAGGTCATGTTGTCGAGGAAGAAGAAGGCGGCATTCTTTTCGCCGTCCCGCACGGCGGCGACAATCCTGTCCTTGTGCTCGGCCAGGCCTGGCCAGAAATAAGCGTTGACCGGCTGCGGGTAATTGTCTTCCACCCGATCCGCTAGCAGGTCGTATCTCAGGAAGGTGTTGTCGTCGAGGAAGATATGGACCTTGTCGTTCTTCCAGCGGACCGCCGTCCGGATGCGCGTGGCGTAAGCGCCCAGACCCGGCCAGGTGCTGTCGGTGATGCGCGCGGGATAGCCGTCGACTACCTTGTCGGCGCTTTTGTCATATTTCATATAACGGCCATCACCCATCAGGAAGAACGCGAACTGCTTGTTCTGGCTGAATGACGCGACCAGCAGATGCCGGTACTCAGCCAGTCCCGGCCAGTTGTACTCGTCCGTCTGGCGTGGGTAGCCTGGGTCGGTGGCATTCTCCACCGTGTTGAAGCGGCTGTAGATGCCCTGGCTGAACAGGAAGAACAGACTGGAGCCGGACCAGTCAAGGACGGTCTGGATATAGTCGTGCCTGATACGGCAATAGGTGTCGCGCAGTTTCAGCGAGTAGACGGTGGCGCCTCCCAAGCGCGGGTCGGTCCATACCTGGCGAGAAGCTGGTACCGAGGCGGCCAGCGCGCCGTCCTTGCGAATCTCCACCGTGGCGCTGTCATCGCTGATCCAGCGCAGGGTGGAGGCAGCCGCATCAACCCGCGGCTTGCGCGCGCCCAGCTCGCCAATCAATGGGATGGAGTCCATGTCCCAGGCATCGGAGGCGGGCTTGATCCCCATGTGCCGGAGGATGGTCGGGGCGATCGCGGTCTGGGCCGCATAACCATAAAGGGTATCGAGGCCGGCCGGTGGATTGTTGGAGGTCAGTTCCAGGTTGGGTTCCTTGTTGCAGGCAATGAAAATGGTCTTTTCCGAAACGCTGTGGCCGCCATGCCCGTATCCCGAAGCGTCGCGGCCATGGTCCGTGGTGACCAGCACCAGCCAGTCCTCGTCCGGATGGCCCGCCTCGCGCGCTTGCACCGCGTCCAGAAGCGCATTGAGGTAGGCGTCGGTCTGAAGCAGTGCGCTGTCATATTCCTCGCCAAAACCGTGGGCACGGGCGGCCAGGTCCGGATCGCTCAGTTGAAGGAAGGTAAAACCCGCGCCAATGCCTTCCACGGAATGCCGCGCTACCCTCTCCGCGTTTGCGTCGTTCTCCCTGAACGTCCAGGTTCTTACGCCCTCCAGCTGACCGGCCAGGAACGTGTGAATGGTGGGCCAGGTCACAACGCTTGTTATCGACAACTTGCTGTCGTGGTCGCTCAGGCGGCGCATGACCGTTGGGCAGGCTGGATTGGCGCGAAGTCTATCGCCGTCATGGGTTATCCCATGCTTGTCCGCCCAGGTTCCGGTCAGGACAGTCATCCATCCAGGACCGCTCCAGGTACTCGCCTCGGAAGATTCGCCGACGATGCCGCCGGTGTAGGCCTCGTTGTATTGAAGACGTTTCAAGGCAGTGCTCAGTTCGGCGAATCGCTTGATCTGCACGCCATCGAGACCAATCAGCAGTGTTTTGGGAGTCATGCGTTTTTCCTCGTTGAATGTCACGAAGATCCTACGCATCACCCCACGGCCGACAACTCGCGGGAATGTGAGGTATTGTGCCCCGGCATCCTGAATGAGCGAGAGGGCCATGGCCGAGAAACTGATGCGCGACGCCGAAACTGGCGGGGCGCACCCCGATGAACTACTGATTGATGCCGAGGCTAGCGACGAAGCGGTCCAGCGCCAGCCGCTGCCGGTGCGCCAGACCTGGCTGTTGCTGCTGGGCCTGGTGCTGGTCGCGCTGAACCTGCGTCCGGCGCTGTCCAGCATGGCGCCGCTGCTGGGGCAGGTCTCCTCGAGCCTGGGCCTGAGCGCTGCCCAGGCCGGGTTGCTGACGACCCTGCCTGTGCTCTGCCTCGGGCTGTTCGCGCCGCTGGCGCCCATCCTGGCCCGCCGCTTCGGCAGCGAGCGGGTCATCCTCGGCATTCTGCTGACCCTGGCCGCCGGCATCCTCGTGCGCAGCACTCTGGGCGTCACAGGCCTGTTCCTGGGCAGCATCCTTGCTGGTGCCAGCATTGGCGTGATCGGCGTGCTGCTGCCGGGCATCGTCAAGCGTGATTTCCCACAGCATGCCGGCACCCTGACGGGTGTCTACACCATGGCCCTGTGCCTTGGCGCGGCGATGGCGGCGGGCGCCACCGTGCCCCTCGCCCAGCACTGGGACGACAGCTGGCCGTTCGGGCTAGGCTTCTGGGTGTTGCCTGCCTTGCTGGCCATGCTGATCTGGCTGCCCCAGGCCCGGCAAGGGCATGGCGCCCACCACGTGGCCTACCGGGTGCGCGGGCTGCTGCATAACCCCTTGGCCTGGCAGGTGACGCTGTACATGGGGCTGCAGTCGTCGCTGGCCTACATCGTCTTCGGCTGGTTGCCCTCGATCCTGATCGGCCGTGGCCTGAGCCCGACCGAGGCAGGCCTGGTGCTGTCGGGCTCGGTGATCGTCCAGCTGGTGAGCTCGCTCAGCGCGCCCTGGCTCGCGACGCGCGGCAAGGACCAGCGCCTGGCCATCGTGATCGTCATGCTGGTCACCCTGGCGGGGCTGTTCGGCTGCCTCTATGCGCCACTGGAGGGGCTGTGGGGCTGGGCGGTGTTATTGGGTCTGGGGCAGGGTGGTACGTTCGCGCTGGCGCTGACACTGATCGTGCTCCGGTCCAGGGACGCCCATGTTGCCGCCAACCTGTCGAGCATGGCGCAAGGCTTTGGCTATACCTTGGCCTCGATGGGGCCGTTCGCGGTGGGCGTGGTGCATGACATCACCGGCGGCTGGGGTGCGGTGGGGTGGATTTTCGCGGTGCTGGGCGTGGGCGCCATCGGCTTTGGCCTCAAGGCCGGACGCGCCTTGCATGTGCAAGTGGTCAGCGAGCGGATCTGAATACCATGCAACCGATGCACGATGAAACACCCGCGCCGGCCAAACCCTGGTTCGTCTACCTGGTGCGGGCAGCCAATGGCACGCTGTACTGCGGCATCAGCGACAATCCCCAGCGGCGCTTCGCGGCCCATCAGAAGGGGCAGGGCGCACGCTACTTCAAGACCAGCCCCGCGCAAGCGCTGGTCTATGTCGAGCAGTGGCCAGATAAAGGAGAAGCGCTGCGCCAGGAGCGCCTGGTCAAGAAGCTGCGCAAGAGTGCCAAGGAGGCGCTGGTGGCCTCCTGGCCGGGTCTCAGTCCTTGCGGCGCTTGAGCTGATCGATCAGCTGGGTCGGCAGGCCCTTGATCACCAGCGTGCCGGCCTCCTCGTCGTACTCCACCTTGGAGCCCAGCAGGTGCGCCTCGAAACTGATCGACAGGCCCTCGGCGCGCCCGGTGAAGCGGCGGAATTGATTGAGCGTGCGCTTGTCGGCCGGGATCTCCGGTGACAGTCCGTAGTCCTTGTTGCGGATATGGTCGTAGAACGCTCGCGGGCGCTCTTCGTCGATCAGCCCCGACAGTTCGGTGAGGGTCACAGGCTCGCCGGCCTTGGTCTGGCTGGTGGCGTAGTCGACCAGGGTCTGGGTCTTCTCGCGAGCGGCCTCCTCGGGCAGGTCCTCGCTTTCGACGAAGTCGCTGAAGGCCTTGAGCAGGGTGCGGGTCTCGCCTGGGCCGTCGACGCCTTCCTGGCAGCCGATGAAGTCACGGAAGTACTCCGAGACCTTCTTGCCGTTCTTGCCCTTGATGAACGAGATGTACTGCCGGGAGTTCTGGTTGTTCTTCCACTCCGACAGGTTGATGCGCGCCGCCAGGTGCAGCTGGCCCAGGTCGAGATGGCGCGAGGGGGTGACGTCGAGCTCGGCGTTCACCGCCACGCCGTCGCTGTGGTGCAGCAGGGCGATGGCCAGGTACTCGGTCATGCCCTGTTGGTAATGGGCGAACAGCACATGCCCGCCCGTGGACAGGTTGGACTCCTCCATCAGCTTTTGCAGGTGCTCGACCGCGGTACGGCTGAAGGCGGTGAAGTCGCGCTCCTCATCCAGGTACTGCTTGAGCCAGCCACTGAACGGGTGGGCGCCGGACTCGGCGTGGAAGAAACCCCAGGCCTTGCCTTGCTTGGCGTTGTAGCTGTCGTTGAGGTCGGCCAGAAGATTTTCGATGGCGTCGGACTCATTGAGCTCGCGCTCGCGGGCATGCAGCACCGCGGGGGTGCCATCGGGTTTCTTGTCGATCAGGTGGACGATGCAATGACGGATCGGCATGGGATTCTCGACTCAAGGGGCCCCAGCGGGGCCGCGCTGCAAAGTCGCCCAGTTTACCCTAGGGCAGGGGCGATGCAGTGGGCGGATGCAGGCAGAAATGCCGGTTGCCGATTTTTTGACCGTTTTTGCCGGATTTTTCGGGCAAACCCCCGAAAAACCTGCACAAAAGCGCGGTCGGCAGCGGATATTTATCCGTTCCTGTGGTAGTTTTGCCCGGTCTTGCGCCCCCTTGTGGCGCATTGCTGGCAGCTGCCGCGCGATGGGTCGAACCAAACGGCGTTTTACGTATCTTACGTACGCGATTGCCAAGACCCGTCGGACTATCGCGGTGCGGGGCAAAGACCCACGTTGCACGCTGCTTATCTACTGAATTTGATAGGGAAGGAACACCACCATGGCATTGACCAAAGACCAACTGATTGCCGATATCGCCGAAGCGATCGATGCGCCGAAGACCACCGCGCGCAACGCCCTGGAGCAACTGGGCCAGATCGTCGCTGACCAACTGGAAAACGGCGCGGAAATCACCCTGCCAGGTATCGGCAAGCTGAAAATCTCCGAGCGTCCTGCCCGTACCGGCCGCAACCCTTCGACTGGCGCTGCCATCGAAATCGCTGCCAAGAAAGTCGTCAAGTTCGTACCTGCCAAGGTCCTGACCGACGCCGTCAACAAGTAATTTGTTGAAGCTTTCGAACCGCGCCCGGCTTGTCCGGGCGCGGTTTTTTCATGCCTGCGGTTTGCCTTCGGGGCGCTTCAGCCAAACCTGACGCTGCGTGCTGTCCTGGAAGGTCCAGGCGACCATGCGGCTCTGTTTCTGCCCCTGGCCCATCTCCACCACGCGCTGCGCCTTGACGCCGGCCTTCTTCAGCGCGGCCTCGATCCCCGGCAGATTGCTGGCCTTGGACACCAGGCTGGTGAACCACAGCACCTGGCCGCCCAGCTGGGCGCTCTCGCTGATCAACTGAGTGACGAAGCGGATCTCGCCGCCTTCGCACCAGAGCTCGTTGTTCTGTCCGCCAAAGTTGAGCACCGGCAGCTTGCGCTTGGGGTCGGCCTTGCCCAGCGCTTTCCATTTGCGCTGGCTGCCCCGGGTGGCTTCCTCGCGCGAGGCGTGGAAGGGCGGGTTGCACAGGGTCAGGTCAAAGCGTTCGTCTTCCTTGAGCAGGCCTAGCAGGATGTGCTTGCGGTTGTCCTGCGCGCGCAGGGTGATGGCCTTGGCCAGGCCGTTGGCCTGGACGATTGCCCTGGCCGCGCCCAGGGCCATGGCGTCGATGTCCGAGCCCAGGAAGCGCCAGCGGTAGTCACTGTGGCCGATCAAGGGATAGATGCAGTTGGCGCCCACGCCGATGTCCAGCGCGCGCACCTGGGGGCCACGGGGAATCTCGCCGCCGTTGTCCTCGGCCAGCAGGTCGGCCAGCACATGCAGGTAGTCGGCGCGCCCGGGGATGGGAGGGCAGAGGTAGTCGGCGGGAATGTCCCAGTGGGCGATGCCGTACTGGGCCTTGAGCAGCGCCCGGTTGAACACGCGCACAGCTTCGGGGTTTGCGAAGTCGATGCTGGGCTTGCCGTAGGGGTTGGTTATCATGAAGCGGCCGAGGTCAGGCAGGCACTTGATCAGGGCGGGAAAGTCGTAGCGGCCTTGGTGGCGGTTGCGGGGGTGCAGGGTGGGCTTGGTGCTGGTCATGGGAAGTCCGGGGGAGCGTGTGGACCTTGGGGCCGCGTTGCGGCCCATCGCGGCACGAGGCCGCTCCTACAGGGTTTGGGGGTGTCTGCCGTGAGGCAATACACCGACCTCCCTGTGGGAGCGGCCTCGTGCCGCGATCGAGGGCAACGCCCTCGCCGTCACACCGCGATCAGAAAATTACAGCGCGGCAATCCGTGCATGCTGCTCGGTGAAGTTGGCCAGCGCCTGCTCGGCTTCGGCGAGCTTCGCGCGCTCCTTGTCGATCACGGCCGGCGGGGCCTTGTCGACAAAGGCGGCGTTGGACAGCTTGCCACCCACACGTTGCACTTCGCCTTGCAGTCGCTGGATCTCTTTGTTCAGACGGGCAAGCTCGGCGTCCTTGTCGATCAGACCAGCCATCGGCACCAGCACCTGCAGATCGCCGACCAGCGCGGTGGCGCTCAATGGCGCCTCGTCCTGCTCGCCCAGCACGGTGAAGGCCTCGATCTTCGCCAGCTTCTTGAGCAGCGCTTCGTTTTCCTGCAGACGGCGCTGGTCTTCGCTGCTGGCGTTCTTCAGGAACAGCGACAGGGGCTTGCCCGGGCCGATGTTCATCTCGCCGCGGATGTTGCGCACGCCGAGCATCAGCTCCTTGAGCCACTCGATATCCCCTTCGGCGGCGGCATCGATGCGGCTTTCATTGGCCACCGGCCAAGGTTGCAGCATGATGGTCTTGCCTTCTGCGCCTGCCAGCGGCGCCAGGCGCTGCCAGATTTCCTCGGTGATGAACGGCATGAACGGGTGTGCCAGGCGCAGCGCCACTTCGAGCACGCGCACCAGGGTGCGACGGGTGCCACGGGCGCGCTCGACCGGTGCGTTCTCATCCCACAGGACCGGCTTGGACAGCTCCAGGTACCAGTCGCAGTACTGGTTCCAGATGAACTCGTACAGCGCCTGGGCAGCCAGGTCGAAGCGGAACTGCTCCAGCTGGCGGGTCACTTCGGCTTCGGTGCGCTGCAACTGAGAGATGATCCAGCGATCGGCCAGCGACAGCTCGTAGGCCTCGCCGTTCTGGCCGCAGTCCTCGCCCTTGTCCAGCACGTAGCGGGCGGCGTTCCAGATCTTGTTGCAGAAGTTGCGGTAGCCTTCGACGCGGCCCATGTCGAACTTGATGTCGCGGCCGGTCGAGGCCAGCGAGCAGAACGTGAAGCGCAGGGCGTCGGTGCCGTAGCTGGCGATCCCTTCGGGGAACTCGGCCTTGGTCTGCTTGGCGATCTTCTCGGCAAGCTTGGGCTGCATCATGCCGCTGGTACGTTTTTCAAGCAGGGCGTCGAGGGTGATGCCATCGACGATGTCCAGCGGGTCGAGCACGTTGCCCTTGGACTTGGACATCTTCTGGCCCTGGCCATCACGCACCAGGCCATGCACGTAGACCGTCTTGAACGGTACCTGCGGGGTGCCGTCCTCGTTCTTCACCAGGTGCATCGTCAGCATGATCATCCGGGCGACCCAGAAGAAGATGATATCGAAGCCCGTGACCAGCACATCGGTGGAGTGGAAGGTCTTGAGGAACTCGGTCTGCTGCGGCCAGCCCAGGGTGGAGAAGGTCCACAGGCCGGAACTGAACCAGGTGTCGAGCACGTCGTTGTCCTGGTTCAGGACCACATCGGCGCCCAGGTTGTGCCTGGCGCGGACTTCTTCCTCGCTGCGTCCGACATAGACCTGGCCGGCCTCGTCGTACCACGCTGGAATGCGGTGGCCCCACCACAGCTGGCGGCTGATGCACCAGTCCTGGATGTCACGCATCCAGGAGAAATACATGTTCTCGTACTGCTTGGGCACGAACTGGATCTGGCCGTCCTCGACCGCGGCGATCGCAGGCTCGGCCAGCGGTTTGGTCGACACGTACCACTGGTCGGTCAGCCACGGCTCGATGATGGTGCCGGAGCGGTCGCCCTTTGGCACTTTCAGGGCGTGGTCGTCGACGCTGACCAGCAGGCCGGCGGCGTCCAGGTCGGCGACGATCTGCTTGCGCGCGACAAAGCGGTCGAGGCTGGCGTACTGGGCGGGCAGGGTAGTGTCGAGGGTGTCGTTGACGCTGCCGTCGAGGTTGAACACCTGGGCATTGGCGAGCACCAGGGCGTTCTTGTCGAAAATGTTGAGCAGCGGCAGGTTGTGGCGCTTGCCGACTTCGTAGTCGTTGAAGTCGTGGGCTGGGGTGATCTTCACGCAGCCGGTGCCGAACTCGGGGTCGCAGTAGTCATCGGCGATGATCGGGATCAGCCGGCCTACCAGCGGCAGCTCGACGAACTTGCCGATCAGCGCCTGGTAGCGCTCATCGTTCGGGTTGACCGCGACGGCGGCGTCACCGAGCAGGGTTTCCGGACGGGTGGTGGCGACCACCAGGTAGTCCAGGCCCTCGGCTGTTCTGGCGCCATCGGCCAGCGGGTAGCGCAGGTTCCACAGGTGGCCCTTCTCGTCGTGGTTTTCCACCTCGAGGTCGGAGATCGCCGTGTGCAGCTTGGTGTCCCAGTTGACCAGTCGCTTGCCGCGGTAGATCAGGCCGTCTTCGTGCAGGCGCACGAAGGCTTCCTTGACCGCTTCGGACAGGCCATCGTCCATGGTGAAGCGCTCGCGGCTCCAGTCGACCGACGACCCCAGGCGGCGGATCTGCCGGCTGATGTTGCCGCCCGACTGTTCCTTCCACTCCCAGACCTTGTCGAGGAACTGCTCGCGGCCCAGGTCATGACGGCTCTGGCCCTTGGCCTCGAGCTGACGCTCGACCAGCATCTGGGTCGCGATACCGGCGTGGTCGGTGCCCGGCTGCCACAGGGTGTTGCGGCCCTGCATGCGGCGGAAACGGATCAGGGCGTCCATGATCGCGTTGTTGAAGCCGTGGCCCATGTGCAGGCTGCCGGTGACGTTCGGCGGCGGGATCATGATGGTGTAGGAGTCGCCTGCACCTTGTGGGGCGAAATAGTTCTCGGACTCCCAGGTGTTGTACCAGGAAGTTTCGATGGCGTGCGGCTGGTAGGTCTTATCCATGCGCGGCGGGACCCTATGGCGTTAATTCAGGAAAGCCGGGAAGTATAACCAAGCTGCAGGCTGCAAGCGACAAGCTGCGACTGATCAGGGCTTGAGCAGGCGCTCCAGGCGCGCGGCAAGGCGGCGTTTGATCTCGGTTTCGATATGCGGGGTGAAGTCGTTGATCACGTCCTGCATGATCAGCTGCGCGGCGGCGCGCAGTTCACTGTCCAGGTGCAGCAGGGTGTCCTGGCGGCGGGTTTGCGCATCTTCGGCGGGCGCCTCTGCGGGCGCGTCCTGCAAGACGGGAATGTGCTCGACGGTTTCGGTCAGCAAGGGCGGTTGCAGGTCGGCATCGCCCAGCAGCTGGCGGATCGACTCCAGGTCATCAAGCAGGTGTGCGGATTGGGGCATGGCAGTGGGCTTGTCCATCGTCGTCAAAGTCGCTGTAAGCGGTGGTCTTGCAGAGCATAGCCCTGTTCGCGATAGAAACGGAACCGCTCGCGTGCGGCCTGGCGAATGCCGGGCTGTTCCACGACGATCTCGGCAACCCGCTCGAACTGGCCGGCAAAGGCAGGCACGTCGGGACCGAGGTTGATCAGCAGGTCACGGTGCTCGCCTGCGTCAAGGCCGACGCCCAGCGCGACCGGGGCGTCGGCATGGGCCTCGGCGTGATCGTGGGGGACAAACGCCTCGCCCCTGAAGCGCCACAGCAGCGCGTCCAGCTCATCGCGCTGCGCGGCGTCGTGGCAATGCAGGTACACACGGTGGCCAAGGCGCCAGGCCTTCTCGCACAGCTTGCAGGCGAATTCCAGCCGCGCCGGCAATGAATCGGTGGGCAGGATATAGAAGTCGACTTTGCTCATCGTTCATCGATGCCGGCCGGCGCTGCGCGGGCAGCGCCGGCACGTGGCATCAGGCGCCAGCGCGATCGAGCAGGTACTGGGTGAGCAGCGGCACCGGGCGGCCAGTGGCGCCCTTGTCCTTGCCGCCGCTGGTCCAGGCGGTGCCGGCGATGTCCAGGTGCGCCCAGTCATAGGCCTTGGCGAAGCGCGACAGGAAGCAGCCGGCGGTGATGCTGCCTGCCTTTGGGCCGCCGATGTTGGCGATGTCGGCGAATGGGCTGTCCAGCTGCTCCTGGTATTCCTCGAACAGCGGCAGTTGCCAGGCACGGTCATCGGCACGCTTGCCCGCGTCGAGCAACTGGCCGATCAGTTCGTCGTTGTTGCCCATCAGCCCCGAGGTGTGGCTGCCAAGGGCAACGATGCACGCGCCGGTCAGGGTGGCGATGTCGATCACCGCCTGCGGCTTGAAGCGTTCGGCGTAGGTCAGTGTGTCGCACAGCACCAGGCGGCCCTCGGCGTCGGTGTTGAGGATCTCGACGGTCTGCCCGCTCAGGGTGGTGACGATGTCGCCGGGACGGGTGGCGCCGCCGCTCG
>NZ_DATELE010000272.1:0-3043 GCF_035277045.1 Pseudomonas sp. | reverse complement strand
CTGATCAATGCCTTGCCGCGCGACCCGCATGCGCACCAGGCCTTCGAGAACATCCGCATCGTCGGCAAGGGCACCATCGACGGCAATGGCTGGAAGCGTAACCCGGACGTGGTCGACGCGCGCGGGCGAGCCTTGCCCTTCTACCTGCCCAGCGACAACACCCGTTACAGCCGCGATGGCGTGCTGGCCAAGGCCCAGGTCGAACGGGCCGTGGCCGAGGGCATGAACGTCAAGGACGCCTATGGCCAGATGCGCTCGTCGCTGATCACCCTGCGTGATGTGAAGAATGTCTTCTACGGCGGCTTCACTGTGCTCAACCCGGCGTACCACGGCATCATGAACCTGGAGACCGAGAACGTGGTGATGGCCAACACCACGCACAAGACCTACGACGCCAATAACGGCGACGGTATCGAGTTCGCCAACAGCCGCGGCGCGATGGTGTTCAACAACTTCTTCGACACCGGCGATGACTGCGTCAACTTCGCCGCCGGCACCGGCGCCGATGCCGTGCACCAGAAGGCCCAGGAAGACGCGTGGATTTTCAACAACTATTTCCGCAAGGGCCATGGCATGGTCGTCGCGGGCAGTCATACCGGGGCCTGGATCCAGAACATCCTGGCTGAAGACAACGTGTCCGATGGCACCGATGCCGGGCTGCGCATGAAGAGCACCAACTTCATGGGCGGTGGCGCGCGCAATGTGACCTTTCGTGATTCAGCCATACGTAACACGGCCAAGCAGGCGTTCATCTTCACCCTGGATTACAACGACCCGAATGCCAAGCTGGACTATGAGCGATCGACGATACCGGGGCAGTTCCGCGATATCCGGGTCAGCGATGTCAGTGTCGAAAACGCCCGGATGGCGGCGATCGAGGTCAAGGGCGATAGCCAGCACAATGCTTATCATCAAGGGCTGACGTTCGAACGAGTGCGGTTCAGTGGCGAGGCCAAGGTGACGATCGATGGCTTGAGGGATTCGCGTTTCGAGGGTATTCGCTTCAGTGAAACCGGGGATGCCAATCCCTGGCAGGTGAGTGGCAGCCAGGGCCTGGCGTTCCACGATGTCGCGCCGTCACCGCAGTAGCCCCGGCAAGCCCTGTTCCACGATCCGCACCCGCACGCTTATTCGCTGTAGAACGCCTGGAGTTGTTGCGCGGCGCGCAGGCGCATGCGGCTGTTGCTCAGGTGCAGGTACATCGCCGCACGCGCGGCATCGACCTGCCTGCTGGCGATGGCGTCGAAGATCTGCTGGTGCTCGGTGTTGATGCCCGCGAGGTAGGTGCTGCGGTTGCTTTGCCCTGTGTAGGCGGAGTTCATGCGCGTGCGCGGGATCATCTTGGTCCCCAGGTGCTTCATGATGTCGATGAGGTAATGGTTGCCCGCGGCCTTGGCGATTTTCAGGTGGAACTGGAAATCGGCGTTGGTGGTGCTGCCGGACTTTTCCGGGCCCTGCAGCAACGCCTTCAAGGCCTGCTCCAGCTCCTCGAGTGCCTGGGGTGTGGCGCGTTCGGCGGCCATGCCCGCGGCCTGCACCTCCAGGCTCATCCGGAACTCCAGCAAGTCCAGCACATCGGACAGCAGCACGATCGTCGCCGGGCCGACGTTGAAGCCCTCAGGCGCCGGCATATCCAGCACGAAGGTGCCAACCCCGTGCTGGGTTTCGACCAGCCCCGCCGCCTGCATGCGCGACAGCGCTTCGCGGACCACCGAACGGCTGACCCCCTCGGTTTCCATGATCCTGGCCTCGGTGGGCAGCTTGTCGCCACGCTTGAGCGTGCCTTCGCGCATGCGCTGGGCGAAGCGCTCGACCAGGGATTCGGCAAGACGGCGAGGCTTGTGGGGGGCGGGGGAGGCTTGATCCGACATCAGCAGGCTCTAAGGTGATCAGCGGCCATTATAGTGCGTTTCAATGCAAAGCCGCGGCTATAATCCAGGATCGTCTGGCTTTAATGGATCCCTCCGATGGCGCGTGTTCCCCCTGATCGACGCTTGAACCTCGCCCAGCAACTGGTGCTTGACCTGTCGCGCCGGATTCTTGCCGGCGAGCTGCCGGCGGGCAGCAAGCTGCCGACCGAACAGGTCTTCACCGAAGAGCGCGGGGTCAGCCGCACCGTGGTTCGCGAAGCCATGTCGCGCCTTCAGGCAGAGGGCCTGGTGGAGACTCGCCGTGGCATTGGCACCTTCGTGGTGGACACGATGCGGCCTGGCGACTTCCAGGACAGCAAGCCTGAAAAAGGCACCGCCTACGATGCGGCTGCGATCATCGAGCTTCGTTTGAGTCTTGAGGTGGAGGCCGCTGCCATCGCAGCGCAACGCGCCACGCCCGCGCAACTGCTGGCCATTCGCGCAGCGCTCGATGCGGCCAACGCGCTTGAGCAGATCGATGAGCAAAGCACGCGCATCGACTTCGATTTCCACCTGCAGATTGCCCAGTGCACCGGCAACAGTTTTTTCATCGATGCCATGACGCACCTGAGCACTACGTTGCTGGCTGCCACCCAACCGGCAACACCCGGCGTCACCGAGCATCGGCGCACGCTACAGGTCCGTGAACGCGAGCAGATCTACGCCGCGGTCGCTCACAAAGACGCTGATGCAGCCCGCGCGGCGATGCGCCTGCACCTGACCAATTGCCTGCAGCGCGCGCGCGACGCGGTTCAGGCCGCGGCGTGATGAGCGTCGCGCCTCCCACCTCTCACTTCACGGGAGTCAACCATGCAAACCACAGGCAACACTCTTCTGGTCACCGGTGGCGGCAGCGGTATCGGCCGCGCGCTGGCCGAGGCCTTCCTGGCCTTGGGTAACGACGTCATCATCGCCGGGCGCCGCGAGCCGGTGCTCAAGCAGGTCGTCGCGGCGAACCCCGGCCTGCGCCACGTGGTGCTCGACACCAGCGATGCCGCGGAAAGCCAGCGGGTCATCGGCGAACTGATTGCCAGCCACCCCAGCCTCAATGCAGTGATTCATTGCGCTGGGATCATGCGTGGCGAGTCCCTGCGCGAGGGACCCACGGCACTCGAGGCCACGGTCGCGACCAA
>NZ_DATELE010000271.1:0-3156 GCF_035277045.1 Pseudomonas sp. | reverse complement strand
AAGGCCTGATACTACCCTTTTCCATCCGCGAGAACATCACCCTCAACAACCTGCTCAAGCACTGCGGCCGGGGCTTCATCATCGACCGTCGCGACGAAGGCCAGGTGGTCGACGCGTTGATGCGCAAGGTCCAGGTCAAGGCGCCGGACCATGACTGTCAGGTGCGCAACCTCAGTGGCGGCAGCCAGCAGAAGGTGGTGATCGCGCGCTGGCTCAACCACGCCTGCAAGGTGCTGGTCTTCGATGAGCCCACGCGCGGCATCGATGTGGGCGCCAAAGCCGAGATCTATCGGTTGATGCGTGCACTGACGGTGCAGGGCGTCTCGATCATCGTGGTGTCCTCGGACCTGCTTGAAGTGGTCGGTCTCAGCGACCGGGTGGCGGTGTTCCGGCATGGCAAGATAGTCACGACCCTCTCGGGCGCGGCGGTGAATTCCAACGAAATAATGCGCTACGCGACGGGAGCGGCCAACGATGAATGATGTCACCCATACCCCGCTTGGAGGCCAGGGGCCTTCGCCGATCAGTGTGCGCTTGAGCAAATGGCGCACCTCGCCGGTGTTCTATCCGCTTGCTGGATTCATCGTGATCTTCGTGGCGATGTCCCTGGCCAATGACAACTTCCTGACCGCCAGCAACCTCAGCAACGTCCTTCGCCAGGTGTCGATCATCGCCATCATCGCGGTAGGCATGACCTGCGCGATCCTGACCGGCGGCATCGATCTGTCCGTGGGGCCGGTCATGGCCTTGTCCGGCACCCTGACCGCCGGCCTGATGGTGGCGGGCTTCCCGATGGAACTCGCGATGCTCGCGGGACTGGCTGTCGGCGCATTGTTCGGGGCGGGCAACGGCGTGTTCGTCGCCTACGCCAGGATGCCACCGATCATCGTCACACTGGCGACAATGGGCATCGCCCGTGGCCTGGCGTTGCTCTATACCGGTGGCTATCCCATCTCCGGCCTGCCGCAGGAATTTGCCTTCCTGGGCCGCGGCGAAGTCCTGGGCCTGCAGGTGCCGATCCTGGTCATGGCGGTGATGTACGTGCTGGCCTACATCCTGCTGCACAAGACGCCCCTGGGCCGCTACATCTATGCCATCGGCGGCAACGAAGAGGCCGCGCGGCTCAGTGGCGTACGCGTTTCGCGCTACAAGCTGCTGGTCTACACCCTCAGCGGCCTGACCGCTGCCGTGGCGGGCATCGTCCTGAGCTCGCGGCTGATGAGCGGGCAACCCAACGCCGGGGTGGGCTTCGAGCTTGATGCCATCGCCGCCGTGGTGCTGGGCGGTACCGCGATCGCCGGTGGCCGCGGCGCCATCGTTGGCACCCTGGTCGGCGCGATGATGCTGGGTGTGCTCAACAACGGCCTCAACCTGATGGGTATCTCCCCATACATCCAGAACATCATCAAGGGCGCGATCATTCTGCTGGCCATCTACATCAGTCGCAGCCGCGACCGCTAAACCGACAAGGAGCAGGATCATGCGTTACGTGATCGGGGTTGATATCGGAACACAAAGTACCAAGGCGCTGCTGGTGTCGACCAAGGGTGACATTCTTGCGCAGGCGTCAGTCAGTTATCAGGTAGAACAACCGCGCCCGCTCTGGGCGCAACAATGGCCGGACGTCTGGCTGGACGCGGTCCATGAGACGGTCGCGGCAGTGGTTGCCCAAAGCCCGGTGCCGGCCGGGCAGATCAAGGCGATCTGCGTCAGCAGCCTGTATGGCGACTCGGGAATTCCGGTCGATGCCGACATCAAGCCGCTGCACCCCTGCCTGATCTGGATGGACCGGCGCGCCACCGCCGAGGTGCGGTGGGTGCGCCAGCACGTGGATGTCGCGACGCTCAAGCGCGTCACCGGCAATGGCGTGGACAGCTACCATGGCTTCACCAAGATGCTGTGGATCAAGCGCAATCAGCCACAGGTCTGGGCCAGGACGCGCTACCTGTTGCCGCCCAACAGCTATGTGCAGTATCAGCTGACCGGTGAGCTGGCCGTGGACCACAGTTCGGCGGGCAATATCGGCGGGGTCTATGACATCCATGCGCGCAAGTGGTCAACCCCGATGCTCGACGCGCTGGGCATCGACCCTGCCCTGATGCCCCAGCGCCTGGTGGAGTCCCGCGAGATCGTCGGTGGGTTGCTGCCCGACGCGGCGCGGCGCCTCGGCCTGAGCGCTGGTACCCCCGTGGTGGCCGGTGGCGTCGACGCGGCGATGGCCACCCTGGCCGCCGGAGTGCTCGAGCCCGGAAACCATGTCGCCATGCTGGGGACCAGCATGTGCTGGGGCTTCATCAACCAGCGCACCGAGGCCGACCTGGGCCTGATCAGCATGCCCTACGTGCACAACGCCCTTGAGGACATCTACATTTTTGGCGGCGCGATCGCGGCCGGGGCTTCGGTCAGCTGGTTTCGCGAGCAGTTCTGCGCGCAGGAGAAACAGGCAGCCGCCCAGGCGCCAGGCACCGAAGTGCATCAGCTGATGGAGCGGGATGCGGCCAAGACCCCTGCCGGCGCCGATGGGCTGGTGTTCCTGCCCTACCTGATGGGGGAACGCAGCCCGGTCTGGGATGCCAAGGCGTCCGGCGCCTACGTCGGCCTGTCGCTGTTCCATACCCGGGCGCACCTGTACCGCGCGGTCCTGGAAGGCCTGGCATTTGCCTTGCGCCACAACATAGAGCGCGGCCAGCTGGGGGCGTTACGGCTTGATCCGGAGCTGATCGTGGTCGGCGGTGCCGCGGCATCGGACTTGTGGATGCAGATCATCGCCGACATCACCGGCTACCCCGTCCTCACGATCGAGCAGGCCGTCGAGGCGCCACTGGGCGGGGCCATGCTGGCAGCGCTGGCCATCGGCGAAATCGAAACCCTGGCAGAGGTACGCAACTGGCGCACGTTGCGTCCGCGTGCCCAGCCAGATCCGGCAAGGAAAGTCATGTACGACCATATGTTCGAGCAGTATTGCAATCTCTACCAGGCCTTGAAACCCAGCATGCACGCCTTGGCCGGGCTCAGGCAAAAACCGGGGGACGACACAGCGGCAATCGGCAAGGCCGCAGCAGTGCCGGATCAGGTCGAGCCTTGAGTCACGCGCGGATCACCTCTTCCCGGTTTATCCCGTTGGCAACTCGCAAGACATCGGCCATGACCGCGAGC
>NZ_DATELE010000270.1:0-5376 GCF_035277045.1 Pseudomonas sp. | reverse complement strand
CAGGTGCGGCCCTGGCTGATGAAGACCGAGATGGCGATGAAATCCAGCCCGATCAGCAACCACGGCCCGGGTCCGAAGCGGCACAGGTCGTGGATCAGCTGCTGGCCCGGCCCGGTGATCGCAAACAGGTGGCTGAGCCAGGGCGATGCACCCCACAGCAGCGCCCAGGCGGCGAGCCCAAACCCGACCACCAGCCGGGCGGCGCTCTGCAGCGCGGCTTTTGCGCGCGCGCTGCGGTGCGCCCCGAGATTCTGCGCGAGCACCGGCACCAGCGCGCTGGGCAGCGCGAAGTACAGGCAGTAGGTGATCTGCAAGACCCTGTCCATCACCGCCATGCCCGCCATTACCGAGACGCCGAACACCGCCAGATGAGCCATGGTGTAGGTGAGGGCCACCGGGGTTGCCAGGTTGGCCAGGGTAAAGGGCAGGGCGGTGCCGGCGATTCGTTGCCCGTACAGCCGCAGCAGCCGAAGACGAACACGGCGCGACAGCCCTATATGGCGCCCTGCCTGATGCAGTCCGAACAGGCAGCCCGCCGCCCCGGCCACCAGACAGGACACGCCGGCGCCGAACAGCCCGAGGTCGAGGCCGAAGATCAGTACTGGATCGACAACGGCAAGGCACAGCGCCGCCGCCAGCACGACCGCAAGTGCCCGACCGCTATGCCCATGGGCCCGAAGCGCCTGGGCGCTGGCCTGGGTGACTGCCATGAGCACCGAAGACAGCAGCGTCATGGCGATGAATTGCCGGGCGAGCGGTGACGACGGTGCGCTTGCGCCCAGCCAGCCGGCGAAATAGTCCAGGTAATACCACTGGATCAGCGATACCAAGGCCGAGATGAGCGTTGCCAGCACAAGCGTGTACGTGACCAGCGGCGGTACCGAGCCGCGACAGCCCTGGCCAACCCTGCGCGAGATCATCGTGCCGCCCGCGACCACCACTCCCGCCACCAGGCTCGAGTTGAAGAAGGCCAGTGTCTTGGCGATACCGACCGCGGCGACCAGCACCTCGTCCCGCAGCATGGCCACGTAGGTCAGGGTCAGGATGTCCGTGAGGAAAATGGCCAGCAGGCCGAGGGCGCTTGTCACCGCCATCACGCGCACGTGATGGGTGACGGGGCCACGGGTGAAGGTGGCGGTTGAATCTCTCATTACACGACCGGCGGGATCAGGGAAGATGGGCTGAAGCTGCGATCACGCCGCGACGGCGCGGATTATTCCATATCTGCGCAGGGTTGCCGACACAGGCGTGCAGCGATTGCGTCAGTGGATGCAAATGATCTAATCTTGAGTCTGTAGATTCAATCGAGGTAAATGTCATGTCGGCCGTCCTTCACCCCGAGCAACTGACCAAGGCCCAGTGTGTCACCGGCCTGCGCGCGGCGCTGCGCATCCTGGACAGGTGGAAAGCCACTACCGAGCAGGCCTGCAAGATCCTGCGGATCTCGCGCAGCACCTGCACCCGGGCGAGGCAGGCTGACGCCGGGTGGTCGGTCAGTCTCGACCAGGACCAGATGCATCGCATCAGCTTCGTGCTGAACATCCATGGCGCATTGCGCACGATCTTCGACAATCCCGAAAATGCCTACGGCTTTCCGGCAATGGAAAACCGCAACGCCTTTTTCAATGGCCGTACTCCGTTGGATGTCATGGCCCAAGGCGACATGGTCTCGCTATACGAAACCTTCCGGCGGATCGACACCTTGCGGGGCGCGCAGTGGTAGCGCTCGGCACGTTGCCGGCGCTGGAGGCGGAAGATCAATGCGGGTATCGCTTGGTGAACTCCAAGTTTCCACCGATCGATCTATTCAATGACGTGGCGGATGCATCCGAATTCCAGGCGCTGTACCAGATCCAGGCGCTGACCAATCCCCGCTTGCAGAACGAGCTCGGGCGCCTTGAGCTGATCCCCTTGGCCGAGATTCCCTTCGGCATTCCCGGTTGCTCCTACGCCACCGCGCCGTTCACCCACATCAACCCGGCGGGCTCGCGCTTCAGCGATGGCGCCTATGGCGTGCTCTATCTTGGCGACACGCTGGACACGGCGATTGCCGAAGTGCGGCATCACCAACAGCGGTACTGGGCCAACGTGGCCGGCTTGAGCTACGACCGCTTTGTGTTCCGGGGGTTGAGCTGTCGCTTTAGCGAAGCTGGCAGCCGCGATGCCACTGGGGTTCCACTGACGGACGCGATCTATGACCCGGACAACTACAGCCAATCGCAGGTACTCGGCCGCGCCGCCAAGCGCGAAGGGTGCCAGGGGCTGCGCTACAACTCG
This sequence comes from Pseudomonas sp., assembly GCF_035277045.1. Classification (GTDB taxonomy): domain Bacteria; phylum Pseudomonadota; class Gammaproteobacteria; order Pseudomonadales; family Pseudomonadaceae; genus Aquipseudomonas. The sequence continues at coordinate 3,099 of NZ_DATELE010000270.1, read as the reverse complement.
GTGCGATCAGCCGGCAACCAGTGCTGGGCGCTGCTGACACCACGGCATGTGAGCTCGGTCATCCAGAGCGCGCATTTCGAGATGATCTGGAGCGGTGAGATCACCAGCGTCAGTCGAATTTCTAATGCCTGATGTTACAAAGATCTCGTAACTAACTGAAACAATAGTAAAAACGCATTGGCATGGTAAGCATTCCCTATTGGGTTGCCACCCCTGGAATCACTAGCATCCCCAATCCTGCTGAATTACAGCAATTTGGGAATGAAAGACCATGAAAACCAAGACTTTTTCGGGGTACACCCTTAGCTTGCTAGCCGCCGGCCTGTTGAGCGCGACAGCGGCCTGTGCCGATCCATTGACCCGCGACAACGGCGCTCCGGTCGGCGACAACCAGAACTCCCAGACCGCAGGGGCTAACGGGCCGGCGCTTGTGCAAGACGTGCAACTGCTGCAAAAGCTGCAACGCTTCGACCGTGAGCGCATCCCTGAGCGGGTGGTGCATGCGCGCGGTACCGGTGCGCACGGCGAGTTCGTTGCCAGTACCGACATTTCCGAACTGACCCAGGCCAAGGTCTTCACGCCTGGCAGCCACACGCCCGTGTTCGTGCGCTTCAGCGCGGTGGTCCATGGCAACCACTCCCCGGAAACCCTGCGCGACCCACGCGGCTTCGCCACCAAGTTCTACACCGCCGACGGCAACTGGGACCTGGTCGGCAACAACTTCCCGACGTTCTTCATTCGCGATGCGATCAAGTTTCCCGACATGGTCCATGCCTTCAAGCCCGACCCGCGCACCAATCTGGATGACGACTCGCGCCGCTTCGACTTCTTCAGCCATGTACCCGAAGCCACCCGCACGCTCACCCAGCTCTATTCCAACGAAGGGACGCCGGTTGGCTATCGCTTCATGGATGGCAACAGCGTCCACGCCTACAAGTTCGTCAACGCCAAGGGCGAGGTGACCTACGTCAAGTTTCACTGGAAGAGCCTGCAAGGCGTGAAGAACCTCGACCCCAAGCAGGTCGAAAGCGTGCAGGGCAAGGATTACGCGCACATGACCACCGACCTGGTCGGGGCGATCAGCAAGGGCGATTTCCCGAAATGGGACCTCTACATCCAGACGCTCCAGCCTGAGCAACTGGCGCAGTTCGACTTCGACCCGCTGGATGCCACCAAGATCTGGCCAGACGTGCCCGAGCGCAAGATCGGCCAGATGGTCCTGAACCGGAACGTCGACAACGTCTTCCAGGAGACCGAGCAGGTCGCCATGGCGCCGTCCAACGTGGTGCCGGGCATCGAACCCTCCGAAGACCGGCTGCTGCAAGGGCGCCTGTTCGCCTATGCCGATACCCAGATGTACCGCATTGGCGCCAATGGCCTGAGCGTGCCCGTCAACCGTCCGGTCGCGGCGGTCAACAATGGCAACCAGGACGGTGCGATGAACACCGGCCACACCACCACCGGCGTGAACTACGAGCCGAGCCGGTTGAACCCGCGCGAATCGACCGCGTCGGCGCGTTACAGCGAGCTGCCGCTCAGCGGCACGACGCAGCAGAAGAAGATCCAGCGTGAGCAGAACTTCAAACAGGCCGGCGACCTGTACCGTTCCTACAGCAAGAAAGACCGGCAGGACCTGATCAACAGCTTCGGCCAGTCCCTGGCCACGACCGATGACGAGAGCAAGCACATCATGTTGTCGTTCCTGTACAAGGCCGATGCCGAGTATGGCGCTGGGGTGACCAGGGTTGCCGGTGGTGATCTGGCGAGGGTGAAGCAACTGGCGGGGCAGTTGCAGGACTAGATTGAAGCAGGATCGATCACGGGCTGCCTGAAGGTGGCCCGTGCATTTGCTGCAGGCTCAACGCTAGGCCGCAGCCCCCGTGCGAACAATCCCGAGCGCATACGTGGCCAGCAGGCTGGCCAGCGACTCCTGGCTATCGCCTGGCCGACGCCAGTGGGCCTGGCCACACAGCATGCCCAGTACAGCATGAGCGATCGATGCCGCTTTCTCTCCTGACCGGCCTGGCGACAGGCCGCACTCCGCAGCCACGATATCGCGCAGGAAACCGCTATAGGCGGTCCGCAGTTGCTCGATATGTGCCCTCTGGTCATCCTTCAGGTTGATCATTTCGCGCGTTACCAGCACCAGCCGGTCTGGATACGCCTGACTGTAGGTCACGAACGCCTGGACAAAGCATTTCAAGCGTTCGTCATGGGCCTCGACGCCCTTCAGACAACGCCGGGTGTCGTAAAGCAGGTCGGTCAGGCTGGACTCGATGAGCTCGAACAACAACCCCTGTTTGCTTTCGATGTGGTGATACAGCGAGCCCGCCTGCAGGCCCAGATGAGCTGCCAGGTCGCGCAGGCTGACGGCCTGGTAACCGTGGAGAGCGAACAGGGTGGTGGCCGCCTCCAGCAGGCGGTCCCGGGCATGAGGCGAGGAAGTGGGCGCTAGGCACGATGCGGGCATGGCGGGACCTGTCTGCGATCTGACGATTGACCAAATGTAAGACAACAGGCATCTTACGTAAAGACTCAATCACGGAGGTGTTTATGGATGGGCAAACGGTGGTGATCGTAGGTGGCGCTTCGGGTCTGGGCCTGGAAACTGCCCGGCTGATGGTGAAGCGGGGCGCGGGCAAGATCGGCCTGATCGACCGGAATGAAGAACTGTTGGCCGTCGCGAAACAGGCCCTTGAAGCGCAAGGTTGCGACGTTGCCATCGCGGTCGGCGACATCGCCCGCAAGGACAGCGCGCACGGTGCTTTCCAGCAGATCGTCGACGCTCTGGGCCGGGTGCATTGCCTGGTCAACAGCGCGGCGATCTATCCGCGCAAGGACATCCTCGAGATCACCGATGAAGAATGGGACCTTGAGAACGCCGTCAACATCAAGGGCACCTACCACATGATGGTCGCCGCGGTGCGCCACATGCAGGCCTACGTGGAGGCCCCGCTGGTCACGGGCCGCATCGTCAACGTCACGTCGGTCGATGCTTTCAAGGCCCACCCGCAGAACGCCCACTACGCCGCGACCAAGGCCGCGGTGGTCAGTCTCACCAAATCCTTCGCCCAAGCCTGTGCCAAGGACCAGATCCTG
>NZ_DATELE010000269.1:0-5225 GCF_035277045.1 Pseudomonas sp. | reverse complement strand
AGGCGTTGCTCAGGGATGAAGACCAAGGGTGCCGGTGTGGCTCCAGGATCAGTGGGCCGAGGCCGCCACCGGCTGATCCGGGTCTTTGTTGGTGACGCGCATCAATGCGGTCATCAGGAACGCGATCAGCAGCAGCGCGCTGAGGAACAACAGGCCACTGGCCGCGCTCTGGCTGTTGCCCTTGACCACGCCGATCATCGACGGCCCGACGAAACCACCGAGGTTGCCGATCGAGTTGATCACGGCGATCGATACCGCTGCGGTGGCGCGATCGAGGAACAGGGTGGGCAATGCCCAGAACGGTGACTTGAAACTGTAAAGACCAGACAGGGCCACGCAGATCATCACCATCGAAGCCACGGGGCTGGGCAGCATTCCGGCGCCGACCAGGCCAAATGCTGCGATCGCCAGCGGGATGGCCGAATGCATCTTGCGCTCGTTGTGCCGGTCGGAACTGCGCGACCACACGATCATGGCCAGCGTCGCGACCATGTACGGCAGCATCGCGATCAGGCCGATCTGGGTGTGCGTCAGCTCACTGGAAAAGCCTTTGATGATCTGCGGCATCCAGTAGCCAACCCCGAGGCTGCCGCATTGGTAGACGAAGTAGATAAAGGACAGGTACAGCACCTTCTTGTTGACCATGGTTTTGAGAACACTCAGGCGCTTGACGTTCTTGCGGCTCTGGCGATCGCGTTCCAGTTCAGCCATCAGCCAGTCCTTTTCGACCTGGGTGAGCCACTTGGCCTGTTCGGGTTTGTCGGTGAGGAAGAAGAAGCAGGCAATCCCCAGGAACACTGCCGGCACGCCTTCGAGGAACAGCATCCAGCGCCAGCCGCTCCAGTCCAGCCACGCGATGTTATCCATGATCCAGGTCGAGAGCGGCGCGCCGATGATGTAGCTGACCGGGATCGCGGCGGTGAACAGTGCCACGGTGGTGGCCAGTTCACGCGAGCGGAACCAGAAGGTCAGGTAGACGATCACCCCGGGGAAGAACCCCGCCTCGGCCACGCCCAGGAAGAAGCGCAACACGTACAGCTGGCTGGCGGTCTGGGCGAAGGCGGTCATCGCGGCGATCAGCCCCCAGGTGACCAGGATGCGGGCGATCCACACCCGCGCACCGAACTTGTTGAGCATGATGTTGCTTGGCACTTCGAACAGGAAGTAGCCGATGAAGAAAATCCCGGAGATGAATCCGAACGCCTCACTGGTGAGAGCAAGCTCCTTGTTCATCTCCAGCGCGGCGTAGCCGATGTTGGCGCGGTCAAGGTACGAAACGATATACAGCAGGAACATGAAAGGAATGATCCGCAACGTGACCTTGCGGACGATTGCCTGCTCATCGACATTTTTGTTGTTGTTCATGAAGACCTCATTCAGAGCGAACCGTGGCCCGCCCTTTAATTGTTATAGGTACAACGGGCTATCAGGCAGAAAAGATCATGCACACCGGACTGCCGGTCGAAACCGCGAAGTCCGTCTTGCTCAAGCCGCCACTGCGTGGGTCGACGGCAAACGACACGATGCTGTCGCTGTCCTCATTGAGGACAAAAAGGAAACGTTGATTGGGGGCAAGGGCGAAGAACCGCGGCGTCTTGCCTGCGCTGGGCACGCAGTGCAAGAAGGAGAGCAAGCCGCTGACTTCGTCGACTTCATACACCGCGATGCTGTCGTAGCCGCGGTTGGAGGCGTAGAGGAAACGGCCACTACGGTCTATCTCGATCTCTGCAGCCCGGCTGTTGCCCGTGTAGAACTCCGGGAGCGATGGCAGAATCTGGAATGGCTGCAGCGCACCGCTGGAGCAATCGAAGTGGTAGCTGGTCACGCTGGAGTCCAGTTCGTTGATCACGTAGGCGAAATCTGCCCTGGGGTGCATCGCGATATGCCGCGGCCCCGAGCCTTCGCGCGCCTGCACGAACGACTGCTCGGCCGGAATCAGCTTGCCGTCGGCGAAGCGCAGGCTGAACACCCGATCCAGCCCTTTGTCTGGCACCAGTACAAAGTTGCCGGAAGCATCGAACGGATTGAAATGCGGTTTGGCGAAAGGCTGCTCGATGCGGTGCGGGCCGATCGGGCCTTCCAGCTGGAGCAGCTGGTTGATGCCGCCCAACTCGCCACTTTGCGCAACGTGGAGCACTGCCAGGCTTCCACTGACGTGGTTGGAGACCACCAGGAATCGCTCACTTGGGTCGAGCGCGAGGTGTACCGGGTTCTTGCCCTCACAGCCCCTCCGGTTCAGGAAAGTCAGCTTGCCGCTTGCCTTGTCGACGCTGAAGGCGCTGACTTCGCTGCGATCTCCATGCACGGTATACAGGCGGTCGCCTGCCCGGTTGAGGGCGAGAAATGATGGGTTGACCAGGTCGTCGAGCACCTGGACTTGCTCCAGAGTGCCCGCTTGCTGATCCACCTTGTAGACGGTGATGCCATCACCACGGGCGTTGCGCTCCCGTGTGGTGCGCGATCCGACGTACGCGAACATGGGTGATACTCCCACTTGCAGAATGATGTGAGCACAGGTGCCCGTTGCATTGGCCATCCTTGGGCTGCCCCCGCAGCACGGGGGCAGCAAGGTCAGTGGCGCGTGCGTGCGACGACTTTGCGAATCACGTAAGGCAGCACACCGCCATTACTCAGGTAGCGCACTTCCTGTTGCGAATCGACGCGGGCGATGACCTCGACTTCGTCGCGACGCCCGTCGCTGCGACGCACCACCAGGATGATGGCGTTGTCGCCCACCACCAGTGCATCGAGGCCAAGGAAGTCGAACTGCTCCGTACCGTCCAATTGCAGGTCGTCGACGCTCTGGCCGGGCTTGAACAACAGAGGCAAGACGCCCATGCCTATCAGGTTGCTGCGGTGGATGCGTTCGATGCTCTGGGCAACCACTGCCTTCACACCGAGCAGCGCCTGCGCCTTCGCCGCCCAGTCACGGCTTGAGCCTGCACCGAAGTTGATACCGGCAAACAGCACCATCGGCGTGTTGTGCTCGGCGTAGCTCTTGGCGGCTTCATAGAGGGGCAGGCATTCGCTGTGGTCAGCATTCCATGCCCAGGCGCCCAAACCAGGTTGCAGCTCACCCAGCAGGCGGTTTTTTACCGACTTGTTGGTGAACGCGCCACGCAACATCACTTCGTGGTTGCTGCGGCGGGTGGAGTACTGGTTGAGGTCGCGCGGGTCTTCACCCCGCTCGAGCAGCCATTGGCCAGCCAGGCTGTTGGCAGGGATGGCGCCGGCCGGGGAGATATGGTCGGTGGTGACGTTGTCGCCCAGGATCATCAGGGCACGAGCGCCCGTGACCGCCAAGGATGCCTTGGGCTTTGCCTGGATATCCGCCAGGTATTGCGGGCGGCGCAGGTAGGTCGACCGCGGGCTCCACGGGAACTGCACACTGCCTTGGGCGGAGAGTGCCTGCCAGTGGTGCGTGCCATCCCAGACAGTGGCCAGACGTTGCTGGAAGAACTCCGGCTTGACGACCCGCGCCACCTGCTCGGCGATTTCCGCCTCCGAAGGCATCAGGTCATGCAGGTAGACCGGTTGGCCGTGGGTATCTTCACCCAACGGTTGGGTGGTCAGGTCGATATCGATGGTGCCAGCGATTGCATACGCCACGCACAGCGCAGGTGACGCCAGGTAACCCGCAGGCACCTTGGGGTTCACCCGGCCTTCGAAATTGCGGTTGCCAGACAGTACCACCACACCCTTGAGCCCTTGGTCGGCAAATTCCTCCACATGCTCTTCAAGCTTGCCCGAGTTGCCGATGCAGGTCATGCAGCCGAAGCCGGCAAGGTCGAAGCCCAAGGCGGAGAAGTCGGCCAGCAAGTCGGCTTCAGCCAGGTAGTCAGCCACCACCTGCGAGCCGGGCGAGAGCGAGGTCTTTACCCATGGCTTGCGTTGCAGGCCCAGCGCGCGGGCCTTGCGCGCCAACAGGCCGGCCTGGATCATCTGCGGCGGGTTGGCGGTGTTGGTGCAGCTGGTGATCGCCGAGATCACCACGGCGCCGTGGGTGATCGACTCACCAAACGCAGGCTCGAGAAAGCATTGTCCCTCGGGCGAATTGATCAGATTACCGCCGCCCATGACTTCGTCACGGAACGACGCCGCAGCCTTGGACAGCGGCTGGCGCTGGTGTGGCTGGTGGGGTCCGGCGACGCTCGGTTCGATGCTTGCCAGGTCCAGTTCGATCAGCTCATCGAACTGCGGTTCGGCCAGTTCGTCACGGCGCCAAAGCGGCTGGGCGCTCATGTAGCTGATCACCTTGTCACGCAAATGCGCCGAGCGGCCACTCAACTCAAGGTAAGCCAAGGTCTCGTTATCGAACGGGAAAAACACCACCGTCGCACCGTATTCAGGAGCCATGTTCGAAACGGTACCGCGTGCCGCCCAGCTCAGGCCGGACAGGCCAGGGCCGGTGAACTCGACGAACTTGCCGACCACCGAGCGCTTGCGCAGGATTTGCGCCACGTGCAGCGACAGGTCGGTGGCGGTCACGCCTGGGCGCAGGGCATTGGTGAGACGGATGCCGATCACCTCTGGAAAACTGATCGGCACCGGCTCGCCAACCATCGCAGCCTGCCCTTCCAGGCCACCGACACCCCAGCCCAGCACACCGATGGCGTTGATCATCGGGGTGTGGCTGTCGGTCGCGACCATGTCATCGGGGTGCAGCAGACGCTCGCCGTTTTCGCCAGCACTTTCCCAGACCACCTGGGCAAGTGCCTCCATGTTCATCTGATGGATGATGCCGGTTCCCGGCGGGATGACGCCGAAGTTATCCAGGCTTTCCTGGGCCCACTTGATGAACTGGTAGCGTTCGCCGTTGCGGCGGAAGTCGATATCCAGGTTCTGTTCGACCGAATCGGCTTCGGCATAGCGTTCGACGATCACCGAGTGGTCGATGGTCAGCACAGCGGGAATCAACGGATTCATCGCCTGCGGATCGCCACCCAGCTCAGCCACCACATCGCGCATGCCAGCGAAGTCGGCCAGTGCCGGCAGGCAGGTGGTGTCATGGAACATCAGGCGGTTGGGCTGGAAAGGTACCTCGCAATCGGGCCCCTGCCTTATGGCGCGCGCGAGTACCGAAGGCAATGCAGCGGGCGAGCAGCGGGCCACGTTTTCCAGAAGAATACGGATAGAGTAAGGCAGCCTCTCCAGTTGGCACTGGTCGAGCATCTTGCTCAGGTCGATGATCGTGAACGCTTCGTCATTGATCATCAAGGGGCTGA
>NZ_DATELE010000268.1:0-10070 GCF_035277045.1 Pseudomonas sp. | reverse complement strand
GGCGGCGCCACGCAGGATCTCCACGCGGTCATACACCGCGGTGTCCGGGGTCATCCAGCCGGTGGGGCTATGGATGACTCCAGGCATGCCATCGACCAGGTAGGCATCGGCGCCCAGTTCGAAACCGCGGGCGTTGAACTGGTGGTCGCCAAAGTTGCGGGTCTGCAAGGTGATGCCCGGCGCCTGGTAGAGCACCTGGTCGAGCGAGGTCAGGTTGCGGTCATCCATCTGCTGGCGGGTGACGACGCTCACCGATTGCGGCGTTTCGCGCAGCGAGGCCACGCCCTTGCCGATGGTCACGGCCCGCGCGGTATACGAGCCCGTGCCCTCGGTGGGTTGCGCGCCGGTCACGCCATCGATGTTGGTGGACGAGAGTTCCAGCGCATCCGTGGCTTCTCGCTTGACGACCAGCCACACGCCCCCTTGCTGGCGCACGCTCAGGCCCGAGCCTGCGAGCATCTGCTCCAGGGCGTTGCTGAATTCGAAGCGGCCCTTGAGCGCCGGCGCCGACTGGCCCGCGACCAGGTTGTCGTCCACCGCCAGACTGACGCCGGCAAGGCTCGCCAGCTGCTTGAGCGAAGCGGCCAGTGGCTGGCGCGGCAGGTCGACGTCGATCGGCGCAGCGGCGGCGTGCAAGGACAATGTGAGGATGCCGGAGGCGACCAGGGTTTTCAGGGGCGTGAACGTCATGAAGCGGCTCGTCAGGGACTTGGGATACGTATTAACGGAGGAGCGCCGGAAAACCCCTACCAGAGATAGGAAAAATTGCCTGGGTCGGGTTCCTCCCTGCCAGCGAAGGGGCTAGCGGCAAGCCCGCAAGCCTAGGGCCGCGCATGCTTTCACTGAACCATGGAACCTGCCCCCACTGCGCCCTGAACCCGTCAGCGTGGCACGAGCACCGTCGCCCCTTCCCGCTCTTCCACCCGAACCTGCGCCAACTCGGGCAACAACGCCACGAACCGCTCCACATCCCCCACCTGCACCACCGCCGTGATAGTCTGCCCCTCCGGCCGGAGGGCCGTCACCGGCACTGTGCGGTACCGCGACAACGCCGCGGCTATCTCGCCCAGGCTGGCGCTTTCGAAGGTCAGGCTGCCCTGGGCGAAACTGAACGCCCCCGCGGCGGAGCGCTGCAGCCGGCGGATCTGTCCTGCGCCATCCGCCTCGGCTACCTGGTCCTGAGTCAGCAACATCTTCTGGCCTTCGCTCGAAAACTCGACCCGCCCTTCGGCGACACTCACCTGCACCTTGGGCTCCAGCCGTTCGACCACGAAGCGGGTGCCGAGCACGCGGACCTGGGCGGTGCCGGCATCGACGATGAAGGGCCGGCCGGGCGCATGCCGGACGCTGAAGATGGCGCGTCCGCGCAGCAGGAATACCTGCCGGCTCGTCTCGCCGGGCAGCACGTGAATCCGCGTGTCGGCGTCGAGGAAGACTTCGCTGCCATCCTCCAGCCGCACCTTGCGCGTCTCGCCAGTGCGGGTCATGAGCATCTGCTCGCCTTGGCCGCGCCACGACAACAGCCCGCCTGCGGCCATGGCCAATCCCAGCCCACCCAGCGCGCTGTTGCGCACAAAGCGCCGCCGGCTGACCTTTTCCATGGCCGTGGCCAGCGCCTGGGTCTGCGCGGTGCTTGCGAAGTTGCCCCACAGCTCACCGAAGGCCTGGTACTCGCTGGCATGGCGCGGGTCGGCGGCGAGCCATTGCTGGAAGGCCTGGTGGTCGGGATGGTCGGGCGGCAGGTCCAGGAGGCGAGTGAACCAGCGCGCGGCCTGGTGGCGTGGCGTATTCACGAGGCGAACTGCTCGCGGGCCTCGCGCAGGTCGAGCAGCGCCCGCACCAGGTGGCGCTCGACCATCGACACGCCGATGCCGAGCATGCGCGCGACCTCGACCTGGCGATGGCCCTCGATACGCGCCAGCCAGAACACTTCGCGGCAACGCGGCGGCAGGTGGTCGAGGATGCGCTGGATGGCGTCGAGGCGCTGCTGCAGGTCGGCCAGATGCTCGGCCGACGGCGCGAACCCAGCGTCCTGGCGGGTATCCATCCAGGGCTCGAGATCGCCTTCGGGCATTGGCAGAAAGCGCGAGGCATCGCGGTAATGGTCGATGAGCACGGAGTGCGCGACCCGCCGCAGGTAGGCGTTGGGCTGCTCGATACGCGCGCGCTGGCTGGCAAGGACGAAGCGGATGAAAGCATCGTGCAGTACGTCATGGGCGCGCTGCAGGCACTGGGTCTTGCGGCCAAGGCTCAGCAGCAGGTCGGTATAGGCCCAGCGCAGGTTGATTCCGTTCCATTCCATCTGGCAGGCCCTTGCACGCAGTCGCTTGAAGCATCAGGCGGCTGAGTGTAGAGGGTTGTCTCATGGCTGTAAATGAGACAGGTTTGCAGTTGCAAATCGGGGCGCTGAAGCTGCGCGGCATGCCTCATGCCGACTCTGGCACTATAATGGTTGCGGACCCCTTGGCCAGAAAGCGTATTCCCGATGATGTGCGAGCAATCATGACAACGACTCCAAAGCGCCCGAATTCCCTGCCTGAGCGTCAGGGCGTCATGCCGAGCCACCTGCTGTTTCCGGTGGTGGGTATCGGCGCATCCGCCGGGGGGCTGGGCGCGCTGAAGACGTTCTTCGAGCAGATGCCAGCCGATAGCGGCATGGCGTTCGTCATCGTCCTGCATCTTTCGCCCAAGCATGAGAGCGTCGCCGACCAGATCATCCAGGACTCGACCCCGATGCCGGTCAAACAGGTCAATGATACCTGTGCGATCGAACCCAACCACGTCTACGTGATTTCACCGGCCAACCAGCTCTCGATGAACGACGGTTATCTGCGGGTCATCCCCGTTGACCGCCCGGTGGGCAACCACATCGCAATCGACCTGTTTTTCCGCGACCTGGCCGATGTGCACAAGGAGTACGCGTTTTGCGTGGTGCTTTCAGGCACCGGGAGCGATGGCGCCGTCGGCCTGTCGCGCATCAAGGAGCAAGGCGGCGTCACCCTTGTCCAGTCGCCCAGCGATGCCGAGTTCGACGGCATGCCCCAGGCCGCCATTGCCACCCGCCTGGTCGACGTGGTGCTGCCAGCGACGGACATCCCGGCCAAGCTGATCGAGCTGTGGCGAAACTCGCAGTTGATCAAGCTGCCGCCGCCTCATGACATGCAACTGCCCGCCAATTCGGCCGAGCGGGAACGGGCTGCCGCCGAGCAGGTGTTGCATGACATTCTCCTGCTGCTGCGCACACGCACCGGGCACGATTTCAAGCACTACAAGCGGGCCACGGTGCTGCGCCGCATAGAGCGGCGCATGCAGGTCACGGCCCAGCCGGACCTGCCCGCCTACCAGCGCTACCTGGAAAGCAACGCCGAGGAAGCCAAGGACCTGCTGGGCGACATGCTGATCGGGGTGACTAACTTTTTCCGCGACCGCGAGGCGTTCGAGGCACTCGAGCGGCATGTGCTGACGCCACTGATGGGTACCGAGCCCGAAGTTCCCCGGCGCGACGAGGTGCGCATCTGGTCGGCCGGCTGCTCCACCGGCGAGGAGGCCTACAGCCTGGCCATCCTGTGCACCGAACACCAGAAGTTCGAACCCACTCCTGCCAAGCTGCAGGTATTCGCCACCGATATCGACGAGCGGGCGATCGCGGTCGGGCGCTCCGGACAATACTCCGAAGCCATCATCACCGATGTCCCACCGACGCGCCTGCGCCAGTATTTCGTCAAGGACAGCCAGCACTACCGGGTGCGCAAGGAGATCCGCGAGAAAATCCTCTTCGCCAAGCACAGCCTGCTCGCCGATCCGCCCTTCTCCCAGATCGATCTCATCGTCTGCCGCAACCTGCTGATCTACCTGGACCGCGAGATCCAGCGCGAGATACTGCAAATGTTCCATTTCGCCCTGCGCCCAGGCGGGTACCTGTTCATGGGCTCTTCGGAGTCGGCCGATGCCTGCCCGGACCTGTTCGTGCCGGTGGACAAGCGCAACCGCATCTTCCGTGCCAAGATCGGCGGAGGCGTCAACCGCCGCACCCCTACCATGCCGCGTGGCGGCTTCACCCTGTCGAACACGGTGGCCCAGCCTCCGCTGGTGCAGGCGCCGCGCAAGGTATCCTTCGCCGATATTCACCACCGGGCGCTTGAGCAGCGTCTGCCGCCAAGCCTGATCGTCGATGCGAGTGCCGAGATCCTCCACATGAGCGAAGGCGCAGGCCGTTTCCTGCGCTACGTCGCGGGCGAAATGAGCAGCAACCTGCTGATCCTGATCATGCCGCAGCTGCGCCTCGAACTGCGCACGACACTCTTCCAGGCACAGCAGAGCGGCAAGCCGGTGATCTCGCGCAAGATGCGCGTCCCGGATCCGTCCGGCGACTACCTGGTCGACATCATGTGCCAGCCATACCGGGATGAAATCACCGATCAGGAGGTGCGCCTGATCGTCTTCGGCGTTTCTCCCATCGAGGCCGGTACGGTTTTGAACGAAATCAACCTGCAGACCGAAAACGAGGTGTTGAACAGCCTCGAACACGAGTTGCAGCGCACCAAGATGCACCTGCAGGACACCATCGAGCAGTCCGAGGTCTCCAGCGAGGAGCTCAAGGCGTCCAATGAAGAAATGCAGGCGATCAACGAGGAACTGCGCTCCGCCACCGAAGAGCTGGAAACCAGCAAGGAAGAGCTGCAATCGATCAACGAAGAGTTGCTGACGGTCAACTACGAGCTCAAGACCAAGGTCGAGGAAACCGACAAGATCAACGACTACCTGTCGAACCTGATCGCCTCCACCGACATCGCCACGGTGTTCGTCGACCGCAACATGCATATCCGCTGGTTCACCCCACGCGCCACCGATATCTTCAGCATGCTGCCAGTGGATACCGGCCGGTCGTTGCTGGACATCACGCACCGGCTCAACTACCCGCTGCTGGCCGAAGATGCCACCACCGTGTTCGAGTCGCTGAACATGATGGAGCGCGAAGTCAGCAGTACCGACAACTGCTGGTATATCGTGCGCCTGCTGCCATACCGCTCCAGCGAGAACCACATCGACGGCACCGTGCTTACCTTCATCGACATCACCAAGCGCCGCGAAGCCGAGGAAGACCTGCGCCTGGGTCAGGAGCGCATGCGCCTGGTCGCCGAGAGCACCCATGATTTCGCCATCATCATCCTTGATGAACAGGGCCTGATCACCGACTGGAACACGGGGGCGGAACTGATTTTCGGCTACAGCAGCGCCGAGGTCATGGGGGCCTACTATGACCTGATCTTCTCGCCCGAAGACCGCAGCGCGGGAATTGCGGAAAGCGAGCTGCTGCAGGCGCGCGAGCACGGACGTGGCGAGGACGAGCGCTGGCATGTGCGCAAGGATGGCAGCCGCTTCTACTGCAGCGGCGAAATCACCCTGCTGCGGGCTGAAACCGTCATGGGCTATGTGAAGATCGCGCGCGACCTGACCGGGCACAAGCGCCTGCATGAAGAACAAAGCAAGAAACTGGCGGAAACCCAGACCAGCAGCCACATGAAGGACGAGTTCTTTGCTGTCATGTCCCATGAACTCAAGCACCCGCTCAACCTGATCCAGCTCAACGCCGAGATCCTGCGGCGACTGCCGGCGGTAAGAAGCGCCGACAATGCCAGCAAGGCGGTCACCACCATCAGTGATGCGGTCGCCAGCCAGGCGCGGATCATCGACGATCTGCTCGACGTCGCGCGTATCCGCACCGGTAAGCTCAAACTGCAGACGCAGTTGCTCGACCTGGTCAACCTGCTCCGCGAAATTCACACAGTTGTCTGCGAGGAATACCCGGCCGCGGAGGTCAGCCTGGAGATCGCCGACGCTGAAACCTTTGCGTACACCGTCGAGGGCGATGCCACGCGCCTGGAGCAGGTCATCTGGAACCTGCTGCACAATGCGCTGAAATTCAGCCCGAGCAATGCCCGGATCCGCATCTTCCTGAGCCATGCCGGCGGCAAGGCGCAGCTGGACATCATCGACAATGGCATTGGTCTTGCGGTTAGCGACATCGAGGATGTCTTCGACCTGTTCAGCCAGGCGCCCACCAAGGTCTCCAGCCACAAACGCGATGGGCTGGGCATCGGCCTGTCCCTGGTGCGCCAACTGGTGCACGCCCATGGCGGCACGGTGAACGCGCGCTCCGCGGGCATCGGGCATGGCTGTACCTTCACCGTGCTGCTGCCTCTGTCGAAGGAAACGCTGACGTTATCCGAGCGCGCGCCCCAGTTGCAGCCGCAGGGCCGCCTGAAGGGCCTCAAGGTCCTGCTGGTGGATGATTCCGCGGAGATTCTTTCGGTGATGCGCACCTTGCTTGAAATGGAAGAGGCGCGGGTCAACGCCTTCAGCGAACCGCTGCTGGCGCTGGAGAACGCCAGCCATGAGCACTACGACGTGATCCTGTCCGACATCGGGATGCCAAGGATGGATGGTCACGAACTGGTCAGCGCGTTGCGCCAGACCAAGCTGCACCGGTTCACCCCGGCGATCGCCCTCACCGGCTATGACATGGGCCATGACCCGCACAAGACCCGCGATGCCGGCTTCGACCGGCACCTGACCAAGCCTGTGCAGTATGAAGAGCTGGTGGAGACGATCGAGACGCTGTGCGCCAGCATGTTGCAATGACGAGCTAGCCCCATGCCGGGTCCGCATCGCGGACCCTCAGGCGCAAGCCCTCGCCATCCGCCCGGCCAGCACCGGACGCGCCAGGCTCGCCAGCCCCAGCAATGCCATCCCCGCCCCCACCCACAAGGGCGCGCGCAGGCCATAACCGGCATCGATCACCGCGCCACCGGCCCAACTGCCCAGCGCCAGCCCGGCGGTGATCACCGAGGTGTGCAGGGCATTGACCAGCGCGCAGGGCTCGGCGGCTTTCATCACCCGGGCGACCATCGCCGGGTTCAACGCCACACCCGTCAGGCCGAGGCCGATGAAGCACAGCAGGTTCAGCCACTGATGCTCACCGGCCAGCGCGAAACCGCCCAGCGCCAGCACCATCACGGTCAAGCCCCAGCCCAGCGCAGGCAGGGTGTGACGGTCGGCAAAGCGCCCTACCAGCATGTTGCCCAGCAGGTTGGCCACGCCATACAGCGCCAGCAGCGGTGCGACATGCCCCGGCGCGATGCCGACTTCTTCGATCAGGATCGGGGTGCAGTAGCTGAACGCGGCGAAGGTCGCGCCAATGATCAACCCGCTGGTGAGATAGGCCGCCCACAGACTGCGGTTCCGCAGGGCAACCCACTGCCGCGCCAACGGCGCTTCACTGCCCGCCTCGGCCTTGGGCAGCCGGCTCGCCGCCAATGCCGTGCACACCAGCGCCAGCCCCACCACCAGCCAGGCGCTCGCACGCCAACCGTAATGCTGCTCGACCCAGGCGGTCATCGGCACGCCAGCAACTGGCGACATCATAAGCCCGGCCAGCACCACCGCGATCGCGCGGCCACGCTGTTCGAGACGGACCAGCCCGGCGCACAGCGTCATGCACAGGCCGATGCACGCGGCGCTGGAAACGCCCATGAGAATCCGCGCCAGCGCCAGCACCCAATAGTCGGTCGCGGCAGCCGCCAGCGCGCCGGCGGCCACGTACATGCCCAGCAGCCCGACCAGCGCGCGCTTGTTGCTGATGCCGCGTGACAGCAGCAACACGGTGACGGGCGGGCCGCCCAGGGCCATGCCCAAGGCGTAGAACGCGATCAGGTTGCCCACTTGGGCCAGGCTCACCGAAAACGCATCGGCCAAGGCAGGCATCATGCCCGCGACCATGAATTCGGCGGTGACCAGCGAGAAGATGGTAAGCCCCAACAGGTAGACGGTAGGGGGCAGTTTAGAGCGGTCGGTCATGAAAAACTCAAACAGGAACATTGGCCCGCCACCCTAGGGAAAGTTGAACGGCTGGTCAAATAACCCTTGGGCATAGGGTAATGCGCCGATGAAAGGCGCGGGCTTCGAACAAGAATGAATCTCTGGCCGCGCGGTGGCCTCCAACGTCTTGCCCAGGCTGTTCATCTTTACGGCCAACCCGCCAGCGGAGCTCTCAGTGACCCAACGCAATACCTCCCTCATCACAGCGATGCAGGCCGTGCTCGTGGCCGTGATCATCCTGCTGGGCTGGGCGCCCCTCGATCGCCAGGCGTGGCTGATCGAGAATGCCCTGGTCGCACTCGCAGCCATCGCCGTGTGGTTCACCAGGCACCGGTTCTACTGGTCGGCCCGCGCCTGGGCGATGCTGGTGGTGTTCCTGTGCCTGCATGAGGTCGGCACCCACTACACCTATCCCAAGGTGCCGTACAACGCGGCCATCGAACGTCTGGCATGCCTGGACGTCAGCCAACTGGTCGGGTCGGACCGCAACCATTACGACCGCCTCGTGCACCTGGCCTACGGCGTGCTCACCGCCCTGCCCTTTCGCGAGATCATCACCCGCCAGTGCCAGCTCACCGGCGCCTGGGCCTCACTGATGGCCTGGTCGCTGGTGCTGTCGACCTCGATGCTCTACGAACTGATGGAATGGGTCGGTGGCCAATACCTTGGCGAAGGCGGCTCGGCAGTCATCGGCGCCCAGGGCGACGCCTGGGACGCGCAGAAGGACATGGCGCTGGCGGCGGCCGGTGCACTAGCCATGCTGGCGTGCCGCGGCAGAGTGGCAAGGCGCCTGCAGGCAATGGCGGGAGCGACTAGCCATGGGTAGCCCGCCGCCGGTGCTGGAGCCGGGCGAAACCGCCGTGCTTTTCGACGGCACCTGCAAGCTGTGCAACGGCTGGGCGAACCTGATCATTCGCCATGACGGCCGCCGGCGCATCCGCCTGGCCACCGTGCAGTCACCCGAGGGCCAGGCCCTGCTCGCCTGGGCAGAGCTGCCCACGGACCGGTTCAACACCATCGTGCTGATCCATGGCGAACAGGTCTTCGTGCGCTCGGATGCGATGTTCGAGATCTTCACGCGCCTGTCACCGCCCTGGCGCCTGCTCAACCTCTTCAAGCTCGTGCCAAGGCCGCTGCGCGACTGGGTGTACGACAAGATTGCGCTGAACCGCTACAAGCTGTTCGGCCGCTTCGACGCCTGTGTGCAACCGCACGCCGATCACCCGCGGCGCTTCCTGAGGGCCCGCGGGTAACAAGCGGCTGTCCTACATCTGCTGGTCGAACAACAGGGGCACCGCGCTTTGCGAAGCGAGCCGGTCCATGTAACCCAGTACCGTTTCCGGATATTCCAGCCCCCGCACGATCGACAGCGAGCGCAGCACCGGCCACAGCGTGATATCGGAAATGCCCAGCGCCTCACGGCCCTCGAGCAACGGCACCAGTTCGCGCAGGGCCGCGTTGACCTCGAGCAGCAATGCAGGCGTCGTGACCATCAAGGCCTCCAGGTCGCCAAAGGCCTGTTCTTCGCGCAGGCGATAGGCCTCACGGGCTTCGGGCGTTGCCAGTTCGGCGAAATCGCCCTTGGTGAAGCGCGGGATGAACAGCTTCAACGCCGGCGTCCAGACCTGCTTGACCCAAGCGTCCAAGGCCTCGTCCGCCGGGGTGGTCAGCACCGGCGTGCCGATGGCATCGACATAGCGCACGATATCCAGGCTCTCGCCCATGTGGCTGCCGTCTTCGCGCTCAAGGATCGGCACGGCCTTCTTGCCGATCAAACGCGTCGGCGTCTCGGCATCGCCCTCCAGGATCACCGAGCGTTCGACGGCAAGCCCCTTGAGCCCGAAGATCATGCGGGCGCGGGTGCAGAAGGGGCAGTGTTCGTAGATGTAGAGTTTCATGGGTCTCCCAAACAAGGTTTCTTGATGCTGGATATCCTGGCTATGTGCCCTATGGAACGTGGAAAGGCCCGGCGCGTCAACGCCGGGCCTTTCATACGGTGGTAAGCGGATGGATCAACTGCGTGGGTCAATGCCCCGCATGGCTGCCAAACGGCGCGGTCGACGCCGCCAGCAGGTGCGGCCCTGGCAGGTCATTGGGCAATACGCTGCCCACGCCAAAGCCGTTCATCGCGATGGACACCTTCAACGCACGGCAGGCCAAGCGGGAATCCATCTCGAACTCCGCCAGCGCTA
>NZ_DATELE010000267.1:0-3886 GCF_035277045.1 Pseudomonas sp. | reverse complement strand
CGGGATACCACCCTGACCGCCAAGTCACCCTTCGCCAAGGCCGCGCTGGGCTACAACCATCAGTTCGACAACGCGACGCTGCGCCTGGAGGTTGGCGCCCGCCGTACCCTTGATGGCCGGGCAACGCTCGACATCGACGATGCCGGCAGCGACCGGGTGGACCTCAAGGACCAGACCAACCCCTTTGCCGAACTCAGCCTGCTGATGAACCAGAATGGCAGCCTGCCTGTCCATGCCAGCGTCTACTACACCCGTACCGACTACGACCTCGAGGGCGGCTCGCCCGTGACGGACAACACCCGCCTCAAGCGTGACGAATATGGGTTCAAGCTAGGCCTGGTGTTCTAGGCCTGTCGCGGACAGCCAACCAACCTGCAACTATTCATTCGGCGGCTGCTGCGCAAGGGGCAGCCGCCGAATATTGTCTGAGCTGACAGGTTTTCAATCAAACGGATAGGCAGGCAATTCAGGTGGATGACCGATTGCGGCCATGAATCCGGGGCCTTAGCCAAATAAACGATATTTTCACATTTTCTTCAGAACTTTTTCAGTGGTGGCCTTTCGAACCGTTTGCATTTGACTGCCACTTTTCTTGTCATGGAGATACCTGCGAATGGCTACTCGCAACCTGCTGCGCAACACCTGCATCCTGGGCCTGGCCTGCGCCCCTCTGAGCGCCTTCGCCGCGCCACCGACCGATCCTATCTTCACCCTCGGCCTGCAGGGCAGCTACAACGAATTCAAGCTGGAGGGCGGTAGCGACTCCCAGAAGGACGACATGGGCCAGGGCGGTGTCTTCGCGACGTTCGGCAACAAGATGACCGCCGAGTCCGGCCTGATCTACCAGGTCGGTGCCGAAGCCAAGTACGGCGAGAAGGACGACAACAAGGTCAAGGAAGCACAGGCTGATCTGGACGTCGGTTTCCGCGCGGCGCTGGATGCGCGCAACTTTGTCGACCTGACCGTCGGGGGTGGCTACACTTGGTCGCGCTATGAGCCTGAGATCGACGACCTCGATACCCGCCTGACCGCCAAATCGCCATTCGCCAAGGCCGCGGTCGGCTACAACCACCAGTTCGACAACTCGACCCTGCGTGTCGAAGTGGGTGCCCGTCACACCATCGACGGCCGCGCCCGCCTGAAAGTCGATGACTTCGGCAGCGACAGCGTCGACCTGAAAGACCGCACCAACCCGTACGCCGAAGTCAGCCTGCTGATGAACCAGAAGAGCATGCCGATCCACGCCGGCGTGTACTACACCCGTACCGAGTACAAGCTTGATGGTGACTCGGATGTCGCGGACAACACCAAGCTCAAGCGTGACGAGTACGGCTTCAAGGTAGGCCTGGCGTTCTGATGAATTTGCCGGGCCCGGCCTGAACCCTCTGGGAGCGGCTTTCCGCTCCCACAGGTTCACCGCCCGCGCTTGCGCGACACTCTGGCCTCGATGTTCTTGCGCCCGATCAGCAGGCTGGGCGTTTCGGTCACCGGCTCGTCGGCAAGCCACTTGTACATCACCAGACAATCCACCAGCCCGAGCCGGGCATGCCTATAGGCACGCGGCAAGCGCCCGACCGTCTCGAAGCCGAGCGAGTGCCACAGCGCCACGGCCACCTCATTGCTCGACACCACCGAATTGAACTGCATCGCCAGGAAGCCTTCCTGGCGTGCCAGCTTCTGCGAGTGCTCGCACATCAGCCTGGCCACTCCGCGCCCGCGAGCCGCCTCGCAGACCATGTAGCCGCAATTGCTCACATGCCCGCCAGGGCCGGCCGCGTTGGCCTTCAGGTAGTAAGCCCCAAGCAGTTCGCCATCAGCCTCGGCCACCCGCGTGTGCAGGGGCAGTTCCAGCCACAGCTGGCGCGCCTGCTCAACGCTCAGCGCCGGGTCGTAGGCGTAGGTTTCGCGGGCCTGGACGATAGCCTGGAAGGTTGGCCAGAAACGCTCGAAGTCGGCGTCGGTCATGGGACGGATGTGGATCATGGGGGCTCCCTGGTGCGTGAGCCCCGGAGTGTGAAAGCCTTGGATGCGAGGCGCAACTGTTTCCCGGTTGAATCAGGCCTTTTCCAGCGCATCCAGCGCGCGGGCCGAGTAGACCAGCGCAGCCCCCGCGTTCATCGCCACGGCGACGCCCAAGGCTTCGGCGATCTCTTCGCGGGTGGCACCCTGCTTGACCGCCTGCGCCGAATGCACGGCGATACAGCCATCGCAACGGGTCGTCACGGCCACCGCCAGCGAGATCAGCTCGCGGGTCTTGGCGTCGAGGTGGTTGGTCTTGGCGCCCGCGCCGGTGGCGGTCATGTAGCCGGCGACCGTGTCAGGGGAAAGCTGGCTGATGTCACCGATGCCGGCCATCAGCTGCTTACGGTAGGCGTCCCAATCGAGCATGCTCATTGTCTTCACCTTGTGGGTTGGCAACAGGAGCTTTCAGGCTAGACCAGGATCACCGTGTGAAACATGCCGCTGGGTCAGATGTAGATGAACACCAGCACCAGCGCGGCGACGAACAGCCATTTTTCCAGGTAGTAGCGCGTGCGGTTGCGCTTTTTCAACGCCTTGCCGCGGGCGCGGATCTTGTAGAGACGGGTGAACAGGCGGTTGATGCCGCCGGTCTTGTCCTCGGCATCGTTGGGCGCCGCGGCGGCGGCCATGACCTTGCGGCTGAACCAGCGGTTGAAGGCAGAGGCCCAGCGGTACCTGAGCGGCCGCTCGATGTCGCAGAACAGGATGATGCGGTTCTGCTCGGTGGTGTTGGCGGCGTAGTGGATATAGGTTTCGTCGAAGATCACGCTCTCGCCGTCGCGCCAGGCATACCGCTGGCCATCCACCTCGATGTAGCAGCCATCGTCGTTGGGCGTGTCCAGACCCAGGTGAAAGCGGTAGGAGCCGGCATACGGATCACGATGACGCACGAGCCTGGCGCCAGGCGGCAGGGTGGCGAACATCGCGGCCTTGACGGTGCCGATACCTTGCAGCAGCTCGGTGGTGCGAGGGCACAGCTTCATCGCCGAGGGGTGGCTTTCGCCATACCACTTCAGGTAGAAGCGCTTCCAGCCGCTCTTGAAGAACGAATTGAAACCGACATCGTCAAAATTGTCGGATTTCTTGATCTCGCCCACATGCAGCAGCGCCTGTGCCTCGGCGCGGATTTCCTGCCAGTTGTCCTGCAGGGGCTGCAGTTCGGGGAAGGCCTGGACCGGCAGGTAGGGCTTGGCAGGCAGGCGCGAGCACAGGTAGAGGAGGGTGTTGATGGGTGCCAGGAAACTGGAATGGTCGCCCAGCTGGCGCGTCAGTTTGTGGCGTACCCGACCGCGCAGGTGCACGTAAGCGATCGAGAAGACGAAGAGTAGGACGAGTGCGATTTTCATGAGCGGGTATAGGTCAGTGTGGCGTTGCGCCATGGCATTAGCCGCCCAGCATAAACAATCGCACCCGGGGTTTGTACTAAATGTTACGTCATCGAAGTGAGACATTGGTGCTAGTCGCAAAGGTTTGCGATGTGCTGTAAAGGGAGCAAGATCATGACATTGCTGTCACGAGACAAAGGTGAGCCCTTCAAGCGCCTGTTCTTTGCGCTTGATTGCCCCGCGCCCCAGCGCCGCGCGATCGCCCAGTGGCGCCGTGACCTGGGATTGCGCAGCGGCAAGCCGGTACCGGCCGAAAACTTCCACCTGACCTTGCTGTTTCTGGGGGATGTGGACGCCGCGCAGGTGCCTGCCATCTGCGCGGCGGCCGATGACCTCAAGTTGCCACCGGCGCCGCTGCGGCTGATGCTGGACGAGCTGCAGCGCTGGCAACGTTCTGGCGTGCTGGTACTGGCGCCGCAGCAGACCCCGCCCGCCTTGCGCCAGCTGGTCTACGCCCTGCAGCAGGCGCTGTTGCCGTT
>NZ_DATELE010000266.1:0-5461 GCF_035277045.1 Pseudomonas sp. | reverse complement strand
GTTGCAACGTGCGCCGTGAAAGTCTGGCCGCGGCCTCGGTGAGCCTGGAGCGGCTGCTTGACTACATCGAGCGCAACCTCAGGCTGGAGCTGTCCGGCGAAGCCTTGGCGGGACAGGCCTGCATGAGCCTGCGCTCACTGTATGGCCTGTTCGACCGGCACCTGGGCGTCACGCCCGGGCAGTACATCCGCCAGCGCCGTCTTGAGCGTGTGCATGCCTGTCTTGGCGATGCGAGCTGCCCGGTCCGCAGTCTCACCGAGCTGGCGCTGGACCATGGTTTCCTGCACCTGGGCCGGTTTTCCGAGAGCTACCGGCAACGGTTCGGCGAGTTGCCTTCCGAGACGCTCAAGCGGCGAGGTTGAGGGGCTGTGGAGGGCGCTAGGGTGCCGTCGAGCCGACCGTGGGCCTACTGCCCCTCGACGATCCCTGTATCCCCCAACGGATGCAGCGCCCGGAACTGTTGCGCCTCTTCCACCAGCCAGTCGTGCACGGCGCGGGCTCCAGGCTGGTTCAACCCGCCAGGCAGGTACAGCACCACGTAGCGCTTGTGATTGGGGATAGGCATGCCGAACGGAATGATCAGCGCGCCACGCTCCAGTTCGTCGTTGAGCAGCGTGCGCCGGGCAATCGCGACACCGATCCCGGCGATGGCAGCTTCGATGGTCAGGTGGTTGCGGTTGAAGGTGTGCCCTCGGCGAACGTCCTGCCCACCCGCGCCGATGCCGTCGAGGTAGAACTCCCACTCGGCATACTCCGAACTGCCGCGCCAGGCGGTGATGTCATGCAGCAGCGGATAGTGCACAAGATCGGCCGGGCCGTGCAGGGGCGGGCGGCCACGCAGCAAGGCAGGCGAGCACACGGGAAAGATTTGCTCATCGAGCAGCGGCGTCGAGAGCATGCCCGGATAACTGCCGTCATTGAGGTCGACCGCCAGGTCGAAGTCGCCTGCGTTCAGGGCCTGGTTGCTGTCTTCGGCGACCAGGCTCAACTCGATGTCCGGATAGCGCTGCTGCAGGCGCGGCAGGCGCGGCGTGAGCCACTTTGCGAGAAAGGAGGGGATCGAGCGCAGCCGCACGGTACCGCGAATTTCGCCCGCATCCAGGCGGCGCAGTTCGGCGTCGATACTGCCGTAGGCTTCGCTCACCGTCTGCGCCAGGCGCTGGCCTTCGGCGCTCAGTTCCACGCCCCGGGCCCGGCGCAAGAACACTCGGAACCCGAGCCGCTCCTCCAGCTGGCGGATCTGCTGGCTGACCGCCCCAGGGGTGATGTGCAGCTCCTCGGCGCTGCGGGTAAACGACAGGTGCCGCGCCGCACAGGAGAACACATGCAGCCAGACATACATCTGGCCATTCATTTGCCGTCGCATCGTTTAGTCCTGCTAAAGGCTCGCTTAGAAAGTTTCGTTGGTCACCGAGGGTGCTTGGGCTCAGTATCTCCCATGAAGATGGACTCCTTCAATCGAAGGAGGCAGTCGCACCACTCACACCGCCAGCGAGGCATTAGCATGGCTATCAGCGTATTCGACCTGTTCAAGATCGGTATCGGTCCGTCCAGCTCACACACGGTAGGCCCCATGCGCGCCGCTGCGACCTTTGCCCAGGCCCTGCGCGAGCAGGGGTTGCTGGCCAAGGTGTCGCGTGTCGAAGTCCGGCTGTATGGCTCGCTCTCGGCCACCGGCGTCGGCCATGCCACTGACCGCGCCTGCCTGCTGGGCCTGATGGGCCAGTGGCCTGACCGCATCGATCCGCACACCATCGCCTCGCGCATCGACCAGGTCATGGCAGAGCACTGCCTGATCCTCGACGGCACCCAGCCGATCGGTTTCGACTACACCCGCGACATGCTGCTGCTCGACGAGAGCCTGCCGTACCACCCCAATGCCATGAGCCTTGAGGCCCTGGACGGGCAGGGCGCCAGCCTGTTGCTACAGACCTACTACTCGGTAGGCGGGGGCTTCATCGTCGAAGCCGCGCAGCTGAGCGAGGCCGGCAGCCAGGTGGATGCCGTCACCCTGCCGTACGAATTTTCCAGCGGCGCCGAACTGCTTGCCCTGTGCAAGACCCACAACCTGAGCGTCGGCCAGCTGATGATGGCCAACGAGTGCGCCTGGCGCCCTGAAGCCGAGGTGCGCAGCGGCATCCTCAAGCTCTGGGCAGCCATGCGCGAATGCGTCGACAATGGCTTGCACAACGAAGGCGTGTTGCCGGGGGGACTCAACGTCAAGCGCCGGGCCGCCAAGCTGCACCGCAGCCTGCAGGAGCTTGGCAAGCCGAACGTGATCGGCTCCACCCTGAGCGCCATGGAGTGGGTGAACCTCTATGCGCTGGCGGTGAACGAGGAAAACGCCGCCGGCGGGCGCATGGTCACGGCGCCGACCAATGGTGCGGCAGGCATCATTCCGGCGGTTCTGCACTACTACATGAAATTCAGCCCTGAGGCCTGTGACGACGACGTGGTGATGTTCCTGCTCAGCGCGGCGGCGGTAGGCATCCTGTGCAAGAAGAATGCGTCGATCTCTGGCGCCGAGGTCGGCTGCCAGGGCGAAGTCGGCTCGGCCTGCGCCATGGCGGCCGCAGGTCTCGCGCAAGTGCTGGGCGCCACCGCGCCACAGCTGGAAAACGCTGCCGAGATCGCCTTGGAGCATAACCTGGGCCTGACCTGCGACCCGGTAGGGGGGCTGGTGCAGGTGCCGTGCATCGAGCGCAACGCGATCGCCGCGGTCAAGGCCATCAACGCTGTTCAGATGGCCCTGCGCGGTGACGGCGAGCACGTCATCTCCCTTGACCGGGTGATCCGCACCATGCGCGACACCGGTGCCGACATGCATGCCAACTACAAGGAAACCTCACGCGGCGGCCTGGCCGTCGCGTTCGTCGAGTGTTGATCCGCCGCTCCAGGCGCCGTGCCTGAGCCCGCCCTCCGGCCCGCGTTCAGCGGGCCTTTGCCTTAAGGGCGACAAAGCTTTTGCGCATATCACTGGCCCAGCCGTCGAGCACCGGCTTGACGTCTTGCAGCGTCAGTTGCTGCTGGTCATTTTCCAGTTCCTTGCCGCTGCCCTTGCGCACCACCTGGGCCAGCACCTGTTGCGTGACCCCATCGAGAAACGCCGCCTCGACCGCCACGGTCACGGCCTGGTCACGGCCGCCCGCCGCGGTGTTCACGGCCGCGGCCACCAGCGCTATGGGGATCACCTCATAGGGCTTGAGCCCCTCGGTGCGGGTTGACACGGCGGTGATGGCCGGACGCACGACGATGGTCTGCGGGCCAGGCCCTTGGGCAAGGGTCATGACACTGCCCAGTTCGCGCCGTAGCGCTTCATTGAAATACCGCGTGATCGCCTGCAACGTCTGCGCGGAGATCACCGCGGTGGGCTGCGGCTTGGGATAGAACTGGCTGGGCTCGATGAAGACCTGGCTGTAGTTGGCCACCTTCAGGTCGGGGTCGATCCAGCGCATCACCGGTGCGCCGCTGCTGCTCTGTGCCGGTTGAAGGCGGCTGTAGTCCCTGAGAAAGCCGGAGTATTCGCTTGGGTCAACCTGTTTGCTGGAGCAGGCGGCGAGGGCGAGAAGCGTGGAGCACAGCACGATGGAACGCGTGAATGGTTTCATGTCTGCGATTCCTGCGGAATTAGACGCTCAGTCAACGCTAGCAGGTGCTATGAGGTTGGCCAGTACCGGTCATGCCAGTCATTTTATCGACAATAAAATGACTGGCATGCACATTCCGACATCATGGAGGCTAACAATCCGGCCAGCCGTCGGCTTTTTGACTGTTGGGGTTAGCGCAGAGGGGCGTTACCTCCTACAACTAGGGGGTGGCAGATTGCCTTGATGGATCCGATCGCCCTTATCTGAAGGAAGGCCAGGCGAATGAACCGTGAAAAGTACCGTTCCGACATCGATGGTCTGCGCGCGGTGGCGGTCCTCGCCGTCCTCGTGCATCACCTGGGCGCCACCTGGCTGCCCGGCGGCTTCATCGGCGTGGACATTTTTTTTGTCATCTCGGGTTTCCTGATTACCTCCCAGGTGTTCGCGCAGGTGCGTGAGGGCCGGTTTTCGCTTCGAGAGTTCTACCAGCGGCGCATCAACCGTATTGTTCCCGCGCTGGTCACGGTGTTGCTCGCCTGTGTGACAATTGGCGCGGTGCTGCTGTCGCCTGTCGACCTCATGCGGCTCGACGCCAGCGCGTTGTACTCGCTGGTCGGAGTGTCGAACATCTACATCTGGCTCAAGTACGGTAACTACTTTGCCGCCGATGCCAGCGAGGCGCCGCTGCTGCACACCTGGTCGCTGGGTATCGAGGAGCAGTTCTACGTGATCTGGCCCCTGCTGGTGCTGCTGGTGTACCGGATGGCGCCGCGGCACTTGTTGCTGGTCATGGGGGGCGGCGTGCTGATCGCCGTCGGGCTGTCGCAGTACGCCACCGGCGTTTTCGCCACGGCCTCCTATTACCTGCTGCCGACACGCTTCTTCGAGCTCATGCTCGGAGGCTGGCTGGGCATCTACCTGCAACAGCCGCGGTCGATCGGCCGCCTCCGCGCGTTGGGCTGCACCGCCGCGGGCTACCTGCTGATCGGACAGTCGCTGCTCCTGCTCGATGGTAACGAACCCTTCCCAGGATTCAATGCGCTGTGGCCGTGCCTCGGTGTCGCCTTGCTGATCTACGCCGGGGCGGGCGAAGGACGGTCGCCACTGCTGAGCAGCCGGCCAATGGTGTTCATCGGACTGATCTCGTACTCGCTGTACCTGTGGCACTGGCCGCTGATCGCCTACCTCAATTACCTGGAAGTGCCGATTACCTCCGGCGTGGCGTGCGCCCTGGTCGCAGCGGCTGTCTTGCTCGCCTGGCTGACCTGGCGTTTCGTCGAGGTGCCGTTCAGGCGCAGCGGTGTGCGGTTGAGCTTCGCTCGCGTGGTGACCCGGCGTTTTGCCGTGCCGGTGGTGGCGCTGGCGCTGCTGGCCGGGCTGACCCAGCAGCTTGAAGGTTTTCCCCAGCGCTTCAGTCCCAAGGTCGAGCGCCTCGAAGCCATGACCCAGGACAAGCCTGCCGATATTCGCCACGGCTGCCATGTCGCCAATGCCTTGTACGGCACCGAACCGAACGATGGTTGCCGCATTGGCGCCGAGAAAAAGGCGCTCGACGGCATCCTGGTGGGCGACTCGTTCGCCAATCATTTCACCGGCATGGTCGACATCCTCGCGCGCCCCGACAACATCAGCCTGATGGACTACACCATCGACTACTGCCTGCCCGTGCTGGGGTACACCGGGGGCATGCCGCCGGTGTACGCCGACCACTGCGCGACGCGCAACGAGAAGGTCTACGACCTGATCGAGCACAATCACTACCAATATGTGGTGCTCGCCGGCAGCTGGCCGCGCGACGAGGCCGCCGAAGGCATGATCGAGGCCAGCATCCGCCTGGCCGTGGAGCACAGCGGGCAAGTCATCGTCATTCTCAA
>NZ_DATELE010000265.1:0-60377 GCF_035277045.1 Pseudomonas sp. | reverse complement strand
GCAGCATCCTGCTGTTTCGCTTCGTGCCGCAGCAGTTTTTCCCGGCCTCGGGCCGTCCCGAGCTGATGGTTGACCTGAAACTGGCCGAAGGTGCCTCGCTGAGCAACACCACCGAGCAGGTCACCCGCCTCGAAGCACTGCTCAAGACGCGCGCGGGCATCGATAATTACGTGGCCTACATTGGCACTGGCTCGCCGCGTTTCTACCTGCCGCTTGACCAGCAGTTGCCGGCGGCCAGCTTTGCCCAGTTCGTGGTCCTGGCCCACAGCATCGAGGACCGCGAGGCTTTGCGCGGCTGGCTGATCGCGACGCTGGATGAGCAGTTCCCGGACCTGCGCGCGCGGGTCACGCGCCTGGAGAACGGCCCGCCCGTGGGCTACCCGGTGCAGTTCCGCGTGACGGGCGAACACATCGAGGAGGTCCGCACGCTGGCCCGTCAGGTCGCGGCCAAGGTGCGCGAGAACCCGCATGTGGTGAACGTGCACCTGGACTGGGAGGAACCGAGCAAGGTGGTGGTCCTCGATGTCGACCAGGACCGCGCCCGCGCGCTGGGCGTGACGACCGCGCAGCTGTCGCGGTTCCTGCAGGGCTCGCTGACCGGCTCGACCGTCAGCCAGTACCGCGAGGACAACGAACTGATCGAGATCCTGTTGCGCGGCGCCGTGCCTGAACGCAGCGAACTGGAGCGCCTGGGCAGCCTGGCGGTGCCGACCGGCAACGGCCAGAGCGTGGCCCTGTCGCAGGTGGCGACGCTGGAGTACGGCTTCGAGGAAGGCATCATCTGGCACCGCAATCGCCTGCCAACGGTCACGGTACGCGCCGACATCTACGGCAAGGACCAGCCGGCGAGCCTGGTACGGCAGATCCTGCCGACCCTGGACCCAGTGCGCGCCGAACTGCCCGATGGCTATCTGCTGGAGGTCGGCGGCACCGTCGAGGATTCCGAGCGCGGGCAGAAATCGGTCAACGCGGGCATGCCGCTGTTCATCGTGGTGGTGCTCAGCCTGCTGATGCTGCAGCTGCGCAGTTTCTCGCGCACGGTGATGGTGTTCCTGACCGCGCCCCTGGGGCTGATCGGGGTGACGCTGTTCCTCCTGGTGTTCCGCCAGCCGTTCGGCTTCGTGGCCATGCTCGGGACGATCGCCCTGGCGGGGATGATCATGCGCAATTCGGTGATCCTGGTGGACCAGATCGAGCAGGACATTGCCGCAGGCCTCGATCGCTGGCAGGCGATCATCGAGGCCACGGTGCGGCGCTTCCGGCCCATCGTGCTCACGGCGCTGGCGGCCGTGCTGGCGATGATCCCGCTGTCGCGCAGTGTGTTCTATGGCCCGATGGCGGTGGCGATCATGGGTGGGCTGATCGTGGCCACGGCACTGACGCTGTTGTTCCTGCCGGCGTTGTACGCCGCGTGGTTCAGGGTCAGAAAGCAAGGTTGAAACGAATCGGCCGAAGCTGGTGCTCCGGCCGATTCTTCGCGCGGTGCTTCAACGGCGCGATAGCTTGAGTCCGATGACCTTGGTCGCCTCGTCCTGAGCCACGCTGAACTCGCGCTCATCGGAATGGACATCGCCATTCAGGCCGGTGACATGCACCGTTACACGGTACTGGTTGCCGAACTTCAGGTGATGCGCTTGCAGGGTGAAATCGTACGTGAAGGGGGAGGCGGGCACGGTGTTGGCGCCCTGGCTGAAGACAAGCTCTGGCCGGGAGGCCTCGCTGATGTCGACCAGCCTTACTTCGTAGCCGCTGCCGTCGGCGGGAGCGACGGGGTGGACGATGTTCAGCTCGATGGTTTCAGGAATGTTCATGTTCGACTCCAGAGTGATAGCGCTGTATTGCGCCGCGTCACTCTGGAGCGTCCATCCTCGGCAGTGAATCGGGAAGCCGTTGCCTGAGGCCTGCTTTTGCTCAGAGCGCGCCGAAGACCTTCTTGGCCAGGCTGGTGGCCGCGGCCGCCGGGTTCTCGCGAATGCTCGACTCCTGCTGCGCGATCATCTTGAACAGGCCGTCGAGTGCCTGCTCGGTGACATAGTTCTCGACGTTGGCGGTCTTGGCGTTGCCAATGCCCAGGCCGGCGGCCTGCCCGGCAAAGCTGTTGTACTGCTGGACCAGGCCGATCTTGTCGGTGGCCTGCTTGACGATGGGCAGGAACTTGGCGCGGATCTGCTCGCGGCTGCTCTTGTTCAGGTATTGGGTGGCCGAATCGTCGCCGCCGCCGAGAATGCCCTTGGCGTCGGCCACCGACATGTTCTTCACCGCATCGACGAGGATTGCCTGGGCCTGTGGCACGGCGGCCTCGGCGGCCTTGTTCATGCTGGCCTCGAGCGCTTCGACCTGCTCGCCCTTGCCGAACATCTTCATGGCCTTGGCGGCCTTGCCGAGATTGCCCGGCAGCTCGATGCGCACGTCGGGGTTGTTGCTGAAGCCGCCGGCGGTGCCCAGCTGCTTCACGGCGATCTGCGCACCTTGAGTCAGCGCGTCCTTGAGGCCGCCGGTGGCGTCTTTCTGGGTCAGATCGGACAGCGACAGGGCCAGGGCGCTGGCCGACAGCAACAGGCCGGCGCAGAGGGTGGTGAAACGTAGGGAGGAGCGAAGCATGACAGCATCCTTATCAGGAAAGAGAGGCAGGAATCATTTATAACACTGGCGTTTCGCGGTGCAGGGCCACCTGGCGGATCGACAGGCGCAGCTCCGCCGGCAGCACGCGCTTGGCCACGCCTTCGGCAAGCTCGGCGAGCTTGTCGTGGAAGCCCAGCTTGCCGTTGCTGTCCGCGCGCAGCACGCCTTGACGGATCAAGGTCTGGATGAAATGGCGGAACAGGCTCTTGTCGAAGAACTCCGGCGCATTGAGGCCATGCAGGATCGACAGGCGCTGGGCCATCATCACGCAGAGGTCTTCGAGCTCCTCGGCTGTGAGGCTGTGCTGGCCGCTGTTGAGCAGCAACGCCGTGGCCATGTAAAACCGCTGCAAGGTCTGGGTGATGGCACGGGCCAGCAGCGTCAGCAGCACGAATTGCCGCGAGCTGGGCGCCGGGCGCAGGTAGACGTCATTCTCGACGCGCAGCAGGCCTTGCTCGACGAAGGCCGCCAGCCATTGGTCGATGACCTCGTCCAGCTCCTCGGTCGTCCAGCGCAGGAACAGCTCGGCCTGCAGATAGGGATACAGGGCATGGGTGTACTGGCCGATCAACTCGCGGCTGATCCGCGAGCTGCTCTGGAAGAAGCTGGCGAGCAAGGCCGGCAGAGCAAAGATGTGCAGGATGTTGTTGCGGTAGTAGGTCATCAGCACCGCGTTGGCCTCATCCAGATAGAGGATACGGCCCAGCGCGTCCTGTTGCTCGGCCACCAGGCCCATGCCCTTGACGTGGCCGATCAGACCCAGCGCATCGCCGTCGGGAAGGGTGGTGTGAGGCGAGTAGGGCACCTTGCGCAGCAGCGTCAGGTACAGGTCGAGCACCCGCGTGAGCGCGTTTTCGTCCAGTGCCATGCGGCTGGTCGAGAGCAGCGCCAGCGCCATGAGGTTGACAGGGTTGATGGCGGCCGCTTCGTTCAGGCGCCGGGCCACGGTTTCGCCGAGGCGTGAAGTGGCCTGGTTGAGCCAGGCCGGGCGGAACTGCGGGCCGAGAGCCTGCTCGCGCCAGTCGGATTGCTGCTGGTCGAGAAAGCCCGCCAGGCGGATCGGTTCGCCAAAGTTGACGTAGACCTGGCCGAAGCGCTGCTTGAGCGCGCCGAACACCTTGAAGATGTCGAGGATCGACTCCTTTTTCTTGCTTGCCCCGCGCAGCTCGCCCAGGTAGGTGCGCCCCTCGAGTACCCGCTCGTAGCCGATGTACACCGGTACGAAGACGATCGGGGTGCGCGAGGAACGCAGGAAGCTGCGCAGGGTGATTGCCAGCATGCCGGTCTTGGGTTGCAGCATGCGTCCAGTGCGCGAGCGGCCGCCCTCGACAAAGTATTCGACCGGGAAACCCTTGGTGAACAGCGTGTGCAGGTATTCGTTGAACACCGCTGTGTACAGCGGATTGCCCTTGAAGGTGCGGCGCATGAAGAACGCCCCGCCGCGGCGCAGCAGGCTGCCGATCACCGGCATGTTGAGGTTGATGCCCGCGGCGATGTGCGGCGGGGTGAGGCCGTTGCGAAACAGCAGGTAGGACAGCAGCAGGTAGTCGATGTGGCTACGGTGGCAGGGCACGTAGATCACCTCGTGGCCAGGCGCGATGTCCTTCACCTGCTCGATGTGGTTGACCTTGATGCCGTCGTAGATCTTGTTCCAGAACCAGCTGAGCACCACCTCGAGGAAGCGGATGGCGGTGTAGGTGTAGTCCGAGGCGATCTCGTTGCCGTAGTGCAGTGCCCGGGCCTCGGCCTTGGCCAGCGGGATCTTCTCGCGCTCGGCCTCATCGCTGATGGCCTGGCGCACCAGCGGGTCGTGGACCAGTCCCTTGACCAGGTTGCGCCGGTGCGAGATGTCCGGGCCGATGACGGCGCTCCTGAGATTGCGAAAGTGCACGCGCAACAGGCGCTGGGCCATGCGCACGGTGCGTTCGTGCCCCTTGTTGTGCTGCACCAGTTCGCGCAGGTGAATGGGGGCCGAGAACTGCACGCGGGTCTTGCGCCCCAGCACCAGCACGGTCAGCAGGCGGCGCAGGCGCCCGGTCACTGCCCAGCTGTCGGCGAACAGCAGCTTCCACGGGCTCGACTCGCTGGCTGGCGTTTGCCCCCAGAACACGCTCACGGGGATGATCTGCGCGTCTTCTTCGGCATGCTGGCTGATCGCGCCGACCAGGCGCTGCAAGGTCGGCGGGGCGCCGCGCTTGTCGTGGCGGCCGAGCCAGTCGGGGTCTGGAGTCAGGTAAAAGAACGCGGCAGGCTCCTGCAACGGGCCCACGCTGACGGGCAGCACCGGACGAGGCAGCCCCGCCTTGGTGCATTCGCGGTCGAGCACGGCAAGGTCGGTCAGCGACGGCGAAGGCAGGGCGTAGAACACCGGGCGGCTGCGGTCGAGCTGGAGGGCCATGGAGGGCGGGTTGATGGTTTCGGATCGCACCCACAGGTACAGCAGGCGGCGCAACGCGCCGAAGATCAGGCGGTGCAAGGGGGAACGGGTCATACGGTGAGTGCCTTGGACAAGGATATTCGAGTACCGGCTCGGGTGGGCCAGTGTGCCGTATCCGCGCAGGTTCGGCAAAAACAGCTCACGTCATAAAATTTCTTTGTTGCCTGACATATACTCGGTCCGCCGCTTGCAGGGGATTTGGCAAGCGGCGTTGGCGCAAGGCAGTAACCCTGTGCCTGCAAGGCGATCTTCACAATAAAAAACCGGAGTAGTTCAGATGTCGTCTCGTGAGACTGGAAACGTAAAGTGGTTCAACGATGCCAAGGGCTATGGCTTCATCCAGCGTGAGGGAGGGGCGGACGTGTTCGTTCACTTCCGCGCGATTCGCGGCGAGGGGCATCGCACCCTGACCGAGGGTCAGCAAGTGGAATACGCGCTAGTGGAAGGGCAGAAAGGCCTGCAGGCCGAGGATGTCGTCGGCCTTTGAGGCCGGCCGCCGCAAGCGCCAAGCTTCAAGCTGCAAGCCGATCGCAGGGCCTGCAGCCTGATGCTTTTGCCGTTGCTCTTACCTGAAACCCACGGCTTTCAGGTCCGCCAGGTAATTTCTTCTTCGCCGTCGGCACTGATGCGGATCCAGCGATCGGCATCTGCCTCGCCTTCTTCCTCGATCCAGCTGCCCGGCGCGCAGCGCACTTCGACCTGCAAGGCCGCATGGGCGGCGCGGGCGCAGGCGATGTCGTCTTCCCACGGCGTCTTGTCACTTTCAAGGAACAAACTGTTCCATTTTCCTACAGCCTTCGGTAACCAGGTAACCGGAATGTTACCGGCC
Source organism: Pseudomonas sp. (assembly GCF_035277045.1). GTDB lineage: Bacteria > Pseudomonadota > Gammaproteobacteria > Pseudomonadales > Pseudomonadaceae > Aquipseudomonas. The sequence goes on along the minus strand of NZ_DATELE010000265.1, from coordinate 54,489 downwards.
TTGCACTTCCAGGTCTGACCCTTCTGTTGCCACTCGCTGCAAGGGCCCACGGCCTCGTTGAGCCAGGCAGTCACCTGCTTGTGGTCGACGTCGGCGTCCTTGAGGTAGATCTCGATATCAGGTTGGCGCATGTTTGGCTCCGGGTGCTCAGTCTTGACGCACGAAATAGTCGTATCGCATGGAAACCGTGACCACCAGCGGCTCGGCCTGCTCGATCACCAGGGCCCGGCGTTCGGCGCTGGCGCGCCAGCCGTGCGGGGTCATGGCGAGCAGGTTGGCGCGGGCGCTGGCCTCGGCGAGCTCCAGGCGGAAATTCAGGGTTTCGCTGTGGGCATGCCGCATTCCTTCGGGGACCAGCGCCAGGTGCTTGTCGTCGGCATAGGGGCGTACCTCATCGTAGAGCACCTGGCGCAGCTCCATCAGGTGGCCGCTGGTCGGGCCGACGCGCATCAGGCCGCCGCCAGGGCTCAGCAGACGCAGGGCCTCTTGCCAGTCGAGCGGGCTGAAGACACTGGCGATGAACTGGCAGCTGGCATCGGCGAGCGGCACGCGGGCCATGCTGGCGACCATCCAGGTGACCGCCGGATCGCGCCGGCAGGCACGCTTGACCGCTTCACGCGAGATGTCCAGCGCGTAGCCGCAAGCCTCTGGCAGGGCCTGGGCGATCTGCGCGGTGTAATAGCCTTCGCCGCAACCGATGTCGAGCCAGTGACCGGGCTGGCGCTCGGCGGCCAGTTCCGCCAGCCGCCGTGCCACGGGCGCATAGTGGCCGGCGTCGAGAAAGTCGCGGCGCGCCTCGACCATGGCCTGGTTGTCGCCCGGGTCACGGCTGTTCTTGTGCTGCACGGGCAGCAGGTTCAGGTAGCCCTGGCGGGCACGGTCGAAACGGTGTCCGGCCGGGCACACCGCGCCGTTGTCGACACGCGAGAGGGCGGCGCTGCACAGGGGACAGGTAAGCATCAGGCGAGCAACCGTACCAGGGTCTGGTAGTAGATCTCGGTCAGCACATCGAGGTCGCTGGCCAGGATCCGTTCGTTGACCTGGTGGATGGTGGCGTTGACCGGGCCCAGCTCTACCACCTGGGTACCCAGGGTGGCGATGAAGCGCCCGTCGGAGGTGCCGCCGCTGGTCGAGGCCTGGGTCTCGCGGCCGGTGATGGCCTTGATGCTGGCCGATACCGCATCGAGCAGCTCGCCCGGTTCGGTCAGGAACGGCAGGCCGGACAACGCCCATTCGATCGTCCACTGCAGCTGGTGCTTGTCCAGAATTGCCGCGACACGTGCCTGCAGGCCTTCGACGGTCGACTCGGTGGAGAAGCGGAAGTTGAACAGCGCGGTCAGATCGCCCGGTACCACGTTGGTGGCGCCGGTGCCGGAATTGAGGTTGGAGATCTGGAAACTGGTGGGCGGGAAAAAGGCATTGCCCTCATCCCAGTGCTCGGCGGCAAGTTCCGCCAGCGCCGGCGCGGCCAGGTGGATCGGATTGCGCGCCAGGTGCGGGTAGGCCACGTGGCCCTGCACACCGTGCACGGTCAGCTTGGCGCCGAGCGAGCCGCGGCGGCCGTTCTTGACCACGTCACCGACCAGGTTGGTGCTCGAAGGCTCGCCGACGATGCACCAGTCCAGGCGCTCGCCACGCGCGGCGAGGCGCTCGATCACGGCCTTGGTGCCATGGTGAGCGGGACCTTCTTCGTCGCTGGTGATCAGGAACGCGACCTTGCCGCGGTGGTCGGGATGGTCGGCGACAAAACGCTCGCACGCCACCACCATGGCTGCCAGGCTGCCCTTCATGTCCGCTGCGCCGCGCCCGCAGAGCATGCCGTCGGCGTCGATCAGCGCATCGAAGGGCTCGTGCTGCCACGCTTGCACCGGGCCGGTGGGCACCACGTCGGTGTGGCCGGCGAAGCACAGCACCGGACCATCCTGGGTCCCATGGGTGCCCCAGAAATTGTCGACGTCCTCGATCCGCATCGGCTCCAGGGCAAAACCGGCATCACCCAGGCGCTGCATCATCTGTTTCTGGCAATCGGCATCGATCGGGGTCACCGAAGGGCGACGAATCAGGTCGCAGGCCAATTGCAGGGTTGGCGAGAGGTCGGCTGGTGCCGTCATGTAGGACTCCGGGCAAGGCAAGGCGGGAAAAAACTGGGGCGTTATCTTATAGCAAATGGGTGGGCCGCGCTTCCATCCCGTGGGCGCGGCCTTTGTGAGAGCAGTTCACCTGATGTGGGAGCGGCCCTACAGGGGGCGACGTATCAGGCGACTGGCACTTCCTGGCGGTGCTCCACAGGTTTGGGCAGCGACGACAGGAACGCCATGATCAACGCCGCCAGGTACGGCAGCGACTGCACCAGCAGCATGATCACCCAGAACCGCATGTCCGAACTCGGCAGGCCCTGCACCAGGTAGATGCCGCCCGCCGCACCCCACAGCAACAGCATGATGAACAACTCTTCGCGCGCCTCGGCGATCGCAACCAGCAACCCATGGCTGTCAGCGTGCTTGGGCGTGCGGATGAACGGCATGCTGCTGGTGAAGAAGCCATACAGCACGGCCTTGGCGATCGTGTGTGACAGGGCAAGGCCTGCCAGGGCGGCCGCGAAGGCGTCCTTGAGGTTGACGCCCACGGCGCGGCGGTACAGGAAGATGATCTTGCCCACCTTGAACACGAACAGCGCCAGCGGGGGGATCGCGAAGATCAGCAGCGGCGGGTCGACCCGCTGGGGCACGATGATCATCGCCGCCGACCAGAGCAAGGCGCCGAGGGTGAAGAAGATGTTCATGCCATCGGCCACCCACGGCAGCCAGCCGGCCAGGAAGTGATAGCGCTGACCGCGGGTCAGCTCGGTGCCTTTGCCACGCAACAGCGCGGTGGTGTGGTGCTTGATGATCTGGATGGCGCCATAGGCCCAGCGGAACCGCTGCTTCTTGAAGTCGATGAAGGTGTCGGGCATCAGGCCCTTGCCATAGCTGTTGTGGGCATAGGCGGCGGACAAGCCTTTCTCGAAGACGCGCAAGCCAAGCTCGGCATCCTCGCAGATGCACCAGTCAGCCCAGCCGAGCTCCTCGAGCACCGAACGGCGGGTCATGGTCATGGTGCCATGCTGGATGATCGCGTCACGGTCGTTGCGGGTGACCATGCCGATGTGGAAGAAGCCTTTGTACTCGCTGTAGCACAGCTTCTTGAAGGCGCTTTCGTTCTGGTCGCGGTAGTCCTGCGGCGACTGCACGACGGCAATCTTCGGATCGGCGAAGTGCGGCACCATGTGCTTGAGCCAGTTGCGGTCGACGCAGTAGTCCGAGTCGATCACCGCGATCACTTCGGCGTCCTTGGCGGTGTGCGGGATCAGGTAGTTCAGCGCGCCGCCCTTGAAGCCTGCCAGGGGCGCGACGTGGAAGAACCTGAAACGCTCGCCGAGCAGTTCGCAGTGGGCCTTGAGCGGCTCCCACACAGCGGGATCCTTGGTGTTGTTGTCGATGACCAGCACCTCGAAATCCGGGTAGTCGAGGGCGGCCAGCGCATCGAGGGTCTGCTTGACCATTTCCGGTGGCTCGTTGTAGCACGGCACATGCACCGAGACCTTCGGACGGTAGGCGCTGTCGGCCTGCACGGGCAGGAACTCCCGCCGTCGCTTGTGCGTCCAGACCGTCTCGGCCAGTTCATGGGCTTCGGTGAGCAGCACGATGAATACGCCCAGCGCGCCCAAGGCCAGCAGGAAACCGACGGTCAGGCTGAACCAGGTGCTGTACTGCTGGCTGTAGTCGTAGCCGATCCACACCAGCACCGACCCGCACAGGAACGCGGTGAAGGTAAGGAAGGTGCGGCCGCGCTGGCGCAGGGCCGAGCCATCGATCAGCAGCAAGGTCAGGGCGAGCATCGCCAGCACCACCGAGCCGACCGCCAGCACGCGCCACTGCGGGATCGCGACCACGGGCCCTTCGAAATTGAATTTCTGCTGGCGCTCGGCGTTGAACACGCCCCAGTATGCGCCTACCGAGCCTTCGTCACTGGCCTTCCACGGTTGGTCGTAGGCTTCGATGATGAAATAGTTGTAGCCCCGGCGATTGAGCGTGTTGGCCAGGGTGCGCAGGTAAATGGCCTGGTCCGCCTGGGTGGCGTCGGCGCCGCCGCGCATGCGCCCGTTGCTCGGCCAGCCAACTTCCGACAGCAGCAGTGGCTTGCGCGGGAACTGCTGCTTGAGTTCGCGGGCGCGATCGAGCACGAATTCCACCGAGTCGCTCATCGGCACGAATTCCCAGTAGGGCAGGATGTGCGCGGCGATCAGGTCGACGTGGTCGGCGAGCTCGGGGTGTTCCTTCCAGATGTGCCATTGCTCGCTGGTGGTCACCGGCACCTTGACGGCCGCCCGCACCCGGTCCAGGTACTGGATCAGCCCCTCGGGGGTGACTTCCTCGCGGAACAGCGCCTCGTTGCCCACCACGACCCGCACCACGCTGCGCGAGGTATTGGCCAGCTCGATGGCCTTGGCGATCTCGCGTTCGTTGCGCTCGATGTCCGGGCTGATCCACACCCCCAGGGTCACTCGCAGGCCGAGTTCTTCAGCCAGCCGCGGGATCTGGTCCTGGGTGCCTTCGACCGTGTAGATGCGGATGCTGTCGGTCAGCTTGCTCATCTGCTCCAGGTCTTGGCGCAACTGGGCCTCGTCGGGGTACTGGCCACGTTGCGGGCTCTGTCCCAGGCGAAACGGCGAGTAGGAGAAGCCGGAAATCTGTTCCGGCCAGGCAGGAGCCGTTACCGGGCGATTGATCAGGGCCCAGAACCCGGTGAACAGCGCGGCGATGGCCAGGACCACCACCAGGTTGATTCCAAATTTACGCGATGACATAAGGTGTGGAGGTTCCGAAGGCGGAAACGGACGGACGCTGCCGGACCGCGGGATCTACGCTTGTCCGGAAGACACAAGAGTTGGATTTTCTGCGCGGGCCGAAGTTCTTGCCCGGCCTGTTGTAGTCCAAATCTATCAATTACGTTGGACATTAAAGCATTGAACCGGCCAATACCAATCTGCAGGCCCGGTGTTGATGCCATCGCCTGCTTGGCGGCCTATAATGCGCGCCGGTTTTTTCGGGGTGACACCATGAGTACAGAAGATCCACGCTTCGCCGGCGTCGCCCGGCTGTATGGCGACGAGGGCCTGCAGCGCTTGCGCCAGGCCCATGTGGCAATCGTCGGGATTGGCGGCGTCGGCTCGTGGGCGGCGGAAGCCATGGCGCGCAGCGGGGTGGGCGAGATCTCCTTGTTCGACCTGGATGATGTCTGCGTCAGCAACGTCAACCGCCAGGCCCATGCCCTGGACGGTGAGATAGGGCGACCAAAGGTCGAGGTCATGGCCGAGCGGCTGCGGGCGATCAATCCTGCCTGCACGGTGCATGCGGTGGCGGACTTCGTGACCCGGGACACCATGAGCGAGTACATCACCGAGCAGATGGACTGTGTGCTCGACTGCATCGACAGCGTGATGGCCAAGGCGGCCCTGATTGCCTGGTGCCGGCGGCGCAAGATCGCGGTGGTCAGCACCGGCGGCGCGGGAGGGCAGATCGACCCCACCCAGGTGCAGGTCTGTGACCTCAACAAGACCTTCAACGACCCGCTCGCCTCACGGGTACGCTCGACCTTGCGCCGCGACTACAACTTCTCGCGCAACGTCAGTCGCAACTACGGTGTGCCCTGCGTGTTCTCCTCCGAGCAGCTGCGCTACCCCAAAGGCGATGGCAGCGTTTGCCTGCAGAAGAGCTTCGTCGGTGAAGGGGTACGCCTGGACTGCTCGGGCGGCTTCGGTGCGGTGATGATGGTGACCGCGACCTTTGGCATGGTGGCCGCCAGCAAGGCCGTGGAGAAACTGGTGGCAGGCGCCCGGCGGCCATCCGAGCGCCAGGTTCAGGCGCCAGACGCCAGCTGAGCCATGCGCTGCAGCACGGCGTGCAGGCCGTTGCTGCGCGAGGGCGAGAGCTGGCGCTCGAGCCCCAGCTGGGTAAACCAGGCGCGCAGGTCGAGTTGCGCCAGCGCGGCGCTGTCCAGGCCCTGGACCCGCACCAGCAGCAGGGCCAGCAGGCCGCGTAGCAACCGCGCATCGCTGGCTGCCTTGAAATGCCACTGACCGTCTTGCTGCCCGGCCACCAGCCACACCTGGCTCTCGCAGCCATGCACGCGGTTGGCGTCGACTTTTTCGGCTTCATCAAGCGGCGCCAGATGCTCGCCCCATTGCATCAGCAGGCGCGCGCGCTGCTCCCAGCCGCGGGCCTGTTCGAAACGCTGCAGCGCCTGGCCGGCCTCGACGGGCAGGCTCATCGCAGCAGCTCCAGGCCTTGGTCCAGCGCGTCGAAGAAGCGCTGCAGGTCGTTGCTGTCGTTGTACAGGGCCAGCGAGACGCGAATCGCACCCTCAAGGCCAAGGCCCTGAAGCAAAGGCATGGCGCAGTGGTGTCCGGCACGCACGGCAATGCCTTGCTCGGTGAGCAGGTGGGCAATGTCGGCGTTATGCACCCCGTCGATGACGAAGCTGGCCAGCGCCGTCTGCGGCGAGCCTAGCAGGCGCACCCCCTCGCGCTCCGCCAGCCCACGCAGCAGTTGCTGGTGCAGGACGGCCTCGTGGGTCGCGACGGCATCCGCGTCCAGGCTGCCCAGGTAATCCAGGGTGGCGCCCAGGCCGATGACCCCGGCAATCGGCGGCGTGCCGGCTTCGAAACCCAGCGGCGCCGGACGAAAGCTTGCGGCGTGGTACTCGGCGATCTGCACCATCTCGCCACCGAACTGCCAATGGCGCAGACGCTCCAGGGCCTGGCGGCGGCCATGGATCACGCCGACGCCCTCGGGACCATACAGCTTGTGGCTGGAAAACACATAGAAGTCGCAGTCGAGCTGCTGGACATCATGACGGCCGTGGACCACGCCCTGGGCGCCATCGACAACGGTCAGCGCGCCCTGGGCGCGGGCATGGGCCAGCAGGGGCGCCAGCGGCTGCCAGGTGCCCAGGACGTTGGACAGCTGGCTGAGGGCAAGCAGGCGGGTGCGCGGGCCGATCAGCTGCAAGGCCTGCTCAAGATCGATGTGTCCGTGAGCATCCAGTGGCAGCACGACCAGGCGAGCGCCACGGCGCCGTGCCAGCTGCTGCCAGGGCAACAGGTTGGCATGGTGCTCCAGGGCGCTGATGACGATCTCGTCACCGGCTTCGAACAGGTATTCCAGGCCATAGGCCAGGAGGTTCAGGGCCGATGTGGCGCCGTGGGTGAAGATGATCTGCTGGGCATCGGCGGCGTTCAGCCAGGCGGCGACCTTGTCGCGGCTGGTCTCGAAGGCCTGGGTCGCCAGGGCGCCGGGCAGGTGCTGGGCACGGTGCACGTTGGCTGCGCCATGGGCGTAATAATGAGTGAGGGCGTCAAGCAGCGCCTGGGGTTTTTGCGTGGTCGCGGCGTTGTCCAGGTAGGTCTGGTGCTGCCGCTGCAGGGCGTCGATGGCTGGAAAGTCAGCGCGCCAAGGGGAAGGCTGGAACATGATCGGGGACCTGGAAATCGGGCCTGGCAGTAGGCCAGGCCCGATCTTACCACTTCACACCCGCTCTTAGTTGTGGGCGTGCAGGGCTTCGTTCAGCTCGATGGCCGACTTGTGGGTCTTGCATTCCACCGCGCCGCTGACCGAGTTGCGGCGGAACAGCAGGTCGGTCTGGCCAGCCAGGTCGCGTGCCTTGACCACCTTGACCAGCTGGTTCTGCTCGTCGAGCAGTTGCACCTTGGTGCCCGCGGTGATGTACAGGCCGGCTTCGACGGTGTTGCGGTCGCCCAGCGGGATGCCGATGCCGGCGTTGGCGCCGATCAGGCAGCCTTCGCCGACGGTGATGGTGATGTTGCCGCCGCCCGACAGGGTGCCCATGGTCGAGCAGCCGCCACCCAGGTCCGAGCCCTTGCCGACGAACACGCCTGCCGACACGCGGCCTTCGATCATGCCTGGGCCTTCGGTGCCCGCGTTAAAGTTGACGAAGCCTTCGTGCATGATGGTGGTGCCTTCGCCGATGTAGGCACCCAGGCGCACACGGGCGCTGTCGGCGATACGCACGCCGGCCGGTACCACGTAGTCGGTCATTTTCGGGAACTTGTCCACCGAGAACACTTCCAGCAGCTCGCCCTTCAGACGCGCTTCGAGCTGTTGCTCGGCCAGCTCGCCCAGGTCGATCGCGCCCTGGCTGGTCCAGGCAACGTTCGGCAGCAGCGGGAAGATGCCGGCCAGGCTCACGCCGTGCGGCTTGACCAGGCGGTGCGACAGCAGGTGCAGCTTGAGGTAGGCCTCTGGGGTCGAGGTCAGGGTGGTGTCTTCGGCCAGCAGGGTGGCGACGACCGGCTTGTGGCTTTCGGCCAGGCGGGTGAGCAGGGCGGCCTGGGTGGCATCGATGTGCTTGAGGGCATCGGCCAGTTGCGAGGCCTGGGCAGGGCTGAACGTGATCGCCTGGTTACCGCCTTCATAGCCCAGGATCGGCGTCACGGCGTCGATCAGTTCGGCGGCCGGGTTGAGCAGGGGTTGCGGGTAGAAGACTTCCAGCCAGGTGCCCTGGCGGTTCTGGGTGCCGACACCGAAGGCCAGGCTGAACAGAGTGGTGGACATGCGGTTTCCTCTTGCGAATAGGGAGTGGGTGCGCAGGCTGAGTCAGCCTAGGGCGGCGGCGTACAGGTCCGGCTTGAAGCCGACCAGGGTACGGCCGCCGAGGTCGAGGACCGGGCGCTTGATCATCGAAGGTTGCGCCAGCATCAGCTCGACGGCCTTGGCCTGGTCGAGGCCGGATTTGCTGGCGTCGTCGAGCTTGCGGAAGGTCGTGCCGGCGCGGTTGAGGACTACTTCCCAGCCATGCTCGTCGCACCAGCGGTTGAGGCTGTCACGGTCGATGCCCTGGGTCTTGTAGTCGTGGAACGCGTAGTCGATGGCCTGTTCATCAAGCCAGGTACGGGCCTTTTTCATGGTGTCGCAGGCTTTGATGCCGTAGAGGGTGTGAGCCATTGAATTTACTGAGAAAGCCCGGGTGTTCAGGCCTTCTCGAGATCTCCCGGAAATGCGATGCCCGATTATGCGACATCGGTACATTGAGCGCCACGGGTGTGGGATGAGGTCGCACACTTGGAATCCGCACGCAACATCCGTCTTGCAACTCTCATCCACCCATAATGTCCATTCGTGGCAACATCAAGTTACAGGTCGCCTCCTCAGCTGCGACCTTCGTACAGCGGCCAGCCTGCCCCATTCGCATTAACATATTGTTTCAAATGGCAATATCCACCCCGTGAACATCGCCACGCCATATTCGCATCAGAGGAACCCCGCCGCATGCAGTCCGCCTACACCGTCCTCATCCTGCTGATGCTGGTAAGCGTTTCCAAGCTGGTAGGGCGGGTGCTTCCCCTGCCATTGCCGCTGGTGCAGATCGGTGCCGGCGCGCTGCTGGCCTGGCCGAACCTGGGCTTGCACGTCGCCCTGGACCCGGAGCTGTTCCTCTTCCTGTTCCTGCCGCCGCTGCTGTTCGTCGATGGCTGGCGCATGCCCAAGCGCGAGCTGTGGCGGCTGCGCGGGCCGGTGCTGACGCTGGCGGTGGGGCTGGTGCTGTTCACCGTCGTCGGCGCCGGATACTTCATTCACTGGATCCTCCCGAGCATTCCGCTGCCGGTGGCCTTCGCCCTGGCGGCCGTGCTTTCGCCGACCGATGCGGTGGCGGTTTCGGCGATCACCCAAGGCCGGCTGCCGACGCCTTTGATGCATATGCTGCAAGGCGAAGCGCTGCTCAACGACGCGTCTGGCCTGGTGACATTCAAGTTTGCCTTGGCAGCGGCGATCACCGGCGTGTTCTCGTTGACCGAGGCAAGCCTGACCTTCGTCCTGGTGGCGCTGGGCGGCCTGGCTGTGGGCGTGGCCCTGAGCTGGCTGGTCGGGCGCCTGCGGATGTGGATGATCGCCCGTGGCTGGGATGATCCGGCCACCCACGTGGTCTTCATGCTGTTGCTGCCCTTCGCGGCCTACGTGCTGGCTGAACGCCTCGGCGCCTCGGGGATCCTCTCGGCGGTGGCGGCGGGCATGATGCAGAGCTGGCTCGACCTGTTGCCGCGCCAGACCAGCACGCGCCTGCTCAACCGCAGCGTCTGGTCGTTGCTCGAGTTCGCCTTCAACGGGTTGATCTTCCTGCTGCTGGGCTTGCAGCTGCCGGATATCGTCAAGGCGGTGGCCAGCCACGAGACCTCGTTGTGGCCGACGCTGGCGTATCGCTGCCTGGACGTGCTGGCAATCTTCGGGGTGTTGATCCTGCTGCGGTTTGTCTGGGTGCAGAGCATCTGGCGGGCCATCGGGGTGATTCGTCGCTGGAGGGGCAAGCCCGAGCTGGTGCTGGTGCCTACCGCGCGTTCGTGCTGGCTGCTGACCCTGGGTGGCGTGCGCGGGGCGGTGACATTGGCGGGTGTGATGTCGGTGCCGTTGCTGATCGCGGCCGGTAGCCCGTTTCCCGAGCGCGACCTGCTGATCTTCATCGCTGCCGGGGTAATTCTGCTGTCGCTGGTGTCAGCCTGTGTGGCGCTGCCTTTGTTGCTGCGCGGGGTGGACAAGAGTCCGGACGAGACACTGCAGCAGGAAGTGCAGGAGGCCTGGAAACGTACCGCCGAAGCGGCGATCCACGCGCTTGAAGCAGAAGAGGTGGTCGAGGCGGGCACGCCCCAGGACGCCGCTCAGGCCGCCATGGCCGTCGAGCTGAAAGGTCGGTTGATGGCCGAGTACCGCCAAGCGCTGGAAAGCTACAACGACAGCGATGAGGCCCGTGCCCTGGCCCAGCAGATGGACCAGCTCGAACGCCGCCTGCGGCTCAAGGCCCTGCGGGCCCAGCGGCTGGAGCTGTATAACCTGCGCCGCCAGCATCAGGTCGGGGATGACGTGGTGCGCAAGGTACTGGGAGAGCTGGACATGAGCGAGGCGAACCTGGGACATGTAAGGTAAGAGCGGGACGCGGCCGCTCTTACACAGTTCGCGGGGCGAAATTCAGCGAGCCTGCAGGAATTCCCGGATCCGCTGCGCGGCCTCGATGCACTCCGCCAGTGGAGCCACCAGGGCCATGCGCACGCGGCCGGCACCTGGGTTGACGCCATCGACCTCGCGCGACAGGTACGATCCTGGCACCACGGTCACATGCTCGCGCTCGAACAGGTCGCGGGTGAACGCCGCGTCGTCCCCTGGGACCTTGGCCCACAGGTAGAAGCTGCCATCGGGACGCTGAACGTCCATCACCGGCTGAAGAATCTCCAGCACCGCATCGTATTTGGCGCGGTACTGATCGCGGTTGGCGCGCACGTGGTCCTCGTCCTGCCAGGCGGCGACGCTCGCCAGCTGCGTCTGCACTGGCATCGCGCAGCCGTGGTAGGTGCGGTACAGCAGGAATGGCTTGATGATCTTCGCATCCCCCGCCACGAACCCGGAGCGCAGGCCCGGCAGGTTGGAGCGCTTGGACAGGCTGTGGAACACCACGCAACGGGAGAAGTCACTGCGGCCCAGTTCAGCGCAGGCGCTGAGCAGACCTGGCGGCGGGTTTTCCTCGTCGAAGTACAGCTCGCTGTAGCACTCGTCGGCGGCGATCACGAAGTCATGCTCGTCGGCCAGCGCGATCAGCTTCTTCAGGGTATCCATCGGCACCAGGGCGCCGGTGGGGTTGCCGGGCGAGCACAGGAACAGGATCTGGCAGCGCTGCCACACCTCGGCCGGCACAGCGTCAAAGTCCGGATTGAACCCGTTGCTGTCCAGGCACGGCAGGTAGTGCGGGGTAGCGCCCGCCAGCAGGGCAGCGCCTTCGTAGATCTGGTAGAACGGGTTGGGGCTGATCACCAGGCCATCGTCGGCGCGATTGACCACCGCCTGGGTAAAGGCGAACAGCGCCTCGCGGGTGCCGTTGACCGGCAATACATGGCGATCGGCATCTAGCCAGCCGGCCGGCACGCCGAAACGTCGCTCGCACCAGTGGCCAATGGCCTGACGCAAGGCGGGCAGGCCGAGGGTGCTGGGGTAGACCGCCAGCTTGTCGAGGTTGTCGGCCAGGGCCTTGGCGACGAAGGCCGGCGATTCGTGCTTCGGCTCACCGATCGACAGGGCGATGGCGCGTTTGTCTGCCGCGGGCGTCACGCTGCCAAGCAGGGCGCGCAGTTTCTCGAACGGGTAGGGCTGAAGCTGGGTCAAGGCATGGTTCATCGGCGCGGGGTCTCGTCAAACGTTAAAAGGTCACGCGGGCTGGGTTGGCATCGCTGCTCTGGCCGGCCTGCAACTGCTGCACGATCGCCTCTTGCAGGCGTGCGCACAGCTGCGGGTCGGAGAGCGGCTGGTTGTCGGCGTCGGTGATGAAGAACACGTCTTCCACGCGCTCGCCCAGGGTGGCGATCTTGGCATTCTGCAGCGACAGGTCGAACTCCAGGAAAATCCGGCCGATACGTGCCAGCAGGCCAGGGCGGTCGGGCGCGGTCAGCTCGAGGATGGTCACCGGGCGCTGGGCATCGTTGTGGATGGTCACCTGGGGCGCGAAGGTAAAGTGCTTGAGCTGGCGCGGCACCCGTCGCTGGATGATGGTCGGGTAGTCCTCGGGATTGCGCAGGGCCTCGGTCAGGCCATCGCGGATCTGCCTCACCCGCACGGGGTTGTCGCCGATCGAGCCGCCGTCGTTGTCGAGCACGATGTAGGTGTCGAGGGTGAACTGACTGCTCGAGGTGATGATGCGGGCATCATGGATGTTCAGGTTGAGCTGGGACATGGCCGCCACGGTCACCGCGAAGAAATCATGCTGGTCCGGTGCATAGATGAAGATCTGCGTGCCGCCCTCGAACTCGCGCTGGGTGGTTTCCTTGATCAGCACCAGCGGGCCGCCGTCGGCCGGCTGCTGGAGGATCGCGTCGGTGTGCCAGGCAACGTCGGCGGCGGTGTGGCGCAAAAAGTAGTCATCACCGAGCTGCGACCACAGCTGTTCGACATCGTCCGGATCGGTGCCCTCGCGAATCAGGGTGTCGAGCGCCGCGCTCTGGGTCTGGCGGATCTGCTCCTCGCGGTCCAGCGGGTTTTCCAGGCCCCGGCGCAGCGCGCGCTTGGTCTCGGTGTAGAGCTGGCGCAGCAGGCTGGCGCGCCATGAGTTCCACAGGCTGGGGTTGGTGGCGTTGATGTCGGCCACGGTCAGCACGTAGAGATAGTCCAGATGGGTCTCGTCGCCCACCAGCGAGGCGAAGTCGTTGATCACCTGCGGGTCGGAGAGGTCCTTGCGCTGGGCGGTGGTCGACATGCCCAGGTGATTCTGCACCAGCCAGACGATCAGCCGGCTGTCCCAGGCCGGCAGCTGATGGCGCTGACAGAAGGCCTGGGCATCGACCGCGCCGAGCTCCGAGTGGTCACCCTGGCGGCCCTTCCCGATGTCATGGTACAGGCCGGCCAGGTAGATCAGCTCGGGCTTGGGCAGCCGGCCCATGAGCTTGCTGGCCAGCGGGAATTTCTCTGACACCGGCGTGTACTGCAGCTTGCGCAGGTGCTTGATGAGGTTGAGGGTGTGCGCGTCGACTGTATAGATGTGGAACAGGTCGTGCTGCATCTGGCCGACGATCAGGCCGAACTCGGGCAGGTAACGCCCAAGGATGCCGTAGCGGTTCATCCGCCGCAGGTTGCGGTGGATGCCGATCTCGCACTTGAACAGCTCGATGAACAGGCTGGTGTTGCGGATATCGTTGCGAAAGTTGTCATCGATAAGGTGGCGATGCTCGCGCAGCAGGCGCACCGTATCGGCGCGCACACCCTTGATCTCCGGGTGCTGGGCCATCAGCACGAAGATCTCCAGCATGGCGAACGGCGTGCGCTTGAACACGTTCGCGCTGACCGCCTCGATGTAGCCATCATGCAGGCGGAAGCGCGCGTTGAGCGGCTGGGTACTGCCGTTGTCATCGGCGAGGATGACTTCCTCGAAGTGCTGGATGATCAGGTCGCACAGCTGGCTGATGCTCATCACCACCCGGTAGTACTGCTGCATGAACTGCTCGATGGCGCGCTTGGGGTTCTCGTCGCTGAACCCTAGCAGGCCGGCGATGCTGCGCTGGTGGTCGAACAGCAGGCGATCCTCGGCGCGTCCGGCCAGCATGTGCAGCGCGTAGCGCACCTTCCAGAGAAACTCCTGGGACGAGGCGAGCAGCTCGTTCTCGCTTTCCAGCAGGAAGCCTTCGCCTGCCAGGGCATGCAGGTTGAGGGTGCCGTACTGGCGGCGCGCGACCCAGAGCACGGTCTGGATGTCACGCAGGCCGCCGGGCGAGCCTTTGACGTTGGGCTCAAGGTTGTATTCGGTGTCGTTGTACTTGTGGTGGCGAGCCTTGAGTTCGGCCCGCTTGGCCAGGAAGAACTCCTTGCTGGGCCACACGTGCGCGGTGCTGGTGGCTTCGAGCATGCGCTGACGCAGGGGCTCGGGGCCGGCAATGGTGCGGCTTTCCATCAGGTTGGTGATGACGGTCAGGTCGGCGCGTGCCTGCTCGACGCATTCCTCGACCGTGCGCACGCTCTGGCCCACTTCAAGGCCGATGTCCCACAGCAGCGTGAGGAAACCCTCGATCGCCGGACGGTAGAGTTCGTGCTGCTCGCTGCCCAGGAGGATCAGCAGGTCGATGTCCGAACCCGGATGCAGTTCGCCGCGTCCGTATCCGCCCACGGCGACCAGGGCGATGCCGGACGGGTCGCGCCAGTCGAACTGCTTCCAGGCCTGCTGCAGGATATTGTCGACGAACCAGGCGCGGTCCTCGATCAGGCGACGGATCTCGCGGCCGCCGCGAAAGCGCGCGTCAAGCACCTCGCCAGCCCGGCGAATGGCTTTCTTGAAGGCGGGGATAGGGCTTGCCTTGAGGGCCAGTTCCGCCTGGAACTGGCCGCGGTCGAACAGATCGGGATCCACCTGGGGCATCTGCTTGCGTTCCTGGAAAAAGTCAGGCCGACGTGCGGGCGATGGTGTCGTCTTTGCGCAGGGTGAAGATTTCGTAGCCAGTGGCGGTGACCACCAGGGTGTGTTCCCACTGGGCCGAGAGCTTGCGGTCCTTGGTGATCGCGGTCCAGCCGTCGCCCAGCACCTTGGTGTCGGCCTTGCCCTGGTTGATCATCGGCTCGATGGTGAAGGTCATGCCTTCCTTGAGCTCCATGCCGGTGCCGGCCCGGCCGTAGTGCAGGATCTGCGGCTCTTCGTGGAATACCTTGCCGATGCCATGGCCGCAGAACTCGCGCACCACCGAGAAACCGTTCTTCTCGGCGTGCTTCTGGATCACCTCGCCGATGTCGCCCAGGCGGCAGCCCGGCTTCACCAGTTCGATGGCCTTGTACAGGCACTCCTGGGTGACCTGGGACAGGCGCTCGGCCCACGGAGCCACGGTGCCGACATGGAACATGCGGCTGGTGTCGCCGTGGTAGCCGTCCTTGATCACGGTCACGTCGATATTGAGGGTGTCGCCTTCCTTGAGCGGCTTCTCGCCAGGGATGCCGTGGCACACCACGTGGTTGATCGAGGTGCAGATCGACTTGGGGAAGCCCTTGTAGTTGAGCGGCGCCGGGATGGCCTTCTGCACGTTGACGATGTAGTCGTGGCAAAGGCGGTCGAGCGTCTCGGTGGTCACACCGGGCTTGACGTGTTCTTCGATCATTTCGAGGACTTCGGCGGCCAGTCGGCCGGCGATGCGCATCTTCTCGATGTCGTCGGCGGTTTTGATGGTTACGGTCATTACAGGCTCTCTACGGCGCCGCGCAGGGCGCAAACAAACAGGAAAGGCCCGATTCTAGCAGAGCAGGGTGGCAATCTGGGCGACAATGCACGGGCCGGTGACGGATGACGGTGATCCGTGTTCCGTTTGCGGGCGCTCTGTGGTATAACATGCGCCGCTTTCGGGGATGCCCCCGCGAGCACAAACCCACACACGTGTCGACACGATGACCTGGGTGCCCCGGTTCCGCTGGAATCGCGGGTTGGTCATTGGGATACGTGGAGGCCCAACCCGACTTATCAAGGAACTATCATGTCCCAAGTCAACATGCGCGATATGCTGAAGGCCGGTGTGCACTTCGGCCACCAGACCCGTTACTGGAACCCGAAAATGGGCAAGTACATTTTCGGCGCGCGTAACAAGATCCACATCATCAACCTGGAAAAAACCCTGCCGATGTTCAACGACGCTCTGTCGTTCGTCGAGCGCCTGGCCCAGGGCAAGAACAAGATCATGTTCGTCGGCACCAAGCGTTCCGCTGGCAAGATCGTCGCCGAGCAAGCTGCTCGTTGCGGTTCGCCGTACGTTGATCACCGTTGGTTGGGTGGCATGCTGACCAACTACAAGACCATCCGTGCATCGATCAAGCGCCTGCGCGACCTGGAAGTCCAGGCCGAAGACGGCACTTTCACCAAGCTGACCAAGAAGGAAGCGCTGATGCGCTCCCGTGACCTGGAAAAGCTGGATCGCAGCCTGGGTGGTATCAAGGACATGGGCGGCCTGCCTGATGCCCTGTTCGTGATCGACGTCGACCACGAGCGCATCGCGATCACCGAAGCCAACAAGCTGGGCATCCCGGTCATCGGCATCGTCGATACCAACAGCAGCCCTGAAGGTGTTGACTACGTGATCCCAGGTAACGATGACGCCATCCGCGCCATCGAGCTGTACATGACTTCGATGGCTGACGCTGTCATCCGCGGCCGCAACCATGTTGCCGGTGGCACCGAAGTCTTCGCTGAAGAAGCGGCGGCACCTGCTGCCGAGTAATTGACGCCTGGCGTCTACTTGGCACGCAAAAAGGGGGCTAGGCCCCCTTTTTGCCACCTTGAAATCCTCCTGTCAGCCTGGGTGCCGCATCATGTGCTCCCACTGGCATGAAGGCAGTGGATTTCCAGAATTGAACGCCCGTGACGAGCGGGTGGAATGGTTGAAAAACTTTCCAAGAGGATTTTGAAATGGCAGCAATTACTGCAGCGCTGGTCAAAGAACTGCGCGAGCGTACCGGCGAAGGCATGATGGATTGCAAGAAAGCCCTTGAAAAGGCTGGCGGCGACATCGAGCAGGCCATCGACGACATGCGTGCTTCGGGCGCCATCAAGGCCGCCAAGAAAGCAGGCAACGTCGCCGCTGAAGGCGCCATCGCCATCAAGGCGGACGACAAGGCCGCCGTTCTGCTGGAAGTGAACTCGCAGACCGACTTCCTGGCCCTGCAAGACGACTTCAAGAACTTCGTCGCCGAAAGCGTCGAAGCCGCCTTCGCCGACAAGCTGACCGAAGCCGCTCCGCTGATCGCTTCGCGTGAAGCCGCTCGTGAAGCCCTGGTCGCCAAGGTTGGCGAAAACGTCAACATCCGTCGCCTGGTGCGCGTTGAGGGTGACGTTGTCGGTACCTACCTGCACGGTAACAAGATCGGTGTCGCTGTTGTCCTGAAAGGCGGTGACGTCGAGCTGGCCAAGGACATCGCCATGCACGTGGCTGCCAGCAACCCAGAGTTCCTGCTGCCATCGCAGGTTTCTCCCGAGGCCATCGAGCGTGAGAAAGGCGTCTTCCTGCAGCTGAACGAAGAGAAGATCAAGGGCAAGCCTGAGAACATCGTGGAAAACATGGTCAAAGGCCGTATTTCCAAGTTCCTGGCCGAAGCGAGCCTGGTCGAGCAGGCGTTCGTCAAGAACCCTGAAGTCAAGGTTGGCGAGCTGGCCAAGAAGGCAGGCGCTGAAATCGTTTCGTTCACCTACTTCAAGGTAGGTGAAGGCATCGAGAAGCCGGTCGACAACTTCGCTGAAGAAGTTGCCGCTCAGCTGGCCGCTGCCAAGCAGTAAGACAGACCCGTCTGTCGCCCCAAAGAGGCTGCCCGCTCACGCGCGCAGCCTCTTTGTCAAACCGGAAGCAGGTTTATCCAGCCTGTCTCCGCTGGCGCTGAAGCAGCGCCACGCTACAGTTAGCTGGCTTTACACAGCCCGCGCAGAATATTCTTGGAAAAAAGCCGCAGGAGAGACTCGCAATGGCTCAGCAGGTGAGTGGTCGCCAACCTCGCTATAAACGCATTTTGCTCAAACTTAGCGGCGAGGCCCTGATGGGCTCGGAAGAGTTCGGGATCGATCCCAAGGTGCTCGATCGCATGGCCCTGGAAGTCGGCCAGCTGGTCGGCATCGGTGTCCAGGTCGGCCTGGTGATCGGCGGGGGCAACCTGTTCCGTGGCGCGGCGCTCAGCGCAGCCGGCATGGACCGGGTCACCGGCGATCACATGGGCATGCTGGCGACCGTCATGAACGGCCTGGCCATGCGCGACGCGCTGGAGCGCTCGAACATTCCGGCCCTGGTCATGTCCGCGATTTCCATGGTTGGCGTTACCGATCATTACGATCGCCGCAAAGCCATCCGTCACCTTAATTCCGGTGATGTGGTAATTTTCTCCGCCGGTACCGGCAACCCGTTCTTCACCACCGACTCGGCGGCCTGCCTGCGCGGTATCGAAATCGATGCCGACGTGGTGCTCAAGGCGACCAAGGTCGATGGTGTGTACACTGCCGATCCGTTCAAGGACCCGCATGCCGAGAAGTTCGACCGTCTGACGTACGATGAAGTACTCGACCGCAAGCTCGGGGTGATGGACCTGACCGCAATCTGCCTGTGCCGCGACCACAAGATGCCATTGCGGGTATTCAACATGAACAAGCCTGGCGCCCTGCTGAACATCGTTGTCGGTGGCGCTGAAGGAACCCTGATCGAGGAAGGCGAAGCATGATCAACGAAATCAAGAAAGACGCCCAGGAGCGGATGACCAAGTCGCTGGAGTCCCTTCAGCATGCATTCAGCCGCATCCGTACCGGCGTTGCGCACCCGAGCATCCTGGAAGGCGTGATGGTGCCTTACTACGGCTCGGACACGCCTATCAAGCAAGTGGCCAACATCACGGTCAAGGATTCGCGCACCCTGCAGGTCGTTGCTTTCGAGCGCAACATGCTCTCGGCGGTCGACAAGGCAATCGGCAGTGCCGGCCTGAACCTGAACCCGACCAACCTGGGCGAGCTGCTGCTGATCACCATGCCTGCGCTGACCGAGGAAACCCGCAAGGGCTTCACCAAGCAGGCGCGTGACGCTGCCGAAGACGGCCGCATCGCGGTGCGCAATATTCGCCGTGACGCCTTGAGCCAGCTCAAGGACCTGGTCAAGGAGAAGGAAATCAGCGAGGACGAAGAGCGTCGCGCCGCTGATGATATCCAGAAACTGACTGACAAGTTCGTGGCCGATATCGAAGTGGCTGTGAAGGCGAAGGAAAAGGACCTGATGGCCGTCTGAGGTCAGAACTTTTCATGGATAAGACCAAGCTGGCGGCATCGTCTTCGGTGCCGCGTCATGTCGCGATCATCATGGACGGTAACAATCGCTGGGCGAAGAAGCGCCTGTTGCCCGGCGTTGCCGGGCACAAGGCCGGCGTCGATGCGGTGCGCGCGGTGATCGAAGTGTGCGCCGAGGCCAAGGTCGAGGTGCTCACGCTGTTCGCCTTTTCCAGCGAGAACTGGCAGCGGCCGGCCGACGAGGTGGGCGCGCTGATGGAGTTGTTCTTCTCGGCCTTGCGCCGTGAGGCCAGGCGCCTCAATGACAACAACATCAGCCTGCGCATCATCGGTGACCGCTCGCGGTTCCACCCTGAGCTGCAGGCTGCCATGCGCGAGGCCGAAGCACTGACCTCGGGCAGTGGCCGGTTCATCCTGCAGATCGCGGCCAACTACGGCGGCCAGTGGGATATCGCCCAGGCCGCCCAGCGCCTGGCGCGCGAAGTGCAGGCCGGTCATCTGCGGCCCGAGGACATCACCCCGGGCTTGCTGCAGACGTGCCTTGCCACCGGTGACCTGCCGTTGCCCGACCTGTGCATCCGCACCGGAGGGGAGCACCGCATCAGCAACTTCCTGCTCTGGCAGCTCGCCTACGCCGAGCTGTACTTCTCCGACCTGTACTGGCCGGACTTCAAACACGAGGCCATGCGCAATGCCCTGGCCGATTTCGCTTCACGCCAGCGTCGCTTCGGGAAAACCAGCGAGCAGGTCGAAGCTGGAGCTCGTGCTTAATGCTTAGACAACGCATCATTACCGCGCTGATCCTCATGCCGATCGCCCTGGCGGGATTCTTCCTGCTCAGCGGCGGGTATTTCGCCCTGTTCATCGGCTTCGTGGTCACTGTCGGTGCCTGGGAATGGGCGCGGCTGGCCGGCCTCATGGCCCAGCCGCTGCGCTTTGCCTATGCCGCCGTGGTGGCCGGGGCACTGATGCTGCTGTACCTGATGCCGGACCTTGCCCCCTGGGTGCTGGGTGCCTCGGTGATCTGGTGGGGCCTGGCGACCTGGCTGGTGCTTACTTATCCGCGCAGCAGCGAGCTGTGGGCCAGTGCCGCCTGCCGCCTGCTGATCGGCCTGCTGGTGCTGCTGCCGGCCTGGCAGGGCCTGATG
Organism: Pseudomonas sp.; assembly: GCF_035277045.1. Lineage (GTDB taxonomy): Bacteria > Pseudomonadota > Gammaproteobacteria > Pseudomonadales > Pseudomonadaceae > Aquipseudomonas. The sequence goes on along the minus strand of NZ_DATELE010000265.1, from coordinate 34,042 downwards.
CTGCTCAAGCTGTGGCCGCTGGGCAACTGGCTGATCCTCGCGGTGATGGTGCTGGTGTGGGGTGCCGATATTGGCGCCTACTTCTCGGGCCGTGCCTTCGGCAAGCGCAAGCTGGCGCCGCAGGTGAGCCCGGGCAAGAGCTGGGAGGGCGTCTATGGCGGTCTTGCGGCCAGCCTGTTGATTACCCTGGGTGTCGGCCTCTCGCGCGACTGGGGTTTCGGCGCGCTGTTGCTCGGTCTGCTCGGCGCCGCGGTGGTGGTCATGGCCTCGGTGGTCGGCGACCTCACCGAAAGCATGTTCAAGCGCCGCTCCGGCATCAAGGACAGCAGCAACCTGCTGCCCGGCCATGGTGGCGTGCTTGACCGCATCGACAGCCTCACCGCCGCGATCCCCCTGTTCGCCGTGCTGTTGTGGGCCGCGGGCTGGGGTGGCATGTGAGTGCCATTCAGCGCATTACCGTGCTGGGGGCCACCGGCTCCATCGGCCTGAGCACGCTGGATGTGATCGCGCGTCATCCCGAGCAGTACCAGGTGTTCGCCCTGACCGGTTATTCACGCCTGGACGAGCTGTTGCAGCTGTGCCTGCTGCACCGTCCGGTGTTTGCCGTGGTGCCCACTGCCCAGGCTGCCGCTTGGTTGCGCGAAGGCTTGAAGGCGGCGGGCAGTGCCACCGAGGTGCTGGAAGGCGAAGCCGGCCTGTGCCAGGTGGCCGCTGCGTCCGAGGTGGATGCGGTGATGGCCGCGATCGTCGGCGCCGCCGGCCTGCGGCCAACGCTGGCCGCGGTCGAGGCGGGCAAGAAGGTGCTGCTGGCCAACAAGGAAGCCCTGGTGATGTCGGGCGCGCTGTTCATGGATGCGGTGCGGCGCAGTGGCGCCGTGCTGCTGCCGATCGACAGCGAGCACAACGCGATTTTCCAGTGCCTGCCGGGCGACTACGCCCGCGGGCTGGCCGAGGTTGGCGTGCGGCGCATCCTGCTCACTGCCTCGGGCGGGCCGTTCCGCGAAACACCATGCTCGGAGCTGGCGAACGTCACGCCCGAGCAGGCCTGCGCGCACCCTAACTGGTCAATGGGCCGCAAGATTTCGGTCGACTCGGCCAGCATGATGAACAAGGGCCTCGAGCTGATCGAAGCGTGCTGGCTGTTCGACGCGGTCCCGGCCAAGGTCGAGGTCGTGGTGCATCCGCAGAGCGTGATCCACTCGCTGGTCGACTATATAGACGGTTCGGTGCTGGCGCAGCTGGGCAACCCTGACATGCGCACGCCGATCGCCAACGCCCTGGCCTGGCCAAAGCGGATCGACTCCGGGGTCGCGCCGCTCGACCTGTTCGCCATCGCCCGCCTGGATTTCCAGGCGCCCGACGAACAGCGCTTTCCCTGCCTGCGCCTGGCGCGGCAGGCTGCCGAGGCGGGCAACAGTGCCCCGGCGGTGCTCAACGCGGCCAACGAAGTGGCGGTCGAGGCGTTTCTCCAGCGGCGCATCCGCTTCCCGGAGATCGCGAGTATGATCGAGCAAGTGCTTGATCAGGAGCCGGTGGTGCCGGTGCCATCGCTTGCCGCGGTATTCGCCGCCGACCAGCGCGCGCGCGAGCTGTCCCGGGAATGGCTGAACCGATACGGGCGCTGAAACCCTGCGCCCACGTGCGCTTCACCCGGCACTGCCGAACATCGTTTGGAGAAAGACATGACTGCGCTCTACATGATCATCGGCACCCTGGTTGCACTGGGCGTGCTGGTCACCTTTCACGAGTTTGGCCACTTCTGGGTCGCCCGGCGCTGTGGTGTCAAGGTGCTGCGGTTCTCGGTAGGCTTTGGCACGCCGCTGCTGCGCTGGCATGACCGCCATGGCACCGAGTTCGTGGTCGCGGCAATCCCCTTGGGCGGCTACGTCAAGATGCTCGACGAGCGTGAAGGCGATGTTCCGGCGGCACTGGCCGGGCAATCCTTCAACCGCAAGACCGTCGGCCAGCGCATCGCGATCGTCGCGGCGGGCCCGATTGCCAACTTTCTCCTGGCCATCGTCTTCTTCTGGTTGCTGGCAATGCTGGGCACCCAGCAGATCCGTCCGATCATTGGCGCGGTCGAGCCAGGCAGTCTTGCGGCCACCGCGGGCCTGACGGCTGGGCAGGAAATTGTTTCGATTGATGGCGAACCCACCGATGGCTGGTCGGCGGTCAACCTGCGGCTGGTGCGTCGCCTCGGCGAGAGCGGCACCTTGCAGGTCGGTGTGCGCGACGAAGGCGCAAGCGCCGAGCGCCAGCATCAGCTGGTGCTCAAGAGCTGGCTCAAGGGCGCCGATGAGCCCGACCCGATCCAGTCGCTGGGCCTGCGCCCGTGGCGCCCGGCGATTACCCCGGTGCTGGCCGAGATCGACCCTAAAGGCCCTGCCGCGGCCGCCGGTCTGAAATCCGGCGACCGGCTGCTGGCCCTTGATGGTCAGCCGCTGAGCGACTGGCAGCAGGTGGTCGACAGCGTGCGCGGGCGTGCCGACAGCAATGTCCAGATACGCATTGACCGTGATGGCGCGGTGCTGGATATCCCGGTCACCCTGGCCCGCCGCGGCGAGGGCAAGGCCGCCGGCGGCTATCTGGGGGCAGGGGTGAAAGGTGTCGAATGGCCAGCAACCATGCTCCGCGAGGTGAGCTATGGCCCGCTCGACGCCGTTGGCCAAGGGCTCTCCCGCACGTGGGACATGAGCATCCTGACCCTTGAATCGCTGAAGAAAATGCTCTTCGGCGAGCTCTCGGTAAAAAACTTGAGCGGACCGATAACCATTGCTAAAGTGGCGGGCGCTTCAGCCCAGTCCGGCGTTGGGGATTTCCTGAATTTCCTTGCCTACCTGAGCATAAGCCTCGGAGTTCTTAACTTGTTGCCCATTCCTGTACTGGATGGGGGGCATTTGCTGTTTTACCTGATCGAATGGGCCCGCGGTCGTCCGCTGTCCGATCGGGTGCAAGGTTGGGGGGTCCAGATCGGTATCAGTTTGGTCGTAGGGGTGATGTTGCTTGCCCTGATCAACGATCTGGGTCGTCTTTAACGCTTCGCTCAATTACGAACCTGCCGCCCCCTGGCGGCGGGGTTGTTTATTGCCAGTTGGAATAAAAAAGGACTTCATGAAACGTCTGCTGCTAACTGCGGTCCTCTCCGCACTGATGATCGCTGAAGTTCACGCCGAGTCCTTCACCATCTCCGATATCCGCGTCAACGGCCTGCAGCGGGTTTCCGCCGGCAGCGTGTTCGGCGCCTTGCCCCTGAACGTCGGTGACGAGGCGGATGACCGCCGTCTGGTGGAATCCACCCGTTCGCTGTTCAAGACCGGCTTCTTCCAGGACATCGAGCTGAGCCGTGATGGCAACATCCTGATCATCAACGTAGTCGAACGTCCGTCGGTGTCCAGCATCGAGATCGAAGGCAACAAGGCGATCAGCACCGAAGACCTGATGAAGGGCCTGAAGCAATCGGGCCTGGCCGAAGGCGAGATCTTCCAGCGGGCCACCCTCGAGGGCGTGCGCAACGAGCTGCAACGCCAGTACGTCGCCCAGGGCCGCTACTCGGCCGAGGTCAACGCCGAGGTGGTGCCGCAGCCGCGCAACCGCGTGGGCCTGAAGATCAACATCAACGAAGGCACCGTTGCCGCGATCCAGCACATCAACGTGGTGGGCAACAACGTCTTCAGCGATGACGACCTGGCCAGCCTGTTCGAGCTCAAGACCACCAACTGGCTGTCGTTCTTCAAGAACGACGACAAGTACGCCCGCGAAAAGCTTTCCGGTGACCTGGAACGCCTGCGTTCCTACTACCTGGACCGCGGCTACATCAACATGGACATCGCGTCCACCCAGGTGTCGATCACCCCGGACAAGAAGCACGTCTACATCACCGTGAACATCAACGAGGGCGAGAAATACACCGTCCGCGACGTGAAGCTGTCCGGTGACCTCAAGGTGCCCGAGGACCAGGTCAAGTCGCTGCTGCTGGTGCAGCCGGGCCAGGTGTTCTCGCGCAAGGTGATGACCACCACCTCCGAGCTGATCACCCGTCGCCTGGGCAACGAAGGCTATACCTTCGCCAACGTCAACGGCGTGCCACAGCCCAACGAGCAGGATCACACCGTCGACATCATGTTCGTCGTCGATCCGGGCAAGCGTGCCTACGTCAACCGCATCAACTTCCGCGGCAACACCAAGTCCGAGGACGAAGTGCTGCGCCGCGAGATGCGCCAGATGGAAGGCGGCTGGGCGTCGACCTACCTGATCGACCAGTCCAAGACCCGCCTCGAGCGTCTGGGCTTTTTCAAGGAAGTCAACGTCGAGACCCCGCCGGTGCCAGGCACCGACGACCAGGTCGACGTCAACTACAGCGTCGAGGAGCAAGCGTCCGGCTCGATCACCGCCAGTGTCGGTTTCGCCCAGAGCGCCGGCCTGATCCTGGGTGGTTCGATCAGCCAGAACAACTTCCTCGGTACCGGTAACAAGGTGTCCATCGGCCTGACCCGAAGCGAATACCAGACCCGGTACAACTTCGGCTTCGTGGACCCCTACTGGACCGCCGATGGCGTCAGCCTGGGCTACAACGCCTTCTACCGCAGCACCGACTACGACGACCTCGACGTCGACGTGGCAAGCTACGCGGTCGACAGCCTGGGTGCCGGTGTCAGCGTCGGTTACCCGATCAGCGAGACCTCGCGCCTGACCTTCGGCCTGACCGTGCAGCATGACGAAATCAAGACCGGCCGCTACACCGTCGACGAGATCTTCGACTTCGTCAATCAGGAAGGCGAGGACTACCTGAACTTCAAGGCGTCGGCCGGCTGGTCCGAGTCGACCCTGAACAAGGGCGTGCTGGCAACCCGGGGTCACTCCCAGAGCCTGACGCTTGAAGCGACCACGCCGGGCAGCGACCTGTCGTTCTTCAAGCTCGACTACCGTGGCCAGCTGTTCAAGCCGATCAACAACGACTACACCCTGCGCCTGCACACCGAGCTGGGCTACGGTGATGGTTATGGTTCGACCTCGGGCCTGCCGTTCTACGAGAACTACTACGCCGGTGGCTTCAACTCGGTACGTGGCTTCAAGGACAGCAGCCTGGGTCCACGCAGTACGCCGAGTACTGGTACTAACCCTGGCACCATTCGCGACCCGGACCAGGACCCGCTGCCGTTCGGCGGCAACGTGCTCGTCCAGGGCGGTGTCGAGTTGCTGTTCCCGCTGCCGTTCGTCAAGGACCAGCGTTCGCTGCGCACCTCGGTCTTCTGGGACGTGGGTAACGTGTTCGATACCAACTGCGGCTCCCAGCCTGACTGCGAGAAGGTCGGCCTGGGCGGCCTGGCCAGCTCCGTTGGTCTTGGCGTGACCTGGATCACCGCCCTGGGCCCGTTGAGCTTCAGCCTGGCGATGCCGGTCAAGAAGCCGGACGAAGCCGATACCCAGGTGTTCCAATTCTCTCTGGGCCAGACCTTCTGAGGTCTGCCCCATGCAATCGACAACGGATTCTCTAGGAGTGCATCGTGCGTAACTTGATCAAACTGGCCGTCGTGGCCGCGGCGCTGGTCGCCACCCCGGCTTTCGCCGAAATGAAGGTCGCCGTGCTGAACTATCAGATGGCACTGCTCGAGTCGGACGCCGCCAAGAAGTACGCGGTCGATGCCGAGAAGAAATTCGGCCCGCAGCTGACCAAGCTGAAGACCCTCGAGGGCAGCGCCAAGAGCATCCAGGACCGCATCATCAAGGGCGGCGACAAGATGAACCAGCAGGAGCGCGAGCGCCTGGAGCTGGAATTCAAGCAGAAAGCCCGTGACTTCCAGTTCCAGTCCAAGGAACTGAACGAAGCCAAGGCCGTTGCCGACCGTGACATGCTCAAGCAGCTCAAGCCCAAGCTGGATGGCGCTGTCGAGGAAGTGATCAAGAAAGGCGGCTTCGACCTGGTGCTGGAGCGCGGTGCGGTCATTGATGTCAAGCCACAGTACGACATCACCCGCCAGGTCATCGAGCGCATGAACCAAGCTCGCTGATCATGACCCTGACCATGACGCTCGGCCAGCTGGCCGAAGCGCTCGGCGCTACCCTCAAGGGTCCCGAGACGCTGGAAATCACTGGCCTGGCCACCTTGCAGGAGGCCGGGGCAGGGCAGTTGAGCTTTCTTGCCAACCCCCAGTACCGCAAGTACCTGGCCACCACCCATGCCGCGGCGGTGCTGCTCAAGGCCGCCGATGCCGACGATTTCGCCGGCAACGCGCTGATCGTGCCCGATCCGTACCTGGCCTACGCACGCATCTCTCACCTGTTCGATCCCAAGCCCAAGGCTGTGGCGGGTATTCATCCCAGCGCCGTGGTTGCCCAGGACGCCCAGGTGGATCCCCTTGCGTGCGTTGGGCCGTTCGCGGTGATCGAGAGTGGCGCGCGGATCGGTCCGGGCGTGACCATCGGTGCCCACTGCTTCATCGGCGCGCGTTGCGTTGTCGGCGAGGGTGGCTGGCTGGCACCGCGGGTTACCCTTTACCACGATGTGCGCATTGGTGCGCGCGTGGTGATCCAGTCAGGTGCGGTCATCGGCGGCGAGGGCTTCGGCTTTGCCAACGAGAAAGGCATCTGGCGCAAGATCGCGCAGATTGGTGGCGTGGTCATCGGGGATGACGTTGAAATCGGCGTTAATACCGCCATTGACCGCGGAGCTCTCGCGGACACGCGGATCGGTGACGGGGTCAAGCTCGACAACCAGATCCAGATCGCCCACAACGTGCAGATCGGTGACCACACGGCCATGGCGGCCTGTGTCGGTATCTCGGGCAGTACCCGAATCGGCAAGCATTGCACCATCGCCGGCGGTGTCGGCATGGTCGGTCACATCGATGTCTGTGATGGCGTGTTCGTTTCCGGGATGACCATGGTTACCCGGTCGATCACCGAGCCAGGCGCCTATTCTTCCGGTACGGCCATGCAGCCGTTGGCCGATTGGCGCAAGAGTGCCGCGCGGATTCGCCAACTCGACGAGATGGCCAAGCGCCTCCAGCAGTTGGAAAAACGTGTCGACACCGTGACCTCAGGTGGCCAGCCCTCATCAGAAGGCTGATACCATTTCCTGAGCAAGAGTGAACAGTTGCTAGCTGGCCCTCTCTGGATTTGCAAAAGGAGCGCCTGGTCAGCAGCTGCGCTCACTATTCTTACTACAGGCTTCCCCCCGAAATGATGGACATCAACGAGATTCGCGAATACCTGCCTCACCGTTACCCGTTCCTGCTGGTGGACCGGGTAGTGGAGCTGGACTTCGAGGCCCAGAGCATTCGTGCCTACAAGAATGTCAGCATCAACGAGCCGTTCTTCAATGGCCACTTCCCCGGGCATCCCGTGATGCCGGGCGTGCTGATCATCGAGGCCATGGCCCAGGCGGCCGGTATTCTCGGATTCAAGATGCTCGACGCCAAACCGGCCGACGGCACCCTGTACTACTTCTGTGGCTCCGACAAGCTGCGCTTCCGCCAGCCCGTGGTCCCAGGCGACCAGCTGGTCCTCGAAGCCCAGTTCATCGGGCGCAAGAGCACCATCTGGAAGTTCGCCTGCAGGGCGCTGGTCGATGGCAAGCCAGTCTGCTCGGCTGAAATCACCTGCGCGGAACGCAAGCTATGAATTTGATTGATCCTCGGGCGATCATCGACCCCTCGGCCAGGCTGGCCGAGGGTGTCGAGGTCGGCCCTTGGTCGATCGTTGGCCCTGATGTCGAGATCGGGGAAGGCACTGTCATCGGTCCGCATGTGGTGCTCAAGGGGCCGACCCGAATCGGCAAGCACAATCGCATCTACCAGTTTTCCTCGATTGGCGAAGATACCCCCGACCTCAAGTACAAGGGCGAGGCGACGCGCCTGGTCATCGGCGACCACAACGTGATCCGCGAAGGCGTCACGATTCACCGTGGCACCGTGCAGGACCGTTCCGAAACCACCCTGGGCGATCACAACCTGATCATGGCCTACGCCCATATCGGGCACGACAGCGTCATCGGCAACCACTGCATCCTGGTCAACAACACCGCGTTGGCCGGCCATGTGCACGTGGGCGACTGGGCGATCCTGTCCGGATTCACGCTGGTGCACCAGTACTGCCATATCGGCGCGCACAGTTTCTCGGGCATGGGCACGGCGATCGGCAAGGACGTTCCGGCGTTCGTGACCGTGTTCGGCAGCCCGGCCGAGGCGCGCAGCATGAACTTCGAAGGCATGCGTCGCCGTGGTTTCAGCGACGAGGTCATCCAGGCCCTGCGTCGTGCCTACAAGATCGTCTATCGCCAAGGCCTGACGGTCGAGGAGGCGGTCAGCGAGCTGGGCGAGCTTGCCGGCCAGTACAGCGAAGTCGACCTCTTCCTGCAGTCGGTCCAGACCTCCGCCCGCGGCATCACCCGCTGACATGGCCGAGCTCTGTGTAGCCCTGGTCGCGGGTGAGGCCAGCGGCGATATCCTGGGTTCCGGCCTGATGCGCGCCTTGAAGGCGCGCCACCCGCAGGTGCGGTTCATCGGCGTCGGCGGCCCGCTGATGGAGGCCGAGGGCCTGCGATCCTACTTCCCCATGGAGCGCCTGGCGGTCATGGGCCTGGTCGAAGTGCTGGGTCGACTGCGCGAGCTGCTCAAGCGGCGCAAGGACCTGGTCCAGACCCTGCTGGCCGAGAAGCCGGACGTCTTCATCGGTATCGACGCTCCGGACTTCACACTCAATATCGAGCTGCAGCTGCGCAAGGCCGGCATCAAGACCGTGCATTACGTCAGTCCGTCGGTATGGGCGTGGCGGCAGAAGCGTGTGCTGAAGATCCGCGAAGGCTGCGACCTGATGCTCACGCTGCTGCCGTTCGAAGCCAGGTTCTATGAAGAACAGGGCGTGCCGGTGCGGTTCGTCGGCCATCCGCTGGCCGACACCATCCCGCTCGATGCCGACCGGCAGGCAGCGCGGGCCGTCCTGGGCTTGCCCCCGGGGCCGCTGGTGGCCCTGATGCCGGGCAGCCGCGGTGGCGAGGTCGGGCGCCTGGGCACGCTGTTCCTGGATACGGCCGAGCGCTTGCGCGCGATGGTGCCGGGGGTGCGTTTCGTGTCCCCCTGCGCCAACCCGACGCGCCGTGCCCAGCTCGAACAGATGCTGGAGGGACGCGACCTCCCGGTGACCTTGCTCGATGGCCAGTCGCACCAGGCCCTGGCCGCGTGCGACGCGGTGCTGATCGCGTCGGGTACCGCGACGCTCGAGGCCTTGTTGTTCAAGCGCCCAATGGTGGTGGCCTACCGCCTGGCGCCGCTGACCTTCTGGATTCTCAAGCGCATGGTGAAAAGCCCCTACGTATCGCTGCCCAACCTGCTCGCCCAGCGTCAGCTGGTGCCCGAGCTTCTGCAGGACGCGGCCACCAGCGAGGCGCTGGCCCAGGCCCTGGCCCCGCTGGTGACCGATGGCGCGCAGCAGACAGAGGGCTTCGACCAGATTCATCGAACCCTGCGCCGCGACGCCTCCAACCAGGCGGCCGAAGCGGTACTTGCACTGCTGGGGGACCGCTAGATGCAGATGGGACTGGACTTCAACCTGGTCGAGGACCTGGTCGCCGGGGTCGATGAAGTGGGCCGCGGACCGCTCTGCGGCGCCGTGGTCACCGCTGCGGTCATCCTTGATCCCGCGCGCCCGATCCTCGGCCTGAACGACTCCAAGAAACTCACCGAGGCGCGGCGCGAGCTGCTGTTCGAGGAAATCTGCGAAAAGGCCCTGAGCTTCTGCATTGCCCGGGCCGAAGTCGAGGAAATCGACAGGCTGAACATCCTCCACGCGACCATGCTGGCCATGCAGCGTGCGGTCGAGGGATTGTCGATCACCCCAAGGCTTGCGCTGATCGATGGCAACCGCTGCCCGAAACTCGCCGTGCCTTCGGCGCCGGTGATCAAGGGCGACAGCAAGGTGCCGGCGATCGCCGCGGCGTCCATCCTGGCCAAGGTCAGCCGAGACCGGGAGATGAGCGCGTTCGAGCTGATCTATCCTGGCTACGGTATTGGCGGCCACAAGGGTTATTCGACGCCGGTCCATCTCGAGGCCCTGTCGCGGCTGGGCCCCACTCCCATTCACCGGCGCTCGTTCGCACCGGTACGGGCCGCCTATGAGGCCCGTGAGGGCCTGATCGGGTCGTTGCTCGAATTCTAGTATCACCTTGCCGTCGAAGGGCGGCTGCTGTTTTGTTCGGGGCCCGGTACAATCCGGGCCTTGTTGTCTCGTGCTGCTATAGGATCATCCATGTCGGTTTCCTTCGTTCACCTTCGCGTGCATTCCGAGTTCTCGCTGGTCGACGGCCTGGTGCGGATCAAACCGCTGGCCAAGGCCCTGGCCGGGATGGGCATGCCGGCGGTGGCGATCACCGACCAGAGCAACATGTGCTCGCTGGTGAAGTTCTACAAGACGGCCATGGGGGCTGGCATCAAGCCGATCTGCGGGGCCGACCTGTGGCTGGCCGGGTCCGACCCTGACGCACCGCTGTCGCGTATCTGTTTCCTGGCGATGAATGCCAAGGGCTATCGCAACCTGACCGAGCTGATCTCCCGGGGTTGGGTCGAGGGCCAGCGCAATGGCCTGGTGATTCTGGAGCGCGAGTGGATCGCCCCGGCCAGCGAAGGGCTGATCGCCCTGTCCGCGGCACGGGAGGGTGATATCGGCATGGCCTTGCTCGGCAACGACCCCGAACAGGCCGAGGCGCTGCTGCGCGACTGGATGAGCATGTTCGGCGACCGCTTCTACGTCGAGGTGCAGCGCACCAACCGGGCGGGCGACGAGCAGTACCTGCATGCCGCCGTGGCCTTGGCCGACAGGCTCGGCGCCCCGCTGGTGGCGACCAACGATGTGCGTTTTCTCAAGCAGACCGACTTCGATGCCCATGAAACCCGCGTCTGCATCGGCGAAGGCCGGGTGCTGGACGACCCGCGGCGCCCGCGCAACTACAGCGACCAGCAGTACCTGAAAAGCGCGCAGGAAATGGCCGAGCTGTTCAGCGACCTGCCCGAGGCGCTGGAGAACACGGTCGAGATCGCCAAGCGCTGCAATATCGAGGTGCAGTTGGGCAAGCACTTCCTGCCCGATTTCCCGACCCCCAATGGCATGGGGATCGATGACTACCTGCGCCATGTGTCCCACGAGGGCCTGGAAGAGCGCCTGGCCGTGCTGTGGCCCAGGGAAACCACGCCAGACTACGAGGAAAAGCGCCAGGTCTATCTGGACCGCCTCAAGTTCGAGCTGGATATCATCATCCAGATGGGCTTCCCCGGTTACTTCCTGATCGTCATGGACTTCATCAAGTGGGCCAAGAACAACGGCGTGCCGGTAGGTCCGGGCCGGGGTTCGGGTGCCGGCTCGCTGGTCGCCTACGTGTTGAAGATCACCGACCTCGACCCGCTGGCCTACGACTTGCTGTTCGAGCGCTTCCTCAACCCGGAACGGGTCTCGATGCCCGACTTCGACGTCGACTTCTGCATGGACGGCCGCGACCGCGTCATCGAGTACGTGGCCGACGCCTATGGCCGCAACGCCGTGAGCCAGATCATCACCTTCGGCACCATGGCGGCCAAGGCGGTGGTGCGCGACGTGGCGCGGGTCCAGGGCAAGTCCTATGGCCTGGCCGACCGCCTGTCGAAGATGATCCCCTTTGAAGTGGGCATGACCCTCGAGAAAGCCTACGAGCAGGAAGAGGTGCTCCGCGACTTTCTCAAGGGCGACGAGGACGGCCGCGAGATCTGGGACATGGCGCTCAAGCTCGAAGGCGTCTGCCGTGGTACCGGCAAGCACGCCGGCGGCGTGGTGATCGCGCCGACCAAGCTGACCGACTTCTCGCCGATCGCGTGCGATGAGGAAGGCGGCGGCCTGGTGACCCAGTTCGACAAGGACGACGTCGAGGCGGCGGGCCTGGTGAAGTTCGACTTCCTCGGCCTGCGGACCCTGACCATCATCAAGTGGGCGATGGAGACCATCAACCGCGAGCAGGCCAAGCAGGGCCTCGACGACCTGAACATCGACTTCATCCCGCTCGATGACAAGAAGACCTACGACCTGTTGCAGCGCGCCGAGACCACGGCCGTGTTCCAGCTCGAATCGCGCGGCATGAAGGAGCTTATCAAGAAGCTCAAGCCCGACTGCCTCGAAGACCTTATCGCACTGGTGGCACTGTTCCGCCCAGGCCCGCTGCAGTCGGGCATGGTGGACGACTTCATCAACCGCAAGCACGGCCGCGCCGAGCTGGCCTATCCGCATCCCGACTACCAGTACGACGGTCTGCAGCCGGTGCTGGCGCCGACCTACGGCATCATCCTGTACCAGGAACAGGTGATGCAGATCGCCCAGGTCATGGCCGGCTACACTCTGGGTGGCGCCGACATGCTGCGCCGGGCCATGGGCAAGAAGAAGCCCGAGGAGATGGCCAAGCAGCGCGGCGGCTTCATCGAAGGCTGCGCGAACAACGGCATCGATGGGGACCTGGCAGGCAACATCTTCGACCTGGTGGAAAAGTTCGCGGGCTACGGCTTCAACAAGTCCCACTCGGCCGCCTACGGCCTGGTCTCGTACCAGACCGCCTGGCTCAAGACCCACTTCCCGGCGCCGTTCATGGCCGCGGTCCTTTCCGCGGACATGCACAACACCGACAAGGTGGTGGTGCTGATCGAGGAAGTGCGCAACATGAAGCTGCGCCTCGATGCACCGGACGTGAACAACTCCGAATACAAGTTCACCGTCAACGAAGATGGCCGCATCGTCTATGGCCTGGGCGCGATCAAGGGCGTGGGCGAGGGCCCGGTGGAGGCGATCGTCGAGGCGCGCGCCCAGGGCGGGCCGTTCAGTGACCTGTTCGACTTCTGTGCCCGTGTCGACCTCAAGCGCATCAACAAGCGCACCCTTGACGCGCTGATCCGAAGCGGCGCGCTGGATCGTCTCGGGCCGTTCTTCTTCGACGAGATCAAGGCCTACCAGGCCAACATCGACACCAACCGCGCGGTGCTGCTGGCCGCCCTCGAAGAAGCGATCAAGTCTGCCGAGCAGACCGCGCGAACCGCCGACAGTGGCCACGCCGACCTGTTTGGCGGGCTGTTCGTGGAAGCGGACGCCGATGTCTACGGCAACCATCGCAAGGCCCGCGAGCTGACCCTCAAGGAGCGCCTGCGCGGCGAGAAGGACACGTTGGGCCTGTACCTCACCGGTCACCCGATCGACGAGTACGAGAGCGAGATCCGCCGCTTCGCCCGCCAGCGCATCATCGACCTCAAGCCTGCGCGCGACACCCAGACGGTGGCGGGGATGATCATTGCCCTACGGGTCATGAAGAACAAGAAGGGCGACAAGATGGGCTTCGTCACCCTCGACGACCGCTCAGGGAGGATCGAGGCTTCGCTGTTCGCCGACTCCTTCATGGCTGCCCAGGCCTTGCTGCAGACCGACGCGATGGTGGTGGTCGAAGGCGAGGTCAGCAATGATGACTTCTCCGGCGGCCTGCGCCTGCGGGTCAAGCGGGTGATGAGCATGGAGGATGCCCGCACCAACCTCGCCGAGAGCCTGCGCCTTAAGGTGCACCGCGATGCGCTCAAGGGCGACCGTCTCAACTGGCTGGGCGAGTTGTTCACCCGTCACCGCGGCGCCTGCCCGATCACGCTTGAGTACACTGGCAGCGATGCCCGGGCCATGCTGCAGTTCGGCGAGACCTGGCGAATCGATCCGGCGGATGGCCTGATTCAGGCGCTGCGTGACCAGTTCGGACGTGAGAACGTCTTTTTGCAATATCGATGAATTTTTAATCTCGACCTGAATGCGCCTGATCCCTTAAGGTAGGGCGCCAAACGGATCAACCGGCCGGCCGCCTGGCCGTCGACCCTAGACGGATGCCTATGAACCCGAATTTCCTGGATTTCGAACAGCCGATCGCTGACCTGCAAGCCAAGATCGAAGAACTTCGCCTGGTTGGTAACGACAATTCGCTGAACATCGGCGATGAGATTGGCCGTCTGCAAGACAAGAGCAGCGCACTGACCGAAAGCATCTTCGGCAACCTGACCAGCTGGCAGATCGCCCGCCTGGCCCGTCACCCGCGCCGCCCGTACACCCTGGACTACCTGCAGCACATCTTCACCGAGTTCGAAGAGCTGCACGGCGACCGTCACTTCTCCGACGACGCGGCGATCGTGGGGGGCACCGCCCGTCTCGACGGCCGTGCGGTCATGGTCATCGGCCACCAGAAGGGCCGTGAAGTGCGCGAGAAAGTTCGCCGCAACTTCGGCATGCCGCGTCCGGAAGGCTATCGCAAGGCGTGCCGCCTGATGGAAATGGCCGAGCGCTTCAAGATGCCGATCCTGACCTTCATCGACACACCTGGCGCCTACCCTGGCATCGACGCCGAAGAGCGCAACCAGAGCGAGGCCATCGCCTGGAACCTGCGTGTGATGGCGCGCCTGAAGACCCCGATCATCGCCACCGTGATCGGTGAGGGTGGCTCGGGCGGCGCGCTGGCGATCGGTGTCTGCGACCAGCTGAACATGCTCCAGTACTCGACCTACTCGGTGATTTCGCCTGAAGGCTGCGCGTCGATCCTGTGGAAGACCGCCGAGAAGGCCCCTGATGCCGCCGAAGCGATGGGCGTCACCGCCGAGCGCCTGAGCAGCCTGGGCATCGTCGACAAGGTGATCGGCGAGCCCCTGGGCGGCGCCCACCGCAACCCGGCGGTCATGGCCGAGAGCATCCGTGCTGAACTGCTCCAGCAGCTCGACATGCTCGACAAGTTCGACCATGACGCGCTGCTCAAGCGCCGTTACGACCGCCTGATGAGCTACGGCCTGTAATTCAGGCCCCATGGGGGTGGGCCTGAACGGCTCATCTCCGTGGACGCTGTCCGGGTGGACCTTGCATCGCTCCACCGAGGTCCTCCCATGATCAACCTCACCCCCTGGCTCGGCGCTCCCGCCTGGTACATCGCCTTTTCCGGCGGGCTCGACTCCACTGTCCTGCTGCACCTCCTCGCGCATCACCGGCGTCACCACGATGCCCCTCCGATCCATGCCTTGCATGTTCATCACGGCCTGCAACCCGCTGCTGACGACTGGCCTGCCCATTGCCAGCAGGTGTGCGGCGAGCTCGGTATCGAATTGCGCGTGATCCACGTCCAGGTCGCCCCCGGCGCCAGCCTCGAGCAAGCCGCCCGCAACGCCCGTTATGCCGCGTTCGTCAACGCGATGGTCCCGGGCGCGGTGCTGTTCACCGGCCAGCACCGTGACGATCAGGCCGAGACCCTGCTGCTGCATCTGCTGCGAGGCGCAGGGGTGCGCGGGCTGGCTGGCATGCCAGGCGAGCGATCGTTGGGGCAGGGTAGCCTGGCGCGACCGCTGCTGGGCCTGTCGCGGGCGCAGCTGCAAGCGTACGCCGACGCCCATGGCCTGCGCTGGATCGAAGACCCCTCCAACGCCGATACCGTGCATGCCCGCAACTACCTGCGCCATCATGTGGTGCCGGTGATCCAGCAACGCTGGCCCCAGGCGACGCAGAATATCGCGCGCAGCGCGGAGCACCTGGGCGAGGCACTGGCGCTGCTGGACGAACTGGCCCGAGACGACCTCGACCAGGCCCGCGGCGCGAGCCCGTTCGACTGGCTGGGCCTGGACTCGCTGGACCTTCCGGCCTTGGCGCTGCTGTCGCCAGCCCGTCAGCGCAACGCCCTGCAATCGTGGCTGGCCGGGCGTACCCGGCTGCCTGACAGCCGGCACTGGGCTGGCTGGGAGGCCCTGCGCGACGCCGCCCATGATGCCCAGCCGCTGTGGCGGCTGACCGACGGCCAGTTGCAGCGCAGTCAGCAACGCCTCTGGTGGCTGGCTGGCGACTGGCTGAGGGCGCCGGCAGGCCCGGTTCCCTGGACCGACGCTGACGTCCCGCTGGCGCTGCCGGGCAACGGCAGTGTGCGGCTCAGCGGCAATCTGCCTCAGGGCCCGCTGCACATAGGCTATCGTCAGGGCTGCGAGTGTTTGCGGATGGAGGGGCGAGGGCACCGCGATCTCAAGCGCCTGCTCAACGAATCGCAGGTGCCGCAGTTCGTTCGCGCACGTCTGCCGCTGCTGTTCCAGGGCGATCGGCTGCTGGCCGTCGGCAACCTGCCGGCCCTCAGCCAGGGTCAATGGCAACTGCACTGGCAAGCGCCGACCAGCGCGCAAGGTTTGAGATGAAAGGCACATTCGGGTAGACTACGCTCCCTTCTTGATACAGCTTCTGTGCTTTCCTCGAAATCACGGGAGTTGCCGATTACCAAGCAGTTCTTTGCTGGGCGAATTTCTAAAAATGTTTAGCGAGCTCCATGCCGGGTCAACGACCCCCGGTCTGTCCAGACGCGGCAGTTTTTCAAGGTGCACTGTGATTGACGCTGGTGATCGGGGGCTTCGGCCTTCCTTCGCTTATCTTGGCGGCGCTGGCCGCTTTAACGCAGACTTCTAGGGTTTTTCATGACGCGCTACATATTCGTCACGGGCGGTGTTGTTTCTTCATTGGGGAAAGGCATTGCCTCGGCCTCCCTGGCGGCCATCCTGGAGGCGCGGGGGCTCAAGGTCACCATGCTCAAGCTGGACCCGTACATCAACGTCGATCCGGGTACCATGAGTCCGTTCCAGCACGGTGAAGTCTTCGTCACCCACGACGGTGCCGAGACCGACCTTGACCTGGGCCACTACGAGCGGTTCATCCGCACGACCATGACCCAGAACAACAACTTCACCACCGGCCGCGTCTACGAGCACGTGCTGCGCAAGGAGCGTCGTGGTGACTACCTGGGCGCGACCATCCAGGTCATCCCGCACATCACCGACGAGATCAAGCGCCGCATCATCAAGGGCGCGGGCGATGCCGACGTGGCCATGGTCGAAATCGGTGGCACCGTGGGCGACATCGAGTCGCAACCGTTCCTCGAAGCCATCCGCCAGTTGCGTTTCGAAGTCGGCGCCAAGCGCGCGATGCTGATGCACCTGACGCTGGTGCCGTACATCGCCACCGCCGGCGAGACCAAGACCAAGCCGACCCAGCACTCGGTCAAGGAGCTGCGCTCCATCGGCCTGCAGCCGGACGTGCTGGTGTGCCGTTCCGATCACCCGATCGACAGCTCGTCGCGCCGCAAGATCGCCCAGTTCACCAACGTTGAAGAACGTGCGGTGATCGCGCTGGAAGACGCCGACACCATCTACAAGATCCCGGGCATCCTGCATTCCCAGGGCCTGGACGATTTCGTCGTCGAGCGTTTCGGCCTGCAGTGCGGCAGCGCCGACCTGTCCGAGTGGGACGCGGTGGTCGATGCCAAGCTCAACCCGGAGCAGGAAGTCACCATCGCCATGGTCGGCAAGTACATGGAGCTGCTCGATGCCTACAAGTCGCTGATCGAAGCGATGAGCCATGCCGGTATCAGCAACCGCACCAAGGTCAACCTGCGCTACATCGACTCCGAAGACATCGAGAACCAGGGCACCGGCCTGCTCGAGGGCGTCGACGCGATCCTGGTCCCGGGCGGTTTCGGCCTGCGCGGTGTCGAAGGCAAGATCACTGCCGTGCAGTACGCTCGCGAGAACAAGGTCCCGTACCTGGGTATCTGCCTCGGCATGCAGGTGGCGGTCATCGAGTTCGCCCGTAACGTGATGGGCTGGAAAGACGCCAACTCCACCGAGTTCGACCGCAACAGCGGCCACCCGGTCGTGGGCCTGATCACCGAGTGGGCCGACTCCACCGGCGCCGTCGAGACCCGTACCGAAACGTCCGACCTGGGTGGCACCATGCGCCTGGGCGCCCAGGAATGCCAGATCTCCAGCGGCTCCAAAGTGCATGCCTGCTACGGCAAGGACGTGATCGTCGAGCGTCACCGTCACCGCTACGAGGTCAACAACAACCTGCTGCCGCAGATGATGGAAGCCGGCCTGCAGGTGTCTGGCCGCTCCGGCGACGGCGCGCTGGTCGAAGTGGTCGAGTCCAAGGACCATCCATGGTTCGTGGCGTGCCAGTTCCACCCCGAGTTCACCTCCACCCCGCGTGACGGTCATCCGCTGTTCAGCGGTTTCGTCAAGGCGGCACTGGCACAGAAGAACAAGGCCTGACTCCATGACCCAGAAGATCATCCGCGTCGGTAACATCGAGATCGCCAACGACAAGCCGTTCGTACTGTTCGGCGGCGTCAACGTGCTCGAGTCCCGTGACCTGGCCATGAAGGTCTGCGAAGAGTACGTGCGCGTTACCGAAAAGCTCGGCATCCCGTACGTGTTCAAGGCCAGCTTCGACAAGGCCAACCGCTCGTCCGTCTCCTCCTTCCGCGGCCCAGGCCTGGAAGAGGGGATGAAGATTTTCGAAGAGATCAAACGGACCTTCAATGTCCCGGTGATCACCGACGTGCACGAGCCCCATCAGGCCGAGGCCGTCGCCAAGGTCTGCGACATCATCCAGCTGCCGGCCTTCCTGTCGCGCCAGACCGACCTGGTGGTGGCGATGGCCAAGACCGGCGCGGTGATCAACATCAAGAAGGCGCAGTTCCTCGCGCCCCAGGAAATGAAGCACATCCTGGCCAAGTGCGAGGAAGCCGGTAACGACCAGCTGATCCTCTGCGAGCGTGGTTCGAGCTTCGGCTACAACAACCTGGTGGTGGACATGCTCGGCTTCGGCCTCATGAAGCAGTTCGAGTACCCGGTGTTCTTCGACGTGACCCACGCCCTGCAGATGCCGGGTGGCCGTTCGGATTCCGCCGGCGGCCGCCGCGCGCAGGTCACCGACCTTGCCAAGGCTGGCATCAGTCAGGGCCTGGCCGGGCTGTTCCTCGAGGCTCACCCTGATCCGGACAACGCCAAGTGCGACGGTCCATGTGCCCTGCGCCTGGACAAGCTGGAGCCGTTCCTGACCCAGCTCAAGCAGCTCGATGACCTGGTGAAGAGTTTTCCGACGGTAGAAACCGCATAAAAGCTGTTTTCTCGGGTAAAGTACCGCCCGTTCCACCCCTGACCAGCCGGTCGGGGGCTGCCTCCACCCGGTCTGCCCTTTGCAAATCCGCCGGGTGAACGGCCCGAATTTCCCAAAGCTGCAGTTGTTTTCGTCAATTCCTGGAGTGCTTACAACAATGGCAAAAATCGTCGACATCAAAGGTCGTGAAGTTCTCGATTCGCGTGGCAACCCCACCGTGGAAGCCGATGTACTGCTCGACAACGGCATCATCGGCAGCGCCTGCGCGCCGTCCGGTGCTTCCACCGGCTCGCGCGAAGCGCTCGAGCTGCGTGATGGCGACAAGAGCCGTTACATGGGCAAGGGCGTCCTGAAGGCCATCGGCAACATCAATGGCCCGATCCGCGACCTGCTGCTGGGCAAGGACCCTGCGGACCAGAAAGCCCTCGACCGCGCCATGATCGAACTGGACGGTACCGAGAACAAGGCCAAGCTGGGCGCCAACGCCATCCTCGCCGTGTCCCTGGCCGCCGCCAAGGCCGCCGCCCAGGACCAGGACCTGCCGCTGTACGCGCACATCGCCAACCTCAATGGCACTCCGGGCCAGTACTCGATGCCGGTGCCAATGATGAACATCATCAACGGCGGCGAGCATGCCGACAACAACGTTGATATCCAGGAGTTCATGGTTCAGCCGGTCGGCGCCAAGACCTTCTCCGACGGTCTGCGCATGGGCACCGAGATCTTCCATCACCTCAAGGCTGTACTGAAGGCCCGTGGCCTGAACACCGCCGTGGGTGACGAAGGCGGCTTCGCGCCAAACCTGACCTCCAACGAAGATGCCCTGTCGGCCATCGCCGAAGCCGTGGCCAATGCAGGCTACAAACTGGGCACCGACGTGACCCTGGCGCTGGACTGCGCTGCCAGCGAATTCTACGAGGAAGGCAAGTACAACCTGTCTGGCGAAGGCAAGTCGTTCGACGCCGAAGGCTTTGCCGACTACCTGAAGGGCTTGACCGAGCGCTTCCCGATCATCTCGATCGAAGACGGCCTGGACGAGTCCGACTGGGCTGGCTGGAAGATTCTCACCGACAAGCTCGGCGAGAAGGTGCAACTGGTCGGCGACGACCTGTTCGTCACCAACACCAAGATCCTCAAGGAAGGCATCGAGAAGGGCATCGGTAACTCGATCCTGATCAAGTTCAACCAGATCGGCTCGCTGACCGAAACCCTCGAAGCCATCCAGATGGCCAAGGCCGCCGGCTACACCGCGGTGATCTCGCACCGTTCCGGTGAAACCGAGGACTCGACCATCGCCGACCTGGCCGTGGGTACCGCCGCCGGCCAGATCAAGACCGGCTCGCTGTGCCGCTCTGACCGTGTATCCAAATACAACCAGCTGCTGCGCATCGAAGAGCAACTGGGCGCCAAGGCTGTGTACCGCGGTCGGGATGAGTTTCGCGGCTGAGCAAGAGATGGTAAAAAGACAGCAGCTGCGGCAGGCTGAACCTTCGTCCCATTGAAGGTTCAGAAGCCTCTTGCAGGTTTCTGTCCACGAAGCCTGGCCTCGGCCAGGCTTTGTGCTATCCGAAGCCTGCGTCTGAAGTTTCAGTGCGGCGGTCTTTAACCCTGGATAACGTGATGCGCAGTCCCTATTGGTTGTTTCTCATCCTGCTCCTGCTGTTGGGTGGCCTGCAGTATCGCCTCTGGGTCGGTAATGGCAGCCTGGCCCAGGCGGCCGACCTGCAGAAGCAGATCGCCGAACAGCACACGGAGAACGAGCGGCTGCTCGAACGCAACCGCGTGCTGGATGCCGAGGTCCTGGAGTTGAAGAAAGGCATGGAAACCGTGGAAGAGCGGGCCCGTCACGAATTGGGAATGGTGAAGGAGGGCGAGACCCTCTACCAGCTGCCACAATGACCGATACCTTGCCGGCCTTCTGGGCCGTGATTCCTGCCGCGGGCGTAGGTGCCCGCATGGCTGCCGACCGTCCCAAGCAATACTTGCAGCTAGGTGGCCGGACCCTTATCGAGCACAGCCTCGACTGTTTTCTCGATCATCCCTCGCTCAAGGGGGTGATTGTCAGCATTGCCGCCGAAGACCCGTACTGGCCTGGCCTGCGGTGCGCGCAGGATCCCCGCATCCAGCGTGCCGCCGGCGGCGAGCAGCGCGCCGATTCGGTGCTCAACGCACTCCTGCTGCTGCATGCCCAAGGCGCCGCGGACAGCGACTGGGTGCTGGTGCATGATGCCGCGCGCCCGAACCTCGCGCGCGGCGACCTCGACCGCTTGCTCGCGGAGCTGGCCGATGATCCGGTGGGCGGACTGCTCGCGGTCCCGGCCCGCGACACGCTCAAGCGGGCCGACGCCAGCGGCCGGGTGAGTGCCACGGTCGACCGCAGCACGATCTGGCAGGCCTTCACTCCGCAGATGTTCCGCCTGGGTGCCCTGCATCGGGCGTTGGCGGACGGCCTGGTGGCGGACGTGGTGATCACCGACGAGGCCTCGGCCATCGAGTGGGCTGGCCAGGCGCCGCGGCTGATCGAAGGGCGCAGCGACAACATCAAGGTCACCCGCCCGGAGGACCTGGAATGGTTGCGCCAACGGTGGGCATTGCGGGGATGAGGACTCGCCGAAGCTGAAGGCGTCTATGCGCCAGACGTGCTATTCAGAGAATGCACAAAGCAAGGGCGAGTCCTGGATCAAGCGTAGCGCTTTTTTCATGAAGCTGCTTCGCTGTATTGCGGCAATCGCGCCAAGCCTTCTTTCAGATAATCCACCAGCCGGCGCACCTTCGGCGAGAGGTGGCGCTGCTGCGGATACAGCGCCCAGACGGCGGTATTGGGTGGCTGATGGGTCTCGAGCAACGACACCAGCGCCCCGCTCTGCAGATGTTCGCGCACGTAATAGTCGGGCAACTGACATAACCCCACCCCCTGCAACGCGGCATCCAGCACCGCCTGGCCACTGTTGCAGCGCCAGTTGCCCTGCACCCGCTGGCTGAGCTCGCGGCCTTGCTGCTGCAATGACCAGATATCCGAACTGCCGATCAGGCAATTGTGGCGGGCCAGCTCCGAGAGGCTGTGCGGGCGGCCGTAGCGCTCCAGGTAGGACGGTGAGGCGCACAGGTACATGCGCCTGGGCGCCAGGCGGGTGGCGACCAGCCGTGAGTCCTGCAGGCGTCCGAGACGAATCGCCAGGTCCATGCCTTCGTGCAGCAGGTCGAGCGACCGGTTGCTCAGTTCGATCTCGATGCGCAGCTGCGGGTACAGCGCCATGAATCGCGTCACCAGTGGCACGATGAAACGCTCGCCATAGGCCACCGCGCAGGTCATGCGCAGCAGGCCTTTGGGCTCGCTGGCAAGGTCACCCATGGCGCGCAGCGCCTCCTCGTGGCCATCCTGCAGGCGCTGGCAGTGCTGCAGAAAGGTCTGCCCAGCTTCGCTCAAGGTCACCCGCCGCGTGCTTCGATACAGCAGGCGGGTTTGCAGGCGCTCTTCCAGCCGGGCGATCTGCCGGCTGACATGCGAGGAGGAAACGCCCAGTCGCTCGGCTGCCGCGGTGAACTGGCCCGATTCGGCGACGGCCACGAATTCATCAATGCCTTCCCAGCGATTACTCATTGATTGTCCCAGTACAGCAATAATGTTTTGACATTGACTGGATTATTCATCAAATGCTGGTGAATTACACTGATGGACTGAATTCCTACACCCCTGGAGACCTTTGATGATCAAGTCCCGTGCCGCCGTAGCCTTCGAGGCCAAGAAACCGCTCGAAATCGTCGAAGTCGACGTTGCCATGCCCAAGGCCGGTGAAGTCCTGCTGCGCGTGGTTGCCAGCGGTGTCTGCCACACTGACGCCTACACCCTGTCGGGTGCTGATCCTGAGGGAATCTTTCCTTCGATCCTCGGCCATGAGGGTGGGGCGATCGTCGAGGCAGTGGGCGAGGGCGTCACCTCGGTAGCCGTCGGCGACCACGTGATCCCGCTGTATACCCCGGAATGCGGTCAGTGCAAGTTCTGCCGTTCCGGCAAGACCAACCTGTGCCAAGCCATCCGCGCCACCCAGGGCAAAGGCCTGATGCCCGATGGCACCACGCGTTTCTCCTACAAGGGCCAGCAACTGTTCCACTACATGGGTACCTCCACGTTCTCGGAGTACACCGTGCTGCCGGAAATCTCGGTGGCCAAGATCCAGAAAGAGGCCCCGCTCGAGAAGGTCTGTCTGCTCGGCTGCGGCGTGACCACCGGCATCGGCGCGGTGCTCAATACCGCCAAGGTCAAGCCAGGCGACACCGTGGCCATCTTCGGTCTGGGCGGCATCGGCCTGTCGGCGATCATTGGCGCGGTCAAGGCCAAGGCGTCGCGGATCATCGCCATCGACATCAACCCGGCCAAGTTCGAGATCGCCAAGCAGCTCGGCGCCACCGACTGCATCAACCCTAAGGACTACGACCGTCCGATCCAGGAAGTCATCGTCGACCTGACCGACGGCGGCGTGGACTTCTCCTTCGAGTGCATCGGCAATGTCCAGCTGATGCGCGCGGCGCTTGAGTGCTGCCACAAGGGCTGGGGCGAATCGGTGATCATCGGCGTTGCCGGTGCGGGCCAGGAGATCGCCACCCGCCCGTTCCAGCTGGTCACCGGCCGCGTCTGGCGTGGTTCGGCGTTCGGCGGCGTGCGTGGCCGCAGCGAGCTGCCAAGCTACGTGGCCATGGCCGAAACCGGCGAGATCCCGCTGGACACCTTCATCACCCATACCATGGGCCTGGAGGACATCAACAAGGCCTTCGACCTGATGCACGAAGGCAAGAGCATCCGCAGCGTGATCCACTTCTGAGGTCAGTCATGAGCCTGGAAAACATCTCCTGCCAGAAAAGCTTCGGCGGCTGGCACAAACGCTACAGGCACACCTCGCCCGTGCTGGGCTGCGACATGGTGTTCGCCGTGTACCTGCCGCCTCAGGCCGAGCAGGGCGAGAAACTGCCCGTGCTGTACTGGCTCAGCGGCCTGACCTGCACGGACGAGAACTTCATGCAGAAGGCCGGTGCTCATCGGCTTGCCGCCGAGCTTGGGCTGATCATCGTCGCCCCCGATACCAGCCCGCGTGGCGAGCAGGTGCCGGGTGACCCGGATGGGGCGTGGGATTTCGGCAAGGGCGCCGGTTTCTATCTCAATGCTACCCAGCAGCCATGGGCCACGCACTATCGCATGCACGACTACGTGGTGGATGAGTTGCCCGCGCTGATCGAGGCGCACTTCCCCGCGTCTGGCCAGCGCAGCATCAGCGGCCACTCCATGGGCGGACACGGCGCGCTGGTGTCGGCGCTGCGCAACCCGGGGCGCTACCGTTCGGTGTCGGCGTTCTCGCCCATCTGCAATCCGCTGGATTGCCCGTGGGGCGAGAAGGCGTTTTCCCGTTACCTGGGTGACGACCGCGCGCGCTGGCGCGAATGGGATGCCAGCGTGCTGCTGGCGGAGACGCCGGCCGGGCAGTGTCCGCCGCTGTTGGTAGACCAGGGCGATCGCGACGATTTCCTGGTCAACCAGCTCAAGCCCGAGGCGCTCGAGCAGGCCGCGAAAAAAGGTGGCCACGAGCTGACCTTGCGTTTGCAGCCAGGTTACGACCACAGCTACTACTTCATCGCCAGCTTCATCGAGGAGCACTTGCGCCATCACGCCGTGGCGCTAGGGCGGCTGTAGCCCGACAAAGCCCGCCCAAGGCGGGGCAAAGCAGGTAGAATCACGCCCTGACTCAATCAGGGCGTTTTTCTATGCGTATTGGCCACGGCTACGATGTGCACCGCTTCACGGACGGCGATTTCATTACCTTGGGCGGGGTGCGCATCGCGCACAGATTCGGCCTGCTTGCCCACTCCGACGGCGATGTCGTATTGCACGCCCTGAGCGACGCATTGCTGGGCGCCGCCGCGCTGGGCGACATCGGCAAGCACTTTCCCGACACCGATCCGCAGTTCAAGGGCGCCGACAGTCGCGTGCTGTTGCGCCACGTGGTCAAGGTGGTCCTGGCCAAGGGCTGGAAGGTCGGCAACGTCGACGCCACGATCGTTGCCCAGGCGCCGAAAATGGCGCCGCACATCGAGACCATGCGCCAGTTGATCGCCCAGGACCTGGACGTCGGACTCGACCAGGTCAACGTCAAGGCCACCACCACCGAGAAGCTGGGCTTCGCCGGTCGCGAGGAGGGCATCGCCGTGCACGCGGTCGCCTTGTTGCTGCCAGCATGACCGAATTCGAACTGCTTGGGCCACGCGCCTGCGGCGAGGCGCTGGGCACTGCCGTGCTCAAGGCTGTCGCCGAAGACTTCCAGGTCGACGAGGTGCTGGACATTCCGCTCTCGGGCCAGGGCGAGCACCTGTGGCTGTGGGTCGAGAAGCGTGAGCTCAATACCGAGGAGGCGGCCCGGCGCCTGGCGCGTGCGTCAGGCGTGCCGCTGCGCAATATCAGCTATGCCGGCCTCAAGGACCGGCAGGCGCTGACTCGCCAGTGGTTCAGCCTGCACTTGCCTGGCAAGGCCGACCCTGACCTGTCGCGTGCAGAGGACGATAGCCTGCGCATCCTCAAGCAGGTGCGCCACTCGCGCAAACTGCAGCGCGGCGCCCATTCGGCAAACGGCTTCACCCTGCGGCTGACCGCGCTGGCCGCTGATCATCCGGCGCTGGACGCGCGCCTCGCGCAGCTCAAGCAGCATGGCGTGCCGAACTACTTCGGCAGCCAGCGCTTCGGCCATGCCGGAGGCAACCTCGTCGATGCCCGCGACTGGGCCGCCCGCGCAGCCCTGCCCGAGCAGCGCAATGTCCGCTCGCGCCTGCTGTCGACCGCACGCAGCTTCCTGTTCAACCAGGTGCTCGCCGCGCGAGTTGCCGATGGCAGCTGGCAACGGGCCCAGGTGGGCGACCTGCTGGCGTTCACCGATAGCCGCAGTTTCTTTCCCGCCGGTGAGCAGGAATGTTCCGATCCTCGCCTGGATATCCTCGACCTGCATCCGACAGGTCCGCTCTGGGGCGAAGGCCCGACACCCGCGCAGGGCGTGACGGCCGTGGTGGAACAGCGCATCGGTGATGCGGATGCGGCACTTTGCCAGTGGTTGGCTCGGGCGGGCATGGGTCACGAACGTCGCATTCTGCGGCTCCCTATTGGTGAGCTGACGTGGCATTATCCGGAGCCTGATATCCTGCAACTGCAATTCGTCCTGCCGGCCGGATGCTTCGCCACCGTCGTGGTGCGCGAGCTTGTGGATCTGGTGCCGGCAGGGCAGACGGACAGCCCATGCGTATTCTGATTTCGAACGACGACGGTGTAACCGCACCCGGACTTGCCGCGCTGCATGCCGCGCTGGCGGACTACGCCGACTGCGTGGTCATCGCCCCGGACCAGGACAAGAGTGGCGCCGGCAGCTCGCTGACGCTTGATCGTCCCCTGTGCCCGCAGACCCTGGCCAATGGCTTCATCAGCCTCAATGGCACGCCAACCGACTGCGTGCACCTGGGGCTCAACGGCCTGCTCGAGCAGACCCCCGACATGGTGGTCTCGGGCATCAACCTGGGCGCCAACCTGGGCGATGACGTGCTGTACTCCGGCACCGTCGCCGCGGCGCTCGAGGGGCGCTTCCTGGGCGGCACCTCGCTGGCGTTTTCCCTGGTCTCGCGCCAGCCCGACAACCTGCCGGCGGCGGCGCACATCGCACGCCGCCTGGTGGAGGCCCAGTCACGTCTGGAGCTGCCTGCGCGCACCGTGCTGAACGTGAACATCCCCAACCTCCCGCTGGAGCACATCCGTGGCATCCAGCTCACCCGCCTGGGGCATCGGGCACGGGCTGCGGCGCCGACGCGGGTGGTCAACCCACGGGGCAAGGAGGGATACTGGATCGCGGTCGCCGGAGACGCCGAGGACGGTGGGCCAGGCACCGATTTCCACGCCGTGATGCAAGGCTACGTGTCGATCACTCCCTTGCAGCTCGATCGTACCTTCAACGACGCCTTTGAGCGTCTCGACGGCTGGCTGGAGGGGCTGCTGTGATGCGCGAACAGGACGACCGGATGCGTCATGGCATCGGCATGACTTCCCAGCGCACGCGCGAGCGCCTGATCCAGCGCCTGATCGAGGAAGGCGTGACCAGCACCCAGGTGCTTGACGCGCTGCGCCGGACCCCGCGCCACCTGTTCGTCGACGAAGCGCTTGCGCACCGTGCCTATGAAGACACCGCCTTGCCGATCGGCCACAACCAGACCATCTCGCAGCCCTTCATGGTTGCGCACATGAGCGAGTTGTTGCTCGAGGCCGGTCCGCTGGACAAGGTCCTGGAGATCGGTACGGGGTCGGGCTACCAGACCGCCATCCTGGCCCAGCTGGTCGAGCGGGTTTTCTCGGTCGAGCGGATCAAGGTCCTGCAGGACCGCGCCAAGGAGCGTCTGGTCCAGCTCAACCTGCGCAACGTGGTGTTCCGCTGGGGCGATGGCTGCGAGGGATGGCCAGCGCTTGCGCCCTATAACGGCATCATCGTCACCGCGGTTGCCTCCGAAGTGCCGCAGGCCTTGCTGGACCAGCTCGCGCCCGGCGGACGGATGGTCATTCCGGTAGGCGCGTCAGGGGAGCTGCAGCACCTGATGCTCATCGTGCGTGAAGAGCACGGGTTCTCAAAACGCGTGCTGGGCGCGGTGCGGTTCGTGCCTCTGCTCAACGGGCCCCTGGCCTGACCCGCGGCGGTAATATTTGCGGCGGCTGCGAATTCTCCAGGCGCAGTCCTGTCTATCTGGCGGGGCCCTTGCCGTGATGGTGGGTTTCGCCCCAGGTG
The DNA here is from genome assembly GCF_035277045.1 of Pseudomonas sp. Lineage (GTDB taxonomy): Bacteria > Pseudomonadota > Gammaproteobacteria > Pseudomonadales > Pseudomonadaceae > Aquipseudomonas. The sequence continues at coordinate 6,311 of NZ_DATELE010000265.1, read as the reverse complement.
TCGAACCCTGACGCGGCAGGGTTATAGTTGAAACAATATTGCATTTGATAACGTCACCATGAGAGGAAGCGGCGGGTGGGTCATACAATCATTCAGCAGCGCAGGGATCGATCGAGCTTCAAGCTTCTGGTGATTGCACTGGCCACGGGCATGCTGCTGGCCGGCTGCTCCAGTACCCCCTCCGGCGGCGCCCGGGTGGTCGATCGCAACAATGCCGTTCCCAAGCGCCCCACGGTGACCTCGGGGCAGTACATCGTCAGGCCGGGCGACACGCTGTTTTCTATCGCGTTCCGCTATGGGTGGGACTACAAGGAGCTTGCCGCGCGCAATGGCATTGCCGCCCCCTATACCATCCGCCCGGGACAGCCGATACGCTTCAGCAGTGGTGCCGCAGGGAGCACCACCGTGGTCTCCGGACCCTCGTCCGCGAGCAAGACGACGGTCATTCGTCGGCCAGTGGCCACTACCTCCGGAGCCCCTTCCAGCGCCAGCAAACCGGCGTCAACAGTGGCCGTTGCCACGTCGGCCGCGCCAGTTCAGGTGCCCGCCGCAGAGCGATCCGCTGGTGGCTGGGCATGGCCCGCAAACGGCGTGGTAATTGGCAAATTTGCTTCAAACGGTAGTTTGAATAAAGGCGTTGATATCGCCGGTGATTTGGGACAGCCTGTTTTTGCTGCTGCAAATGGATCAGTGGTTTACGCCGGGAGTGGCTTGCGGGGCTACGGCGAGCTGATCATCATCAAGCACAGCGATACCTATGTCAGTGCCTACGGTCATAACCGCAGGCTTTTGGTTCGGGAGGGGCAGCAAGTCAAGGTTGGGCAGACTATTGCCGAGATGGGGTCCACAGGCGCTGACCGGGTGAAGCTGCATTTCGAGATTCGCCGCCAGGGTAAACCCGTCGACCCACTGCAGTTTCTGCCAAGCCGCTGATTGCTGTCCTGGCCTGTCCTGACATAGTGGGGACAGGCTCAAGCGCTGCCATGGAATGGTGCCGCTCGAGTCTGAGTTCGAACTCAGCAAAGGACTATAACAATGGCTCTCAGTAAAGAAGTGCCGGAGTTTGACATCGACGATGACGTTCTCTTGATGGAGACGGGCATCGTTTTGGAAACGGACGTGGTGTCAGACGAACCTGCTGTACCTTCGGTTCGGACCAGGGCCAGCAAAGGCTCCTCGCTTAAGCAGCACAAGTACATCGACTACACTCGCGCACTTGATGCTACTCAGTTGTACCTTAATGAAATCGGATTCTCGCCTCTTCTGTCGCCTGAAGAGGAAGTTCATTTCGCGCGGCTGTCGCAACGGGGTGATGCGGCGGGCCGCAAGCGCATGATCGAGAGCAACCTTCGCCTCGTGGTGAAGATCGCGCGGCGCTATGTCAATCGCGGGCTGTCCTTGCTCGACCTGATCGAGGAGGGCAACCTTGGCCTGATTCGCGCGGTGGAGAAATTCGATCCTGAGCGCGGCTTCCGGTTCTCGACCTACGCGACCTGGTGGATTCGCCAGACCATCGAGCGGGCGATCATGAACCAGACCCGCACCATTCGCCTGCCGATTCACGTGGTCAAGGAACTCAACGTCTACCTGCGCGCGGCACGCGAGCTGACCCAGAAACTCGACCACGAGCCTTCCCCGGAAGAGATCGCCAGCCTGCTTGAAAAGCCGGTGGCCGAGGTCAAGCGCATGCTGGGCCTCAACGAGCGCGTCTCTTCGGTGGATGTTTCCCTGGGTCCGGATTCGGACAAGACCCTGCTTGATACCCTGACCGATGACCGGCCCACCGATCCCTGTGAGCTGCTACAGGACGATGATCTGTCCCAAAGCATCGATCAGTGGCTGGGCGAGCTGACCGACAAGCAGCGCGAGGTGGTGATTCGCCGCTTTGGCCTGCGTGGTCATGAGAGCAGCACGCTCGAAGACGTCGGGCTGGAGATTGGCCTTACCCGCGAGCGGGTGCGCCAGATTCAGGTCGAGGGCCTCAAGCGCCTGCGTGAGATCCTTGAAAAGAATGGCCTGTCCAGCGAGTCGCTGTTCCAGTAACGCTGCTCGCTGCGCAAGACGCCCCGAACTCGGGGCGTTTTTGTTTGTGGGGGAAAGCTTTCATCCGCCACCTTCGTTGCTTTGCGTGTAAGCGTTCGCTTACTCGTCGTGTAAGTCATTGCAGCATGGATCAGTAAATCATTGTCGTTTTCAACGTCGTACTTTACTTAACCTACTGTTTTAAATGAGCTTTTTAAAAATGGGTAGGTGTGTCTGCGGAATCTTCTTGAGAGGTTTTGCGCTTGCCCGTCACGGTGAAAGGGCTAGTATCTGACCTGTGTCCAGGGAATGACACAGGCTTTCAAGGATGACGGCCATGGACATCGCAGGATGCGATTCATCAGGATGATGAGCAAGGACTACAGGGACTACGGAAAAAAATGTGGGCGGGTCAAACCGCCCCTTTTTTTCGCCTGCAGAAAATGAAAAAGGCCCGCAAGGGGCCTTTCGATGAAGCGTTGAAACTCAGCGTTCCAGGTCGGCGATCTTGCCGGTCTTGCCATCCCACTCTTCAGCGTCTGGCAGGGCGTCCTTCTTCTCGGTGATATTTGGCCAGATCTCAGCCAGCTCGGTGTTCAGCTCGATGAAGTTCTCCATGCCGGCAGGTATTTCATCTTCCGAGAAAATGGCTTGGGCAGGGCACTCAGGCTCGCACAGTGCACAGTCGATGCACTCATCCGGGTGAATGACCAGGAAGTTCGGGCCTTCGTAGAAGCAGTCCACCGGACACACTTCTACGCAGTCGGTGTATTTGCACTTGATGCAGTTGTCGGTGACGACGAAGGTCATTTCTAATTCTCTCCTCAGGCTACGGCAGCGTGCCCTTCCTTACAGGGCAGCGCGGTTTACAAGTGTGGCTGCAGGCCAGGCTAGGTGCCTGCAGCACCGGCAAACCGCGCGGGATTCTATCAGCTTGTGTGTCAGGGCGTTATAACAGAGTCTTCAGTGCATAGAGCATTTCCATAGCTTGACGAGGGGTCAGGCCGTCCACGTCAAGTTTTCCGAGCTTGTCGATCACCGGATGCGGCAGGTTGGCGAACAGGTCGCTCTGGTGCGGCACGTTAGGCGTGCCGCCCGCGGCAACCGGCGCATCCTGGGGCAGACTGGCGGTTTCCAGGCGGCTCAGGTGCTCCCGCGCGCGCTGGATGACCGGCCCTGGCACGCCTGCCAGTTGCGCCACTGCCAGGCCATAGCTCTGGCTGGCGGGTCCAGGCAGCACATGGTGCAGGAAGACGATGCGTTCCTTGTGCTCGGTGGCGTTCAGGTGCACGTTGGCCACCAGTGGCTCGCTCTCCGGCAACACCGTGAGCTCGAAGTAGTGCGTGGCGAACAGCGTGTAGGCACGAAGCCTGGCAAGCCGCTCGGCGGCGGCCCAGGCCAGCGAGAGACCGTCGAAGGTGCTGGTGCCGCGGCCCACTTCGTCCATCAGCACCAGGCTGCGGTCGGTGGCGTTGTGCAGGATGTTGGCGGTCTCGCTCATCTCGACCATGAACGTCGAGCGGCCACCGGCCAGGTCGTCGCTCGAGCCGATCCGGGTGAAGATGCGATCGACCAGCGACAGCTCGCAGCGCGCCGCGGGTACGAAGCTGCCGATATGCGCCATGAGCACGATCAGCGCCGTCTGGCGCATGTAGGTCGACTTGCCGCCCATGTTGGGACCGGTGATGATCAGCATGCGCGTGCTGTCGTCCAGGGTCAGGTCGTTGGCCACGAAGGGGGTGGTCAGTACCTGTTCCACCACCGGGTGACGGCCTTGCTCGATACGCAGGCAAGGTTCGTCGACAAAGCCCGGGCAGTTGAGGTCAAGGGTAAGCGCGCGCTCGGCAAGGTTGCTCAGCACGTCCAGCTCCGCCAGCGCCGCCGCGGTATCCTGCAGCGGGGCCAGGTGGCCGATGAGGTTCTCGAGCAGCGCGTCGTAGAGCATCTTTTCGCGCGCCAGGGCGCGGCTCTTTGCCGACAGCGCCTTGTCCTCGAAGGCCTTGAGCTCCGGGGTGATGAAGCGCTCGGCGCCCTTGAGCGTCTGGCGTCGTATGTAGTCGCCCGGCGCCTGTTCGGCCTGCTTGCTCGGCAGCTCGATGAAGTAGCCATGCACGCGGTTGTAGCCCACCTTCAGGTTGGCAAGGCCGGTACGGGCTTTCTCACGGGCTTCCAGGTCGATGAGGAACTGGCCGGCGTTCTCGCTCATGGCCTGCAGCTCGTCCAGTTCCGCGTCGTAGCCGGTCTTGAGCACGCCACCGTCGCGGATTACCGCGGGCGGGTTGTCGATAACGGCCTTTTCAAGCAGCCCGGACAGTTCCGGGTAGGTACCGGCGATGGCCGCCAGGCGCGCGAGGTGCGGCGCCTCGAGTTCGGCCATGGCGTTCTGCAGCTCCGGCAGCGCCCCCAAGGCATCGCGCAGGCGCGCCAGGTCGCGCGGGCGGGCATTGCGCAGGCCGATGCGGGCGAGAATCCGCTCGATGTCGCCGATGTCCTTGAGCTGCGGCTGCAGTTTTTCGAACCGGTAGCCATCGAGCAGGCAACGGATCGAGCCCTGGCGTGCGAGCAGCACCTTGAGGTCGCGTAGCGGGCGGTTCAGCCAGCGGGTCAGCAGGCGGCTGCCCATGGCGGTCTGGCAACGGTCGATCACCGACTGCAGGGTATTGTCGCGGCCACCGGCCAGATTGACGTCCAGCTCCAGGTTGCGGCGGCTGGCGCCGTCGAGCACCACCGTGTCGTCCAGGCGCTCATGGCGCAAGCTGCGCAGATGGGGCAGGGCGGTACGCTGGGTTTCCTTGGCATAGGCCAGCAGGCAGCCGGCGGCGCCGATGGCCAGGGTCAGTTTCTCGCAGCCGAAGCCTTTCAGGTCCTGGGTCGCGAACTGCTGGCACAGGCTCTTGCGTGCCGAGTCGCGATCGAAATCCCACGGCGCACGGCGGCGGCTGCCGCGGCGTTTCTCGGCGGGCAGGCCCTGTGGCCAGTCATCCGGGTACAGCAGCTCCACCGGGTTGATGCGGTCGAGTTCGGCCAGCAGGTTTTCCCAGCCCTTGATTTCCTGCACCGTGAAGTTGCCGCTGGTGATGTCCAGCACCGCCAGGCCGAACAGGCGCTCGTCGCCCAGCAGCGCCGCGATCAGGTTGTCGCGGCGCTCGTCCAGCAGGGCCTCGTCACTGACGGTGCCCGGCGTGATGATGCGCACCACCTGCCGCTCGACCGGCCCCTTGCTGGTGGCCGGGTCGCCGATCTGCTCACAGATCACCACCGACTCGCCAAGCTTGACCAGCTTGGCCAGGTACCCCTCCGCCGAATGGAAAGGGATGCCACACATGGGGATCGACTGGCCCGCCGACTGGCCGCGCGCGGTCAGGGTGATATCCAGCAGTTTCGCGGCTTTCTTCGCGTCTTCGTAGAAGATCTCGTAGAAGTCGCCCATGCGGTAGAACATCAACTGGTCGGGGTGCTGGTTTTTCAGCCGCCAGTACTGTTGCATCATCGGGGTGTGTGCGGAGAGGTCAGACATTCAGGGCCTTACAGCGGTGAGTCTAGTTAGACGATTGCGGATTGGGGCGGATTCTACAGGTTTTGAAAGCGGCTTGGGGACCTGTGGTGGCTTGGGAGAGGGGTGGCAGGATGCATGTCTTGAGATGTGCGGCGCCCTTGGATCGAGCACCGCCCGATAATTCAAGACATACACCCAGCCGCCCTCACAAAGCACCACGGTGCTAGGGTATGCACCACCTTCAAGGAGCCCGCCATGGACCCGATCACCCTTCTTTCCACCCGCCTGGGTGAACATCTGCGCGATCTGAATGCCCAAGTAAGCACGGCCGAGTCATGCACCGGTGGTGGCATCGCCGAGGCGATCACACGGATTCCCGGCAGCTCGGCGTGGTTCGAGGCAGGTTACGTCACCTACTCCAACAGGCAGAAGACGCGCCAGCTGAATGTCCCTTCCATGCTGTTCGAGACGGTGGGTGCGGTCAGCGAAGAAGTGGTCCAGGCCATGGCCACTGGCGCCCAGGCGGCCAGCGGCGCGCGCTTCGCCGTGGCCGTCAGCGGCGTCGCCGGGCCCGATGGCGGCTCGCCTGCGAAGCCGGTGGGCACGGTCTGGCTGGCCTGGGCCGATGGCCCACGGGTGCGCTGCGAGCGCCGCCAGTTCGAAGGCGACCGCGAGGCAGTCCGTCGGCAAACGGTGATCGCCGCGCTGGAAGGCTTGTTACAGCTTGGCACCGAGTAAATGCCAGGCGGGGGTAGGCGGAAACGAATCCCTGTGGAATAATACTGGCTACTTA
>NZ_DATELE010000264.1:0-16015 GCF_035277045.1 Pseudomonas sp. | reverse complement strand
TGCAGGGCGCGGCGATGCTGGAACTCGGCTTCGGCCTGGGTCGAGAAGCGCCCTTCCTTGACCGTGCCGTTATCCTCGACCAAGGCGGGGTAAACCGTCAGCGACAACCCGGCGATCTTCTGCTGGGCAACCTGCGCCACCTCGGAAAACGCCTTGGCCTGCACCGGCTGGTCGCGCTTGTGATCACGCGGCACGGCCAGGGCGGCCTGGCTTGCGGCGGCAAAACGGGCGGTCAGCTCGGCCAGGTCGCGGCCTTCGCCGAGGAACTTGCCTTGGCCATCGACCACTTCGAGGTTCATCCGCAGGTGCCCTTCCACCGCGTTGATGGACTCCTCCCAGGCCTCGTCGCTGACCCGCGCGCCGGTCATGCGCAACAGCTCCTGGCCCAGGGCCTGGGGCAAGGCGCCCTGGCCGAAGCTCAGGCGCTGCAGGGCAGCCTTGACGAAGTCGGGCACGGGCACGAAATTCTTGCGCAGCGCCTTGGGCAGGTTACGCACCAGCGCAATGCACTTGGCCTCGAGCAGACCTGGCACCAGCCATTCGAGACGCTCGCCCGGCAGGCTTGGCAACAACGGCGCGGGCACCCGCACCGTCACGCCATCACGCGGGTGGCCCGGCTCGAAGTGGTAGCTCAGCGGCAGGCTCAGCTCGCCCACCCGCAGGCTGTCCGGATACTGGGCCGCGGTCACCTCGCTGGCCTCGCGGGCGAGCACGTCCTCTTCGCGCATGATCAGCAGCTGCTGATCCTGCTGGCTGGTCGTGCGGTACCAGCTGTCGAAGGTCGCCGTCTGGTGGATCTCGGCGGGCAGGCGTTCTTCGTAGTAGTCGTAGAGCGTTTCTTCATCGGCGAGGATATCGCGGCGGCGGGCCTTGGCTTCGAGCTCATCGAGCTGTTCGAGCAGGCGCTTGTTGGCCGCCAGGCACTTGGCCCGCGACTGGATCTCGCCGCCCACCAATCCTTCGCGGATAAACAGCTCGCGCGACACCACCGGGTCGATCGGCCCGTAATGAACGGGCCGGCGGCCGACCAGGATCAGGCCATACAGGGTGATCTGCTCGAACGCGACGACCTGCCCGCGCTTCTTCTCCCAGTGTGGCTCGAAGTGATTCTTCTTGATCAGGTGACCGGCCAGGGGCTCGATCCAGTCGGGCTCGATCTTGGCGACCATGCGCGCGTACAGCTTGGTGGTCTCGACCAGCTCGGCCGCCATCACCCACTGCGGACGCTTGCGGCCGATGCCTGAGGAGGGGTGAACCCAGAAGCGGCGTTGACGCGCGCCCTGGTAATCGCCCTCTTCGGTCTTCTGGCCGATCTGGCTGAGAAGGCCGCTGAGAATCGCCTTGTGCAGCCGGGGAAAGTCCGCCGGGTCCTTGTTGACCGTCAGTTGCAGGTCGCGGCAGATCAGGCTCAACTGCCGGTGGGCGTCGCGCCACTCGCGCAGGCGCAGGTAGTTGAGAAACTGCTTGCGGCACCAGTTGCGCAGTGGATTGGCGGTCAGCGCCTGGCGCTGCTCCTCGAAACCACGCCACAGGTTGACCAGGGCGGCGAAGTCCGAGTCCGGGTCTTTCCACTGGGCATGAGCCTGGTCGGCGGCCTGCTGGCGCTCCGGTGGGCGCTCGCGCGGGTCCTGCACCGACAGGGCACTGGCGACGATCAGCACCTCTTGCAGGCTGCCCAGGCGCGCGCCTTCAAGCAGCATGCGGCCCAGCCGCGGATCGACCGGCAGCCGCGCCAGCTGGCGGCCCAGCGGGGTGAGCTGGTTCTCGCGGTTGACCGCCGAGAGCTCCTGCAGCAGGTTGAAGCCATCACTGATGGCTTTGCCATCAGGCGGCTCGATGAACGGGAAGGCATCGATAGCGCCCAGGCGCAGGTGCAGCATCTGCAGGATCACCGCGGCCAGGTTGGTGCGCAGGATCTCGGGGTCGGTGAAGGCCGGCCGGGCGTTGAAGTCTTCCTCGCTGTAGAGGCGCACGCAGATGCCCGGTTCGACCCGGCCGCAACGGCCCTTGCGCTGGTTGGCGCTGGCCTGGGACACGGCCTCGATCGGCAGGCGCTGGACCTTGGCGCGGTAGCTGTAGCGGCTGATGCGCGCGGTGCCACTATCTATCACGTAGCGGATGCCCGGCACGGTCAGCGAGGTTTCGGCGACGTTGGTCGCCAGCACCACCCGCCGGCCGGGATGGGACTGGAAGATCCGCTGCTGTTCGGCAGGCGACAGCCGCGCATACAACGGCAGGATCTCGGTGTGACGCAACTGGGCCTTGCGCAGGATCTCGGCGGCATCGCGGATCTCACGCTCGCCGGGCAGGAACACCAGCACATCGCCAGGGCCCTTGCCTTCGCGCCGCTCATGATGGGCAATCTCGTCGAGCGTGGCGAGGATCGCCTGGTCGACGGTGAGGTCATCCTCGACCTGGTTGCCCTCCTCGTCCTGCTCGCTGGCCAGCGGCCGGTACCAGGTATCGACCGGGTAGGTGCGGCCGGACACCTCGATGATCGGCGCGTCGTTGAAATGCTTCGAGAAGCGCTCCAGGTCGATGGTGGCCGAGGTGATGATCAGCTTGAGTTCAGGCCGGCGGTGCAGCAGGGTCTTGAGGTAGCCCAGCAGGAAATCGATGTTGAGGCTGCGCTCGTGGGCCTCGTCGACGATGATCGTGTCGTAGCGTTCGAGCAGGCGGTCATGCTGGGTTTCGGCCAGCAGGATGCCGTCGGTCATCAGCTTGACCAGGGTGTTGGCGTCGCTCTGGTCCTCGAAGCGCACCTGGTAGCCGACCAGCGCGCCCAAGGGCGTGCCGATTTCTTCGGCAACACGGCTGGCAACGCTGCGCGCGGCAATCCTCCGCGGCTGGGTATGCGCGATCAGGCCGTGCTGGCCGCGCCCCAGTTCCAGGCAGATCTTCGGCAGCTGGGTGGTCTTGCCCGACCCGGTCTCGCCGGCGATGACCAGCACCTGGTTGGCTTCCAGGGCTTTCTTGATCTCGTCACGCTTGGCCGCGATCGGCAGGCTGTCGTCGTAACGGATGCGCGGCACGCTGGCCGCGCGCGCGGCCACCTGGGCGCAGGAGGCCTGGACCTTCTCGACCCACTGGGCAAGGCGCGCCTCGTCCGGGCGCTTGCGCAAGTCATGCAATTGCCGGCGCAAGCGATGGCGGTCGGCAATCATGGCGTGATCGAGGTTTTTCAGCAGCTGGTCTATCGCGTGATCTGTCATCGGGCTTTCTGGTTGCGCAGGTGAGCCTGCTTTTTCATGATCGGTATTTGCAGGGGTGCGATTGTCGCAGATTTGCCTGGCCACGGCACACACCCCAGGCGCAGGGTGGAGCGGGCAAGCAAGGAATGCCGGGAGGGGGCGGGAACAGCGCAGGCGTCGGGGCCGCGAACGGCCCCGCAAGGTTCAGGAGAGCAGGTTCAGGCGATTTTCTTCAGCCCGAGCTTTTTCATCTCTTCATCGCGCAGCTCGCGGCGCAGGATCTTGCCGACGTTGGTGGTCGGCAGCGCATCGCGGAACTCGATGTGGCGCGGCACCTTGTAGCCGGTGACATTGGCGCGCATGTGCTCCATCACCTGCTCCTTGGTCAGGGTCATGCCGGGCTTGACCACGATGAACAACTTGATCACCTCACCCGACTTCTCGTCCGGCACCCCGATCGCCGCGCACTGGACCACGCCAGGCAAGCCGGCCAGCACGTCCTCCAGCTCGTTGGGGTACACGTTGAAGCCCGATACCAGGATCATGTCCTTCTTGCGGTCGACGATGCGCATGTAGCCATCGGGCTGGATCAGGGCAATGTCGCCAGTCTTGAGCCAGCCCTCGCTGTCGAGGATCTCGGCGGTGGCTTCTTCGCGCTGCCAGTAGCCCTTCATCACCTGCGGACCCTTGACGCACAGCTCGCCCACCTCGCCCAGCGGCAGCTCATTGCCGCTGTCATCGATGATCTTGCACAGCGTCGAGGGCACCGGGATGCCGATGGTGCCGACATGGTTCTGCTCGGCCGGGTTGACCGCCGCCACCGGGCTGGTCTCGGTCATGCCGTAGCCTTCGCAGATGGCGCAGCCGGTGACCGCCTTCCAGCGCTCGGCAACGCTCATCTGCAATGCCATGCCACCGGATAGCGTTATTTTCAGCGACGAGAAGTCCAGGTTGCGGAACGTCTCGTTATTGCACAGGGCAACGAACAGGGTGTTGAGGCCGACAAAGCCGCTGAACTTCCACTTCGTGAGTTCCTTGACCATCGCTGGCAGGTCACGCGGGTTGCTGATCAGTATGTTGTGGTTGCCGATCAGCATCATGGCCATGCAATGGAAGGTGAACGCGTAGATGTGGTACAGCGGCAGCGGGGTGATGAGGATCTCGCACCCTTCCTTGAGATTGGAGCCCATCAGCGCCCGGCACTGCAGCATGTTGGCCACCAGGTTGCGATGGGTCAGCATCGCGCCCTTGGCGACACCGGTGGTACCGCCGGTGTACTGGAGCACCGCGACGTCGTCGGCGTGCGGGCTGACCTCGGTCAACGGCGCGCCCTTGCCCTTGGCCAGCGCATCGTTGAAGCGCACGGCCCTGGGCAGGTGGTAGGCCGGCACCATCTTCTTCACGTACTTGATGACGCTGTTGATCAGCAGGCGCTTGAGCGGCGGCAGCAGATCGGCGACCTCGGTGACGATCACGTGCCTGACCTGGGTCCGGGGCACCACTTTTTCGGCAAGGTGCGCCATGTTCGCCAGGCACACCAGCGCCTTGGCCCCTGAGTCCTTGAACTGGTGCTCCAGTTCGCGCGCGGTGTACAACGGGTTGGTGTTGACCACGATCAGCCCGGCGCGCATGGCGCCGAAAACGGCCACGGGGTACTGCAGGACATTGGGCAGTTGCACGGCGATCCGGTCGCCGGGCTTGAGGTCGGTATGCTGCTGCAGCCAGGCGGCGAACGCGCCCGACAGGGCATAGAGCTCGCCGTAGGTGATGGTCTTGCCCAGGTTGCTAAAGGCCGGTTTATCGGCAAAGCGTTGGCAGGATTGTTTCAGTACCGCCAGGATATTCGGAAATTCATCCGGATCGATGTGCGCCGCAATCCCCGCTGGGTACTTATCCTTCCAAAAATGTTCGATCATGGAAGCCCACTCCTTCAGCACAGCGAATTCTTCATCGCATCGATGCGATTATTATTGATAGGGATTAACGGTTTGTCGCACCCGGTTCTCCCGAAAGCGGGCCGAGAGTAGCAGCTTTGCCAAGGGGCGCCTAGGGCCCCAAGGGGCCGCGCAGTCACCAAATAGACCGCGCAATCTATTCCGGTCACAAAATGAGATTCACCCCTGCTCCTGTACAGCATCGCGCAATTCCCGCCGCAGGATCTTGCCCACCGGCGTCATCGGCAGGGCGTCACGCAGGACGATGTGTTTGGGCACCTTGTAGCCGGTGAAGTTGGCCTTGCAGTAGGCCTTGAGGTCGTCAATGCTCACGCCGCCTTCACGCGGAACCACGAACAGCTTGACGGCCTCCCCCGAGCGGTCGTCCGGCACACCGATGGCGGCGCAGTTGGCCACCTGCGGGTGACCCATCATGATTTCCTCGATCTCGTTGGGGTACACGTTGAAACCCGAGACGATGATCATGTCCTTCTTGCGGTCCACGATGCGGGTGAAGCCATCGGGGTCGATCACCGCGATGTCGCCGGTCCGGAGCCAACCGTCGCCGTCGATGGCCTCGGCGGTCGCCTCGGGCTGGCGCCAGTAGCCTTTCATCACCTGCGGGCCCTTGATGCACAGTTCGCCACGCTCCCCCAGCGGCTGCTCGACGCCCTGGTCATCGATGACCTTGAAGGCGGTGCCCGCCACGGGAATGCCGACCGTTCCCAGGCGAGCCTTGTCACCGTAGGGGTTGGTGCTGGCCACGGGCGAGGTCTCGGTGAGGCCATAGCCTTCGACGATCCGGCAGCCGGTGAGGCGCTCCCAGCGTTCGGCGGTGGCGGTGACCAGCGCGGTGCCTCCGGAGTTGGTGACCTTGAGGGCCGAGAAGTCGAGCGTCTTGAAACCCGGGTGGTCCATCAGCGCGACGAACAGCGTGTTGAGCCCGACCAGCGCGGAAAACCGCCATTGCTTCAGCGTCTTGATGAAAGCGGGAATATCGCGGGGGTTGGTGATCAGCACGTTGTGGTTGCCGGTGACCATCATGCACATGCAGTGCGCGGTGAAGGCATAGATGTGGTAGAGCGGCAGGGGCGCGATCATCACCTCCTGCCCCTCCTTGATGAGCGGTTGTCCATCCGGGCCATGCTGGGAAAAACAGGCCAGCACCTGCAACATGTTGGCCACCAGGTTGCCATGGGTGAGCATGGCACCCTTGGCCAGGCCCGTGGTGCCGCCGGTGTACTGCAGCACGGCGATGTCGTCCAGGCCCAGGCTGACGGGGGTTATCGCCTGCCCCCCGCCCTGGCGCAGCACCTGCTTGAATGGCACCGCCTGGGGCAGGTGAAACGCCGGGACCATCTTCTTCACCTTGTCGACCAGGGTATTGACCAGCCATCCCTTGGCCTTCGGCAGCAGATCGCCCATCTTCGCCTCGATGAGGTATTCGATGCCGGTGGCGGGCAGCACTGTCTGCACCCGCTGGCCGAACAGGTTCAGGTAGACCAGGGCACGGGCGCCGGAGTCCTTGAACTGGTGACGCATCTCGCGTTCGGTGTAGAGGGGATTGGTGTTGACCACGATGAGACCGGCACGCAGGGCACCGAACACGGCGATGGGGTACTGGAGCACGTTGGGCATCTGCACGGCGATGCGATCGCCCGGCACCAGTCGGGTGTACTGTTGAAGGTATGCGGCGAAGGCCGCGGAGTGACGTTCAAGGTCAGCGTAGCTCAGGGTCACCCCGAGATTGCTGAAGGCCGGGCGGTCGGCGAAGCGCTTGCAGGCGCGTTCGAAGACGTCGACCACCGACCGGTGGGCATTGATGTCGATGGACGAAGGGACGCCCTCGGGGCGTTTGTCATTCCAGAAGTCGGCGTGCATTTATTATTGTCCTCTTGCCTGAGCTGTCCGTAGCCGGACACTAGCAGGTCTTCCAGGGGTGGCAAACACGACTCGGCCCCTCATTAACATCCTGAATGGTATTGCTGCCGATGCCTCGCTGCAGGGCCCGCGCGTGCCGTTCGCGGAAGATGAAAACGCCAGTGATCGACGGCGGATGTGATCCGGTCCGTACCGGCAAGCGTCACAGGTTGATTGCCACCCAGTCCGGACATCAAGGAACCCACATGACCCAGGTCACCAACACGCCTTACGAAGCCCTCGAAGTCGGCCAGACCGCCACTTACAGCAAGTCCGTCGAAGAGCGCGACATTCAGCTGTTCGCGGCAATGTCCGGTGACCACAACCCGGTGCACCTGGACGCCGAGTTCGCCGCCAAGAGCATGTTCCGCGAGCGCATCGCCCATGGCATGTTCAGCGGCGCCCTGATCAGCGCGGCGGTGGCCTGCACCCTGCCAGGCCCTGGCACGATCTACCTGGGCCAGAAGATGAGCTTCCAGAAGCCGGTCAAGATCGGCGACACGCTGACCGTGCGCCTGGAAATCCTCGAGAAGCTGCCCAAGTTCAAGGTGCGCATCGCCACCAATGTCTACAACCAGAACGATGAGCTGGTGGTCGAAGGCGAAGCCGAGATCCTCGCGCCACGCAAGCAGCAGACCGTCGAGCTGGTCAGCCCGCCGAACTTCGTCGCCGGCTGATCACCCCAGCTCGCGCAGGCGGCGTTCGATGTAGCGCCGCTCCGGCCCTTGGCGGGCAAGCGCCAGCGCCTCCTGCCAGGCAGTCCTGGCCTGCTCCGCATGCCCCAGCTGGCGATGCAGCTCGGCGCGCGCGGCATGGGCCAGGTGGTAATCGGGTAACTGGCCGCGGGCCAGAATGGCCTCGATGGCATCGAGCCCAGCCTGCGGGCCGTCCCTTCGCGCCAGCGCCGCGGCGCGGTTGAGCTCGACCACGGGCGACGGCCAACCGCGTAGCAGCACGTCATAAAGCCCGACGATCTGCGCCCAGTCCGTCTGCCCGGCACTGGGTGCCTCGGCGTGCACCGCCGCAATCGCCGCCTGCAGGCCATAGGCGCCGAAATGTCGGCTGCGCAGGGCCTGCTCTGCCAACCGGCAGCCTTCCTCGATCAGCGTGCGGTCCCAAAGCCGCCGGTCCTGCTCGTCCAGCACGACCAGGTCGCCCCTCGCGTCGGTCCGGGCCTTCTGCCGCGAGGCCTGCAGGAGCATCAACGCGAGCAGTCCCGATGCCTCCGGGTCGGGCAGCAGTTGCACCAGCAGGCGGCCCAGGCGAATGGCCTCATCGCTGAGGGCCTGTTGCATCAGGGCTTCGCCAGAAGACGCCGAGTAGCCTTCGTTGAACACCAGGTAGATGACGCGCAGCACGCTGTCGAGCCGCTCGGGCAGCTCGGCGAGCTCTGGTACCTGGTAGGGAATGCCTGCCTCGCGGATCTTCGCCTTGGCGCGGACGATGCGCTGGGCGATGGTCGCGGGCGCCTGCAGAAAGGCACGGGCGATCTGCTCGGTGGTCAGGCCGCACACCTCACGCAGGGTCAGCGGCACCTGGGCATCGGCGGCCAAGGCAGGGTGGCAGCAGGTGAAGATCAGCCGCAGGCGGTCGTCGGCCAGCATCTGATCCTCGCTCGGGTCCTGCGCCTGCTGATCGAGCATCAAGGCCAGCTGCGCCTGGGAGCGGTCGAATCGCGCACGCCGACGCAGGGCGTCGATGGCCTTGAAGCGGCCGGTCGACACCAGCCAGGCACGCGGATTGTCGGGCATGCCGTCACGCGGCCAGCGCTGCATGGCGATGAAAAACGCCTCATGCATGGCCTCCTCGGCCAGATCGAAGTCGCCCAGCAGGCCGATCAGCGTGGCCAGGATGCGCCGCGAATCGCGTTTGTAGACGGCCTCTACCTGGTCGCCCAGCGGTGTGTCGGTGGACATCAGTCCGGCATCCGGTTGGTCACCACCTCGACCAGCCGATCCAGGCTCTCGCCCCACCCCCGGTAGAAGCCCATTTCCTCGTGGGCGCGGCAGTCGGCGGCATTCCAGTGCCAGGCGCTCGCGGTGTATCGCGTTCGGCCGAACTCTTCGTCGAAGGTGATCACCGCCGTCATGAAGGCCTGGGCAGACGGTACCCAGCCTGGGGTGAAGGCATCGGTGAAGACCAGCCGGCGCGGGGCGATGATTTCAAGGAATACGCCCTGGTTGGGGTACTCGGTGCCATCTGGTGCGCGCATCAAGGTACGCAGCAGGCCCCCGACCCACAGCTGCATCTCGCATTCAGGAGTGGTCATGCCGTGGGGGCCCCACCATTGCTGCAGCCACCTGGGTTCGGTCCAGGCGCGGAACACCTTGTTGCGCGGCGCATCGATCAAGCGGGTGATGGATAACAGGTGTCGTGGCTCTCCCTGGCCTGGTTGTTCAAGGCTCATTGTTGTGGTTCTCCGTCTGTCAGGGTTGCAGCTCGCGCACTGGACGCACCTCCACACTGCCGACGCGTGCTGCCGGGATGCCCTTGGCGATATTCAAGGCTTCATTGAGGTCGCGGGCATCGACCAGGTAGAAGCCGGCAAGTTGCTCCTTGGTTTCGGCGAAGGGTCCATCGGTCAGGCTCATCTGCCCATCCCGCAGGCGCACGGTCGTGGCCGTGCGCACCGATTTCAGCGCCTCGGCCGCCAGCATCCGCCCGCTACCCTGCAGCGACTCGGCGTAGGCGCTGCACTCCGCATCCGCGGGGCTCTCGGGCAGACTGTGCAGCAGCTCTTCGTCACAATAGACCAGGCACAGGTATTTCATGGTCGTCTCCAGCGCGAGCGGAAAGTGCGATTGGCGATAAGCGGCGTCGCTTTGATTTCAAGGCTCGAGGTTGAACAACGCCTTTTGCGTTTCCATGTCGAAAGGCGCTGACCAGTGCTCGTGGATCACCTGCCATTTTCCGCCACTGCGCCGGTAGCCGACGGTCGCGCGCATGTATCCGCACTGCGCTTGGTCATCAGCCGGGCCGCAGCGGTTCAGCCAGTGGGCAAGCGCCAGATCGCCATCAGCCTGCACCGTGAGCTGTGCCACCTCGAAGACCATCGGCCCGGTGCAGTAGCCCATGCACTCTTCCCAGTGAGCCCGGTATGAGGCCTTGTCCGTGAACTGCAGCGTCTTGATGGCATCGAACGCCACGATATTGTCCGCATAGGGCGCCGCAATGCCGTCAAGGTCGCGCTCGCGCACTGCCTCGACCCACCGTTCGATCAACTGCCTGATTTCGTTTTCGGCTGTGGTGTTCATGGGTTTCCCTCCAAGCCACCATGACTGGCCGCCGGACGCTCCGGCGGGTTCAGGAATGGTCGAATGGCGCAGGGGGATTTCGACAGCGGCCCGGTGAATTGTCGTAATGCGCCGCCACGAGAGCTGGCATGGCCAGCTCGGTTATCCTGGCCCTGCCCGGCGCAGCCAGGGCATTTGTGGGAGCAACTGTCTTCAACCCGGTTACTCATACCTCTCGGCCCGGCACACACAGGAATTACCAAGCACCATAGGATCTCTCAACCCTCCCCACACCCCTCCCCCATCGCACGGTATTCAAGGACATGGATCTGGCCTTGGTGATCCTCGTACGTCATGGTGGCCGGCACGACTTCGCAGACATTGGGCAGGGTCGAGAGGCTGATGACGCGCTTGATGTCGAGGTTGACCGAGTAGTCGTACTGCTGGACCGCAGGCTGGTTGCCGGCGGGGGGAGGCTCGTCGGCGAGGGCGAGCGAGGACAGGCCGAGCAGAGCAAGCATCAGGAGTGGTTTCATGGGGAAAGGGCCTTGAAAGCAATCAATGATGGATACAGTCTACGCCTGGCCTTGCGAACAGGAAGACCAGACATCGGTATGCACCGTTGCTCGAACCGTAACAATCAAGCACAGCGCTCGACAGTACGCGGCGGGCGATGTAAAAACCGCGGCTTGAAGCATCTGGAGATTGCCTGCCTTGCACCCGTTGCACTCGTTGCATATAGGCCCGCTGGTCGGGCTCGAGCGTGGTCTGCTCGATCGCTTCTATCGCGAACACGGCTCACGCATGCGTGCCAGCCCCGACGGCCAGCTGTGGGTGGCTCGCGCTGGCGTTATCGTCGCCGGCCTCGGCCTGACCGAGGTGCCGGGCGGGTTGTGGCTGACCGGGCTGTTCGTGGCCCCGGCATGGCGCGGGCGTCGAGCGGCTTCGCAGCTCGTAGAGGCCGTGCTGGCACCGAGCACTGAAACCGTCTGGCTGTTCTGCCACCCCGACCTGCTAGGGTTCTACCAACGACTGGGGTTCGACACGGCCGTTACGCTGCCCGCCGAGCTGGCTCAGCGCCTGGCACGCTACCAGCGCAGCAAACCGCTGGTAGCGTTGGCACGGGCTCAGTCGTCGGAAGGTTCCAGGCCCGGAAACAATACGTCGGTGTAGCCGAATTTCGAGAAATCACGGATTCGTGACGGGTACAGCCGGCCGATCAGGTGATCGCACTCATGCTGCACAACCCTCGCATGAAAACCATCAGCGAGACGGTTGATCGCCTGGCCCTGCGGGTCTAGCCCCTCGTAGCGGATATTCCGGTAGCGCGGCACCACGCCGCGCAGGCCTGGCACGGACAGACAACCTTCCCAGCCGTCCTCGATCTCGGTCGTTACCGGGGTGATCACCGGGTTGAGCAGGATCGTCTGTGGCACGGCTTCCGCATCGGGATAGCGCTCGCTGCGCTCGAAACCGAAGATCACCAGTTGCAGGTCGACGCCGATCTGCGGCGCGGCCAGCCCGACCCCGCCGACATGGCGCATGGTCTCGAACATGTCGTCGATCAGTTGCTGCAGCTCGGGACTGCCAATCAGGCGGTCGGGGACGGGCGGGGCAACGCGCAGCAAGCGTTCATCGCCCATTCTGAGAATATCGCGAATCATCGCGGCGAGATCTCGGAGGCTTGCGGGGTGGGCGTCTGCGACTGGTCGTGGCCCAGCACGGTCTTGTGCTTCTCGGGCGCGGCGCCCTGATCGGGCACTTTCTCGCCCTTGTCCTTGCCCTCGGCCGACATATGCTCGATCACCGCATTCATTTCAGCGCCCAGCAACAGCACCGCCGCCGAAATATAGAAATACAGCAGCAGCACGATGATCGCCCCGATGCTGCCATACATGGCGTTGTAGTCGGCGAAGGTCTTGACGTAGTAGCCAAAGCCCAGCGACGCGACGATCCAGACGACCACGGCCAGTACAGAGCCTGGGGTGATGAAGCGGAAGTTCTGCTTCACGTCGGGCATGACGTAATAGATCACCGCCACCGCGATCATCAGCAGCAGGATGATCACCGGCCAGCGCAGGATGGTCCATAGCGTGACAATGAACTCCTGCACGCCAATCTGCGCGGCGATCCACTCCATCACCTGCGGGCCGAGCACCATCAGCGCCGCGGCGGCCAGCATCATGCCAGCAATGCCGACGGTGTAGACGACCGACAGCGGGATACGCTTCCAGACGGGGCGGCCTTCCGGCACGTCGTAGGCGGCGTTCATGGCGCTCATCATCAGGCGCACAGCGGCCGAGGCGGTCCACAGGGCGATGAAGATACCCACCGAAAGGAATCCGCCCTTCGATTGCTGCAGCTGGTCGATGACCGGATTGACCAGGTCCAGCGCCTGGGGCGGCAGCACCAGCTCCGATTGCAGGCGCAGCCAGGAGAAGAAGTCGGGCAGATGCAAGAAGCCGATCAGCGCGATGAGAAACAGCAGGAAAGGAAACAGCGAGAACAGCATCTGATAGGCCAGCGCCGAGGCGTAGGTCGACATCTCGTCGTCGAGAAACTCATTGACCGTGCGAATCAGCACACGGTGCAGGGGCAGGCCTTGCAGAACCGGGAACATATAGCGTCTCCTTTCGCCGCTTGACTGTCATCAGGACAGATCGATCACCAGGGAATGCGTGCTTGCACGCGGATTAGTCCAATAGACCACGATCCTGCCATGACTGCTCATCAGGCGCGCAATAAAAACGGCCACCCGCAGGCAGCCGTCAGGGGTACAGGCAACGCATCAAGGCTTCTTGACGGCATCCTTGACCTTGCCGACCGTTTGCTGGGCTTCGCCCTTGATTTCCTGAGCCTTGCCTTCGGTTTTCAGTTTCTCACTACCGGTAACCTCACCAACGCCTTGCTTGACGTTGCCGACCGCTTCGTTGGCCAGGCCCTTGGCTTTGTCTTTGGTACCACTCATGGGAATTCTCCTGAAAGGTAAGGCACTTGTCCGTGCCGACGAAGAATCGACCCGCGCGGCGCGCCCAGAGTTTCATTTTCTTTTCGAAACGGGCCGAACGGTAAACAGCGTGCGAATACCGCACCGAATTCCCCAACGCGCCTGCGCAAGGGCCCTGCGCTTCCCTAGAATCCGGCCAAGCGCAGCCATGCTGCCAGATAAAAACAACAGCTATCGGAATCCTCCATGCGTCTTGCACCCGTACTGGCAGCCTTGCTGCCCTTGCTTCCTCTGTCCGCCCTGGCCCAATCACCCGGCATCAAGGTCCTGAGCGTTGACCGCTATGCCGATGACGAGCAACCCGGCAGCCTGCGCTGGGCCATCGACACCAACAACCGCAATCCTGGCCACTACCGTATCGAGATCCAGGCGGTGGGAGACGCCCCTTATGTCATCCGCCCCGCCCGTGAACTGCCCGCCATCAAAGGCCCGGTGGAAATCAGCGGGAGCGCCTGGGCGCGCGATGGGCAGTATGTAGCCATCGACGGCTCCTCCTACATCAAAGGGCAAGGTGCCCACGCTTGTCCCGGTGCCGTGCCCGGCCAGTACGGAACCAATGTCCGCACCACTACGGGCCCGGGGCTGGTACTGCGTGACACGCAAGGCGTGGTGCTGAGCGGTCTTGAGATACGCAACTTCTGCATCGGCATCCTGGTCAACCGCGCCAGCCACAACGTGATCCAGGACAACCGGATCATCGCCAACAAGGGCGGGGCCGGGATCATGCTCACCGGCGACGACGGCCAGGGCAATCCGACCGCCACCAGCACGGTGAACAACAAGGTGCTTCGCAATCAGCTGATCGACAACGGCGACGGCCTGGAACTCACCCGCGGCGCGGCGTTCAACCTGATCGCCGACAACCTGTTTCGCTCGACCCCCGCCAACCCCGAGCCCTCCCAGGGCATCGAGATCCTGCTGGGCAACGACAACAGCGTGGTGCGCAACCGCTTCGAGAACTATTCCGACGGCCTGCAGATCAACTGGGGCCACCGGAATTACCTGGGGGCCAACACGTTCAGCGGCAATTCCATCGGCATCAGCATTACCGGTGACGGCAACATGCTCGATGGCAACCTGATCCACGGCAATCGTATCGGTGTGGCCCTGCGTCCTGAGCCAGGCATCACCCGAACGCGCCTGTCGGCCAACCGCATCTGGGGCAATAGCCAGGATATCCGCCGCTGCGAGGCCGGCGGCTCCTGCGTGGCAGGGCAGCGCACTGGCGCCATCGTCTTCGGCGTGCCGGCACAGGCGCATGCGCTTTATGTCGGCTCACGGGGGATCGGTGCCGATCTGCCCCTCAAGGACCAGGCGAGTATCTGTGACGCCCAAGGCGCGCCCGCCGGCTGCCAGCCACTGCCTAACCAGAACCAGCAGCCACCGCGGCTGACCAGCATTGACGCAGGACGTTTGCGGGGTGAGGTCCAGGGCCCGCCTGCCAGTCGCCTGCGGGTCGAGGTGTTTGGCAACCCGGCAGGTGGCGATGAGGCCGAGCAGTACCTGGGCGATGTGCTGGTGACCAGCGATGCGCAAGGACTGGGCCGGTTCGACTACGAGATAGGGGACGCCGCCGGGCTGCGCAGCTTTACCACGACAGTGACCACCGCCGAGGGCGCGACTTCGGCGTTGAGCACGCCCGCCAGGCGCTGACTTGGTCTCGCGTCGCGGTCGAACCGACTTGCCCGGCATCATGCGCACCCCGCACAATGTCGGGTCTCTTACGCGTCAACCGCAGGAACCTGCATGAAACTCGACAAACCCACCGCCATCGCCCGGCGCAACGCCACGCTGGCCCGGCCGGTGCTCACCAGCGACAACACCCTGTTCGCCATTCTCGACCGCAAGCGCAACCTGTGGTGGTTCGAGGTCCCGGTCAAGCTGTTGCGCAAAGGCCAGCCCGACTGGGTCAACCTCTTGCTGCACTCCCCCGAGTCCGATGAACTGCAGCACCTGAAGGTGCCAATCAACTTCCTCAGCGCGCACCTGGAGCAGCTGGAAGTGCGTCATCCGGGCAAGCGCCGCTCGACCATCAGCCTGGCCCTGAGCGCCGACCGCGACTCGCTGCTACGCGACATCCGCCCAGGCGGCGAGAACCTCGACTTCAAGACCTTCGTGCAGGTCTGATCACTTGCGCTCGATGCGATCGTCAAGGATGACGATCCGGCCTTCCTTGTACAGCGCGCCGATGGCTTTCTTGAAGTTGCCCTTGCTGACGCTGAACATGTCGCTGATCAGCTGTGGGTCGCTCTTGTCGCTGACCTTGAGCACGCCGTCATTGGCCAGCAGGCGCTCCATGATCTGTTCCGGCAGGCTCACGGCCAGGGCTGCACCCGGCGGCTGCAGGCTCAGGGCGATCTTGCCGTCGCTGCGCACTTCCTTGATATAGCCGGTCTCGTGCATGCCTGAACGCAGGAAGCCGAACACTTCGTTCTTGTGGATCAGGCCCCAGTGGCGGTTGTTGATGATCGCCTTGAAGCCCATGGGCGACTGCCCGGCCACCAGCAATTGCACCGGCTGCCCAGGCTTGTAGTCCACCGGCGCCTTGTCCAGATAGCGGTCAAGCTTCGAGGTCGCGGTGATGCGCCGGGTTCGCTTGTCAAGGTAAGCGTGGACCACGCAGTAATCACCGACCTTGAGCGGGTGCTTTTCCTCGGAGTACGGCATCAGCAGGTCCTTGGGCAGGCCCCAGTCCAGGAAGATGCCGATGCTGTTGATGTCCTTGACCTT
>NZ_DATELE010000263.1:0-7019 GCF_035277045.1 Pseudomonas sp. | reverse complement strand
CGAAGAGGTCCGCGACATCCTCGCGGCGGGCTCAGGTCAGCCTGAACGCTTCACCGCCCAAGGGCTGAGCGACACCGAACCGCTTGCGTCGAACGACAGCACGCAGGGCCGGGCAAGGAACCGCCGAGTCGAGATCACTGTTCTGGCGGAGGGCGTGGAGTGAAGGCGTTTTTCAGTGTTGTCATTCGCTGGGTAATCCCGGTGCTGGGCCTGCTGGCGCTCAGTCTGATCATCTGGTTTGTCGGCCCGCTATTCGCCGTGCTGGCGCCCGCCGCGCCGCGCTGGGCGCTGATCGTCGGGCTGTTCGCCGTGTGGCTGGGCTATCGCGCCTGGCGCATCGCGCAGGCCCGCCGGCAGGCGGCCAAGGTGATCCAGAGCCTGGCCGCGGACGCCGCGCCAGATCTCGCCGGCATGGCCACCGCCGAGGAACTGGCGACCTTGCGCCAGCGCATGGACGAAGCCCTGGTGTTGCTGAAAAAGGCACGCCTGGGTGGCGACGAGCGGCGCAACCTCTACGAACTGCCCTGGTACGTGATCATCGGCCCGCCCGGCTCGGGCAAGACCACCGCGCTGATCAACTCCGGCCTGCATTTCCCGCTGGCCGCGCAGTTGGGGGAGGGCGCCATCAGGGGCATCGGCGGCACCCGCAACTGCGACTGGTGGTTCACCGACCAGGCCGTGCTGCTCGATACCGCGGGCCGCTACACCACCCAGGACAGCCACGCCCAGGTCGACAAGGCGGCCTGGCTGGGCTTTCTCGACCTGCTCAAGAACCAGCGCGCGAGGCGCCCCATCGACGGCGCGTTCATCGCCATCAGCCTGTCGGACCTGCTGCTGGGCAGCGATGCCGAGCGCGCGGCGCATGCCACGGCGATCCGCGCGCGGATCCAGGAGCTCTACAGCCGGCTGGGCGTGCGCTTCCCGATCTACCTGATGCTCACCAAGCTCGACCTGGTACCGGGCTTCATGGAGTTCTTCGACACCCTGGGCAAACAGGAGCGCGCCCAGGTCTGGGGCATGACCTTCCCGCTGGACGATGAACCGCAGGGCGATGGCCCGCTGGCGCGGTTCGAGGGCGAGTTCGCCCTGCTCGAGCAGCGGCTCAACCAGCGCCTGGTCGAGCACTTGCAACGCGAGCAGGATCCGGCCCGGCGTGACCTGATCTACGGTTTCGTCCAGCAGTTCGCTGCCCTGCGCGGCAACCTCCGGGGCTTTCTCGATGGCGTGTTCAAGCCCAATGCCTTCGAAGAGCGTGCCTTGCTGCGCGGTGTCTATTTCACCAGCGGTACCCAGGAAGGCAGCCCGATCGACCGGCTGATCGGCAGCATGGCCCAGAGCATGGGGCTGGACCGCGCGCACCTTGCCCGCCAGGGTGGCACCGGGCGCAGCTACTTCATCGAGCGCCTGTTCAGTGCCGTGGCCTTCGCCGAGCGAGGCCTGGTCGGCAGCAACCCGAAAGTCGAGCGGCGGCGCACCTGGATCGCCCGTGGCGCCCTGGCCCTGAGCGTGGCACTGGTGCTGGTGGTCGCGACCCTGTGGACCCTCAGCTACCGCGCCAACCAGCACTACATCGCCGAAGTCGACAGCCGCCTGACCCCGCTGGGCAGGAACGTGCAGCAGCTGAGCCCGGCGCAGCGCAACGTCATCGACGTGCTGCCGCTGCTCAATGCCACGCGCCGTCTGGCCGACGATCCGCCCGGCTGGGCCAAGGGGCTGGGGCTGTACCAGGGCGGCATGCTCGAAGGCGAATCGGACAGCGTGTACCGCAAGATGCTGATCGCGATCTTTGCTCCGCGCCTGCTGACCCGCATCGAGGAACAGCTATACGCCGGTGGGCCTTCCGACTACCTCTACGAGGGGCTCAAGGCTTACCTGATGCTGGCGGACAGCGAGCATTACGACCCGGACGCGATCAAGGCCTGGATCAGCCTGGACTGGGAGCGGAGCCTGCCGCGCGACTTGGCGCCGGAGCAGCGCCAGGCCCTTGGAGAACATTTGCAGGCGCTGTTCGAGCGGCGTCCGCCGTATGCACGCCTCGACCAGCGCCTGGTCGAGGACGTGCGCCAACAGCTGCAGCAGTTGCCGGTGGCCCAGCGCGTGTATGACCGCGTCAAGCGCCAGAAGCTGCCGCCCGGGGTCAAGGATGTGCGCCTCAGCGAGGCCGGTGGCCGCGATGCCGCGCTGGTGTTCCGGCGCAAGAGCGGCAAGCCGCTGGACGAGCCGCTGAGCGGCCTGTTCACGGTCGAGGGCTATCGCAAGGCGTTCCTCGCGGCGAGCCTGGCGCACAGCACGACCCTGGCCGAAGAGCGCTGGGTGCTGGGCCGGGAGCTGGACGGAGTGGCGGATGCCAAGCGCCTGGCCGGCGATGTGCGCCAGCTGTACGTGCAGGACTACATCCGCCACTGGGATGCGCTGCTGGCCGACCTGGACTTCGTTCCGGTCACCAGTGTGGCCCAGGCCGCTGACGTCCTGCGCGTGCTGTCGGGGCCGGCGTCGCCGCTGAAGAAACTGCTGCAGGCCGTGGCCAGGGAAACCAACCTGCAACAGCCAAGCGTCCTCGACAACGCCCAGGCGACAGTCGAGCAGGCGGGGGTCGACCAGTTGCGCCAGCGCCTGGGCGGCTTGCTCGGTGACATGCCGGTCGCCGCGGCTCAACAGGCAGCGCCCGAGGTTGATCCGGTGACCGCGCACTTCGCCGAGCTGGCCGCGCTGGTCAACAGCGGCGAGGGCGAGCCGGCCGCGATCGACGCGTTGCTGGGCGACCTCAATGCCCTCTACGTGCAGGTCAGCGCCATGGTCGGCGCCAGCGGCGACGCGCTGCTGGGCGAGGCCAAGAACCAGGCCCAGGCCGCTGCGCAGCGGGTGTCGCTGGGCGCCGCGCGCCAGCCCCGCGTGGTCCAGGACCTGGTGGGCTCGGTGGTCGGCTCGACCAATGCCATCGTCATGGGCGGCGTGCGCAACCAGCTAAATGCCGCCTGGACCAGCGAGGTGCTCAACGTCTATCGCCAGTCCCTCAGCGGCCGCTATCCGCTGGTGGCCGGCAGCGCGCGCGACGCCACGCTGGAAGATTTTGGCCAGTTCTTTGGCGTCGGCGGGGTAATGGACAGCTACTTCAGCAAATACCTGCAGCCCTACGTCAACACGTCCTCGACGCCGTGGAGCTGGCAGCCAGGCGCAGCGCAGAAACTGGGCATCAGCAGCCACCTGCTGGCGACCTTCCAGCGCGCCGCCGCCATCCGCGATGCGTACTTCCGCACGGGCGGCGGGGTACAGCCAGGCGTGCGCTTCGAACTCAAGCCGGTGGCCATGGACGCGTCGATCACCCAGTTCCTGCTTGACCTGGACGGCCAGCAAGTCAGCTACGACCACGGCCCGAGCCGGCCGGTGGCGTTGCAGTGGCCCAACCCCAGGAGCATCGGCGTGGTCCGCTTGTCCATCTCGCCACCTGCGGCCAGCGGCCGTTCCGGGCTGACGGTCGAAGGGCCGTGGGCCTGGTTCCGCCTGCTCGACCGGTCCGACCTGGTGGCGGCAGGCTCGCCGGAGCGCTTCAACCTGCGACTGCGGGTCGAGGGAGCGAGCGTGTCCTACGAGCTGCGCGCCAGCAGCGCGTTCAACCCGTTCCGCAGCCGCGTCAGTGGCTTCAGCCTGCCGGAGCGCCTGTGAACGACATCGGCTTCTACGGAAAACTGGCGTGTCGTGGCGACTTCGTCAGCCGCGGCCTGCCGCAGGATTTCATCCAGCGCTGGGACCAGTGGCTGACCGCGGGGCTTCATGCCAGCCAGCGGCAGCTGGGTGAGCAGTGGTTGCAGGCCTATCTGGTCAGCCCGCTCTGGCGCTTCGCGCTGGCGCCGGGGGTGTGCGGGGCATCGGCGGTGGTGGGCGTGGTCATGCCGAGCATTGACCGGGTCGGGCGCTATTTCCCGCTGACGGTGGCGCAGGTGCTTGAGCCGCGGGCTTCGCTGGCCATGGTGGTGTCGGGCAGCGACGAGTGGTTCGAGCAGGCTGAGTGCGACCTGTTGGCAACCCTCGAGCCCCAGGCATCGTTCGAGGCGTTTGAAGCGGGCTTGAGGCCTCTTGGTCGCGCGACGGCGCCTGCGCCAGGGGCACGTCCGGCGCTGGGCGGTATGCAGCGGCTGGAGGCAACCACGCCCGAGGGGCGTGGGTTGGCGTTGGCCGACTGCGCCTGCGAGGGCATGAGCCTCTGGTGGGGCAAGGGCTCGCAGCGCATAGCCCCTGGCTTGATACGTTGCGCGGGATTGCCGCGCAGCGAGGATTTCGCCGGGTTTCTCCTGGGTAACGAGGCAGATTGAAGATGACCGCCCTGCATTACACCGCGGCCAGTTACAGCCACACCGGCATGGTCCGCCGGATCAACGAAGACGCCTGCCTGGAGCTGACTGCCGCGGGCCTGTGGGCCGTGGCCGACGGCATGGGCGGGCACGCGGCCGGCGATTACGTCAGCAGCCTGGCCGTCGACAGCCTGCGCCAGATGCCGTCCGGCCTGGACCTGCCCGCGCTCGCCCAGGCGGTGCGCGACACCCTGGACCGGGTCAACCAGGCGGTGCGCGAGGAAACCGTGCGCCGTGGCGTGGCCATGATGGGCAGCACCGTGGTGGTGCTGGCCGTGCGGGATGGGCAGGGCATTGGCCTGTGGGCCGGTGACAGCCGGCTGTACCGGTTGCGCGAAGGCTGCATCGAGCGCCTGTCGCACGACCACAGTTATGTCCAGGAACTGCAGGACAGCGGCCTGCTTGACGAGGCCGGGGCGCGAGTACATCCGCGCGGCAACATCGTCACCCGGGCGATTGGGGTGCAGGACCGTCTCCAGCTGCAGGCGGTGGCCTTGCGGGTCGAGCCTGGCGACACCTACCTGCTGTGCAGCGACGGCCTGAACAAGACCGCCGAAGACGCCGAGATCGGCGAGGTGCTCGGCCATGCCAACGCCTATCACGTGGTCCGCAGCCTGGTGCACCTGGGGTTGACCCGTGGCGCGCCCGACAATATCACCGCCGTTGTCGTCAAGGTCGGGGCCAGCGCATGAGCATGACCCTGCAGATCCCTGGTTTCGACATCATCGGCGAGATAGGCCAAGGCGCCATGGCCAGCGTCTACCTGGCCACCCAGCGCTCGCTGGAGCGCAAGGTGGCGTTGAAGGTGATGGCCGCGAGCCTGGCCGCCGACCCGACCTTCTGCGAGCGTTTCCTGCGCGAGGGCCGCACGCTGGCGCGCCTGGCCCATCCGCACATCGCCACCATCCATGACATCGGCAACGTGGACGCGCTGTACTACATGGCCATGGAGTACCTGCCCAGCGGTACGCTGAAGGAACGCATCAGTGCCGGGCTGACGCCGCAGCAGGGCCTGCTCTATGTGCGCCAGATCGCCCAGGCGCTGGGCTATGCCCACGCCCAGGGCCTGGTCCATCGTGACGTGAAGCCTGCCAACATCCTGTTTCGCGCGGACGGCGCTGCCGTGCTGTCGGACTTCGGTATCGCCAAGTCGCTGGACGACCGCACCCAGTTCACCCAGGCAGGTTTCGCGGTGGGCACGCCCAGCTACATGAGCCCGGAGCAGGCGCGCGGGCTTGAGATCGATGGCCGCGCCGACCTCTACGCCTTGGGCGTGGTGCTGTATGAAATCCTCGTGGGCACGTTGCCGTACCGCGGCGCCGATGCCCTGTCCACGGCACTGGCACACCTCACCGAGCCACTGCCGGAGCTGCCGGTCGAGCATGGTCAGTACCAGGACATCCTGCGTGGCCTGCTGGCCAAGGACCCGAACGAGCGCTTCGCGGATGCGGCGGCGTTGCTGGCGGCGCTCGATGGGCTGGAGTCGCGCGACAGCGACCACACGATCATCCAGCCGCTGCCGCCAGTTGCGTCGGCCACGCCTGCGCAGGTCGACCTGACGCCGGTGTCGCTCGAAAAGCCGCGCCCGGCCGCTGTGTCCGAGCCCGTCAGGCCGCCGGCGGGCGAAGGCGCTCAGGCGCCGGCTGCCAGGGCTGCCTCGAAAAAACCCGCCAGGACCGTGCTGGCCGTGGCCATTGCCGGCGCGCTTGGGCTTGGCGGCACGTTGTTCTGGCTGCTCGGTGGCGGCCACGCGGCCACGCCCGATACCGCGGCGGCGCAGGCTCAGGAGCAGGCACCGGCCCAGGCCCAGGCCTCCGCTGGCGCTCCGTCCACCGCGGCCACTGGCGTGGACGACCAGCGGCCGCTGCTGATGGCCGGCAAGAAGACCCTGTTCCAGCGCGTGCTCAGCCAGCCGGGCGCGCGGCTGCTCGATCAGCCCGCGGGCAAGGGCGAGCAGACCCTGCCGGCCTTCACCGTGCTTTACGTCTACCAGCGCAAGGAGCTCGACGGCAAGGCCTGGGTCCAGGTCGGCACGTCGAGTGACGGCCAGCGCGATGGCTGGCTGCCCGCCAGCCAGACCAGCGAGTGGAAGCAGAGCCTGGTGCTCAAGTTCACCGAGCGTTCCGGGCGCGCGCCGATGCTGTTCATGCGCACGGCCGACGACGTGCAGCGCCTGCTGGACGACCAGCAGCTGGCCCAAGGCGCGTTGCTCAAGGCCCAGCGCGATCCGGCTCAGGTGCCGCAGGTGCTCGCGCTGGAACCGACCGCCAGCGCCGTGCCGCAGGACCAGTTCTACCTGATGCCGATCTTCGACTTCCGCGAGAGTTTCGACGCCGAAGGCCAGCCGGTGCAGTTGATCAACATCGCCTCGATCGACCCGGGCGCCAGCGCGAGCAACAGCGCCAGCACCGCTGCACCGACGGCGACCGCGACGCCGGCAGCGCCGGTGCCGGGCAAGGCGTTCCGCACCGGTATCGTCCTGGTGGTCGATACCTCGGTGTCGATGCAGCCCTATATCGACCGCGTGCGTCAGGTGGTCAGCGAGTTGCAGCAGCAACTGGCGGCGCGTGGCGAGCTGGACAGCGTCAGCTTTGGCCTGGTGGGCTTTCGCAATAACACCACGCGCACGCCGGGCCTGGACTACCTGAGCAAGGTCCTGGTCAACCTGGA
>NZ_DATELE010000262.1:0-6242 GCF_035277045.1 Pseudomonas sp. | reverse complement strand
GCCGAATGCGGCTCCATGGTGCGGGCCATGGCAACGCTGTACTTGGTGTTCTTCAGGCCGTTGTCAGCTTCGTTCTGGATGCTGGCGCGGGTTTTCTTCTGCTCCATGCCAGGCGCGAAACCGCCGCCCTGGATCATGAAGCCCTTGATCACACGGTGGAACACGGTGTTGTCGAAGTGGCCTTCCTTGACGTACTGAACGAAGTTCTCGACGGTCTTGGGCGCTTTCTCGGCGTTGAGTTGCAGGATGATGTCGCCGTGGTTGGTGCTCAGTTTGACTTTGGACATGCTGAAATTCGCTCTTTCAAGGCATTTGGAAAAGGTAGGCGAAGCGTTGCCTACAACCACCTGACGCACAGTCGGATGCAGACGACACAACGCGCGCGACCGGTATTTTGCACAGGCGGCGATAAAACGCGCCAGTTTGTCGGCGTCGAGCTGTCGGCAGCTTGACTGCTTCGGCTATGATAAGCGCTTTGATTCAGTCGGCCTACCCAGGCCGTGTACCGGTATTCAAGGATCCTATGAGCAAGCCCACCGCCGACACCGCTCCCAACGCCCCTGCCAAAGGCGCCCCAGCCGTCCCTGCGAACTTCCTGCGCCCGATCGTGCAGGCCGACCTGGACGCGGGCAAGCACAGCAGTATCGTCACCCGTTTCCCGCCTGAGCCCAACGGTTACCTGCACATCGGCCACGCCAAGTCGATCTGCGTGAACTTCGGCCTGGCCAAGGAGTTCGGCGGTGCCTGTCACCTGCGCTTCGACGACACCAACCCGGCTAAAGAGGACCAGGAGTACATCGACGCCATCCAGAGCGACGTCAAGTGGCTGGGCTTCGAGTGGGCGGGCCCGGTGCGCTACGCCTCCGAGTACTTCGACCAGCTGCACGACTGGGCTGTCGAGCTGATCAAGGCCGGCAAGGCCTATGTCTGCGACCTGACCCCGGAGCAGGCCCGGCAGTACCGCGGCAGCCTGACCGAGCCAGGCAAGGACAGCCCGTTCCGCGAGCGCTCCGTCGAGGAAAACCTCGACCTGTTCGCGCGCATGAAGGCCGGCGAGTTCAAGGATGGCGAGCGCGTGCTGCGCGCCAGGATCGACATGGCTTCGCCAAACATGAACCTTCGCGACCCGATCCTGTACCGCATCCGCCATGCCCACCACCACCAGACCGGTGACAAATGGTGCATCTACCCCAACTATGACTTCACCCACGGTCAGTCGGACGCCATCGAAGGCATCACCCACTCGATCTGCACCCTGGAGTTCGAGGGCCATCGCCCGCTGTACGAGTGGTTCCTGGACAACCTGCCGGTGCCGGCCAAGCCGCGCCAGTACGAGTTCAGCCGCCTCAACCTGAACTACACCATCACCAGCAAGCGCAAGCTCAAGCAGCTGGTCGACGAGCAGCACGTGCATGCCTGGGACGACCCGCGCATGTCGACCCTGTCGGGCTTCCGCCGCCGTGGCTACACCCCGGCCTCGATCCGCAACTTCTGCGAAATGATCGGCACCAACCGCTCCGACGGCGTGGTCGACATGGGCATGCTCGAGTTCAGCATTCGTGACGATCTTGACCGTAACGCGCCACGTGCGATGTGCGTGTTGCGCCCGCTCAAGGTGGTGATCACCAACTATCCCGAGGGCCAGGTCGAGCAGCTCGAGCTGCCGCGTCACCCGAAGGAAGACATGGGCGTTCGCGTCCTGCCGTTCGCCCGCGAGATCTACATCGACCGCGACGACTTCATGGAAGAGCCGCCAAAGGGCTACAAGCGCCTGGAGCCTGCCGGTGAAGTGCGCCTGCGCGGCAGCTACGTGATCCGCGCCGACGAGGCCATCAAGGACGCCGACGGCAACATCGTCGAGCTGCGCTGCTCGTACGACCCCGACACCCTGGGCAAGAACCCCGAAGGCCGCAAGGTCAAGGGCGTGATCCACTGGGTGCCGGCCCAGGACAGCATCGAGTGCGAAGTGCGGCTGTACGACCGCCTGTTCCGCTCCGCGAATCCTGAAAAGACCGAGGAGGGCGGCAGCTTCCTGGACAATATCAACCCCGATTCGCTGCAGGTGCTGAGCGGTTGCCGTGCCGAGCCTTCGCTGGGCCAGGCGCAGCCTGAGGACCGCTTCCAGTTCGAGCGCGAAGGCTACTTCTGCGCCGACCTGAAGGACACCCAGCCAGGCCGTCCGGTGTTCAACCGTACCGTCACTCTTCGCGATTCTTGGGGCAGCTAAGGAATTTTCGTGCTTACCATCTACAACACCCTGAGCAAGGCCAAGGAAGTCTTCAAGCCGCTTGAAGGCAACAAGGTGCGCATGTATGTCTGCGGCATGACCGTGTATGACTACTGCCACCTGGGCCACGGCCGCAGCATGGTGGCCTTCGACCTGGTCACTCGCTGGCTGCGATTCAGCGGCTACGACCTGACGTACGTGCGCAATATCACCGACATCGATGACAAGATCATCAACCGCGCCAACGACAACGGCGAGGCGTTCGACGCCCTCACCGCGCGGATGATCGATGCCATGCACGAGGACGAGCGGCGCCTGAACATCCTGCCGCCCGACCAGGAGCCGCGTGCCACCGATCATATCGGCGGCATGCACGCGATGATCCAGACCCTGATCGACAAGGGCTATGCCTACGCGCCGGGCAATGGCGACGTGTACTACCGCGTCGGCAAGTTCGTCGGCTACGGCAAGCTGTCGCGCCGCAAGATCGAAGACCTGCGCATCGGTGCGCGCATCGAGGTGGACGAGGCCAAGCAGGATCCGCTCGACTTCGTGCTGTGGAAGGCGGCCAAGCCGGGCGAGCCGAGCTGGGAATCGCCATGGGGCGCGGGCCGTCCGGGCTGGCATATCGAGTGCTCGGTGATGTCGACCTGCTGCCTGGGCGAGAGCTTCGATATCCATGGTGGCGGCAGCGACCTTGAGTTCCCGCACCACGAGAACGAGATCGCGCAGAGTGAAGCCACCACCGGCAAGCCATACGCCAATGCCTGGATGCACTGCGGCATGATCCGTATCAATGGCGAGAAGATGTCCAAGTCCTTGAACAACTTCTTCACCATTCGCGACGTGCTCGACAAGTATCACCCGGAGGTGGTGCGCTATCTGCTGGTGGCCAGCCACTACCGCAGCGCGATCAACTACTCCGAAGACAGCCTGCGTGATGCCAAGGGCGCCCTTGAGCGCTTCTACCACGCATTGCGCGGTCTGCCGCGGGTTGCCCCGCTGGGTGGGGAAGAGTACGTGGAGCGCTTCAAGGTCGCGATGAACGATGACTTCGGTACACCCGAGGCCTGCGCCGTGCTGTTCGACCTGGTGCGCGAGATCAACCGCCTGCGCGAGAGCGAGCCGGCGGTGGCGGCAGGGCTTGCTGCGCGTTTGCGCGAGCTGGCCGATGTGCTGGGCGTGCTGCAGCTTGATGCCGATGATTTCCTGCGCGCTGGGGCGGAGGGCAAGGTTGATGCGGCCGAGGTCGAGGCACTGATCCAGGCGCGCCTGGATGCGCGTGCGGCGAAGAACTGGGGCGAGTCCGACCGGATCCGTGACCAGCTCACGGCCATGGGCGTGGTGCTTGAAGACGGGAAGGGCGGGACCACCTGGCGCCTGGCCGACTGATAGACTGGCTGGCTGCATTCGGTGTTTCCTGCCTCTACTGCACAACACGGTAACTCTGCGCCCCGGCGAGGGCTTCGCCCTCGCCGGGGCGCAGGACTGAAGCGTTGTACGATGCTGGCAGGGTACAGAGACAGTGGCTTCCACGAATCGTGAAGCGCCTCACCGCAATGAGGAGGTCCTACCTCACTCCACTCATTGGACACCGCAACACCATCTTCGCCCCACCCAGCTCGCTGCTGCCCACTTCCAGCCTGAACCCGTGCAGGTCAACGATCGCCGCAACGATCGACAACCCCAGCCCGAACCCTGCATGCCGGTGGCCTTCCTCGCTGCGGTAGAACCGCTTCAGCACTGCTTCGCGTTCTTGTTCGGGAATTCCCGGCCCGCTGTCCTCCACGGCAATATGTACCCCAGAGCCGTCCTGGCCCGCGCGCAACCGCACCATGCCACCCTCGGGGGTGAACTTGATCGCGTTGCCGAGCAGATTGGACAGCGCCTCGAACAACAACTCGCGATCTCCATGCAGCGCGGCCAATTGCGCTGGCTGCTCAAGCTCCAGGCGGATATCGCCATCCTCGGCCAGCGGCAGATAGAAGTCGTGAAGTTCGGTCAGCAGGGCATGCGGGTCGAGGTCAACGAAGCCCGCGCGGCGCTGGCGGTCTTCCAGCTCGCTGATACGCAGCAACCCACGAAAACGCGCCATCAAGGTGTCGGTCTCGCCAATCGCCTGCTCCAGGGCCTCGGCCTGGGGCGCGTCATCTGCGCTCTGCTGGCGGATCCGGTAGAGCTGGGCGCGCAGGCGGGTGAGCGGGGTGCGCAGATCGTGGGCGATGTTGTCGCACACACCTTTGACCTCGTGCATCAGCCGCTCGATGCGGTCGAGCATGACGTTGACGATGGCGGCCAGCATGTCCAGCTCGTCGCGACGGGCCGACAGCGGCAGGCGCCGGGTGAGGTCGCCGGCAACGATCAGCTCGGCGCTTGCCTGCACCGCACGGATGCGCTTGAGCGGCCTTCGGCGCAGCAGGTACCAGCCGGCTATCCCCGGAAGGATAGTCAGCGAAAGCCCCCAAAGCAGGGCGTGCAGGATGATCCGGGTCACCACGAACAGCGAGCCGTTGTCACGCACCAGCACCAGCCAGCGGCCATCGTTGACCTTGATCGCCACCGCATCGCAGCTGTCACGCGGCAGGTGCGGGTCGTCGGCATCCAGGCAGCGCTTGAGCTCATGCACCTGGCCGTCCAGGCCCAGTTCGGCGGGGAGCTGGCGGATGCGGCCGCCCAGCGGGTTGAGCTGGGCATCGAACAGGCCGTAGGCGTCGAAGCTGCGCTCCTCGAAGGCCTGGCTTGCGATCAGCGCATCGTCCAGCTGCTTGCCGCTCATGTGGGCGAACAAGTGCTGGCGCTGGAGCATGGAATGGCGGGTGAGCTTGTTGAGGTAGCTCGACACCTCGAAATACAACACCCCCATGAGGATGCTGCTCCAGGCCACGAACAGGAAGCTGTACAGCGCCAGCAGTCGGCTGGTCGACGAGCTCCAGCCCTTAGACGGGTTCAGCAATGGCATAGCCCGAACCCCGCACCGTGCGTATCAGTGGCGTCTGGCCCGGGGCGTCGATCTTCTTGCGCAGGCGGCCGATGTGCACGTCGATCAGGTTGGTGCCCGGATCGAAGTGATAGCCCCAGACTTCCTCGAAGATCATCATGCGGGTGATGACCTGGCCGGCATGGCGCATCAGGAACTCCAGCAGCTTGTATTCGGTGGGCAGCAGGTTGAGCGTCTGCGTGCCGCGGCGGGCCTCGTGGCTGATCAGGTCGAGCTCAAGGTCTGCGACCTGTAGGCGCGTCTGGGTGGTGGGCACGCTGTTGCGCCGCAGCAGCACCTCGACGCGGGCGGCCATCTCGTCGGACGCGAAAGGCTTGGTCAGGTAGTCGTCACCGCCGGCGCGCAGGCCGCGCACGCGCTCATCGACATCCGAGAGGGCGCTGATCATCAGGATCGGCGTGGTGAT
This sequence comes from Pseudomonas sp., assembly GCF_035277045.1. Classification (GTDB taxonomy): domain Bacteria; phylum Pseudomonadota; class Gammaproteobacteria; order Pseudomonadales; family Pseudomonadaceae; genus Aquipseudomonas. The sequence goes on along the minus strand of NZ_DATELE010000262.1, from coordinate 611 downwards.
CTTCAGGGTGCGCAGAGTGGTGACGATGGTCAGGCCATCGACCTCGGGCAGCATGCGGTCGAGGGTGATCAGATCGAAGCCGCCGGCGATAACCTTGGCCAGGCCTTCGCGGCCGTTGTCGGCCCATTCCACTTCCAGGCCGTGGCTGGTCAGCTCGGCGACGATTTCCTGGGCGGTGACGGCGTCGTCTTCGATGGTCAGTACGCGGGGCATGCTAATACCTGGGCAGCGAGTAGAGGTCTGATTGTGCCAAAGAATAGACAGCGGCCGGTTTAAGAAAAATTCATCTGCGAAGGCAGGCGGTATCAGGAGTCGCGGTGCCCCGCATTGTGGGAGGGGGCTCGCCGGGGCGCCCCGGCGAGCCCGCTCCATTAGAGCTGGCGAGGCCAGCTCGGTTGGATGCCTCGACCCGCGCAGCGGGCATTGTATGCAGCCCTTGTGTCGCGACCGAGGGCGTGCCCGCGAATGGGTTGCAGACCCGAGTCAGTCGACCTTGACGATCCAGCCAGCCGGCGCTTCCACGTCGCCGCTCTGGATACCGGTCAGCTCGTGGTAGAGCTTCTGCGTCACCGGGCCCACTTCGCTTTCGCTGTAGAACACATGCAGCTTGC
>NZ_DATELE010000261.1:0-4090 GCF_035277045.1 Pseudomonas sp. | reverse complement strand
TCTCGTCCAGGTCGATGACGCTGGGCTGGCAGCACCAGTACTCCAGCACGAAATCAGCCTCCTCATGCCGGTAAAGCGGATAGAGCGGCAGATGCCTGGCCAGCATCGCATGCACCTGATGGCCGGTCTGCGGGCAACCTTCGATCGGGTGCAACCAATGACAGGCCAGCAACCCACCATCAGGTGTGAGGCTGGCGACCGACTGCTCGATCACTTGCAGCCACTGGGTCGGATCAAGGTAGTAGCCGATCTCGCTAAGCACGATCAGGTCATAGCGCTCGCCTGGCCAGTCGGCGGGCAGGCGTCCTTGCTCGACCCGGGCATGGGGCGCCTCGCTCAGTCGCTCCCGCGCCAGCTGCACGGCGGTAGGATTGAGGTCCTGGCAGAGCAGGTGGGCGCAGCGCTCCGCCAGCGCCGCGCTGAGTTCACCATTCGCGCAGGCCGGCTCGAACACCCGCTCGTAGCACTGGCGCGGCAGGCTGGCCATCACCAGGTCGCGCTTGCGCCGCTCGTACCAGCGCTGGCGGAACGCCCAAGGGTCATCGCTGTTGGCGTAGAGCTGAGCGAAGTACTGATCATCGGGCTTCATAGGAACACCAGTTCAAAGGGTTGCAGAAGGCACTCGAGCAGGCTCGCCGGGAGCACGGGCGGGTGCCCGTCATCGGCTTCCATCTGGCTGACGTGGGCGGCGATCGCCTGCTGCTTGCGCGTCACCGCCGCCTGATCGAGCTGAATACGATGGGCGCGCGACCAGGGCAGGCGGGCATCATCGGGACTCGCCCAATGCCAGGCCCACACCGGCACTTCCACCAGCCTTGCCTGGCGCGCCTGGGCGGCCTGGGCGCAGGCGCGGCCCACGGCCTCGTGATCGGTATGGCCATCATTGCGCCAGGTGGTCAACAGCACGTCGCCAGGCTTGAGCAACTGGTTGAGGTGATTGACCAGGAAGGCCTCGTCATGGGCCACGGTGCTGTCCTTGAGGTTCAGGCGGCGCCAGTCCAGGTCGGTCACCGACAGGCCGAGGCGCTGCAAGGCATGCCGGCTTTCCAGGGGGCGGTCGCGGCGCAGCCGGTGTTCGGTCCAGTGGGTCGAGCCCGGGTGGCTGCCCTCGCCATCGGTTACCGAGATCAGCACCAGGTCCTGCTCTCGGCCACTGAAACTGCACAGCAGGCCACCACAGGCCAGGATCTCGTCGTCGGGGTGCGGGGCCACCACCACCAGGCGAGTACCGGGCGGGCAGAGCTGTTCGGGGTTGATCCAGGTGGCACGGGCCAGGTGAGCCGACTGCTGCCAGTCGGCCCAACGGGTCCCGTCGCTGGCTTGTATCAGGTTCGGGGTCATAGCTGCCAGGCTCCTGCAGGGTCTTGCGCCAGCTGTTGGCCGAGGGTTGCCAGGTCGCGTTCGGCGTGGCTCTGGCGCAAATACACCGGCAGATCGGCACTGAGCCGGGCAAAGTGACTGTTGTGGCAGAACGGGGTGGCGCCAAGGGCGCGGCCGACGTGGCGGATGACGTGTTCCACGGCCTGCTCGACCTGGGCGCGCGCCCGGCGTACCGGCAGGCTGGCGTCCAGGGCGGGGTTGCGGTCGATCCAGGCGGCACATTCGCGCAGCGCCGCGCGGGCGCCATACAGCGCGGCATCGACCGCGCCCAGGTGGGCTTCGGCATGGGGGTCCTGGCGGGGTTTGCGGCAGTGTTCGCGCAGGTAGTCCGCCAGCGCCTCGGCGGCACCATACCAGCAGGCCGCGATGCCGCCACCGCCGTGCCAGAAGCCTGGCCTTGACAGGTACTGACCGGGCTCGCCGACCGCGATGCCTGGCGAATCTTCAAACACGATTTCCACGCTGGTGGTGGTGGCCATGCCAACGGCCTGCCAGTGGTCGGCCAGGATCTGCTGGCTGGGTTCGGACAGCTCGATGGCCACCAGCTGTGGTTGGTCGTTGTCATCCCAGGCCGTCAGCAACGCCCGGTCGATCTGCAAGGCGCCGGAACACCAGGCCTTGCTGCCCGCCAGGCGGACATGGCGGCCTTGGCGGGAAACAATCCGAGCCCGAGCGCTGGGCGGCTCGGCGGCCCATACGCCCCAGATGCCTTCGCCAGGAAACTCGATGGCGTCGCATTCCGCCAGGATCGCCAGGGCATCGGTATGGCCCTCGTAGAGCTTGGCCAGCGACAAGTCGCAGCCGGCGATGCGTGCCAGGGTCTGCCAGCGTTGCAAGGTGTGGCCCTGGCCCGGCAGCGGCAACTGGTCGAGGCGGTCTGCCTGCAGCGCCTGCAGGATCATCGGCAACTGCGTGTCCAGATTCAGCGCTTGAGGACGTTCGGTGAAACTGCGCAGCAGTCGATCGAGATTGCCCAGGTCGAAATCCTGGATGATGCTCATGACACGGACTCCTCAGGCCCACCTTGGGCCGCATGGGTAGTGCAGGGGCGCGGCATGTCGAACGCTGTCGTCATCAACTCAGCCCTAGCTGTTTGCGCATCCGCGCGGTAATGGATTGTCGGGTGGTGGCAAAGTCCGCCCAGGGGTCCTCGACCTCGGCCAGGCGTTCGCGCAGGTTGAACAGGTTCCACTGGTTGGCGCCCTTGAGCTGCGCCAGCTCTTCACGCCAGATCGGCACCGACACCGGCAACCCTTCACGGGCACGCAAGGTATAGGCGCAGGCGGTCGTGGCGCCCTTGCCGTTGCGCAGATAGTCGATGAAGATGCGCCCCACGCGATTCTTGGGGCCGGACACGGCAGACAGCCGGTCGGGAAACAGCCCCGCCAGGTGATCGACGATGGCATGGCTGAAATCCTTGACCTCGTCCCATCCGGCGCGCCGGGTCAGCGGCACCACGACGTGCATGCCCTTGCCACCGCTGGTCTTGAGAAAGCTCTGCAGGCCCAGCTCGTCGAGCAGGGTCAAGGTCAGGTGCGTCGCCTCGAGCATGGCCTTCCAGGGCAGCGCTGGGTCCGGGTCGAGGTCGAGGACAAACCGGTCGGGCTTGTCGAAGTTCTTCTCGGTGGCGTTCCAGGTGTGCAGCTCGAGCATGTTCATCTGCACCGCGCCGAGCAGGGTGTCGGGACGGTTGATGATCATCACGGCCTGGCCGGCTTCAGCCTTGTCGTAAGTGACGATGTTGGGGATACCCAGCTGGCCGGCGTTCTTCTGGAAGAACAGCTCGCCCGCCAGGCCATCGGGCGCGCGGACCAGCGCGACCGGCCGCTGTGCCAGGTGCGGGAGAATCCAGTCGGCCACCTCGGCATAGTACTCGGCGACCTGGCGCTTGGTGGCGCCGCTGCTGGGGTCGATGACCCGCTCGGGATGGGTGAGGCGCAGGCTGCCGAGGTTCTCGGTGTCGGCCGCGGTCTTCTTGTTTGGCATGGGTCGCTCCAGGTCGATGGCCGTGGCGGGCTTGTCATCGCGCAGGCCATGGAACACGGCATGGCGCACGATGCCTTCTCGGGTCATCTGGGCGAACGCCACCTCGGCCAGCAGGCGCGGTTGCAGCCAGTGCACGCCGCGAGCCTCGGCGCCCGTGGGCGGGTTGGCCAGGGCAGGGCGCTCGCCTTCCAGCGGCTTGAGGCGGGCATGGATGCTGTCCAGCGTTGTCGCGCTGAAGCCGGTGCCCACCTTGCCGGCGTAGCGCAGTTCACCGCTGTCGTTGTCGTGCAACGCCAGCAGCAAGGCGCCGAAGCCGCTGCGGCTGCCCTTGGGATCGGTGAAGCCGACGATCACGAATTCCTGGCGCTGCTTGCACTTGAGCTTGACCCAGTCGCTGCTGCGCCGGCCGATATAGGGGCTGTCGGCCCGTTTGCCGATCAGGCCCTCGAGCGCGAGGCGGCAGGCGCTGTCGAGCAGTGAGTCCACAGGCTCGTCGAAATCCCTGGAAAAGTTGAGCTCGGCGGCGTCACTTTTTTCCAGCAGCGCCTGCAGGGCGTCACGGCGCTCTTGCAGGGGGCTTTCGCGCAGATCCTTGCCGTCGAGGTAGAGGAGGTCGAACAGGTAATAGCTGATCTGCTCGTCGCTGTTACGGTCGAAGGCGTTCTGCAAGGCCTGGAAGTCGGCGACACCGTTTTCTCCGGCCACCACCATCTCGCCATCGAGC
>NZ_DATELE010000260.1:0-15732 GCF_035277045.1 Pseudomonas sp. | reverse complement strand
AACGACGAGTTGTTACGTAAAGCACGACGGGCGCGCATTGCTACCGCTGTCACTCGGCGGCATAATGTAGCCCCTTTTTTCTGCCCCTACATGTGGAAGGTTCCCGTGACTCAGAAGCCCGACCAGTGTCTTGGTGAGTGGATTGACCGTGAAGCACTTGCAGAAGCGATGATCCCGCTTATTGGTCAGCTCTACCGCAATAACAATGTGGTGAGCTCGATCTATGGCCGCAGCCTGATCAACCGTTCGGTGATCTCGATCCTCAAGGCGCACCGCTTTGCCCGTCACCGCCAGGCTGACGAGACCGAGCTGTCCGTCCACGAGACGTTCCCGCTGCTCAAGGCGATGAGCGAGCTGAAACTGGGCGCCGCTTCGGTCGACCTGGGCAAGCTGGCCAACAAGTTCAAGGAACAGGGCAACGGCCGCAGCGCAGAAGAATTCGTGCGTGAAGAGCTGGCCGAGGTGGTTGGCAAGCAGAACGGCGGCGCGCGCAAGGGCACCGACGTCGTGCTGTACGGTTTCGGCCGCATCGGCCGCCTGCTGGCGCGCATCCTGATCGAGAAGACCGGTGGCGGCGACGGCCTGCGCCTGCGCGCCATCGTCGTGCGCAAGGGCGCCGAGAACGACCTGGTCAAGCGTGCCAGCCTGCTGCGCCGCGACTCGGTGCACGGTCCTTTCGATGGCACCATCACCATCGATGAAGCCAACAACACCATCACCGCGAACGGCAACCTGATCCAGGTGATCTACGCGAAGAACCCGAGCGAAGTCGACTACACCCAGTACGGCATCGACAACGCGCTGATCGTCGACAACACCGGCGTATGGCGTGACGCCGACGGCCTGGGCCAGCATCTGGCCTGCCCGGGCGCCGCCCGCGTGATCCTCACCGCGCCGGGCAAGGGCGCGCTGAAGAACATCGTCCACGGCATCAACCATGGCGAAATCAGCGCCGACGACAAGATCGTCTCGGCAGCCTCCTGCACCACCAACGCCATCGTGCCGGTGCTCAAGGCCGTCAACGACCAGTACGGCATCGTCAATGGTCACGTCGAGACCGTTCACTCGTTCACCAACGACCAGAACCTGATCGACAACTTCCACAAGGGCAGCCGTCGTGGCCGCGCCGCGCCGCTGAACATGGTCATCACCGAGACCGGTGCCGCCACCGCGGCCGCCAAGGCGCTGCCAGTGCTCAAGGGCAAGCTGACCGGCAACGCCATTCGCGTTCCGACGCCGAACGTGTCCATGGCCATCCTCAACCTGAACCTTGAGAAAGCCACCTCGCGCGAAGAGCTCAACGAGTACCTGCGCCAGACCGCCATGCATTCCGAGCTGCACAAGCAGATCGACTACGTGAGCTCCCAGGAAGTGGTGTCCACCGACTTCGTTGGCTCGCGCCATGCGGGCGTGGTCGATGCCGAGGCAACCATCTGCAATGACAACCGCGTTGTGCTGTACGTCTGGTACGACAACGAGTTCGGTTACAGCTGCCAGGTCGTGCGTGTGATGGAAGACATGGCGGGTGTGAATCCGCCGGCGTTCCCGCAGTAAGCGTGTAGCGTTGTGAAAAAACGGGAGCCTTTGGGCTCCCGTTTTTTTTGGGCCTGAGGTGAGCCTGAGTGACTCTTGCGCGCTTTTCCGGGACAATATGCCGCCTTGTAATTCTGGACAACTTGATGTCCGGCCAAGGCATGTAGTGCACGCGAAAATAGCCTACGACGCGACCAAGGGTTAATGTGCGCGGCGTTCACGCTTGATTAGACTGCACCCGATTTTTTTCATGGCGCCACGGGCGGCATGATCGCGCCCCGTCGGCCACTCTGGACCGCGGGCCAGTTCTGAAGGAGTACGCATGGCTGTCTACAACTACGACGTAGTGGTGCTGGGTTCCGGCCCGGCAGGAGAAGGCGCGGCAATGAACGCCGCCAAAGCAGGGCGCAAGGTCGCGATGGTCGACAGCCGTCGCCAGGTCGGCGGCAACTGCACCCACTTGGGCACCATCCCGTCCAAGGCCTTGCGTCACTCGGTCCGCCAGATCATGCAGTTCAACACCAACCCGATGTTCCGGGCCATTGGCGACCCGCGCTGGTTCTCGTTCCCGGACGTGCTCAAAAGCGCCGAGAAGGTGATTTCCAAGCAGGTCGCGTCGCGCACCGGCTACTACGCCCGCAACCGTGTCGACGTGTTCATCGGCACCGGCAGCTTTGCCGACGAGCAGACCATCGAAGTGGTATGCCCCAATGGCGTGGTCGAAAAACTGGTCGCCAAGCACATCATCATCGCCACCGGCTCGCGCCCGTACCGCCCGGCCGACATCGACTTCAACCACCCACGTATCTACGATAGCGACACCATCCTCAGCCTGGGCCACACCCCACGCAAGCTGATCGTGTACGGTGCCGGCGTGATCGGCTGCGAGTACGCCTCGATCTTCAGCGGCCTGGGCGTGCTGATCGAACTGGTCGACAACCGTGGCCAGCTGCTGAGCTTCCTGGATTCGGAAATCTCCCAGGCGCTGAGCTACCACTTCAGCAACAACAACATCACCGTGCGCCACAACGAGGAGTACGAGCGGGTCGAGGGGCTGGACAACGGGGTGATCCTGCACCTGAAGTCGGGCAAGAAGATCAAGGCCGATGCCTTGCTGTGGTGCAACGGCCGCACCGGCAACACCGACAAGCTGGGCCTGGAAAACATCGGCATCAAGGTCAACAGCCGCGGCCAGATCGAGGTCGACGAGGCCTACCGCACCGTGGTGCCCAACATCTATGGCGCCGGTGACGTGATCGGCTGGCCGAGCCTGGCCAGCGCCGCCCATGACCAGGGCCGATCCGCCGCGGGCAGCATCGTCGACAACGGCAGCTGGCGCTTCGTCAACGACGTGCCGACCGGCATTTACACCATTCCGGAGATCAGCTCGATCGGCAAGAACGAGCAGGAGCTGACCCAGGCCAAGGTGCCTTACGAGGTGGGCAAGGCGTTCTTCAAGAGCATGGCGCGCGCGCAGATCGCCGGTGAGCCCCAGGGCATGCTGAAGATCCTGTTCCACCGCGAGACCTTGCAGATCCTTGGCGTGCACTGCTTCGGCTACCAGGCCTCGGAGATCGTCCACATTGGCCAGGCGATCATGGATCAGCCGGGTGAACGAAATACCCTGAAGTATTTCGTCAACACCACCTTCAATTACCCGACCATGGCCGAAGCTTACCGGGTCGCCGCCTACGACGGCCTCAACCGGCTTTTTTGAGCGGCTCCGGCCGGTGGCCTGAGCCGGCCGGGGAGAACGATTTCAGCCCTTCCCAAGGGTGGTACTGGCCAAACCGGGAAAGTCTGTAATCAGGCTGTCTACGCCGAAGTCAGCGAGCCTGCGCATCAGCGCCGGTTCGTTGACTGTCCAGACCGACACGTGCAGCCCCTGGCGCTGAGCCTTGAGCAGCCGCTCAGGCGTGCACAGCGCCCAGTTCAGGGCAAGCAGGTTGCAGCCATAGTTCTGCGCGACTTTCAGCGGGTCGAGCCAGGCGTACTCGGCGACCAGGCCGCGGGCGATGTCCGGCGTCAGCTCAAGCGCCGCGGCCAGCACCTCGCGCGAGCTCGAGGTGATGGTGACGCGCTCGAGCAGGCCATGGCGCTGGGCCATTTCACGAATGGCCAGCACCGTGCTGGCGGCGCGGGTGCGCGAGGCGCTCTTGACTTCCAGTTGCCAGTGCTCGAAATCGCATTTCTCGAACAGTTCCTCAAGACGTGGGATGGGGCAGGGCTGTACCCAGCCTGGCCCGCCCTTGCGTGCGTCGATGAGGGCAAGGTCGGCGGCACGGTGCTCGACCACCTTGCCGCGACGGCCGGTGGTGCGCTTGAGTGTCGGGTCATGGATCACCATCAGCTCGTTGTCGGCTGACAGGTGCAGGTCCAGCTCGCAATGGCGTACGCCGTGCCCGAGGCACTGGCGAAAGCTGGTCAGGGTGTTTTCAGGGGCTTCGCCCTTGGCGCCACGGTGGCCGTAGATCAGGGTCACGTTCGTTCCTTCAGGATGTGATGAGGCTCAGGGGGCGCTCTGTTCCAATGCCTGGCGGCGCTGAAGTTGCTGGCGCTGCAGGATGTAGCGGGCCAGCAGCTGTCGCTGGGCATCGCTGGTTTCGATGAATTCGGTACCGACGTCGAACTGGCCATCGGGGCGCGGGTCGCAATGCACGACCCTGGCGCGCAGCAGCAGGCCGAGGGCCTGGGGCATCAGCACCATCTTGACCGCAACGCGGCTGCCGGGCGCGATGGCCTGGCCTTGCGCGAACTCGACGCCGCCTTCGGACAATACCACCGGGCGCGGCTCGCCGATCTGCCCGAGCAGGGTCTGCGCGACCACCGCGCTGAGCAGGTCGATGCGTTTGTTCTGGGCCCGGAGAAAGGCTGCCAGGGTGCGGTCCTTGTCGCTGAGCTGGCGCAGCAGGTGCTGGGACTCGAACTCGCTCAGGTGCAGTTCGCTGAGCAGGCTGAACAGCGGTGACTCATCTTGCAACACGTCTGCCTCAAGGGCTTCGGCCGCGCCAAGTGGGCTAATTTCCAGTGCGATCCTGTCCTCGATACGGTAGTATTCGCGGCGATCTTCTTCATCCAATGTCGTCATGGCGAACCCATGGTAGCGGCGGTGGTCTGAGTGTAAAGCTGCTCATCAAGCCCCGCCACAAGGACGTTCCCCTTTCATCCGAACAAGCCCCGACATGTTCAGACCTCTTTTCGTATTCATCGGTACGCGCTACACCCGTGCCAAGCGCCGCAACCATTTCGTCTCGTTCATTTCCCTGACCTCGATGATCGGCCTCGCCCTGGGCGTGGTGGTGATGATCGTGGTGTTGTCGGTCATGAACGGCTTCGACCACGAAATGCGCACCCGTGTGCTTGGCATGATCCCGCACGCCACGCTGGAAACCGGCCAGCCCATCGACAACTGGCCTGCCCTTGCCGAGCAAGTGAAGCAGAATTCCCAGGTCGAGGCGGTGGCGCCCTTCACCCAGATGCAGGGCCTGCTCACGCACGAAGGCAAGGTGTCCAAGGTGCTGCTCAACGGCATCGACCCCGCGCGTGAACGCCAGGTGTCGATCATCGACCGCTTCATTCTCCAGGGCCGGCTCGACCAGCTGGCGCCGGGCGAGTGGGGCATCATGATCGGCGACAAGGCCGCGACCAAGCTGGGCGTGGGCATCGGCGACAAGCTGACCTTCGTCGCTCCCGAGGTGAGCGTGACACCGGCGGGCATGTTCCCGCGCATGAAGCGCTTTACCGTGGTCGGCACCTTCCATGTCGGCGCGGGCGAGATCGACGGCTACCTGGGCCTGACCAATCTCTCCGACCTGTCCCGCCTGCACCGCTGGAAGGCGGACCAGGTGCAGGGCCTGCGCCTGAAGTTCGACGACCTGTTCCAGGCGCCGCGGGCGGCCTGGAACATCGCCCAGAAGCTGGGCGAGCAAGAGTTCTATGCCCGCGACTGGACCCGCACCCACGGCAACCTGTACCAGGCGATCCGCATGGAAAAAGCCATGATCGGCCTGTTGCTGTTGCTGATCGTCGCGGTGGCGGCGTTCAACATCATTTCCACGCTGGTGATGGTGGTGAACGACAAGAAGGGCGACATCGCCATCCTGCGTACCCTGGGTTCTACCCCCGGGCAGATCATGGCCATCTTCATGGTCCAGGGCACGGTGATCGGCGTGGTCGGCACCTTTATCGGCGCCGTGGTCGGTATCATCGCGGCCTTGAATGTCAGCGCCGTGATCGCCGGCATCGAGAAGCTGATCGGGCACAAGTTCCTGAATGCCGATGTGTACTTCATCGATTACCTGCCCTCGCAGATCATGGCCCAGGACGTGTGGATGGTCTGCGGTGCGGCGCTGGTCCTGAGTTTCCTCGCCACCCTGTATCCGGCCTGGCGCGCGGCGCGCACCCAGCCTGCAGAGGCGCTACGTTATGAGTGAGTCGCGCATGAGTGATAAAGCCGTACTGAGTTGCCGCAACCTGGGCAAGTCCTACGACGAGGGCCCGGAGTCGGTGCAGGTGCTGTCCGGCCTGCAGCTTGAGCTGCACCCGGGCGAGCGGGTTGCCATCGTCGGCAGCTCCGGCTCGGGCAAGAGCACCTTGCTCAAACTGCTGGGCGGCCTCGATACCCCGACCCAGGGTAGCGTCTGGCTGGCCGGCGAAGAGCTTTCAGCCCTGAACGAGCGGGCCCGCGGCCTGCTGCGCAACCGGGCGCTGGGCTTCGTGTACCAGTTTCACCACCTGCTGCCCGAGTTCACTGCCCTGGAAAACGTGTGCATGCCGCTGCTGATCGGCCGCACCGCGATACCCGAGGCCCGTGAGCGTGCCGAGGCGCTGCTGACCCGTGTCGGCCTTGGTCATCGGCTTGGCCACAAGCCGGCCGAGCTGTCTGGCGGCGAGCGCCAGCGCGTGGCCATTGCCCGCGCCTTGGTCAACCGGCCGGGGCTGGTGATGCTCGACGAGCCGACCGGCAACCTCGACCACCACACCGCCCAGGGTATCCAGGAGCTGATGCGCGAGCTGTCGGGCTCGTCGCAGACCGCGTTCCTGGTGGTGACCCATGACCTGGCCCTGGCGCGCCAGATGGACCGGGTGCTGCGCCTGGAAGACGGTCAGCTGGTGCCGATCTGAGTCAACCCCACGGGGCGCGATAGGCACCCCGTTCCCCTTCTTCATCGGGTGTTTTCGTACATGTTCAGACCCTTGCCCTTGTTCATCGGTGCCCGCTACACCCGCGCCAAGCGCCGCAACCATTTCATCTCGTTCATCTCCATGACCTCGATGATCGGCCTGTCTCTTGGCGTGCTGGCGATGATCGTGGTGCTTTCGGTGATGAACGGCTTCCAGCGCGAGATGAGCTCGCGCATCCTCGGCCTGGTGCCCCACGCCAGCATCCTGGGCGAGCAGCCGTTGCAGGACTGGCGCGGCGTCGCCGATGCGGCGCTGAAGAACCCTGCGGTCATGGCCGCCGCGCCGCTGACCGAGATGGAAGGCATGCTTTCCTACAAGGGCGCGATGCAGCCGATTCAGGTCAGCGGCATCGATCCCGCCGAGGAAGGCAAGGTCTCGATCGTTGGCCAGCACATCATTCAGGGCAGGCTGCAGGACTTGCAGCCGGGTGAATATGGCGTGGTGCTGGGCGAGCTGACGGCGCGGCGCTTTCGCCTGAATACCGGCGACAAGCTGACCCTGATCGTGCCTGAAATCAGCAAGGCGCCTGGCGGTATCACGCCGCGCATGCAGCGCCTGACCGTGGTCGGCCTGTTCAAGGTCGGCGCCGAGCTCGATGGCTCGCAGGCCTACATCCATGTCGCCGACGCCGGCGAGATGCAGCGCTGGGCACCGGGCCAGGTGCAGGGCGTGCGCCTCAAGCTGCATGACCTGTATGCCGCCCCGCAGGTGTCCAAGGCGATTGCCGCGGGCCTGGGGCAGGGGTACCTGGCCGATGACTGGTCGCACACCCAGGGCAGCCTGTTCAGCGCGATGAAGATGGAAAAGACCATGATCGGCCTGCTGCTGCTGATGATCATTGCCGTCGCCGCGTTCAACATCATCGCCACGCTGATCATGGTGGTGAACGACAAGGGCTCGGACATCGCCATCCTGCGCACCATCGGTGCCACGCCGGCGCAGATCATGGGCACGTTCATGGTCCAGGGCAGCCTGATCGGCATTGTCGGCACCTTGATCGGCGGAGTGCTGGGGGTGGTTGCCGCGATCAACGTCAGCCAGATCGTCGGCTGGCTGGAGCGGGTCAGCGGGCAGCACATCTTCACCTCCGACGTGTACTTCATCAGCAGCCTGCCGTCGGAGCTGCAATGGGGCGATGTGGGTTTGATCTGCGGCGCCGGGCTGGTAATGAGCTTCCTGGCGACCCTGTATCCCGCGTGGCGGGCGTCGCAGGTGGAGCCGGCGTACGCGTTGCGTTATGAATGATCCTGGGGGCGTGCGCGCCCCACAGACTGTTTTGTCCGAGACGGAGTGAGCCTTCCATGAAACACCTGTTGGTCGCCAGCGCCTTGATGCTGGTCAGCCTGTCCAGCCTTGCCAGTTCCTCCCACGGCTACGCGTTCGGTGCGCCAGCCGAGGCCTCCCAGGCCACCCGCACCATCGAAGTGAAGCTCAAGGACATCGCCTTCGATCCCGCCAGCCTGCAGGTCAAGGCCGGCGAGACCGTGCGCTTCGTGCTGGTCAACGAAGGCAACCTTCCCCATGAGTTCAACCTGGGCAGCAAGGCCATGCACGTCGAGCACCAGAAAGAGATGATCGCCATGCAGGGCAAGCTGTTCACCGGCCATGGTGGCCATGAACATCACGCGGCCAATACCGTGCTGCTGCAGCCGGGCCAGCGCGGCGAACTGACCTGGACCTTCAGCAAGTCGGCACCCATCGAGTTCGCCTGCAACGTGCCAGGGCACTATCAGGCGGGCATGGTCGGTCCGATAACCATCGAGTAACAACAGGCCCAAGGCGGGATGCAAAATTGCTAGACTAGGCGCATCTGCTTTTTCAGGTCCGACCCATGCATCCTGCTGCCGAACATTCTCCGCTGGGCAAGTCCAGCGAATACGTCTACACGTACACCCCCTCGTTGCTGTTCCCCATTCCGCGCACGGCCAAGTGGGCCGAGCTGGGCGTCACTGCCCAGACCCTGCCGTGGCAGGGCGTCGACTACTGGAACTGCTTCGAGCTGTCCTGGCTGCTGCCGTCGGGCAAGCCGGTGGTGGCCATTGGTGAGTTCGCCATCCCGGCCGATTCGCCGAACATCATCGAGTCGAAGTCGTTCAAGCTCTACCTCAATTCGCTGAACCAGACGCCCTTCGAATCGGCGGGCGAGCTGCAGGCGTGCCTTGAGAAGGATCTTTCGGCCGCGGCCGGCAAACCGGTGGGCGTGCGCATCCGGACCTTGGGCGAGGTCGAAGGGCAGGGCGTTGCCGGCCTGCCCGGGCAATGCATCGACGACCTGGACATCAGCGTCAGCAGCTACGAGCATCCGCAGCCGGAGCTGCTGCGTTGCGATTCGACGCAGGTTGTCGAGCAGACGCTGCACAGCCACCTGCTCAAGTCCAACTGCCCGGTCACCGGCCAGCCGGACTGGGGCAGCGTGGTGGTCGAGTACCGTGGCGCGGCGCTGGACCCGGCCAGCCTGCTGGCGTACCTGGTGAGTTTTCGCCAGCATGCCGATTTCCATGAACAGTGCGTCGAACGCATCTACCTGGACCTCAAGCGCCTGCTCAACCCAGAACACCTGACCGTCTACGCGCGATACGTTCGCCGTGGCGGGCTGGACATCAACCCCTACCGCAGCACCGGGCCGATCAGCCCTGGCAACCAGCGCCTGGTGCGTCAATAACAGAAAAGCCCCGTCTGGTGACGGGGCTTTTTTCATTGCGCGGGCAGCGTCGGTCAGATGCCCATGCTGTGCAGATGGTTGGCGATGTTGCGCAGAGTGGCGGTGAGGTCGGGATGCGCGGCCTCGAACCGCTCGACCGCCAGGTTGACCCCGTCCGACAGGTTGTTGTCGTGGGTGGCCTCCTCAAGCTTCAGCTGAGCTTCGATCTGCGCCATCATCTTGTGCAGATCATCCCGCTCTTCCAGCGTCAGCGGTGGATTCTTCTCCAGTTGCTCGCGCAAGCTATCGAGTTGCTCTTGCAGTTCGCGGGCAGGCATGGGTGTTCTCCCTCTATGAATAGTCACAAGCATGGACCTCGGCGCTTGCGCAAAGGTTCTTGCCTGCCATCAAGAGTAATCCAGCCCGCGGCCCTTTGCATGACCGGGATCAACTCGGTTGTATCAAGGTTTCTCGCCCTTGTGGCGGCGTTGGGCGATATCGTCAAGGCAGTTGTCGAGCGCTTCGAAGTGGTCGATGACCGAGTGGACGCCCAGCTCGAACAGGGTCAGTGTCGCTTTCCCACGCACGCAATCCTGCTCCTGGCGGGTCATGGCGCGCCACTCATTCAAGGGCAGGCCGCATTGAGGGGTGCATGCGGCGAGGCCCACCGTCCAGAGCCCAGCGTTCAGTCCAGCCTGCAACAGTCTCGGCTCGCCGCTGACCAGCACGCATCCCTCCAGGCGCTCGACGCCCAAACCCATCAGCGCCTGCCAGCAGGCATCGGGAGCTGGCCAGGGGGATGCACTGCTGGCGTGTCCCGGCAACCAGTCGGGCAGGGCCAGGCGCTGGGCCTGGGTGGCGTCACGCTCCTCCAGCCACGCGCAGGGCACATGCTGGCGACGCAATCCATTCAGGGCATCCAGCGCACCTGGCATGGGCAAGGGCGTCTCCCCGCTCGTCTGTAGCAGGCAGCCGCGCAGGCCGAACAGCACGGCGGTGAGGGCAGGCATTTGTGGCATGGCGGCATCCCTGGCGTGAAATACATCGAGGCTAGTGCCTGTCTGTTACCAGCAGGTGACGATTTGACACTTCTGGACTAAATATCTGTCAATGGCATGTAACGCTGTATATCAGCACACGAGCCTTTATACTGGCTCACTTTGCGGCGCGCCTTGAGCGCTGCCACCGTGAAATTCGATGGAGAGACATCTATGGGCAGGATTGGCGCCGGTGTGATCGAGCGAGTCACCCAGGCCTGCGTCTGCGCGGGTTTACTGCTAGCGCCGATGGCCGCCACCCAGGCGGCCACCGAGGAGGACCCGTGGGAGGCGGTCAACCGGCCTATCTTCAGGTTCAACGATGTCCTCGACACCTACGCGCTCAAGCCGCTGGCCCAGGGTTACCAGTTCGTGACCCCGCAGTTTCTCGAGGATGGCATCCACAACGTCTTCCTCAACATCGGCGACGTCACCAACCTGGCCAACAATGTGCTGCAGCTCAAGCCCCATGCGGCGGGCGTCGACACCGCGCGGCTGATCGTCAACACCACCTTCGGGCTGGCCGGCTTCTTCGATGTCGGTACGCGCATGGGACTGCAGCGCAATGACGAAGACTTCGGCCAGACGCTGGGCTACTGGGGGCTGGGCAGTGGCCCGTACGTGGTCATTCCGCTGCTGGGGCCAAGCACCGTGCGCGATGCCTTTGCCAAGTACCCTGACACCTACACGCGCCCATACCGCTACATCGACCATGTGCCGACCCGCAACACGGTGCTTGCCGCCGACGTGGTCGACACGCGCGCCAGCCTGCTCTCGGCCGAGAAGCTGATCAGCGGCGACAAGTACATCTTCATCCGCAATGCTTACCTGCAGAACCGCGAGTTCCGGGTCAAGGACGGGGAAGTCGAGGACGATTTCTGATACGCGGCACCGTTCAGAGGCGGCCCATGCGGCCGCTTTTTTGTAACATCCCGTGCATATCGAGAATACGAACGACCCGCGCAAACCCCTCAACTGCGTCGGATTGCCGCCGGTTGACCTTTCATCAGGTTAAGGAAAATCGGTTTTTTATAACTGCTGGCGATTTGTTCCCCAAAGTCCGCGCCCGTCTCCTCTTGCGCGCTTGAAACGCTTTACGGATGGGAGTACCGTCTGCGCCTTAGAGGGCACCTCTGCTATTTGCCGGACACGCTTTAATGTCCTACAACTCAAATAGAGAGTGGCTAGAGAGAATTCCAGTAGCCATGAGTCGGCCCGCCGAACCCGCTACGCCAACCTATTTCTGGCGCCGTTTGCCCACATGCAGAAACCCAGTGCAACGCTGCTGATCATCGATGACGACGACGTGGTCCGTGCGAGCCTCGCCGCGTATCTGGAAGACAGCGGCTTCAGCGTGCTCCAGGCCAGCAATGGCCAGCAGGGCCTACAGGTCTTCGAAGCACAACAGCCCGACCTCGTGATCTGCGACCTGCGGATGCCCCAGATGGGCGGCCTTGAGCTGATTCGCCAGGTCACCGAGCGCGCGCCGCAGCTGCCGGTGATCGTGGTGTCGGGCGCCGGGGTCATGACCGATGCGGTCGAAGCCTTGCGCCTGGGCGCCGCCGACTACCTGATCAAGCCGCTTGAAGACCTTGCCGTGCTCGAGCACTCCGTGCGCCGTGCGCTCGACCGCTCGCGCCTGGTGCTGGAAAATCAGCGCTACCGCGAAAAACTCGAAGCGGCCAATCGCGAACTCGAGGCCAGCCTGCACCTGCTGCAGGAGGACCAGACCGCCGGCCGCCAGGTGCAGATGAACATGCTGCCCGAAAGCCCGTGGCATGCGGGCGATCTTGCCTTCGAGCACCAGATCATCCCGTCGCTGTATCTGTCGGGCGACTTCACCGACTATTTCCGCGTCGATGATCGCCGGATCGCGTTCTACCTCGCCGATGTCTCCGGGCATGGCGCGTCCTCGGCCTTTGTCACGGTGCTGCTCAAGTTCATGACCACCCGGCTGCTGTTCGAATTCAAGCGCGGCGGCAAGTTGCGCGAGTTCCAGCCTTCGGAGGTGCTAGGGCACATCAACCGTGGCCTCATCAACTGCAAGCTGGGCAAGCATGTGACCATGGTGGGCGGGGTGATCGACGAGGACACGGGCCTGATGACCTACAGCGTCGGCGGCCACCTGCCGTTGCCTGTGCTCTATACCCCGGGCCAGGCCCGCTACCTCGAAGGCCGCGGCCTGCCGGTCGGGCTGTTCGAGGAAGCCACCTACCAGGACCACATCCTCGAGCTGCCGCCGCAGTTCAGCCTGAGCCTGATGTCGGATGGCGTGCTGGACCTTTTGCCTGGGGACACACTCAAAGATAAGGAAGCGACCTTGCCGGAGATCGTCAAGGACGCAGGGGGCTGCCTGGATGGGCTGCGCCAACGATTCGGATTGGCTACGCTTGGGGAGATGCCGGATGATATCGCCCTATTGGTGTTGAGCAGGAACCTTCAATGAGTACCGGTAGAATCCAGTTCGCCGAGCAGAGCGGTACCTTTGTTCTGAAATTCGTGGGTGAAGTGCGCCTGACCCTGTGTTCGGCGCTGGACGCGACAATCGAGAAGATCTTCACCGCGCTGAATTTCTCGGCCATTGTCATCGACCTCACCGAAACCGAAAGCATCGACAGCACCACATTGGGCCTGCTGGCCAAGCTGTCGATCCTCTCGCGCCAGAAAGTCGGCCTGTTGCCAACCGTGGTCACCACCAACCCCGATATCTCGCGGTTGTTGCAGTCCATGGGCTTCGAGCAGGTGTTCAACATCGTCGATCGTCCGATCCCGTGCCCCGAATGCCTGACCGATCTGCCCTCCCAGGACCAGAACGAAGATGTGGTGCGGACCAAAGTGCTCGAGGCCCACAGGATCCTCATGGGCCTGAACGACTCCAACCGCGAAGCCTTCCACGACCTGGTCCATGCGCTGGAGCGCACCTGACCCGATCCTGTTGATCCCTGCTACTGCTGTTCGGCCCGGGGAAACTCGGTGGCCGGCCTGCCATCGGCGTTATGTTGCAACACCCGCTCCGGCTGCCCCTGTTCATTGAAGAAGACCTGGCCAAGGCCTGCGCTGTTCCACAGCCGCTCGCCGGCCTGGCTGTGGCTTGGCGTGCGCGGCACGACCTCCATGAGGCGGCGCTTGGTGAACCAGTTCAAGGGTGAGCGCGGGGCGTAGAGCCAGCGGTTGAGGCGGTCGAAGGTGTCCAGCAGGCGCTTGGGAAACTGGTTCTTGATGCCGCTGCTGGTGATCTGCCACAGGTGTGGGCTGTGCTGGCGGTGGCGAATGCGCACTTCGTAGACGAATGAGTAGTGCACGTCGCCCGACAGGATCACGTAGTGCCCCGGCGTGCGCGAATGGCGGAAGATGTTCAGGATCACCTGCGCCGCGCCTCGATGGGCCATCCAGTTCTCGGCATCCACCAGCAGTGCGCAGCCCAGCCAACTGAACACCTGCTGCACCGATTCGATCAGCTTGACGCCAAAGATCGGTGCCGGTGACACGATGATCGCCGACGGATGATCGAGCAGCGCCTGCTGCAGCTCGCTCAGCGCTTCCCAGTCAAGCAGGCCCGAAGGCCGCCTGAGGCTGGTCTCGCTGCGCCAGCGCCGCGTACGGGTATCGAGCACCAGCAGTGGCGGATTGCTCGGAAGCTCGAACTGCCACCCCTGGAACTGCAACGCCTTGCCGATCAGCGTGTCCTGGGCATCATGGTCCAGGCCCTGGCGCTGAGCCTGCTCGCCCAGCTGCCGGCATTGCGCGACCAGCTCCCGGCAGCGGTCCGGGTCGTTACCCCAGCCCTGGCAGAGCAGGTAGCCGAGCAGGGCATTGCCGATGATCCGCCGCGAGAAGGGGTGGCCGTAGGCGGTTTCCTCCCACTGCGCCGAGAGGTTCCAGTCATCGGTGATGTCGTGGTCATCGAAGATCATCAGGCTGGGCAGATGCGCCAGGGCCCGCGCGACACCCGCGAGTCCCTCCACAAAGCCCTCGATCAGCGGTTGCTCCTGGTGGTAGCGGGCCTGGCGCTTGGGCGTGAGCTCCGGTGGCATGCTCGCGCGCACCAGGGTCCAGGGCACCGGCGACCACACCAGCAGGTACATGGCCATGACTTCGGCGAAGGTCACCAGGTGGTTGTCGGCATTGCTGCTGGTGAAAATCGGCTTGCGCGTGCCGCCGAAGAAGCGCTCGCGCAGGCTTTCGTTGCTCTCGAGCGCGGGCAGCAGGTCGGCGCGGCGGTAATAGCACGCTGGATGGCGGTACAGCTCGTCGCTGTTGGCGACCAGCGCGCCGTCCAGCTGCTCGCCGAACAGCCCCAGGCGTTCGATAAGCCGGTGGATGGCCCTGAGCATGGGGCCTGCGACATCGTCGGCGTATACCTGGTCGCCGCTCATTAGCAGCAGGGCAGGGCGCTGCTCGGGGCGCGTGCATGCTTGCAGCAGCCTGTCCGCGCACAGCAGGCCGTCCGCCGCGGGGTGGTGCGGCTTGCGGCAGGAGCCGTGGAGCAGTTGCTCGAGCCGGCCACGCACCACCAGGCTCGGGCTCGACATGCCGGGGTAGAGCAGGTGCGGGGCCCATGCGGCGATGCCCTGCGGGCCTTCGGCGCTGGGCAGCAGCAGGTCGTAGTCGAGTTGCACATCCACCGGCAGGGGCTGCGCGAAGCGCACGTCCAGCAAGTGCACGAATGCCCGTTCGCCCACGGGAATCACCTGGCAGTCGACGCTGGCCTCGACGCCTGGATGGTCCATGATGAATTCGGCTTGCAGCGGTTGCGAACCCACCAGCCAGATGGCCAGGCGAGTGGGCTCCAGGCGGCGCAGCACGGGGCCGGCCAGAACCTGGGGAAGTGGGGTGGTATCCGACATCGGTAACTCAGGTGAGGGTAGATGCAATCGCGGGGCAAGTCGGCGTTTGCGACTTGCCCCGCGATCTCTTCGTGCATGGAGCGAGTGAAAAATCCTGCGGATTCAACCCCCGCCAGGCAAACCGAATATGTATCAGGCTTTTTCAGCCATCACTTTTTCGAGTTTTTCCTGATCCCGCGCGAACTGACGGATGCCTTCGGCGAGCTTGTCGGTGGCCATGGCGTCTTCGTTCATTGCCCAGCGGAACTGGCTTTCGTTCAGTTGCTGGCGCGGCTCGCCGGCATTGCCCGGCTTGAGGATACGTGGCAGCTCGCCCTGATCTTCGCTCAACTGCTGCAGCAGTTCAGGGCTGATGGTCAGGCGATCGCAGCCCGCCAGTTGCTCGATCTGGCCCAGGTTGCGGAAACTTGCGCCCATGACCACGGTGTCGTAGCCGTTGGCTTTGTAGTAGTCGTAGATGCGCGAGACCGACTGCACGCCCGGGTCCTCG
>NZ_DATELE010000259.1:0-6587 GCF_035277045.1 Pseudomonas sp. | reverse complement strand
CCGTCGTCGAGCCCCCAGTGGATCCACTCCTCCAGCAGGACACGGCCACTGCCCAGGTCCGCGTATTTGGGTTCGAAGGCGAGGTTGTAGTCATACACCCGGCCGCGCTCGACCAGGCCCAGCCGGTAACTGATGCAGCGCCCTTCAAGCTCCAGCAGCACGAAGTAGAGCAGGCCCTCGGCGGCCAACGCCTCAAAGGCCTGGTACATCCATTGCTCGCGCTGCTCGCCCGAGAAAATGCCGACGTCGTCATCGCCTTTCCAGCTGGCGGCTTCGACGGCGCTTACCGCGTCCAGCAGCGAGCGGACGTTTTGCGGGGTGGCCTGCACGCGGCGGATCAACGCGCCGCAGTTGGCGATGCGCTTGCGCGCGCGGCGCAGCTTGTAACGGGGGTCGCCGCTGACCTCCTGGCGGTCATGGTCGCTGATGCGGTGGACCGGCACCTTGCAGGTCAGTCGCTGTTCGTGGGTGGAGCTGTGGTGCGCCCAGCTCGCCAGCCAGCCGCCCGCATCGCACTCCTGCTGGGGCACTTCGCTGAGCTGCAGCACCGCATGCGGCAGTTGCTTGCGGATGGCATGCAGGACCAGGTCGGCGTCGGTGTCGGGAAGGTCGATCAGCAGCGCGATGCGGTCGCTCAGCGGATAGCCCAGATGGCGCACCACCGGCAGGCGCAAGGGCCCGAAGGCCTCACGCTGGCGCACCAGCGGCAGGCACAGGCACAGCCGGCCCTGCTCGCGCCCCAGCAGGACCTGCAGGCGCTGTCCGGGAAGCAGCGTTTCCTCGGCGGCGCGCAGCCAGCCAAGATGGTTGAAGGGCGTACTGCCTGCCACGCGGCGACGCAGTTGCTCGTACTCGGTGGCCGGGAAATCGTCGGCCAGCAGCGAATCACACCAGGTCAGTTTCAGGCTCATGGCTCAGGACACCGTGGCTGTGGATGCTTTGGGTTCGGTCTTGCGCAGGGCTTCAAGTCGCGAGCCGCTGTAGCGCGTCTCGCGGAAAAACTTCCAACGACCAAAAAGGCAATAAACATTCATGATTCGTCCTTGCTCCTTGTAGCCGGTGCGCACGTGCAGCTTGAGCGCCGGGATGTTGTGGTTCTCGCAGACATCGACAACTTTCACGCAGCCCTGGGCGGCCATGAGCTTCCAGAGCGCCAACTGCATGTCGACCGCCAGTTGGGTACCCCAATAGCGACGGGCGACTTCGCCGGCGAACTCGAAAAACTCGCCTGGCCCCACGGGAAACCAGCACCCGTAGTAGTGCCGGTCGTGGTAGTGGCGGGTGCTGCCCCAGATGAACGCCACCACATCGCCGGCATCATCAAGGAACATCACCCCGGTGTAGCCCTCCGCGGCCAGCTCGCGCATGGTCTCGACCCGATCACCAAAATGCCGGGCAAACGCCTGGACGTTGTTCACCGTGATCTTCACCGTGCGCAGGGCCGGATATGGCCTGAGTCGATTTGGTTCCACCGGGGTGACCAAATCACGTTCCAGCCACAGCAATTCCCAATGGTAGAAGACAAATCGGCGGAAGCCAGCCCTCAGCGTGTCACGCAATCCTTTGCGTTTGATGCGGTCCTGTATCTTGCCCAATACACTCATGGTGCCTCCCGTCTATGGCAGGTCGCGGCGCGTCTCATGACGCGCTCCAGGTCAGAGCAAAGAGTGTCTGCCCCGGCAGTTGAAAACGGATCTGTCCTTGCTCGCAGGTATACTCACCGCGCCGCGACTGGTTGTCCGGGCCGAACAGCTCGAGCTGCCCGGCAGGGCAGCTGTCCAGGACCAGGCTCACTTGCTGCACACGTTCAGCCTTGTTGACCCCCAGCAGGCTGCGCTGGGCACCACCGACCATGGCCAGGGCGTCGACTTCGAAGGCGTCGTTGTCCAGGGCCACCACCTCGTCCAGCCAGTGGCGCTGGATGAACTGCTGGGCCAGGCCCACCGGCTTGAGCTCGAAGGTGTCCGTGCCTTTCATGCGGATCATGCCCTTGGGCCATTCGGGCTCGTCGGCCACATGGAACCAGTTGAGCATGTCGAGCAGGCCGTCGCTGGAGGCGTTGATCACCACCGAGGCCCACCAGAGCCCGGCGTAGTGGGTGTTCTGGTCGTAAGGACTCAGGCTCGAGCCGCTGGACATGTTGGTCTGGTCGAGCAGCAGCGCCTTACGTGGGCGGCCTTGGGCGTCAAGGCCGACCAGGGCCGCGGCCTGGCGCACGCTGTCGCGGTAGCTGCGGGTGGCCAGCAGGTCACGCACCATCCATTCGTGCCATGCCAGGGCGTCGATATCGGCGTCATGCTCCTGGAGCAGCTGGCGGGCCCAGTCGATGCCGCGCAGGGACTTGCTGTTTTCCTTGAACGGGCCGTTGACCAGGCGCGAGGACGCCGGCATGGCGATGCGCACGCCGGCTTCCCGGGCGCCGGGATAGGCCTGCACGCGGGCGGTCATGGCCTTGAAGAAATCACGATAGGTCGCGTAGTCGGGGTAGTTGAGGTTGGGCTCGTCGGCGAACGCCAGGTAATGCAAGGCCTTGCCTTGCAGTGCCCGGGTGCCGGCCAGCCAGGCGTCCAGGCCGTCTTGGGTGGTGCTGTCATCGGCGAGGTCGGCGCGCCGGCCGGTGGCGGCCAGCAGGGTGATGTCCTGGCGGATGGCGAAGCGGTCCTGGTAGAGCAGGCGCCAGGCGTCCTCGTAGCCGGGCTTGCGTTCGAGCACGTCCATCAGGCTGTAGTAGCCCGCCGCGCGTGGCGCCAGGGCGTCGAGGGCGGCATAGGTCGAGGGTGGCGGCAGTACGTAGGGCAGTGCCACGCCAAGGTCTGGCGTGCGGCCCAGTACCTGGGTCCCGGGCCTGAGGGTTACCTGGCCGATGGCACTGGCCAGCGGGCCAAGCTGGTCGGCGCGCTGGGCGAACAGGTTGGCGGTGCCATCGAGCCAGAAGGCGGCCTTGCCACTGCCTTGCAGGCGCAGGCGCCAGGTTTCGTCGTTGGCACTGGCCGGCAGAGCCAGCTGATCGAACTGGAAGTAGCCCAGGTAGTGCGCCAACGGCAGCTCCAGCCGGCGGCCGTCGCTCAGGCGCTCGACCTGCAGGCCATCCACGCCCTCATGGTACTTGCCCCCCAGCACCGCCTGCTCACCGGCGGCCACGCGAAAATACAGCTCTACCCCCGCCTCGGTTTCGGTGCTGAAGTGCACCTTGGCCGGGGCGAACAACGACCGGGTCGTATCGCTGTGGCTGACCGTGTAGTGGCGGAAGCTGTAGCCAGGGATCTCCAGGCGGTAGGGGGTAGTGCTCGGCTCCAGGGGCCACTGCTGTTCGCCGCTGGTTTCGCTGGCGGCGATGGCGCGGTCGGCTTGCAGGTGGCCGCGGCCGTCGAGCAGGAACAGGTGCTCGGCGTTGGCGTCGGCCTGCCAGGCAGGTTGCCACTGGATGCGCAGGGTGTCTTGCTGGCTGGGCACCAGGTACAGGCTGCCGTCTCGGATATCGCCCCATTCCAGGCTGGCGGCGTGAGTCGTCGAGGCCAAGGGCGTGAACAGGGTAGCGATCAATAGCAGGCGTTTCATGCTGGCCTCCGTTGCAGCATTTGGCGCAGCGGGATGAGGTCGCTGGGCAGGATGATGAGGGTGTGCAGCAGCGGGACGCCGCTGAGCCGGCAGTACAGGACGAGCATGGCGATGGTCACCGCCAGGTAGGCAACGGACGAGGCCGCGGCGGCACCGACGATGCCCCACCGAGGGATCAGCACGAGATTGAGCACCAGGCTCAGCAGCGCCGCGCCGCCCATCATCAGTGACACCGTGCCGGGGCGGTTCTTGCCCAGCAGGTCCAGGCGCAGGATGCTCGCGTAGCACAGCCCAAGCAGGCCTGGCAGCAGGGCCAGCAGGGCGACGTAGGCAGGCTGGTACTCGGCGCCGAACAGCGTGACGATCAGCCATTCACCGATCAGCGCCATCGACAGGCAGGCCCCGAGCATCACCGTCGCGGTCAGGCGCAGGGCCAGCGGGGTGATCTTGTCCATGCCGGCGTCCTGTTGCAGCAGGCGTTTCATCAACGGGGTGGTCACCGCCTCCGGCACGATCAGCAGCAGCTCGGCCGCGGCGCTGGCCATTGCGTAGTGACCCAAGGCGGTACTGCCGAGCATCGCCCCGATGAACAGGTAGTCCGAGCGCAGGATCAGTTGCTGGAACAGCAGGTCGGGATGGCTCTTGGCGCTGTAGCTCAGCAGCTCGCGCTGGCCGCTGCGGTCCCAGCACAGGCCGATCGGGTGCTGCCGGCGCAGCCACCAGAGGCCCAGTACCACCACCAGGGCAATACCGGCCAGCCAGCTGATCAGCGCCGCCTCCAGCGCCTGTTCGCGCCACATCCAGTACAGCCCGAGAAACAGCAGCAGCGGCGCCAGCGATTCGGCCAGGCGCAGTGCATTGAAGGCACCGACCCCGCCGCTGGCATTGTGCAGGGTCAGCAGGCCGCTCTTGAGCACGGTCATCGGCACGGCCAGCAACAGCAGCCAGGCCAGCACGCCCAGTTGCAGGGTGATCTCGAGCTGGGCACCGAACTCGCGCATCAGGAACACACAGATCAGCGTCAGCAGCAGCGCCAGCGCGCAGCCGTAGACCAGCACCTGGGTCAGCAGCAGGCCCATCGGGCGCTGCTTGGCGGCCTGAAACCCAACGGCGGTGTTGAGGCCGCCGCTGGTCGCGGCGCTGATCAGGTCGGGCAAGGTGCTGAGCAAGGCGAACAGACCGCGTTCGCTAGGGCCGAGGATGCGCGCCAGCAGCACGTTGCGCAGCAGGCGCAGGGTGATCATCGCAAGCTTGGTGCCCATGCTCAGCACCAGGTGGCGCCGGTAACTGCTGCTCATGCCCGGCCTCCACGGCTGATCCGCCAGGCCAGTAGCGAGGGACGGCTGGCATTGCGCTGGCTTACGCCGATGCGCGGCAAGGCCAAGGGGTCGTCCTGGCCCTGGCAGATCCCGGCGCGGGTGCTCAGGGCGTACGGGTAGCGGTGTGCGGCCAGGCGCGCGCGCACCCGGTCGTCATGGTCGCCGTTGGGGTAGCAGTACACCGGCAGGGGCTGGCGGCAGCCTTGCTCGAGCGCCTGGTGGCTGCGCCGCAGCTCATCGTCCAGGCGCTGGTCGTCAAGGCCCGGCAGCAGCGCGTGGCTGGCGCCGTGTGGGCCGAAGCTGATCAGGCCGGAGTCCTCCAGCTCGCGTACCTGCTGCCAGTCCAGGGCCTGGGGCAGCGATTCGGCAGGGCAGTTGTCGGTGAGCATGTGCAGGGCCTGCGGGCTCAGGGTCTTGAGGCTCTGCAGGTAGTGCGCCAGCGCCAGGCTGCAATCGGCGGGCTGTTGGTTCATGAAGTAGGCCGCCGGCAGCGGCCGGCCGATCTTGCGCAGCTGTTCGATCAGGTGGTGACGCGCCGCTTCGCCATGGGTGCCCCACAGCGTCTCGCCCAGGCTTTCCCACCAGAACCGCTGGCGGCTGCCGATGAAGTCGGTGGACAGGAAGATGCTCGCGGGCACCTTGTGCCGCTGCAGCAGCGGAAAGGCGTTGACGGCGTTGTCACGCCAGCCGTCGTCGAACGTCAGGGCCACCTTGGGCCGGTCGCTGCCCCGCGGCTTTTCATGGGCCTTGAGCAGGTCCATCAGGCTGACGCAGTCAAAGTGGCGCGGCAGCCAGCGCAGCAGGCCTTCGAAGGCTTTCGGGCCGATGCACAGCTCGTTGCGGTGGGGCAGGGCGGCGCTGGCGTCATCGGCCAGCACCCGGTGCAGCATGAGGATCACCCCGGCCCCGCGCAGTTGCGATCGTCCCTTGGGGGACTTGAAATACAACCAACCGCTGGCCTGCTTGATACGTGTCTTGATCGGCATATCCATCGCTCATCGGTTCTGGTCAGGGTTCCACTGTCTGTAGCTGTGCCCGCGCAGGAATTGCCACAGGCCGACGCTCATGCCAGCCAGGGTGACCAGGAGAAAGGCCGCCAGCCGGAACGGCTTGGGCAGGCGGTGGCGGGCGTCGAGAAGGCCGACGATGGCCGCGCTGTAGCCCAGAAGCTGCGCGGCCAGGGTCAGCTGGTAGAAACCGGGTTGGGCGGCCAGCCAGAGGTTGGCCAGCAACAGCGGGAGCAACAGCACCGGCGCCAGCCGGCGGATCAGCTTGTGGCTGATCAGCGCGATGGCGTACAAGCCGTGGTCCAGCGGGTTGAGCAGTTCGCGCCGCGCCGCCAGGCTGAGCAGGCCGCCGACGGTGACCCGCTGGCGACGGCGAAACTGTTTGTTGGCCTCGTCCACGCCCTGGTCGAGCACCACCGCCTCGGGCACGTAGACGATCCGCTGGCCGGCGGCCGGCGCGCAGGTGCTTATATAGAAGTCATCGTTGACCTGCGCCGGGATCGGCTGGAACAGCGAGCGGCGCAGGGCAAGCAGCGCGCCGTCGGCGGAAACCATGCAGCCGGTGCGGTTCTCGACCTTGCGCAGCCAGGCCTCGTAATGACGGTACAGGCTGTCGCCCAGGCTCAGGCCCTTGCCCGGATTTGGAATGATCATGTGCCCGGCGGTGCCGCCGACGTCCGGATCGCCCAACGGCGCCAGAAGC
>NZ_DATELE010000258.1:0-2550 GCF_035277045.1 Pseudomonas sp. | reverse complement strand
CCAGACATGTCGCCAATCCAGTTTGCCCAGGCGATCACCCAGGGCCGGCCGATCCAGCTGTTCAACCACGGGCGTCACCAGCGCGACTTCACCTACATCGACGACATCGTCGAAAGCCTGGTGCGGCTTATCCCCCTGCCGCCGCTGGCGAACCCCGAGTGGGACCGCGCGCAACCGGACCCCTCCAGCAGCCATGCACCCTGGCGCATCTACAACATTGGCGGCCAGCGCCCGGCGGAACTGACCGACTACGTGGCCTTGCTGGAAAAGCACCTGCAGCGCAAGGCCGAGATCGAGCTGCTGCCCCTGCAGCCCGGCGATGTACTGGCCACCTGCGCCGATGCCAGCGCACTTGAGCGCGTGACCGGCTTTACCCCGCAAGTTTCCCTGGACGAAGGGCTCGGGCGCTTCGTCGCCTGGTTTCATCGGTACTACTCGCGCTCCACCAAGGCCAGCAAAGCCGGCGAGCGCAGGCATGAACGGAGGGTGTTATGACAGGACAACCACGCAGTGCGGAGATGCAAGGCCTGTACCGGGACAAACGCATGGACCCGGCACACCGCCAGCGCATGGACGCCGCCATCCACATGCAAGGCCGGGGCTGGCTGACCGGCCGTGTCGGCGGGCGGCCCTGGACCCTGTCGCGAACCAACCGGGTGCTGTCATGCCTGGGCGCCCTGGCGCTGCTGCTGATGATCTCGCCACTGCTGTTGCTGCTGGGGTTCCTGGTCAAGCGCAGCAGCCCGGGCCCGGTGTTTTTCATCCAGAAACGTACCGGCTACCGCGGCCGCACCTTCGGCATGTTCAAGTTCCGCACCATGGTCGCCAACGCCGAGGCCCTGAAGGACTCGGTGCGCCACCTGAACAAGCACGGCGCCGACGCCATCGACTTCAAGATCGACAAGGATCCACGGGTTACCCGCATTGGCAGCCTGCTGCGCCGCACCAGCCTCGACGAGCTGCCCAACCTGATCAACGTGGTCACCGGCGACATGCGCCTGGTCGGCCCAAGGCCCACGTCCTTCAACGCCTATCGCTACAAGGACAACCACCTGGCACGCCTGAGCATCTATCCGGGCATGACAGGCCTTTGGCAGATCTCTGGTCGCAGTGATATCGACTTCGACCAGCGTGTTGAGCTGGACCTGAGCTACATCAATGAACAGAGCTTGATGCTGGACCTGAAAATCCTCTTCAAGACGCCCTTTAAAGTCTTCAGCGGCCACGGAGCAAGTTGAATGGACGGTTCTACTTCGAGAAGTCTGAGCATCGCCAACCCGAGCGAAACCAACCTCACCGCCACGGTGCTCGACCTGGAGCAGCGCACCCTGTTGCTGACCGCGGCCAACACCGGCAGCGGCACCAGCACCAGCGCGCTGGCCTTTGCCAGCCAGCTGGCATTGATGAGCGCAGGCCCCGTGCTGCTGATCGACAGCAACGGCGGTGGCACCGGCGCAAGCCTCAGCCAGCAGCTGGGCCTGCACAAGCTGCGAGGTTTCACGGACCTGCTGTTCAACCAGGACAACCCGCCGCTGGCCCTGGACTGCGTCGTGCGGTTTTCCGACCAGCCCTTCGACGTGCTGCCGGCAGGCACCTTCAGGCGCGGCCGCGACCGCCTCAGCCCTGACCTGCTGCGGGTCCTGCTGGCTCAGCTGAGCAGCCACTACCGCTTCGTGGTGATCGATGGCGAAGCGGTGTACGCCAGCGCCGACAGTCTGGTCATCGGCACCCTCGTCAACGGCGTGATCCTGGTGATCTGCGCCGAGGAAACCCGCTGGGAAGTGGCCCAGGCCACCGCGCAGCGCCTGACCCAGGCCGGCGCGCAACTGATCGGCAGCGTCTTCAACCGGCGCAAGTACTACATGCCCAAGTGGCTGTACAACAACCTCTGAGGCCAGCACAGGATGCACACCATGAAATATCCAACGATTGCCCTGTGCCTGCTGGGCCTGGCCGGATGCGCCAGCCAGGAAACACGCGAAATGCCGGTGCAGATCCTCACCGCGCCCGCCGCCGATGCCCAGGCCACCGAAGTAACCCAGCGCGAGCAGGTGCTGCGCCCGCAGGACGTGCTTGAAGTGATCTTCCACGTTGCCAACAGCACGCCGGCCGGCGGGGTGTACCGCATCCAGTCCGGTGACAACATCGACCTCAACTTCATGGCCGCCAGCGGCCTGAACGGCAGCCAGATCGTCCAGCCCGACGGCAGCATCACGCTGCCCAGCACCAACTCCAGCGTCCGGGTCGAAGGCAAGACCACCGCCGAAGCCGAAATGGCGATTCGCGAGGAATACCGCAACAAGCGGATCTTCCAGAACAACCGCGACCAGGTGACCCTGCGCGTGCTCAGCCCGATGAGCAACGACATGAACCTGAAAAGCACACTCACCCACCCCGGCACCGGCATGAGCCGCGACATCACCGTGGGCGCCGATGGGCGTGCGACCTTCCCCGAAATTGGTTCGATCCCGCTGCAAGGCCTGACCGTCAATCAGCTGCGCGACCAGCTCAACCAGCGCTACGCCGAGCTGCCAGGCCGCATGACCGTGG
>NZ_DATELE010000257.1:0-9714 GCF_035277045.1 Pseudomonas sp. | reverse complement strand
AAGTTTGCTTGAAGAGGACTCTCGGTGGATCGCACGCAGTTAATCAACAGCGCCCGTAGCAACCTGGTCGGTATCGGCCGGGGCAATCTGGGCGTGCCGCTGCTGTTGCTGGTGATGTTGGCAATGATGATGTTGCCGGTGCCACCGTTCCTGCTCGACGTGTTTTTCACCTTCAACATCGCGCTGTCGATCGTGGTCCTGCTGGTCTGCGTGTACGCGCTGCGTCCGCTGGACTTCGCGGCGTTCCCGACCATCCTGCTGGTGGCGACGCTGCTGCGCCTGGCGCTGAACGTGGCCTCGACGCGGGTGGTGATGCTTCACGGCCATGAGGGCCACGAGGCCGCGGGCAAGGTGATCCAGGCCTTCGGCGAGGTGGTGATCGGCGGCAATTATGTCGTTGGTGCGGTGGTGTTCGCCATCCTGATGATCATCAACTTCGTCGTGGTGACCAAGGGTGCCGGGCGTATTTCCGAGGTGAGCGCGCGCTTCACCCTCGACGCCATGCCCGGCAAGCAGATGGCGATCGACGCCGACCTCAACGCAGGCCTGATCGACCAGGCCCAGGCCAAGGCGCGCCGGGCCGAAGTCGCGGGCGAGGCCGAGTTCTACGGCTCGATGGACGGTGCCAGCAAGTTCGTGCGCGGCGACGCCATCGCCGGCCTGCTGATCCTCTTCATCAACCTGATCGGCGGCATGCTGATCGGCATGCTGCAGTACGGCATGCCGTTCAGCGAAGCAGGCAAGGTATATGCGCTGCTGACCATCGGTGACGGTTTGGTGGCGCAATTGCCATCACTGCTGCTGTCCACCGCCGCGGCGATCATGGTGACCCGCGCCTCGGGATCCGAGGACATGGGCAAGCAGATCAACCGGCAGATGTTCCATTCGCCCAAGGCGCTGGCGGTGTCGGCCGGCCTGATGATCGTGATGGGCCTGGTGCCTGGCATGCCCCACGTGGCCTTCCTCGGCCTCGGCCTGCTGGCGGGCGGCGGTGCCTACCTGGTCTGGAAGAAGCAGGAGGCCGTCAAGGCCAAGGCCGCGCTGGAAGTCCAGCGCCAGCAGGACCTGCTGCCCTCGCCGCAGCGGGCCATGGAGACCAAGGAACTGGGCTGGGACGACGTGACCCCCATCGACATGATCGGCCTGGAGGTCGGCTACCGCCTGATCCCGCTGGTCGACCGCAACCAGGGTGGGCAGCTGCTGGCGCGGATCAAGGGGGTGCGCAAGAAGCTTTCCCAGGACCTGGGCTTCCTGATGCCCACGGTGCATATCCGCGACAACCTCGACCTGGCGCCCAGCGCCTATCGCCTGACGCTCATGGGCGTGATCCTGGCCGAGGCCGAGATCTACCCGGACCGCGAGCTGGCCATCAACCCTGGGCAGGTCTTCGGCACGCTCAACGGCATTGCCGCGCGTGACCCGGCCTTTGGCCTTGAAGCGGTATGGATCGACCTTGGCCAGCGCAGCCAGGCGCAGTCGCTGGGCTATACCGTGGTCGATGCGAGCACGGTGGTGGCGACCCACTTGAACCAGATCCTGCACAAGCACTGCCATGAGCTGATCGGCCACGAGGAAGTCCAGCAACTGCTGCAGGTGCTCGCCAAGGCGTCGCCGAAACTTGCCGAGGAGCTGGTGCCCGGCGTCATTTCCTTGTCGGGGCTGTTGAAGGTGCTGCAGGCGTTGTTGTCCGAGCAGGTGCCCGTGCGTGACATCCGCAGCATCGCCGAGGCGATAGCCAACAATGCAGGTCGGAGTCAAGATACCGCCGCGCTGGTGGCCACGGTTCGCGTCGGATTGTGTCGTGCCATCGTGCAAAGCATTGTCGGCGTTGAGTCGGAGCTGCCTGTGATCACCCTGGAGCCAAGGTTGGAACAGATCTTGCTCAATAGTCTGCAAAGGGCCGGGCAAGGTCAGGAAGACGGTGTTCTTCTTGAGCCGAGCATGGCCGAAAAGCTTCAGCGTTCGCTGATCGAGGCGGCCCAGCGTCAGGAGATGCAAGGGCAGCCGGCGATTCTCCTGGTCGCAGGACCGATCAGGGCGATGCTGTCGCGATTTGGCCGCCTGGCTGTCCCCAATTTGCATGTTTTGGCGTATCAGGAAGTACCTGACAACAAGCAAGTTACCATCGTTGCCATAGTGGGCCCCAACGGCTGAGGTAGTGCACCATGCAAGTTAAGCGTTTCTTCGCCGCCGATATGCGTCAGGCCATGAAGCTGGTTCGTGATGAGCTGGGCTCCGATGCCGCCATCATCGGCAACCGGCGGATCGCTGGCGGCGTCGAGCTGACGGCGGCGCTGGACTACAAGCTGTCTGCGCTGGCCCCACGTGTGCCCAATGCCGAGCTTGAGGACGAGCTGCGCAAGACCCAGTCGCGCATCGCCACCGCCCAGGCCGAACTGAGCGGGCGCAGCGAGGCTGAGGTGGGCAACCGCCAGCTGTTCGCCGGCCAGTCGCTGACCGCCTCCGAGCCGTTGATCGAGCCGCACGTCGACGTGCCGGCAGCTCCGGTGGCGCCGGCTCCGGTCGACCCACGCCTGTTCGATGCGATGCGCTCGGAGCTGTCGGGCCTGCGCGAGCTGCTCGAAGTGCAGCTCGGCTCGCTGGCCTGGAGCCAGCTGCAGGGCAACCAGCCGCAACAGGCCAACATCTGGCGGCGCCTGCAACGCATCGGGCTGTCCGGCCCGATCGCCCGCGAGCTGCTCGACCTCACCGCCGGTATCCGCGAGCCGCGCCAGATGTGGCGCATGCTGCTGGCGCACCTGGCGCGCAAGATCGACGTGCCCGAGGTCGAACCGATCGAGGAGGGCGGGGTCATCGCCGTGGTCGGCCCGGCCGGCATGGGCAAGACCACCACCCTGGCCAAGCTGGCGGCCCGCTATGTGCTCAAGTACGGCGCGCAGAACCTGGCGCTGGTGAGCATGGACAGCTACCGGATCGGTGCCCAGGAGCAGCTCAAGACCCTCGGCCGGATCCTCGGTGTGTCGGTGACCCACGTCGACCCAGGCCAGTCCCTGGCCCAGGCGCTGGAGCCGCTGCTGCGCAAGCGCGTGGTGCTGATCGACACCGCTGGCCTGCAGGCCAGCGACCCGGCCCTGCGCATGCAGCTGGAAACCCTGGCCGGGCGTGGCATCGCCTCGCGCAATTACCTGGTACTGGCGACCACCAGCCAGAAGCAGGTGCTGACCGCCGCCTACCACAGCTACAAGCGCTGTGGCCTGGCCGGTTGCATTCTGACCAAGCTCGATGAAACAGGCAGCCTCGGTGAAGTGCTCAGCCTGGTCATCAGTCATGAACTACCGGTGGCCTACCTGACCGATGGGCCACGTATTCCTGACGATCTTCACCTGCCGCGCCGTCACCAGCTGGTGAGCCGCGCGGTCAGCCTGCAGATGCAGGACGAGCCCAGCGAGGAGGCCATGGCCGATATGTTCGCTGATCTCTACCACAACCCAGGCAAGCGCGCAGGTTGAGGGTCATAATGTTGCAAACAACCAACATCAAGGGGTTGCCCGGCTCGTTCCTGGCATTGAACGCGCAACCCCTCGTGTGCCCCGGGCCCGAGCGAGACAAGGTAATAAGAAAACATGGGTAGCATGCATCCCGTACAAGTGATTGCCGTAACCGGTGGTAAAGGTGGGGTCGGCAAGACAAACGTGTCAGTGAACCTTTCGCTGGCGCTGGCTGAGCTTGGCCGCCGGGTCATGCTGCTGGACGCAGACCTGGGCCTGGCCAACGTCGACGTGTTGCTGGGGCTGACGCCCAAGCGCACGCTGGCCGATGTGATCGAGGGCCGCTGCGAGCTGCGTGACGTGCTCCTGCAGGGGCCGGGCGGCGTGCGCATCGTGCCTGCCGCCTCGGGTACCCAGAGCATGGTGCACCTGGCGCCGGCGCAGCACGCAGGCCTTATCCAGGCCTTCAGCGAGATTGGCGACAACCTCGATGTGCTGGTGATCGACACCGCGGCCGGCATCGGCGACTCGGTGGTGAGCTTTGTTCGCGCCGCCCAGGAAGTGCTGCTGGTGGTCTGCGACGAGCCGACCTCCATCACCGACGCCTACGCGCTGATCAAGCTGCTGAACCGGGATTACGGCATGAACCGCTTCCGGGTCCTGGCCAACATGGCCCAGAGCCCGCAGGAAGGCCGCAACCTGTTCGCCAAGCTGACCAAGGTCACCGACCGCTTCCTGGACGTTGCCCTGCAGTATGTCGGCGCCGTGCCGTACGACGAGTGCGTGCGCAAGGCGGTGCAGAAGCAGCGGGCGGTCTACGAGGCCTTCCCCCGCTCCAAATGCGCGCTTGCCTTCAAGGCCATCGCGCAAAAGGTCGACAGTTGGCCGCTGCCCGCCAACCCGCGCGGCCATCTGGAATTCTTTGTCGAACGCCTGGTGCAGCCCACCAGCGCAGGTCCGGTGTTATGAACGCGAGCGGTTTCAAGATGTATCACAAGGCTTCGCGCGACGCCCAGTACGAACTGGTCGAACGCTACGCTCCGCTGGTCAAGCGGATCGCCTACCACCTGCTGGCGCGCCTGCCGGCCAGCGTTCAGGTCGAGGACCTGATCCAGGCCGGGATGATCGGCCTGCTGGAAGTCGCCAACAAGTATGACGCCAGCAAGGGCGCCAGTTTCGAGACCTACGCCGGTATCCGGATCCGTGGGGCGATGCTCGACGAGGTGCGCAAGGGCGACTGGGCGCCGCGTTCGGTGCACCGCAACACGCGCATGGTCAGTGACGTGATGCGCGCCGTTGAAGCAAAAACCGGCCGCGACGCTAAAGATCACGAGGTTGCGGCCGAACTCCAGTTAGGCCTGGATGACTATTACGCGATTCTCAACGATACCTTGGGCAGCCGCCTGTTCAGTTTCGACGACCTGTTGCAGGACGGCGAGCACGAAGGGCTTCACGAGGATGGCGCCAGCGCCCAGGTCGAACCCTCGCGTGACCTGGAGGACGAGCGCTTCCAGGCCGCCCTGGCCGATGCCATCGCCAACCTGCCCGAGCGTGAGCGCCTGGTGCTGGCGCTGTACTACGACGAGGAGCTGAACCTCAAGGAAATCGGTGAGGTGCTGGGGGTCAGCGAGTCGCGTGTCAGCCAGTTGCACAGCCAGTGCGCCGCGCGCCTGCGCAGCCGTCTCGGGGAATGGCGGGCGCGTTGAGCCCGGACTGCCCGCAGTCGCTTTTTTACGTTGTGACGAATTGATTGAGTGCGCGCTCAGCGCTGAGCGCGTTTAAGACTGCTTGGAGGTCTAATTGAACAAAGACATGAAAATCCTCATCGTTGACGACTTCTCGACGATGCGGCGGATCATCAAGAACCTGCTGCGTGACCTGGGCTTCACCAACACCCAGGAAGCCGACGACGGCACCACCGCGCTGCCGATGCTCGAGAGCACTCATTTCGACTTCCTGGTGACCGACTGGAACATGCCAGGCATGTCCGGTATCGACCTGCTGCGCAAGGTGCGCGCCGACGAGCGCCTCAAGCACCTGCCGGTGCTGATGGTCACGGCCGAGGCCAAGCGCGACCAGATCATCGAAGCGGCCCAGGCCGGCGTCAACGGCTACGTGGTCAAGCCATTCACCGCGCAAGTACTCAAAGAAAAGATCGAAAAGATCTTCGAACGCGTCAACGGCTGAGGCATGTCAGGGGGCGTCATGGAGTCAACGAAATCGTCTTTGGGGGAGTTTGAAACGACCCTGAAGAAACACGCCCAGGAACTGGTCGAGAGCCTTGAACGGGGGCGCTTCGGCGAGGCGGTGCAGCTGATTCACCAGCTCAACCAGACCCGCGACCGTGGCCTGTACCAGGAAGTCGGCAAGCTTACTCGCGAACTGCACAGTGCGATCGTCAGCTTCCAGATCGATCCGCGCATGCCGCAGGCCGAGGAAGTGTCGCAGATCACCGATGCCACCGAGCGCCTGTCCTACGTGGTCAAGCTCACCGAGGGCGCGGCCAACCGGACGATGGACCTGGTCGAGGACAGCACGCCTGTGCTCAACGACCTGGCCACCGAGGCCCAGGCGCTGAGCGTCGACTGGCAGCGCTTCATGCGCCGTGAAGTCGCGGCGCCCGAGTTCCGTGAACTGGCCAAGCGCGTCGACAGTTTCCTGACGCGCAGCGAGGAAGGCAACCGCAAGGTCGCCGGGCACCTCAACGACATCTTGCTGGCCCAGGACTATCAGGACCTGACTGGCCAGGTGATCAAACGCGTGACGCAGCTGGTCACCGACGTGGAGAGCAACCTGCTCAAGCTGGTGCTGATGGCCAGCCAGGTCGACCGTTTCGCCGGTATCGAACATGACCACGAGCAGCTGCGTGCCGAAAAAGATCAAGAAATACATCCGACTCGGGGTGAAGGTCCGCAGATTCATGCCGATAAGCGTGAAGACGTTGTGTCCGGTCAGGACGATGTCGACGATCTGCTGTCCAGCCTTGGTTTTTAGGGAGCACCTTTGATGAGTTTCGGCGCCGATGAAGAAATCCTTCAGGATTTCCTGGTAGAAGCCGGCGAGATTCTTGAGCAACTGTCCGAGCAATTGGTCGAGCTGGAAAGCCGGCCCGATGATGCCGACCTGCTTAATGCGATCTTTCGCGGTTTTCACACTGTAAAAGGGGGCGCCGGCTTCCTCCAGCTCAATGAGCTGGTGGAGTGCTGCCATATTGCCGAGAACGTGTTCGACGTCCTGCGCAAGGGCGAACGGCGCGTTGATGCAGAATTGATGGACGTGGTCCTGGAAGCCCTGGACGCGGTCAACGGCATGTTTGGCCAGGTCCGCGAACGCAGCCCTGTCACGCCTGCCACCCCTGAGCTGCTGGACGCCCTGGCGCGCCTGGCGGAGCCTGGCGCCGCCGCGCCTGCCGCGCCTGCTGTCGTGGCAGCGGTGATCGAGGCGCCTGCCGCCGATGACATCACCGACACCGAGTTCGAGCAGCTGCTCGACTCGCTCGATGCGGTCAAGGCCCAGGCCCTGGCTGCCGAGCAGATGCAGGGCGAGGCGCCCAGCGTTGCCGGCGGTGACGAAATCACCGATGCCGAGTTCGAGTCGTTGCTCGACCAGTTGCATGGCAAGGGCCAGTTCGTGCCCGAGATCGTCAGCCCGGTCGTCGAGACGCCTGTCGCGGCGCCTGCCGGTGACGAGATCACCGATGACGAGTTCGAGGCACTGCTCGACCAGTTGCATGGCAAGGGCACCTTCGCCGCCGATGCGCTGCCCGCCGCCAGCGCCCCCGCTGCTCCAGCCGCTGCCAGCGCGGCGCCCGGCGAGCACATCAGCGAGGATGAATTCGAAGCCCTGCTCGATGAGCTGCACGGCAAGGGCAAGTTTTCCGAAAGCGCCGTGGCCAGTGCCGCGCCTGCCGCTGCCGTGGCAGCCGCGCCGCACGCCGCCGCGCAGCCCAAGCCTGCGCCAACGCCTGTCGCCAGGCCCGCGGCACCGGCACGCGCCGCAGCGCCTGCGGCCGAAAAGCCTGCGGCCAGCGAAGCGGAAACCACGGTGCGCGTCGATACCGCGCGCCTGGACGAGATCATGAACATGGTCGGCGAACTGGTGCTGGTGCGTAACCGCCTGGTGCGCCTGGGCCTGAACAGTGGCGACGAGGCCATGTCCAAGGCCGTGTCGAACCTCGACGTGGTCACCGCCGACTTGCAGACCGCGGTCATGAAGACCCGCATGCAGCCGATCAAGAAGGTCTTCGGGCGTTTCCCGCGCCTGGTTCGCGACCTGGCCCGCCAGCTCAAAAAAGAGATCAACCTGGAACTGGTCGGCGAAGAGACCGACCTGGACAAGAACCTTGTCGAGGCCTTGGCCGATCCGCTGGTCCACCTGGTGCGCAACGCCGTGGACCACGGCATCGAGTCGCCCGAAGAGCGCGAGGCCGAAGGCAAGGCGCGCGGTGGCAAGGTGGTGCTGTCCGCCGAGCAGGAAGGCGACCATATCCTGCTGTCGATTTCCGATGACGGCAAGGGCATGGACCCTAACGTGCTGCGTGCCAAGGCCGTGGAAAAAGGCCTGATGGACAAGGACGCGGCCGACCGCCTGAGCGAGTCGGACTGCTACAACCTGATCTTCGCCCCGGGCTTCTCGACCAAGACCGAGATCTCGGACGTGTCCGGGCGCGGCGTCGGCATGGACGTGGTGAAGACCAAGATTTCCCAGCTCAACGGCTCGATCAACATCTACTCGGCCAAGGGCCAGGGCTCGAAGATCGTCATCAAGGTGCCATTGACCCTGGCGATCATGCCGACCCTGATGGTGATGCTGGGCAACCAGGCCTTCGCCTTCCCGCTGGTCAACGTCAACGAGATCTTCCACCTCGACCTGTCGCGCACCAACGTGGTCGACGGCCAGGAAGTGGTGATTGTGCGTGACAAGGCCTTGCCGCTGTTCTACCTCAAGCGCTGGCTGGTGAGTTCGGCTGCCCATGAGGAGCAGCGCGAAGGCCATGTGGTGATCCTGTCGGTCGGCACCCAGCGCATCGGCTTTGTCGTCGACCAGCTGGTGGGCCAGGAAGAAGTCGTGATCAAGCCGCTGGGCAAGATGCTGCAGGGCACCCCGGGCATGTCGGGCGCCACCATCACCGGTGACGGGCGCATCGCGCTGATCCTCGATGTACCGAGCATGCTCAAGCGTTACGCCGCCCGGCGTATCTGATTTCGGCGGCGCGACCTGGCGGTTGCGCCGCCTAATGGAGTGTTTATGGCAGTCAAGGTCCTGGTGGTGGATGATTCCGGTTTCTTCCGCCGCCGCGTCTCGGAAATTCTCTCGGCTGACCCGACCATCAAGGTCGTGGGCACCGCCACCAACGGCAAGGAAGCGATCGACCAGGCCCTGTCGCTCAAGCCCGATGTCATCACCATGGACTATGAAATGCCCATGATGGACGGCATCACCGCAGTGCGTCACATCATGCAGCGCTGTCCCACGCCCGTCCTGATGTTCTCCTCGCTCACCCATGAAGGCGCCCGGGTTACCCTGGACGCCCTCGATGCCGGTGCGGTGGATTACCTGCCGAAGAACTTCGAGGATATCTCGCGCAACCCGGACAAGGTCAGGCAGTTGCTGTGCGAAAAGGTCCATACCTTGTCGCGCAGCAATCGCCGCCTGGGCAGCGTCGCCGCGCCCGTCGCCAGCTCCGCCTCCAGCCCTGCGCCCGCCAGTTCCCTGGCGGGCAGCTCGCTTGGTGGCAGCGCCCCTGCGCGCGCGCCGGTGGCACCGGCGCGCAGCACGGCGCCGGCTCACGTTCACGCCCCGGCGCCCAAGCGCAAGTCCTACAAGCTGGTGGCCATCGGCACCTCGACCGGCGGCCCGGTGGCGCTGCAGCGGGTGCTGACCCAGCTGCCTGCCAGTTTCCCGGCGCCGATCGTGCTGATCCAGCACATGCCGGCCGCGTTCACCAAGGCCTTCGCCGAGCGCCTCGACAAGCTCTGCCGCATTCGCGTCAAGGAAGCCGAGGACGGCGATGTGCTGCGCCCAGGCCTTGCCCTGCTGGCGCCGGGCGGCAAGCAGATGATGGTCGATGGGCGCGGCACGGTGAAGATCCTGCCGGGCGACGAGCGCCTGAACTACAAGCCCTGCGTGGATATCACCTTTGGTTCGGCCGCCAAGTCCTACGGC
This sequence comes from Pseudomonas sp., assembly GCF_035277045.1. Classification (GTDB taxonomy): domain Bacteria; phylum Pseudomonadota; class Gammaproteobacteria; order Pseudomonadales; family Pseudomonadaceae; genus Aquipseudomonas. Next base: position 100 of record NZ_DATELE010000257.1, on the reverse strand, counting down.
GACAAGGTGCTCTCGGTGGTGCTCACCGGCATGGGCGCGGACGGCCGCGAAGGTGCGCGCCTGCTCAAGCAGGGCGGTAGCACCGTGTGGGCGCAGGACG
>NZ_DATELE010000256.1:0-13408 GCF_035277045.1 Pseudomonas sp. | reverse complement strand
TCGAGCACCTGCCGGCCGGCCCTTCGCCCGATCCCGCGCAGATACTGTTCAACCTGCTCGAAAGCCTCAACGACGCGGCGCACGCGGCGATCCGCCAGATTTCGGCTCGCCTCGATGAGCGCAGCGCAAGCGTGGCGGCCGCCAGTGGCGGGTTCGAGATGTCCAGACGCCAGGCCGGGGTCGCCGACATCGCCGGGACCGCCATTGCCTTGGGCGAGGCCGAAGAGCTGGTCGCCAAGGCCGTGGAGGGCCAGCTGATGCTTGCCCGGGCCGGACGATGGCTACGGCGTGCCGCCGGTGAAGCCCGTTTTGGGCAGCGGCTGCCCATGCTGCTGTCCGACATCCAGAGCCTGGGGCGCTATGCGCGTTTCCAGCACGACAAGATCCGCAACCTTCAGCAGTCCCTGATGACCACCATGGACATCAAGCAGAACCAGGTGGTCAAGGTCTTCACCGTGATCACCGCGGTGTTTACCCCACCAACCCTGGTCGCCTCCTTCTACGGCCAGAACTTCGCCTATATGCCCGAACTGGAGCTGCCCTGGGGCGAATGGATGGTGATGGGCCTGACCGGCCTGTTCGCCTTGTTGCCACTGATCTACATCAAGCGCAAGGGGTGGATGCGATGAACGCCGTCAAACCGCTGCCTGCCTGGCAGCGACTGCACATTGCAGCCCCCCAGGCACTCGAGGACCTGGGGACGCTGCATGGCATCGACCTGATCCCCGACCGCTTCAATCAGACGGGCACGACCCTGCGCATACGTTGCACGCGCCTCAGGCAAGACCGGGTGCTGGTGACCGACCTGCTCTGGCACCAGGGCGGCGACGACCAGCCGCTGTTCACCGTCGAGAGCGGGCACCGCGTGCTACGGCCAGCACTGGCGTTCGAGCGGATCCAGGCCCAAGGGCTTTCGCCCGGCAGCTCGCAGTCGATCGCGCTGGTGCTGCTGCAGCAACTGCTTGGACAGACAGGCCTGGTGCTCGACCGCATCGACCAGGGCCTGACGGTCTCCATGCGTTCCATCCGGGCCTTTGCGCTCACCGCGGGCACGGAAAACACCCGCGGCGCCGAAGACCTGGCTGGCGTCGATGGCCAGCTGGCGGCGCTCAATGTGCCATTGTCATTCGTTCTGGAGTCGCTGGACGATCTCCTGCATGCCGCGCTGAGGCTGCGTCGCTGGACACAGCGCGCTGCAGTGCCACGCGTGGAGGACGTCGATGAGCTGATCGCCCATGTCGAAGGCGTGCAGCGCCGCGCACGCTTCATGCTCGAGCGGCAACGGTTCCAGTGGCGCGGCGCCGGCGAGACGGTGGCCATGAGCGACTTGAACGTCACCAAGGTGTTCAGCGTGCTGTGGGCTGCGTTCATTCCGGGCACCGCCTTGATCAACTGGTACGGGCAGAACTTCCAGGTGATGCCGGAGCTGTCCTGGGATGGCTCGCTGTGGACGCAGCTCCTGGCGGTGCTGGTGCTGACCGCAGTGCCAGTGTTGATGGTCAAGCATTCCGGCGCGTTGCGCTGACGCACGGCCTGGCAGGCCGAGCGATGCCCTGGAAATCAACATCGCTGAAGACTCCGCTGCCACGCACACCTGTGCAGTGCAGGTATTTCAAGTTGTGTGGCAAGCGCTGCGCCGTGCCCGCTTCATGATAGGTTCCTGCCCTGCACGGCAGGGTTCCGGCCAGATCCGCCGTGTGCTTGCGATTCACGGCCCGGAGTAGATGATGAAAACGCATCCCACGCCTCTCGCCCCGCCTCCCAGGCGAGCAGTCCGGATCACCCTCATGCTGTTTGTCATGGGTGCGATCTTCATTATCGATAGCGCCACGGGCTACGAGATCGCGGTGTCGGTGTTCTATGCAGGCGTCATCCTGACCGCGGCGCCGATTCTGAGCCGCAACGCGCTGATGGTGTTGAGCGGCACCTGCACCGCCGTCACCCTGCTCAGCTTCGCCATCACCGCGCAGGGCGACTATCGCGCCGGCCTGGTCAACATGACCATCAGCATTGTCTCGATCCTCATGACCGCCCACCTGGTGCTCAAGATGGCCGCGGCCCGTGCCGCCGCGCGGGATGCGCAAGCGCGCCTCCTGCGCATTGCCCGGGTCAGGAGCCTCGAAGGCCTCACCACCTCGATCGCTCACGAGATCAATCAGCCGCTGGCGGCCGTCGTGACCAGCGGCAATGCCTGTCAGCGCTGGCTGGGTCAGGACCCTCCCAACGTCGACAAGGCGCGTCAGGGGCTGCAGCGCATCCTCGACGATGCCACACGTGCGGGCGACATCATTGCGCGGGTGCGCAGCCTGACCAAAGGCGAACCACCCCGGCGTCTGGCTTTTGACTTCAACGAGGCAATCAGGGAAGTCGTCGATCTTTCACGCACTGAGATGGCACGGGCGGCGATTGTGCTGGAGGTCGATCTCAACCCCGGACTACCCCTTGCGCTGGCCGACCGGCTGCAAGTACAACAGGTGGCAGGCAACCTGCTACTCAACGCGATCGACGCCACTGCGCTGGTGCCACCTGGCAGGCGGACCATTCGCCTCATCTCGGCCCGCGATGAAGACATGATCGTATTCAGCGTCCGCGACTCGGGCACAGGGCTGGCCGAGGGCGTTCGCGACCGCCTGTTCGAAGCCTTCTGGACGACCAAGGCGCACGGCCTTGGCGTCGGCCTGAGCCTGAGCCGCACAATCGTCGAAGCCAACGGCGGTCACATTTCGGCGAAATCCAATAAGGAAGGAGGCGCCCTGTTCTGGTTCAGCGTGCCGTTTCAGGACAAGGAGCCGGCGTGCCAATCCTGACCCCAACCCTCTCACCGCCGGTCGTCTACGTGATCGATGACGACAGCTCGATGCGTGCAGCGCTGCAAGACCTGCTCGCCTCGGTAGGACTGAAGGTCTGTGCATTCACATCCACGCGCGAGTTTCTGGCCAGGCCGACCGACGATGCGCCGGGCTGCCTCGTACTGGATGTGCGCATGCCCGATCAGAGCGGCATGGACTTCCATCGCCAGATGCTGGCCCTGGGTATTGGCCTGCCGGTGGTGTTCATCACCGGGCATGGCGATATCGCCATGGGCGTGACGGCCATCAAGCGCGGTGCCATCGAATTTCTCACCAAGCCGTTTCGTGACCAGGACCTGCTCGATGCGATCCAGCAAGGGCTCGAGCAGGACCGCGCGCGTCGCGCGCACGCTGCCGCCAGCGCCCAATTGCAGGAGCGCTGGAGGTCATTGAACGAGGGCGAGCGCGAGGTGGTGCGGCGCGTGGTTCAGGGCCTGTTGAACAAGCAGGTCGCCGCGCAGCTGAACCTCAGCGAGATCACTGTCAAGGTGCGCCGCGCCAACGCCATGCGCAAGCTGCAGGTGCAGTCGCTGGCGGCGCTGGTGCGGATCACCGAAAAGCTGGAGCGGCTTGCGTAGACCCTGCGCGAAGTTCAAACCCGCTACGCAATCACACGACCCGCGCCAGCGGGAAAAGCCGCTTGAAGTTGGCGGTGGTCTGCTCAGCGAGTTGCTCGTACCTTTCACCGCGCACCAAGGCCACGAATTCCGCGACTTCACGCACGTATTCCGGCAGGTTGGGCTTGCCCCGGTATGGAATCGGCGCAAGATACGGCGAGTCGGTTTCCACCAGCAACCGGTCGGCCGGCACCTGACGCGCCACGTCGCGTAGCGCCTCGGCGTTGCGGAATGTGACGATGCCCGAGAGCGAGATGTAGTAGCCCAGGTCGAGCGCAGCCTTGGCCATGTCCCAGTCTTCGGTGAAGCAGTGCAGCACGCCCGCCTGGGGCAGGCTCGCCTCGCGCAGCAGCGCCAGGGTATCGGCACGCGCGGCGCGGGTGTGCACGATCACCGGCTTGCCCGTCACCCGCGAGGCTTCCAGGTGCAGGCGGAACGATGCCTGCTGCAGCTCGGCGGCTTCCGGCTCGTAATGGTAGTCCAGGCCGGTTTCGCCAATGGCCACCACATGCGGGTGCGCCAGTTCGTTCAGCAGCCAGTCGAGCGCGGGCGCCTCTCCTGGCGCCAGGTCCAGCGGGTGCACGCCCACCGAACAGTCGACATCGGCGTAACGCTCGCTCAGGGCCTTGACCGCGCCGGCATTCTCGGCGCTGACGCCGATGCACAGGAAATGCCCGACGCCACGCTCGCGCGCCGCCTGCAGGGCAGCGTCGAGGGAACCCTGGTGGGCGCTGAGGTCAAGACGGTCGAGGTGGCAATGGGAATCTACAAGCATGGACTGACGGCACGTATTGGAAATGAAGGATGACCAGGCTCAACGCGAGCCTGGCAACTGAGCCCAGGAAGCCAGCAAGGCCTCGAGCAGCAGGACGCGGTTGAGGTTGGCCTTGCCCAGGACCTTCTGGCGCTGGGCAAGCACCCAGTCCTGGATGGCCAGGACCTTGTCCTGGCGGCTTTTCTGCGCCAGGTACTGGATCACCTTGCGCATATCGCTCAAGCCTAACCCCTGCTCGTCCTGGGTCAACTGATAACGCAGGATCAGGTGCGACCATTCGCAGAACCAGTCGAACAGCAGCAACAGCGGAACGTTGCTCCACGCATCGGCCAGCTGGCTCGGCGACTGCTGCTGCTTGAGCAGTTTCTTCACCCCGTCCGTGACCAGCGCACGCTGCTCGCGCACACCCTGCTCCTGCAGCTTGACCGCCATCAGTGGCGAGCCTGCCGCCAGACTGAGCAGCTCCTCGCGTTCTTCCTCGCTCGAGGACGGCAGGGCCGCGGCCAGCCAGGCCTGGCTCTGCGCCAGGCTCGGTTGCGGACAGGCCACTTGCTGGCACCGGCTTTTGACCGTCGGCAACAGGCGGCTCGGCTGATGACTGACCAGCAGCATCACCGTGTCGCCCGACGGCTCTTCAAGGCTCTTGAGCAAGGCGTTGGAGGCATTGATGTTCATCGCCTCGACCGGCTCGATCAAGACCACCTTGCGCCCGCCCATCTGCGCGGTCTGGACCACGAAGGTCACCAGCTCCCGCACCTGGTCGACCTTGATCGGCTTGTCTGCCTCTTCCGGTTCCAGGACAAAGTTGTCCGGATGGCTACCCGCCTTGAGCAGCAGGCAGGATTTGCACTCGCCGCAGGCATCCGGGCCCTGCGCCTGCTTGCACAACAGGCGTGCCATCAGGCGCTCGGCCAAGGCGCGCTTGCCGATGCCCTGTGGACCATGCAGAAGATAGGCGTGCGCATGCTGACCGCGCCCCGCCAGCTGCTGCCAGAGCGCTTGCTGCCAGGGAAAGGCTTCAACCACGGCAGCGTTCCATGATGACGGGAAGCAGCCCATCGATGGCCGTCTGGACCTGCTCAAGTGTTTGCGCGGCATCCAGCAGGCGGTAGCGCCGCGGGTCCAGGCCTGCGCGCTGCAGGTATGCCTGTCGCACGGCCTCGAAGAAGCCCACGCCCTCCTGCTCGAAGCGGTCGAGGCGGCCGCGGGCCGCGGCACGTGCCAGGCCCACTTCCACCGGCAGGTCGAACACCAGGGTGAGGTCTGGCCGCAGGTCGCCCTGGACAAAGGTCTCGAGCGTCGCGATGCGCTCGACCGGCAAGCCCCGCCCCCCACCTTGATAGGCGTAGGTGGCATCGGTGAAGCGGTCGCACAGAACCACGGCGCCACGCGCCAGGGCTGGGCGGATGACCGCGGCCAAGTGCTGGGCGCGGGCGGCGAACATCAGCAACAGCTCGGTATCGGCGTGCATCTGCTCGTCGCTGGGCGCCAGGAGCAGTTCGCGGATTCGCTCGGCCAGCGGCGTGCCGCCCGGCTCGCGGGTCAGGACCACATCCAGGCCCTGCTCGCGCAGGCGCGCCGCCAGGTAATCACGGTTGGTGCTCTTGCCGGCGCCTTCGGGGCCTTCCAGGGTGATGAACAAGCCGCTCACGGGTATTCCTTGCTTGGGGGTCATTGCGGTGCCGCTTGAGTGCCCGGTGCCGGATCCGCTGGCTGCGGGCCCGGGCTGGCCTCGGGTACGGGACTGGCCTCAGGCGCAGGACCGGCTTCAGGCGCGGGGTCGGCCTCTGGCACGGGATCGGCCTGGGGCACAGGGCCTGGCTCCGGCTCGGGTGTTGTCCCAGGCGGCGATTCGAGGGTATCGGCTGGCGCCTCGGCGGGCGCCGTGTCTTCACCGGCGCCAGGCGCTTGCGACGGTGCCGGGCTGGAGCGGTATCCGGCACGGCGCTTGAGCTGGTACTCGCGCACAGCCGAATTGTGCGCATCCAGGTCGTCGGAGAAGATGTGGCTGCCATCGCCCTTGGCGACAAAGTACAGGCTTGAGCCGGTCGCCGGGTTCAACGCAGCATGGATGGCCTCGCGGCCGACCATGGCGATCGGCGTCGGCGGCAGGCCGGCGTTGGTATAGGTATTGTACGGCGTCGGCTCGCGCAGGTCGCCGCGGGTGATCCTGCCGTTGTAGCGCTCGCCCATGCCGTAGATAACCGTCGGGTCGGTCTGCAGCATCATGCCCAGGCGCAAGCGGCGGATGAACACGCCGGCAATCTGCCCGCGTTCTTGCGGCACGCCCGTCTCTTTTTCCACCAGGGAGGCCATGATCAGCGCCTGGTATGGGTCGCGGTACGGCAGGTCGGTGGTGCGCTGCGCCCACTCCTGGGCAAGCACTTCGTCCAGGCGCATGTACGCCTGCTGCAGGAGTTCGACGTCGCTCATGCCGCGCACGAAACGGTAGGTGTCAGGGAAGAAGCGGCCTTCGGGGAACACACCCGTGTGGCCAAGGCGGTCCATCACCTCGCTGTCGCTCAGGCCATCGAGGGTCTGCCTGATCTTTTCATGCCGGGCCAGCGCCGTGCGTACCTGGCGGAAGGTCCAGCCCTCGACCAGGGTCATGCTGTACTGCACCACCTCGCCGCGGCGCCAGACCTCGAACAGGTCTTCGACGGTCATGCCGGGCGTCAGACGGTACTCGCCGGTATGCAGCGGCACGTTGATCATGTTGAAGCGCCAGTAAAGGCGCAGCCAGAGGGCGTCCTTGAGCAGGCCGTCTGCTTCCATGCGGTAGAACATGCGGTTGGGATTGGTGCCGGTGGGCACGTCCAGCAGGCGCTCTTGCGTCACCTGCAGCGGCTGCTCGAGCGTCGAGTTGATTTTCCAGGCTGACCATCCCAACGCCAGCCCGGCCAGAATCAAACCCATCTCCAGCAGCAGCAAGAATTTACGTCTCACGAATCAGGCATCCAGTAGCGTTCGGGCAACGGCCTGCAGTTTACGGGTGAGCGGTCCCGCGGGCCAGTTCAGCGACGCGAAACCTGTAACCGGCCATATCCCATAGACGCTGTTGCAGACAAAGACTTCATCCGCCTGTTCAAGGTCGGCCAGCGACAGGTCACGCACCTGCACTGCGATACCAGCGCCAGTAGCCTGCTCGATCAAGGCGGCACGCATGACCCCGGCAACGCCGCAGCGGCTCAGGTCAGCCGTCAGCAACTGGCCGTCGCGCACCATGAACAGGTTGCTGTAGACCCCCTCTATCACCCGGCCCTGGGTATCGCACATCAGCCCTTCGGCATGATCGCCGTCGTGCCACTCGGCACGCGCCAGCACCTGCTCCAGGCGATTGAGGTGTTTGAGCCCGGCCAGCAGCGGTTGTTCCGCAAGACGGGTACGACAGGCAAACAGACGGATGCCGTGCGCGCCATGCCGCGCAGGATAGGCAGGCGGGGGGCCGCCCTGGAGGATACGCCGCGGCGCGGCTGCAGCCGCCGGCGCATAGCCGCGCTGGCTGTCGCCACGGGTCACGATCAGCTTGGCCACGCCGTCGCCCAGCTGGCTGGCATAGCGGAGAATTTCATCACGAATCAGTGCGGCATCGACCTCGATGCCCAGGCGCTGGCAGCCCAGCACCAGGCGAGCGAGGTGATGCTCGAGCAACGCGGGCCGGCCGGCCCGCACGGCAATGGTCTCGAACAGACCATCGCCGTAGGCCAGGCCGCGATTGTGCAGGTTGACCGCAGTCGCGGGCTGGCCGTCGATCCAGCTGAGCATCAGCCCGCGAACCGGCGGAACACCAGCGAGCCGTTGGTACCGCCAAAGCCGAAGGAGTTGGACAGCACCACATCGATCGGCATGTTGCGCGCCTGGTGAGGCACGAAGTCCAGATCGCAGCCTTCGTCCGGCTCATCCAGGTTGATGGTCGCAGGCGCCACCTGGCTGTTGATCGACAGCACACTGAAGATCGCCTCGACCGCACCGGCGGCACCCAGCAGGTGACCAGTCATCGACTTGGTGGAGCTGACCGCGAGCGAGTAGGCATGATCGCCAAACACCCGTTTGATCGCCGAGGCCTCGGCCAGGTCACCCGCTGGCGTGGACGTGCCATGGGCGTTGATGTAGCTGACCTGGTCAGGGTTCACGCCGGCATCGCGCAACGCATTGACCATGCAGCGCGCGGCGCCTGCACCGTCTTCGGGCGGCGAGGTCATGTGGTAGGCGTCACCGCTCATGCCGAAACCGACCAGCTCGGCGTGGATGGTGGCACCGCGGGCCTTGGCGTGCTCGAGCTCCTCGAGCACCAGCGCGCCGGCCCCGTCGGACAGCACGAAGCCGTCACGGCCCTTGTCCCACGGACGGCTGGCACGGGTCGGATCGTCGTTGCGCGTGGACAACGCGCGGGACGCCCCGAAGCCGCCCATGCCCAGCCCACAGGCTGCCATTTCAGCGCCACCGGCAATCATCACGTCGGCTTCACCGAAGGCGATGTTGCGGGCAGCCATGCCAATGCAGTGGGTGCCCGTGGTGCACGCCGTTGCAATGGCGTAGTTCGGTCCCTGTACACCCAGGTGGATCGACAGGAAACCGGAAATCATGTTGATGATCGAACCCGGTACGAAGAACGGCGAGATACGCCGCGGGCCCTGGTCATGCAAGGTCCGGCTGGTTTCTTCGATATTGGTCAGGCCACCGATACCCGAGCCCATGGCCACGCCGATGCGCTCGCGGTTGGCGTCGGTGACTTCCAGCCCGGCATTGCGCACCGCCTGGAAACCGGCCGCCAGGCCGTACTGGATGAACAGGTCGAGCTTTCGAGCTTCCTTCGCCGACAGGTATTGCTCGACGTCAAAGCCTTTCACCGAGCCGCCAAAACGGGTTGAGTAGGCAGAAAGGTCCGTATGCTCGATCAGACCAATGCCACTGCGGCCAGCCAGAATGCCCTGCCAACTGCTCGGCACGTCCGTACCCAGTGGCGACAGCATACCCATACCGGTGACCACGACGCGTCTACGCGACACAGCTCTCTCCTTATTCCATTGACGACGGATCTTGCAAAGAAAAAACCGCACGCCAGTCAAGGCAGTGCGGTTTTTCCCGTCAAGAAACGACGACTACAAACGTCTTAACCCTGGTGGGCGTTAACGTAGTCGATAGCCGCTTGAACGGTGGTGATCTTCTCGGCTTCTTCGTCAGGAATCTCGGTTTCGAATTCCTCTTCCAGAGCCATCACCAGCTCAACGGTGTCGAGCGAATCAGCACCCAGGTCGTCGATGAAGGACTTGTTGTTAGTCACTTCTTCTTCCTTCACACCCAGTTGCTCGGCAACGATTTTCTTGACGCGTTCTTCGATGGTGCTCATACCTAGTTTTCACTCCTAAAGGACATATGTCAGGCAGCTGGCCGGTGTGCAAGTTTATAGGAAGACGCCTGCTTTTCAAGCATAACGCGCCTTCAAACCTGACACTCACCCACTGCCGGGAATCGGGTTGCAGCTTTATAACGGATTTTAGGCTTCGAGTATGACTCTTTTTTGAAGCCAGCCGTCACATTGGTTGCAAGATTACATGTACATTCCGCCGTTGACCGGCACGGTTGCGCCGGTCACGTAGGCTGCGCCATCGGAGGCCAGGAAAGCGACCACCTGGGCGATTTCCTGCGCCTGGCCCAAGCGGCCCAGCGGGATCTGGGTCAGCAGACCCTCGCGCTGCGCCTCTGGCAGCTCGCGGGTCATGTCGGTGTCGATGAAGCCAGGGGTCACCGCGTTCACGGTGATGCCGCGCGAGCCGACTTCACGCGCCAGGGCGCGACTGAAGCCCTCGAGGCCCGCCTTGGCTGCAGCATAGTTGACCTGGCCGACATTGCCCATGGCGCCGACCACCGAACCGATGCTGATGATCCGGCCCCAACGGGCCTTGGTCATGCCACGCAGAACAGCCTTGGAGAGGCGGTACAGGCTGTTGAGGTTGGTATCGACCACATCGAACCACTCGTCATCCTTCATGCGCAGCATGAGGTTGTCACGGGTGATGCCGGCATTGTTGACCAGAATGGCCGGCGCCCCGAACTGCTCCTGGATGGTCGCCAGGGTCGCGGCAACCGATTCCGCGCTGGTGACGTTCAGCTCAAGGCCGGTGCCGGCGACGCCGTGCTCCTTGAGGGTGGCGGCAATGCGCTCGGCACCCGAAGCGGTGGTCGCGGTGCCGATAACGGTAGCGCCCAGGCGACCCAGTTCCAGGGCGATGGCCTGGCCGATGCCACGGCTCGCGCCAGTGACCAGTGCAACTTTACCTTGCAGGCTCATGCAAGTGTCTCCAAGTTCAAGCCAGCGCCGCGGCAGAGGCGGCGAAGGCGTCAGGGGTATTGAGGTTGTAGGTGGTCACGCCGTCCGCGCAACGCTTGTTCAGGCCTGCAAGCACCTTGCCAGGGCCGCACTCGACCAGCTGCACGGCGCCTTGCGCCGCCAGGGTCTGCACGCACTCGACCCAGCGCACCGGCTTGTACAGCTGCTCGAGCAGGTCCCGCTTGAGGGTATCCAGGTCGATTGCGACGGCGGCGCTGACATTCTGCACCACCGGAATCTGCGGCGCCTGCCAGTCGATGGCATTGACCGAGTCGGCGAAACGCTCGGCGGCCGGGCGCATCAGCTCACAGTGCGATGGCACGCTGACCGGCAATGGCAGGGCACGCTTGGCGCCCTTGGCCTTGCAGGCCTCCATGGCGCGCTCGACGGCTGCCTTGGCACCGGCGATGACCACCTGGCCAGGCGAGTTGAAGTTGACCGCGCTGACCACTTCGCCCTGCGCAGCGTCCGCACAGATGGCGACCACGTCAGCGTCCTCCAGACCCAGGATCGCCGCCATGGCGCCCTGCCCGGCCGGCACGGCCTCCTGCATCAGCTGGCCACGGCGCTCGACCAGGCGGACGGCATCCTTGAGGGTCAGGCTGCCAGCGGCAACCAGCGCGCTGTACTCACCCAGGCTGTGACCGGACACGAACGCCGGCTGCGCGCCACCCTGGGACTGCCACAGGCGCCACAAGGCGATCGAGGCGGTCAGGATGGCCGGCTGGGTCTTGTCGGTTTGATTGAGTTGCTCTTCCGGGCCGTTCTGGATCAGTGCCCACAGGTCATAGCCCAGGGCCTCGGAAGCTTCCTTGAAGGTCTCGATGACCAATGGATACTGGTCACCCAGCTCGGCGAGCATGCCCAGCGACTGGGAACCTTGACCAGGAAAGACGAATGCGAGGGATGCAGACATTGAACAAGCCCCTAATGATCTTTGGGTCGAATACGGTGCGTCCGGCCAACGGCCAGACGCGGAATCTGAAAACTTTGATGAGAACGCAGGCCAACGGGTCACATTTAAGCACTTCGCCGCCGCCAGGCCTAAGGCAAAAGGTCTTCGAGGCGCCCATGCAGGCGCTCCGGCAGGTTCTCCTGAATCTCGATCAAGGCACGCTGGATGGCGCTCTGCAAGCCCTGGACGCCGGCGGAGCCATGGCTCTTGATGACGATCCCCTGCAACCCCAGGAAGCTTGCGCCGTTGTGCCGCGCAGGCGCCAGGTCGGCCTTGAGCCGCTTGAGCAGCGGCATGGCCACGGCGCCCGCGGCGCGGGCCGCCAGGCCACCGCGGAACACCGCCTCGATGCGCGCGGCAATCATGGTCGCCAGGCCTTCACTGGATTTGAGCAGGATATTGCCAACGAACCCGTCGCACACCACCACGTCGGCTTCACCCCGGTACAGCCCGTCGCCTTCGACGAACCCAGTGTAGTTCAGGCCCCGGGCGTTTTGCAGCAGGCTGGCGGCCAGCTTGACCTGCTGATTGCCCTTGATGTCCTCGGTTCCCACATTGAGCAACGCAACCCGCGGCCGGCTGATCCCCAAGGCCTGGGCCGCGACCGAACCCATGACGGCAAACTGGTAGAGGTGCTCGGCGGTGCAGTCGACATTGGCGCCCAGGTCGAGCAACTGGCAGTAACCGGACTGGGTCGGGATGGCCGCGACCATCGCCGGCCGGTCGATGCCCGGCAGCGTCTTGAGCACGAAGCGCGACAAGGCCATCAGCGCGCCGGTGTTGCCGGCACTCACGCAGGCCTGGGCCTTGCCATCGCGCACCAGCTCGAGGGCCACGCGCATCGAGGAATCAGGCTTGCCACGCAAGGCCTGGGAGGGGCGCTCGTCCATGCCGATCACTTCACTGGCCGCAACAACGTGCAGCCGCGCGCGATCCGCTGCCGGAAGGCCAGCGACGAGGGGTTCAATGAGAGAGGGTTGACCGACGAGGGTCAGGTGGAGCGAGGGTGTAGCAGAGAGGCAGGCGATACTGGCCTGGACAATGCTGCGGGGACCGAAGTCCCCGCCCATTGCGTCGATCGCGATGATCTGAGCGGACAAGGATTACTCGTCAGCGCCCTTGTCGATCACTTTGCGACCACGGTATACGCCTTCTGGCGATACGTGGTGACGCAGGTGAACTTCACCGGTGCTTTTCTCTACCGACAGCGCGTTTTCCGACAGGGCGTCGTGCGAACGGCGCATGTCACGGGCAGAGCGGGATTTTTTGTTCTGCTGAACAGCCATAATTGATTAACTCCTAAACGTTTGGGTCACGCTTTAACTGCGCCAAAACACTGAACGGGTTGGACCGCGATACCTCGTCCTTGCTCGGTTCGGGCTCATCGGCGCCCGCCGGCTGCTGGCATTCTTCCGGATGATGAGCAGGCACGATCGGCAGGGCAAGCAGCAGCTCTTCCTCGATCAGGGCCTGCAGATCCAAAGGATCTTCGCCCAGTTCCAGCACGTCATAGCCTTTCGGCAACGACTGGGTATTCGCACCCTCCTTCACCACGGCGTAAGTACTTTCGCTATGGATCGGCAGGGTGACCAGCTCAAGACAACGCTGGCAAACCATCTTGACCTCGACGTCCAGCTCACTGTGGAACACCACAGCCTTCTGTTCATCTCGTTCAAAATCGAACTTCGCCTGCACCATACCGACAGTGTCGGAAAGCGGGTCGCAGAGTCTTTTCAAATCGGCGAGCGGAAGCGAACCCTGGAGGGTTACGCCGCGATCAGCCAATTTGCGCGGGTCAACGTGAGGTGGAATCGGGTCATTCAACATAGGCGCAGCATTATAGGGATGCACCCGCCCATGTCAAAGGAAATTCAGCCCTGT
>NZ_DATELE010000255.1:0-3430 GCF_035277045.1 Pseudomonas sp. | reverse complement strand
CTGCTCTCGGCGAAGAACATCGTGCCGGTGAACTGGGCCAAGGGCATCGACATGAAGACCGGCCGGCCGATCGTCGACGACGAAGCCGCGGCCTACTGGAAAGACGGCAAGCGCAAACTGGTGACCCCGGCGTTCTGGGGCGCCCATGACTGGCACCCGATGTCCTACAACCCGAAGACCGGGCTGGTGTATATCCCGGCGCACATCATGTCAGCCTATTACGAGCACATTCCCGACGCACCGAAGCGTAATCCGTTCAAGAGCGTGTACCAGCTCGGCATGAAGACCGGGATGATGCCCGAAGGCGCGGACGGGTTGCTGGAGATGGCCAAGACCTGGTCCGGCAAGCTGATCGCCTGGGACCCGGTCAAGCAGGCGCCGGCCTGGGAGGTGCCGTACATCACCATCTTCAACGGCGGCACGCTGAGTACCGCGGGCAACCTGGTATTCGAAGGCAGCGCCGACGGTCGGGTGATCGCCTACGCCGCCGACACCGGCAACAAGCTGTGGGAGCAACCCGCGGCCAGTGGCGTGATGGCGGCACCGGTGACCTACTCGGTGGATGGCGAACAGTACGTGACCTTCATGGCGGGCTGGGGCGGGGCCTTCTCGACGTTTGCCGGGGCCCTGTCGCTGCGTGCCGGGGTCCAGCCGTTCTCCCAGGTGCTGACCTACAAGCTGGGCGGCACGGCGCCGCTGCGTGAACCGCCACCGCCGGCCGACGCCCCTGAGCCGCCCGCCCTGACCGCCGATGCGGCGACCGTTGCCGCGGGTGCCGCGCTGTACGACGGTAACTGCTCGCAATGCCACGGCATCCATGCCGTCAGCGGTGGTGTGCTGCCTGACCTGCGCAAGCTCACCGCCGACAAGCACGGCATGTTCCTGGGCATTCTCTACGGTGGCCGCGTGCCGGACGGCATGCCCTCGTTCGCCGACGCGCTCAAGCCCGAGCAGGTCGAGCAGGTGCACCAGTACCTGATCAAGCGCGCCCACGACCTCAAGCGTGAGGGCGATGCCTGGCAGCAGTTCAGCGCCAGACCCGTTGCAAGCAAAGTCTCCCAGCCACTGGCCGACAACGATTCCAAGGAGTGACATACCATGCAAGACGCCCCCTATCAGAACTACATCGACAGCGCTTTCATCGGCACCGACGCGCACGTGAAGGTATTCAACCCCGCCAACGGCGAGCTGCTCGGTCATGTGCCGGAATCGACGCCGGACCAGGTCGATCAGGCCATCGCCGCCGCCCGCCGTGCGCAGAAGGGCTGGGCCGCGAGGCCAGCCATCGAGCGCGCCGGCCACCTGCGCCAGATCGCGGCCAAGGTGCGCGGCAATGCCGCGCGGCTGGCGCGCATCATCACGGCCGAGCAGGGCAAGGTGCCGGCGCTGGCCGAGGTCGAGGTCAATTTCACGGCCGACTACCTGGACTACATGGCCGAGTGGGCTCGACGCCTTGAGGGCGAAGTGCTGACCAGCGACCGCGCCAACGAGCACATCTTCCTGCTGCGCAAGCCGTTGGGCGTGGTGGCCGGCATCCTGCCGTGGAACTTCCCGTTCTTTCTCATCGCCCGCAAGATGGCGCCGGCCTTGCTCACCGGCAACACCATCGTGATCAAGCCCAGCGAGGAAACCCCGATCAACTGCTTCGAGTTCGCGCGCCTGGTGGCCGAGACCGACCTGCCCAAAGGGGTGTTCAACGTGGTTGGCGGCCAGGGCGGCACTGTGGGTCATGGCCTGAGCAGCAGCGCCGGGATCGACCTGGTGAGCTTCACCGGCAGCGTGGCCACGGGCGCGCGGATCATGGCCGCGGCTGCGCCGAACATCACCAAGCTCAACCTGGAGCTGGGCGGCAAGGCCCCGGCCATCGTCCTTGCCGATGCCGACCTCGACCTCGCGGTCCGGGCCATCACGGCCTCGCGGGTGATCAACACCGGGCAGGTGTGCAACTGCGCCGAGCGGGTGTATGTGGAGCGCAAGGTTGCCGACGCATTCATCGACAAGGTGGCCCAGGCCATGGCCGCCACCCGCTATGGCGATCCGCTCAGGCAGGCGGACCTGGACATGGGCCCGCTGATCAACCAGGCCGGCCTGGACAAGGTCGCGCAGATGGTGCGCACGGCGCGGGAGCAGGGCGCGCAGGTGGTGACCGGTGGGCAGGTGGCGGACCTGGGAGCGGGTTTCCATTACCAGCCGACGGTGCTGGCGGGCTGTTCGGGGGACATGGAGATCATGCGCAAGGAAATCTTCGGGCCCGTGTTGCCGATCCAGGTGGTGGAGGATATCGACCAGGCGATCGCGCTGGCCAATGACAGCGAATATGGGCTGACCTCGTCGATCTACACCCGCGACCTGAA
This sequence comes from Pseudomonas sp., assembly GCF_035277045.1. GTDB lineage: Bacteria > Pseudomonadota > Gammaproteobacteria > Pseudomonadales > Pseudomonadaceae > Aquipseudomonas. The sequence goes on along the minus strand of NZ_DATELE010000255.1, from coordinate 1,076 downwards.
TGCCGCGCTCAAGGCCAGCCGCGAGATCGACTTTGGCGAGACCTATATCAACCGCGAAAACTTCGAGGCCATGCAGGGGTATCACGCCGGGACCCGCAAGTCCGGCATTGGCGGAGCGGACGGGAAGCATGGGTTGTATGAGTACACGCATACGCAGGTGGTGTACATACAGGGCTGATCTCGCAGCATAGGGCCTGTCATGGCGCATGGAATCTCCCACCGGTAGAGCCGCGCAGTCTCGTCACCCCGCCAGATTCGGCGACACGATGCCGTGGCGCTTCATCTTCCGGTACAGGGTCGAGCGCGAGATGCCCACAGCCTCGGCGGCAGCGCTGATATTCCAGCGCTGCTCCCGCAAGATCTTCACCAGGTGCCGTGCCTCGGCATCATCAAGCTGCTGCTCCAGCCTTTCGCTCGTCACCTCTACCACAGGCGCCGCCGTCTCGACTGGCGTCACCAGCTCCACCGGCAAGCAATCCAGCTCCACCAAGCCGTCTTCCGCCAGCGCCGCGGCGTAACGCAGGCAGTTGATCAACTGCCGCACGTTACCCGGCCAGCGCTGCGCCAGCAGGCACCGATGGGCCTGTGGGCTGAGCCGCAATGTCCGCCCACCCGGCTGGCCGGCCAATACCTGCTCGATCAGCTCGGCCAGGTCGCCGCGCGCGCGCAAAGGCGGCAGCGACAGGTGCATCCCGCTCAACCGGTAATACAGGTCTTCGCGGAAGCGCTTCTCGCGGATCATCCCCGCCAGGTCCTGGTGAGTGGCGGACACCACCTGGATATCCAGCGTCACGGGGAGGGTGGCGCCTAGCGGGACCAGTTCCCGCTCCGCCAGCACCCGCAGCAGGCGGGTTTGCAGATGGGCCGGCATGTCGCCGATCTCGTCGAGAAACAACGTGCCACCGTTGGCCTGCGCCAGCTTGCCTGTCATGCCCTTGCGGTTGGCACCGGTGAAACTGCCGCTGTGGTAGCCGAACAGCTCGCTCTCGATCAGCGATTCGGGAATCGCCGCGCAGTTGAGCGCAACGAAGGGCATCGCGGCCCGGTCGCTGGCCAGGTGTAACGCACGCGCGAAC
>NZ_DATELE010000254.1:0-9562 GCF_035277045.1 Pseudomonas sp. | reverse complement strand
CGTACCGCACGCCGGGCCTGAGCCTGGTGTTCGTCGAGGACGTCACCGAACACCGCCACCGCGAGCGTTCGCACCTGGCCCGCCTGGACGACGCCACCACCCAGCTGGCCAAGGAGGTCGCCGAGCGCGCGCGCACCGAGGCGCAGCTGCTGCAAGTGCAGAAGATGGACGCGCTGGGCAGTCTCACCGGCGGCATCGCCCACGACTTCAACAACTTGCTGACCGGCATCATCACCAGCCTGGAGCTGACCAAGAAGCGCATTGCCGACGGGCGCCACGAGAAGGTGCTGGGCTATGCCGACGCGGCGCTGAGCTCGGCCATGAGCGCCGCCTCGCTGACCCACCGGCTGCTGGCGTTCGCCCGCCAGCAGCCGCTCGACACGCGCCCGGTGGACATCAACGAGCACGTGCGCTCGCTCGAAGAGCTGCTGTCGCGCACCATCGGCGAACGCATCGCGCTCAAGCTCGAGCTCACCCATAAGCCGGCCATCGCCCTGGTCGACCCGATCCAGCTGGAAAGCGCGGTGCTCAACCTGGTGATCAATGCCCGTGACGCGCTGCCCCTGGGCGGCAACATCTGGGTCAATACCTATTCGGCGTGGACCCAGGGCAACCCGAACCTGGCCGACGGCCCCTACGTGGTGCTGACCGTGCGCGATGACGGTACCGGCATCGACCACACCCTGATCGACAAGGTGTTCGATCCCTTCTTCACCACCAAGCCGCTGGGGCAGGGCACCGGCCTTGGGCTGTCGACCATCTACGGTTTTGCCCGCCAGTCCGGCGGCCATGCCGGCATTCGCAGCGTCGCCGGGCGGGGCACCGAAGTTACCTTGATGCTGCCCGCCAGCAGCGATCCTGCCGTGGCCGAGACCGAACGTGTGCTGGAGGAGCACCAGGGGGCTGGCGAGCATGTGCTGATCGTCGAGGACATGGCCTCGGTGCGCATGTTCGTCAACGAAGTGCTGGTCGATGCGGGCTTTCGCTGCACGGCGGTGGACGATATCGACGAGGCGCTGGCCCACCTGCGCACCGACCCGAGCATCGACCTGCTGCTGACCGACGTCGGCCTGCCACGCATGAACGGCCGTGAACTCGCCGATCACGCGCGCCAGCACCGGCCAAGGCTGCCGATCCTGTTCATGACCGGTTACGCCGAGACGGCCACCAACCGTCAGCTGTTTCTCGACGAAGGCATGGACATGCTGGTCAAGCCGTTTCACATCAGCGAGTTGCTGGACCGGGTACGCCGCCGCCTGTCACCGGACTGAGGCGTCAATACCCAGCGGCGCAGGCCTCATACCTTGAACTGCGCCACCATGCCGTTGAGCTCCACCGCCAGCCGCGACAGCTCCTGGCTCGCCGCGCTGGTCTGGTTGGCGCCCGCCGATGTCTGCATCGACAGGTCACGGATATTCACCAGGTTGCGGTCCACCTCCCGGGCCACCTGCGCCTGCTCCTCCGACGCGCTGGCGATCACCAGGTTGCGCTGGTTGATCGAGGCAATCGCTTCGGCGATGACCTCCAGCGCATCGCCCGCCGCCTGGGCCACGTCCAGCGTCCCGTTGGCGCGGGCCTGGCTGCTGTGCATGGCCGTCACGGCGCGCTCGGTACCCGACTGGATGCCGGCGATCATCTGCTCGATCTCGCCCGTGGACTGCTGGGTCCGGTGGGCCAGCGCCCGCACTTCGTCGGCCACCACCGCGAACCCGCGCCCGGCTTCCCCGGCCCGTGCCGCCTCGATGGCGGCGTTGAGGGCCAGCAGGTTGGTCTGGCCGGCGATCGAGCCGATCACGTCGAGCACGCGGCTGATCTCGTTGGCGCTGCTGGCGAGCTGTTCCATCTCGCGTGACGTGCCGGTGACATCGGCCACCAGGTGCTGGATCGAGGCCAGTGCCTGGTTGACCTGATGGCGGCCGTCCTGGGTGGTCTGGTCGGCGCCCTTGGAGGCGTCGGCGGTGCTGACGGCATTGCTGGCGACCTCTTCCACCGCTGCGGTCATCTGGTTGACGGCTGTGGCCGCCTGGTCGATCTCGGCGCTCTGCTGATGCAGGCCGCGGCTGGTGTCTTCGGTCACCGCATGCAGCTCCTCGGAGGCCGAGGCCAGCTGGTCGGAGGACGCGGCGATCTGCCGGATCGTGGTGCGCAGGCTCTGTTGCATGCGGTCGAGCGCGCCCAGCAGCAGGGCCGGCTCGTCGCGGCCAGTGAAAGCGATGTCACGGGTCAGGTCACCGGTCGCCACGCGCTCGGCGACCGACACGGCATCGGCCAGGGGCAGGACGATGCTGCGGGTGAGCAGGGTGGCGATCAGTGCCAGGGCCAGCAGGATCACCAGCAGCGAGACAACGAGGAAGCTGAAGGCCTCGTCGGCGACCGTGCTGCTGCGCTCCGAGGCCGCTTCGGCGCCCTTGCCGTTGTAGTCGATCAAAGCGTCCAGGGCGTGGATCATGGTGTCGGCGTACTCGGCCAGCGGGCCGCTGATCAGAACCTTGGCTTGGGCAATGTTGCCCGCGCCGATTTCGGTGAGGATCGAGGTCTGCAGGTCCTGATAGCGTTTGTGTGCCGCCGTGAAGGCATCGAACAGCGCGCGGTCATCCGCGGCGATTATGGTGCGCTGATAAGCCTGGAGGCCGTCGTCCAGTTCCTGGTTGACGCCCTTGATCGTAGCCAGTGTGCTGGCGCGCTGGTTGCTTTCCTCGAGCAGCACGCTGCGCAGGGTCAGTGCCCGCGCCCGGCCAAGGTTGTTGCTGACATCGCCCAGGGCCATGACAGCAGGCATCCAGGTCACCCGAATGTCGTCCGTGGCGCTGTCCATCTGCCGGGTCTCGTAGAGCGCGAGAAGCCCCATTGCCGTGACCAGCAAGGCGAGCAGCGTGAACACGCTGGCCGCCCGGGTGCCGATCTTCATGTTGCGTAACTGCATGGGATGCTCCCTGACATTGGCTGGCAGGCGTCAAGCGCATGAGCTGTACCGGCTCACCGGAAGGGGGCGCCAGGCATCTTGATGCACTGCGGATTAGTGGATTGTCATCACCCTGTATCGGCACTTTTTTTATTTGGATGATGCCACGATGCCATTATTTTTGAACAGTCCTCCGCACCTCCATGGCAGGGCCCAGAGCGGTTCAGGCGACGATCGGAATCAGCGGGTCAGCGGCGGCGAGTGCGAGGCTCCGATCGGCGATGGGCGGGTAGATCCATTCGGTGTTGATTTGCCGCTTCAGCGCCTTGCCCTCGCTACCGTGCAGCTTGAGCTCGCGCTCCCAGCCTTCGCTGTAGGCGGCGCCCCAGTCACCCAGGTCCAGACAGGTCACGTACTTAGGTTGGCGGTAGACCACCGGGGCGACGCCCAGCAGGTCGGCGACCGCGTTGTTGCCGCTGTGACGGCCCAGAGGTATGGCGTGCTGGCAGGTCATCAAGGCGTGGTTGCCCAGCTCGTCCGCCGCGGCCCAGGCCATGTCACCGCTGGCATAGATGTGCGGCTGGCCGATCACTTTCAGGTGCGGATCGACGCGCAGGCGCCCCTGGCGGTCGCGCTCGCCGGGGATCTGCTCGGTCAGGTTGCTGGCCCGCACGCCCACGGTCCAGATCACGGTGCTGGCCTCGATGCGATCGCCATTGTCCAGGGTCACGCCGTTGGCATCGACGCCCACCACCGACGAATTGACCCGCCACTGGACGCCACACTGCTCGGAGGCCGCGATGATCGAGGGGGTGATGCCTTCGCCCAGCGCCGCGCCGACGTGCTGGCCACGGTCGACGATGATCACCCTGGCCTGTGCGTTGTCGCCAAGGATGGCACGCAGGCGTGCGGGCATTTCGGTCGCGGTCTCGATCCCGGTAAAGCCGCCGCCCGCCACTACCACGGTGTTACGGGCGGTGGAGTCTGGGCGGCTGGCGAGGCTCGCCAGGTGCCGCTCGAGACGCGCGGCCGATTCTAGCTGGTCGACATCGAAGGCGTGGTCCGCCAGGCCTGGCAGGTCCGGGCGCGCGACATGACTGCCGGCGGCGAGGATCAGCCGGTCGTAGCCCAGGTGCTGGCGGCGGCCTTCGTCGTCGAGGTAGCCCACGGATTTGCTTTCCACATCGATGTGCTGGGCAATCCCGCGGATGAACTCGACACCCACCGCCTTGAACAGCTCGCCCACTGGCGCCTTGAGGCTATGCACATCGCTTTCGTAGAAGCGCGGACGGATGCGCAGCTCCGGCTGAGGCGCGAGCACGCTCACGGCGATGTCCTTGCGGGCGTATTGGTCCAGCAGGCGGGCGGCGCTCAGGGCGCTCCAGACGCCAGCGAAACCGGCACCGATGATCAGGATGTGTTGTTGCATGGCGAGATCTCCGACGGGTTGGGGGTGGGTGCTCAGTAACTACGACTATATTAATCGTAGTTATGACCTGCAAGCACTTTTCATCGCGCGCCTCTGGTTTCGACAGGTGGTCAGTCTTGATTTGAGAGGGATAGAAAGGTGGGATACTATTTGCGACAAACCCAGTCGGAGATAGACATGTCGCTTTACAGTGCAGGCGTCGAATACGGCATCCACTGCCTGCTGTTTCTGGTCGACGAGCGTGGCGACAGCCGCGAGGCCAGCGTGCGCGACCTGGCAGACCTGCAAGGCGTGCCACATGAATACCTGGCCAAGGTGTTCACCAAGCTCGCCCGTGCCGGGTTGGTCGCGGCCACCGAAGGGGTGCGGGGTGGCTTTCGCCTGGCTCGGCCCTCGGATGAGATCACCGTGCTCGACATCGTCACGGCCATCGACGGCAGCAAGAAGATCTTCGATTGCCGCGAGGTGCGCGAGCGCTGCGCCGTGTTCGACGGCGCGCCGCCGCCTTGGGCCACCGAAGGCACCTGCGCCATTCACGCGGTGATGCTCACGGCGCAGAAACGCATGGAGGAAGCGCTGGCCCAGCAGACCGTCCTCGATCTCGCCCGGCGCTTCGGGCGCAAGGCGCCCGCGGTGTTTGGCGAGCAGGTGAACGACTGGATGACCGAGCGCCGGGAGGGTAAGGGTGGGGATATTGCCGTGAGGCAGGTGGAGCCGTAGCAGGAGCCTAGTGCACCACCCGCCGTTGCCGCACGAACTCCTGGGCCTGCCAGGCCAGCTGGTCCAGCCGCTGGTCCCGTTCCTTTTCCGCGTCGATCATCGCCTCATCACCATGCTGGTTCACCAGGTAGGCGTGAATCTGTCCTACTTCAAGGGTGCGATAGATCGGTGCGATGTCCAGGCGGCCGATCAGCGCGCCGCTGGCGGTCCCGGTGCTGGTCATCAGGACCTGCGTGCCCGCAGCGGCGACCACCTGCAGTCTCATGGCCTCGAACCAGGGCACTTGCTGCACGAAGCAGTTGAGCTCGACGCAGGCATGGCGCGTGCCGATCTCGCCCACCATGGCCCGGGCGATGCCCTGGCGCCGGTGCGAAGGCGCCACGGCGAGGAACGCGATGGCGCACGCCTGCGGATCATCCTGGGCGGGCAGGGTGATCGCAAAGCCGAGCAACAGGTCAGGGGCGTCGGCGTCGAGCGCCAGCAGCACCTCCACCGCCAGGCCGCGTGAGCCGTCCATCGCCTCCAGGTACTGGTGCACCTCGAGACCCACGCCATATTGATAGAGGGGATACAACGGGTTGCCCGGGGCAATGCCCACGCTGCTCAGGTCGCTGACGTGGTCGATCACCAGTTGGCGGATCTGGTTCTGGAAGCTTTCCGGGGGCATGCCGTCGAGGCGGCGGAGAATGAACATCGGTAACAGGGCTCCGGCTGTTGAGGCAACCCGCGCCCAGGGTGGCGCGGGGCTGCACAGTCTAACCGGTTTTGCGCGCCGGGCTCTGCTCCTGCATCGCGCCAAGCATCAGGTCCAGGTTCTGTACCGCGGCGCCTGACGCGCCCTTGCCGAGGTTGTCGAATACCGCGGTAAGCACTACCTGGCCGTGGGCCGGATTGGCGTAGAGGGCCAGGCGCAGGTCGTTGGTGTGGTTGAGCGCCTGCGGGTCGAGCGCGGCGGCGGCGCCGTCCTGGTGCAGCGGTGCCAGCTGGACGTGCCGGGCGCCTTGGTAGTGGCGCTCGAGGCACTGCTGCAAGTGCTCGGGCGTCACGCCCGGTGGCAACAGTCGCAGTTGCAGGGGAATGCTCAGGACGATGCCCTGGCGGTAATGACCATAACCGGGCACGAACACCGGCCGCTCGCCGAGGCCGGCATGTTGCTGGATTTCCGGGACGTGCTTGTGGGCAAGGTCCAGGCCGTACAGCTGTACGCCAGCCAGGCCGTGGGCGTCCGCCTGCTCATGGCGCTCGACCGCCGCGCGTCCGCCACCCGAATAGCCGGAGATCGCATGGATCGCCAGCGGGAAGTCGGCGGGCAGCAGGCCGGCCTGCACCAGCGGCCGCAGCAGGGCGATGGCGCCCGTGGGATAGCAACCGGGGTTGCTCACGCGGGTCGACCGGGCGATACGTTCTGCTTGCTGGCCGTCCAGCTCAGGCAGGCCATAGACCCAGCCAGGGGACGTGCGATGGGCGGAGCTGGCGTCGATGACCCGCACCGCCGGATTGCGGATCGACGCCACCGCGTCACGGGCGGCGTCATCGGGCAGGCAGAGAATCGCCACGTCGGCGCTGTTGATCGCCTCGGCGCGCTGGCGCGGGTCCTTGCGCTGGTCTTCGGGCAGGGTCAGCAGGCGCAGGTCGTGCCGGCCGTGCAGGCGGGCATGGATCTGCAGGCCGGTGGTACCCTGGTCGCCATCGATGAATACGAGCGGCTGGTGCATGGTCGGAATCCGTCTGGGGGGAAGGTGCGTATCCTCACCCGAGGCTGGACGAAAGAAAATTTGAATATCATGATGATCACGTTCATCAAAACTGAATCAGGCCCATGCGAGAAATCAGCCTAGACCGACTGCGCACACTGGTGGTGATCGCCGATCTCGGCTCCTTTGCCGAGGCGGCCCGCCAGCTCAACCTGGCCCCACCGACCATCAGCCTGCACATCGCCGACCTGGAAGCGCGGATCGGTGCGCCCTTGCTGTCGCGCACGCGCGGCCAGGTACGGCCGACCGCGGTCGGTGAGACCCTGCTGCTGCGGGCCCGGCGCCTGCTTGCCGATGCCGGCCAGGCACTGGATGACGTGCGCCGGCAGGTGGCGGGGCGGGTGGGCAGGGTGCGCCTGGGCGCCTCGACCGGTGCCATCGCGCACCTGCTGCCCCGGGCGCTGGAAGTGTTGCGCGTGCAGCATCCTGGCATCGATGTGCAGGTGCAGGTGCTAACCTCCCAGGAATCGCTCACGCGTGTTCGTGAAGGCAGCCTGGACATCGGCCTGGTGGCCCTGCCGCAGGTGGCTGGCAAAGGCGTGCTGGTCCGGCCCTGGCGGCGAGACCCGATCCTGGCCCATGTGCCGGCCGACTGGCGGCCACCCGCCCGAATAACGGCGGCGTGGCTGGCGTCGCGGGCCTTGATTCTCAATGACAGTGGCACCCAGCTGTCGCGGGTCACGTCCGAGTGGTTTGCGGCGGCAGGGCTGTACCCCGAGCCCCGCATCGAGCTCAACTACAACGATGCGATCAAGAGTCTGGTGGGCGCCGGCTACGGTGCCACGCTGCTGCCCCAGGAGGGCGAGGCTCCCGAGCTCGACCCGCGCATTGTCCGGCGGCCGCTGCGGCCGGGGTTGTGGCGACAGCTCGGCATCGCCTGCCGGGTCGGCGAGCTGGAGCGCGCCACGGGGCATGTGCTCGAGGCACTGGCAGGGCTGCGGCAGTGAAGCGTATCGATCTGCTGTGCCAGTGCACCAGACTAAGCCTGACTTGCTGGCATCGCGGTATCCTGCACGAGCCATGACCCTCATCAAGGAACAACGAATGCCCTACGAACTGGAAAACCGCCTGGTGATCGGCGTCGCGTCGAGCGCGGTGTTCGACCTGGGCGAATCCGATGCGGTGTTTCGCCGCGAAGGCGAGGCGCAGTACCGCAAGTACCAGGAGCAGCACCTGCATGCGCCGCTGGGCAAGGGCATCGCGTTTCCGTTCATCAAGCGCCTGCTGGCCCTGAACGACCTGTGCAGCGATCCCGAGGACCCGTTGGTCGAAGTGGTGCTGCTGTCGCAGAACGACCCCGACACCGGCCTGCGGGTGATGAAGACCATCGAACACCACGGCCTGGGCATGACCCGGGCGATCTTCATGCAGGGCAGGTCGCCCTACGAATTCATCCCGGCGCTCAACATCGCGCTGTTCCTGTCGGCCAGCAAGCGCGACGTGGACGCCGCGATCAATGCGGGATACCCCGCGGGCCAGGTGCTCGACTCGCAGTTCGACGACGATGAGGACGACCCCAGCCTGCGCATCGCCTTCGACTTCGATGGCGTGCTGGCGGGCGATGAGTCCGAGGCGGTGATGCAGCGCGCCGGGCTGGACAGCTTCCATGCCCACGAGGTGCTCAACGTCGCCCAGCCGCACAACCCTGGCCCGCTCAAGGAGTTTTTCGTGCGGATCGCGCGGATCCAGGCGGCGGAGGAGCACCACAAGATCAGCAACCCCGGCTACGAGAACCGCCTGCGCGTGTCCATCGTCACCGCCCGCAGCGCGCCGTCGCACGAACGGGCGCTGAACACCCTGAAAAGCTGGGGCGTGATGGCCAACGATGCGTTCTTTCTCGGCGGTATCGAGAAGCGCCGGGTATTGCAGGTGCTCAAGCCGCACATCTTTTTCGACGACCAGTCGGCGCACCTGAAAAGCACCAGCACCGTGGTGCCCTCGGTGCATATCCCGTTCGGGGTCACCAACCAGGTGGGTTGAGCCGCCTCAGAACCAGCGGTCGTTGCGCTTGCGGCCGCGGGTCAGCAGCGGCAGGATCAGACCGGCAAGCAGCCCAGCACCGGCGATGCCACCGCCATAGACCATGTAACGCATCATCACCTGCTTGTTCTCGTCGCCCAGGCGCGCCTGGGTGCCGCGCAATTCGGACTGGGCCTGGCTCAGCTGTTCGTTGAGGGATTTGTTGCGGGTTTCCAGTTCATCGATCAGCGATTTGCGCGAATCCAGGGTCTCCTGCATGCCCTGGACACGGGTCTTCCAGCTGTCGTCGATGGTCTTGAGCTGCTCGCTCAGTTGTGTCACCTGGGTGTCGAGCTGGGGCAGGCGCTCGGCCTGGCCAGGCACGTCCTGCAGGTCGCTGGTCGAAATCCAGACCACGCTGCCACTTTCGCCGCGCACCTGGCTGTAGTTGCCCTGGGTACCGATCAAGGTCACTTTCTGCCCCGACTTGAGGTTGCCGACGATCCGGTGACCATCGGTCGGGCCGCTGCGCACGTAAGTGCTCAGGCTGTCGCTGACCCAACGCGCATCGCTGGCCGCTTCCTCGGCGTGCAAGGGGCCGGCAAGCAGCAACAGGACGCCGATCAGGCTGCCGCGCAGGGCAGGGAAGGCAAGGATGGCGGGACGGGAATCGGGCATGTTGATCTTCGCATCTACAGGGCAAATGTAGGCCCGAGGACTGGGCCGCTGAACCGGTCGGGTGGTGTGACCGTCAGCCAAAGACCGCATTTATCGAGGCTGGTTCACTGACCAGTGTAG
>NZ_DATELE010000253.1:0-2438 GCF_035277045.1 Pseudomonas sp. | reverse complement strand
GGTGCTGGGCTTGCCACGCGAGCGTACCGCCCAACGCTTTACCGCCAACCTGCTGATCGCCTTCATGCCGGCAGTGGTGCTTGGCGTGCTGTTCGCCGACCTGATCCATGAATACCTGTTCAACCCGATCACCGTCGCCGCGGCGCTGGTGGTTGGCGGCGTGATCATGCTCTGGGCCGAGCGCCGCGAGCACCGGGTCGACGTCGATCACGTCGACGAGATGAACTGGAGCCATGCCCTGAAGATCGGTTTCGTGCAGTGCCTGGCGATGATTCCAGGCACTTCGCGTTCCGGTTCGACGATCATCGGCGGCCTGCTGTTCGGCCTGTCGCGCAAGGCGGCGACCGAGTTCTCGTTCTTCCTGGCCATGCCGACCATGGTCGGCGCGGCGGTGTACTCGGGCTACAAGTACCGCGACCTGTTCCAGCCAAGCGACTTTCCGGTGTTTGCCATCGGCTTCGTGGTGTCGTTCATCTTCGCCATGATCGCCGTGCGTGCCTTGCTCAAGTTCATCGCCAACCACAGCTACGCGGTGTTCGCCTGGTATCGCATCGTCTTCGGCCTGCTGATCCTGGCGACCTGGCAGTTCGGCTGGGTCGACTGGGCCACGGCGCAGGGCTGATGGCGGCCCGCACGCCCGCCGCCGCGCGCCGCGTCAGCAGCGAGACCGCGGTGCGCCATCCGCGCAGCAAGCTGCTGGCCTTTGCGGGTCTGTGTGCGCTGCCGGTGGGCGGTGCGGTGCAGATGGGCCTGGGCGGCCAGTCCTGGCTGCCCTTGCTGGCCTATGCGCTGCTCAGCGTCGTGAGCGTGCTGTTGTACGGGAACGACAAGCGTCAGGCTCGCCAACAGGGGCAGCGCACGCCGGAAAAGGTGCTGCATGCCGCCGAGCTGTTCGGTGGCTGGCCAGGCGCCCTGGTGGCTCAGCAACTGTTCAGGCACAAGACGCGCAAGGTGTCCTACCAGGCGATGTTCTGGGTGATCGTTGCGCTGCATCAGCTGTTCTGGGCCGATCATCTGCTGCTGGGTGGTCGCTGGCTCGGCAGCATCCTTGCGCCACTGCTCGTGTAGAACGGCACGCTTCAGACGTAGCGGTCTCCACATGCCTCGAACGAAGCCACCAGATGATCAATCCACACCCGCACCGCCGGCAGCACGCCGCGCCGATGGGTGTACACCGCTTGCAGATAGCCGCCGGGCAGCGACCAGTCCGGCAGCAGGCGCACCAGTTCGCCGCGTTCAAGTTCTTCCTCGCAGTACATGATCGGCAGGGCCGTGAAGCCCAGCCCGGCCATGGCGGCCGTCTTGCGCACCACGAAATCGTCTATCGACAATCGCGCCTCCACGGCCAGCTCGTGCTGCTGGCCCTTCGGACCGTGCAGGCGCAGATGAATCAGGCGGTCCGGCTCCGCCGGGCCGAGCGCCGGCAACTCGGCCAGCTGCGCGGGCTGCGTGAGGTGATCGGCGAACCCTGGCGCGGCCACCAGTTGCATTTGTGCCTGGCGCAGGCGACGCGTGACCAGGGCAGGGTCTTCATCTCCCAGCTCGCGCACGCGCAATGCCACGTCCACGCCTTCGCTGACCAGGTCGACACGGCGGTTGACCAGCAGCATGTCCAGCTGCACCAGCGGGTACTGCTGCAGGAAACGTGTGATGACCTCGGGCAGGAAAGCCGTGGCCAGCGCCACCGGGCAGGAGACCCTCAGGCGCCCGCGCGGTTCGCTGGTCATGCTGGCGACGGCCTCGTCGGCCATTTCGGCTTCCAGCAGCATTGCCTGGCAGTGGCGCAGGTAGCGCTCGCCGACCGCGGTGAGCGTCAGTTGGCGGGTGGTGCGCTGCAGCAGTCGTGTGCCAAGGCGTTCCTCGAGCTCGGCGATGCGCCGCGACAGGCGTGACTTGGGGATGCCCAGCGCACGGCCGGCCGCGGCGAAGCCACCGGCCTCGACCACGCGGGCGAAGTAGAACAGATCGTTGAGGTCCTGCATGGCTGAAATCCATTGTCCTATCTACGGGACAAAGTAATGCATTTTTGCGGGGTTATCAGCTATTCGTCATTCCGGTAGGATTCTCCCCATCGTGACCGCCCAGTCGCGGCCTTCATTACAGGAGCATCCCATGAAACTGCTGCACATCGATTCGAGCATCCTTGGCGAAAATTCCGCTTCCCGCCAGCTGAGCGCCAGTGTTGTCGACGCCTGGAAGGCTGCGGACCCGAGCATTGAAGTGGTCTACCGTGACCTGGCGGCCGACGCCATCAGCCATTTCTCTGCAGCGACTCTAGTTGCCGCGGGTACGCCTGAGGAGCTGCGTGATGCTGCTCAGGCTCATGAAGCGAAACTCAGCGCCGAGACGCTGGAAGAATTCCTTGCCGCGGACGCTGTCGTGATTGGTGCCCCGATGTACAACTTCAGCGTGCCGACCCAGCTCAAGGCGTGGATCGA
>NZ_DATELE010000252.1:0-3856 GCF_035277045.1 Pseudomonas sp. | reverse complement strand
CGCACATGTTCAGGGTGCCTCTCCAGCGTTCGCCGGCCTCCAGGCGCAGGCGCAGCTCGTCGAGCACCGACGCCTGGCCAGCCGCGAAGCACTCGCGCAGGCGCTGCGGGTCGCGGTTGTCGAGGATCAGCTGGGTGAAGGCCTGGTTGCACTCATGCACCTTGAAGTCGGCATCGAGCACGGCGATCGGCGCCGAGACGTTGACGAAGATCTCGCGAAACCGCGCCTCGCTCTCGCGTAGGGCGTTCTCGGTGTCGCGCACCCGCAGCAAGGTGCGCAGGGTCGCCAGCAGCACGTCCGGGTCGATGGGGTGGATCAGGTAGGCGTCGGCACCGGCGTCCAGGCCGGTGATGATGTCGCCGGTCTGGATCGAAGCCGCCGACACGTGGATCACCGGCAGCAGCGCCGTGCGGGCCTCCGAACGCAAGGTGCGGACGATGTCGAAACCGCTCATGTCAGGCAGGTTGACGTCCAGGATCAGCGCGTCGGGCGCCTGCGCGGCGATGAGCGCCAGGCCGTCGCCACCCGTGCCCGCTTCCGAGACCTTGTAGCCGTGCTGTTCCAGCCGCCGGCGCAAGGCATAGCGCGTCGCGACATTGTCGTCGACGATCAGCAGGCGCGTGTCACGTTTCATCGGCTGGCTCCTGGGCAATGGCCAGAGGAATGATCACGAAGAAGCTCGACCCTTGGCCGGGGGCGCTTTCGAGGCCGACTTCACCGCCCAGCAGGCCGGCGAAACGCTTGCACAGGGACAGGCCCAGGCCCGTGCCGCGCAAGCGTTTCTGCAGCGGCGAGTCGACCTGGGCGAAGTCCTCGAACAGCCTGGCGTGCAGCTCGGGGGCGATGCCGATGCCGGTGTCGCTGACGGCAAAGCGGATGCGGTCGCGGCCTTCAAGCCGCGCCGACACCCGTACTTCGCCGCAGAGGGTGAATTTCAAGGCGTTGGAGATGAAATTGCGCAGGATCTGCGCCAGCTTCTTGTCGTCGGTGTACAGCCGCGGCAGGCCGACCGGTTCTTCGAAGATCAGGTCCACCGCGCTGGCATCGACGATCGGGCGGAACATCCCGCGCAGCGCAGCGAACAGGTCGAACATGTCGAACCAGGCCGGCGAGATGGTGATGCGCCCTGCTTCGATCTTGGCCAGGTCGAGCAGGTCGTCGACCATGTCGCTGAGCTCGCGTGCCGCGGTGCTGACGAAGGCCACCTGCTTGTGCTGTTCAGGGCTCAGGGGGCCGTCCAGTTCATCGGAGAGCAGGCTGGTGATGCTCAGGATCGAGCCCAGCGGCGTGCGGAATTCATGGCTCATGTACGACAGGAAGCGGCTCTTGAGGTCCGACGCCTGGCGCAGCTGTTCGGCCTGGATGTCCAGTTCGGCATACAGCGCGAGCACGCCCTGGTTGGTTTCCTCGAGCTCGTCGCGCAGGGCGGAGTTTTCCGCTTCAAGGCGGGCGATCAAGGCGGTCTGAGGCAGATCGGGGTCAGCCATGGGCAGGCTCCAGGGCAATGACCAGCACGGTCACATCGTCGCGGCCACGACAGAAATCCCGGTGCAGCACGCTGGCGATCACCGCGGGATGACGATGGACCAGGCCGGGATAGTCGCCAAGGTTCCAACGGGTTTGCAGGCCGTCACTGTGCATGATCAACAGATGTCCGTTCACGTGAGCATAGTCAAAGCGCTGGGCTTTACGGTACTGGCCGCCGACGATCCCTGGCTGCGACGCCAGCCCCCGGGATTTCTCGGCGTTGAGCAAGGTGCCGGAAATATTGCCGACACCGGTGAAGCCCAGCGCCCCGGTGTGGGCATCGTACTGGGCGAACGCCAGGGCGCCGCCACGCGTGCCCGTCATGGCGTGGTGCATGTCGGCCACCGCGGTCAGCGCGTCGGCGAAGGGTGCCAGGGCAAAGGCTTGTTCCCCGGCGCGCGCGGCACGCTCCGCTTCCTCGCCATGGCCGAGGCCATCGATGATCAGGGCACTCAAGCCTTGGTCACGCAATGCCAGGTGCCAGACGTCGCCGCAGGCAGGGTCGTTGTGCAGTGAATGCTGGCTGACGCCGTAGCGCAGGTCCGGCGCGCGATCGCTGCGTGGGTAGCACCGAGCGAGCAGCACCGCACCGCGGGTGTCGGCATACACATCGAACACCTCCGCCTGACGCGAGATGGCGCCCAGGCCGATACCCTGGGTGCCGCCGGTGGAGAAACCATCGGTCATGCACGCCTGCAGGTCGAAGCCCTGGGCGCGGTCGATGGCCAGCAACTCGATGCCGAATCCGCCCGCGCGGCGCGCCAGCACCTGCAGGTGCATCTCGCCACGGCCGGCATGCTTGAGCAGGTTGCTGGCAAGCTCGGTGGCCACCAGGGCCACGCGGCCAGCCTCGCGCTCGTCGAAACCATGCTGCTCGGCCAACCGCTGCGCGGTGCGCCGGGCGTGCCCGACCTGGCTGATGTCGTCGATGTCCAGCACCTGGGTCAGGCTGCCGCTGATATTCATGTCCATCGGGTGATCGTGATCCGCGTGCCCTCGCCTGGGGCAGTGTCCAGTTCGAATTCATCGACCAGCCGCTTGGCGCCGGTCAGGCCAAGCCCAAGGCCGCCGCCAGAGGTCCAGCCGTCGGTCATCGCCAGCTTGAGGTCCGGAATGCCCGGCCCTTCGTCGCGAAACAGAAGGCGCAGGCCGACCCGTCCGTGGTCGTCGAGGATCTCCCAGTCCATGTCACCGCCACCGCCATAGACCACCGTGTTACGGGCCAGCTCGCTGACCGCGGTGACCATCTTGGTCAGGTCGACCAGGCGCATGCCGCATTCGGTGGCCAGCTTGCGCGCGGTCTGGCGCGCCAGCACCACGTCCTGCTCGATGCGGATCGCTTGGGTACCGCTGCTGCGCAGGTTCATTGCAGGCGTACCCGGTCCTGGAGCAGTTTCATGCCGCGCTCGACGTTCAGCGCGGTGATCACGCCAGGCAGGGTCAGACCCAGTTCGACCAGGGTGATCGCCACCGAAGGCTGCATGCCCACCAGCACGGTCTCGGCGTCCATGATCTTGGACAGTCCGGAGATGGTGCCGATCATGCGGCCGATGAACGAGTCGACCATGTCCAGGGCCGAGATATCGATCAGCACGCCGCGCGCCGAGGTGCGGCTGATGCGTTCGGACAGGTCGTCCTGCAAGGTCAGGGCGAGCTGGTCATGCATGTCGACCTGGATGGTCACCAGGAGGAAGTCGCCCATCTGCAAAATCGGGATGCGGTCCATGGGCTCAGTTCGCCTTGCCCACGCTCACGCCAAGCCGGGTCAGGGCCAGCTTGAGGGCATCGGCGAGGTTCGCCTTGGTGACCACGCCTTGCAGGTCCAGGCCCAGGTGCACGATGGTCTGGGCGATCTGCGGGCGTACGCCGCTGATGATGCAATCGGCGCCCATCAGGCGGATGGCGGTGACGGTCTTGAGCAGGTGCTGGGCCACCAGGGTATCGACGGTCGGCACGCCGGTGATGTCGATGATGGCAATTTCCGAGCCGGTGTCGACGATGCGCTGCAGCAGCGATTCCATCACCACCTGGGTGCGTTGCGAGTCCAGGGTGCCGATCATCGGCAGTGCCAGCACCCCGTCCCACAACTTGACCACCGGGGTCGACAGCTCGAGCAGCTCTTCCTGCTGGCGCTTGATCACCGCCTCGCGGGACTTCTGGAAAGTGCGGATGGTGTGCATGCCCAAGGCGTCGAGCAGCTCGGAGATTTGCATCAACTGGTCGGCCAGCACCGCGGGCTCATCGCTGTAGCGATTTTGCAGCAGGGTGAACAGCGGCCCCTTGAGCGCGAAGATGAAATAGGCGGTCTGGTGCGAATCATGGCCCAGCA
>NZ_DATELE010000251.1:0-12252 GCF_035277045.1 Pseudomonas sp. | reverse complement strand
TGCCGCAAGAGGTCCTGGCCAAGTACCCCGGTATCATGGCCGGTATCCAGGGCCTTGAAGAACAGGGCTTCCCGGTGCTGGTGAAGGATGCGTCGCTGGGCGGTGAATTCCCGGTGATGTGCGTCACCTTGATGAACCCGCGTACCGGTGGTGTGTTCGCCTCGTTTGGCGCGCACCCAAGTTTTGAAGTGGCGCTGGAGCGCAGTCTGACCGAACTGCTGCAAGGGCGCAGCTTTGAAGGCCTGAACGATCTGCCCCAGCCTACCTTCGAAGGCTTCGCGGTGACCGAGCCGAACAACTTCGTCGAGCATTTCATTGATTCGAGCGGTGTGGTGTCGTGGCGCTTCTTCAGTGCCCAGCACGATTTCGAGTTTGTCGAATGGGACTTCTCGGGTCATGGCGAAGAGTCCAATGCCGATGAGGCTGCCACGTTGTTCGGCATTCTCCAGGCCATGGGCAAGGAAGTGTACATGGCGGTGTATGACCAGCTGGGCGCGACTGCCTGCCGCATTCTGGTGCCGGGCTATTCGGAAATCTATCCGATCGAGGACCTGATCTGGGACAACACCAACAAGGCGCTGTTCTTCCGTGCCGATATCCTCAACTTGCACCGCCTGGACGACGAGGGCCTGCAGGCGCTGGTTTCGCGTCTGGAAGAGAGCGAGCTGGATGACTACACCGACATCAAGACCTTGATCGGCATCGAATTCGACGACAATACGGCCTGGGGCCAGCTGACGATCCTGGAGTTGAAGCTGCTGATCCATCTCGCCTTGCGGCAGTTCGAAGAGGCGAGGGACCTGGTCGGCGCCTTCTTGCAGTACAACGACAACACGGTCGAGCGTGGCTTGTTCTACCAGGCGGTGAATGTCGTGCTGGAGGTGGAACTGGACGAAGACCTGGAGCTTGCGGACTATGAGGTCAACTTCCGCCGGATGTTTGGCGATGCGCGGATGGATGCCGTGCTGGGCTCGATGGACGGCAGCGTGCGGTTCCATGGCCTGACGCCGACCAGCATGAAGCTCGAAGGGCTGGACCGGCACCTGAAGCTGGTCGAAAGCTACAAGAAGCTGCACAGCGCGCGGGCGCGCGTCGCGGGGATGTAGGATCGCGGCAGGCGGCTGAATCCGTCCACCCCCGGCCCGGCTTCGCCGGGCCCTGTGGGAGCAACTGTCTTCTACCGAGGTCGTCACAGCACCTGGCCCGGCATAGCCGGGCCCTGTGGGAGCGGGCCTTGTGTCGCGACCGAGGGCGAAGCCCTCGCCGGGCCACATCACTTGCGCGTTGTGCGATGTCGGCAGGGAACAAACACACAATCTCCCACAGTACCCGGCCACGCCGAGCCGAGGGCGTTGAGCTCCCCGATGTAAGAGCGTTGCCCTCACAGCGCAACCCTCCTGTCACGCTGCACGCAACACCGTGCCATTGGTCAGGACAGCGAAGCGCAGCGCCCACTCCCGCACTCCAACGTACCGACACACTCGTTCGTTATCGTTGATCCGGAGGTTTCATGAGCAAGCATCGTGAGTCAGGCCAAGGCTTTTCCGATAATCCGCAGAAAGTCCACGACGCTGGGGGCAAGGGCGGCGGCCACCAGGATGTCAAGACCGACAGGGCCGAGAAAGCACGCGTAGGCGGGCAGCATAGCCATGGCGGTGATCGCAAGGGCGGACGTTCGTAACGGGCCAGCACACACCGGCAGCGTGACCGCTGCCGGTATGGCTTGCCGTCGCCGGCGCTGTGCAGCGGAGGTTGTCAGCAACGTTGCAATCCCTTCATACCGCTCCGGCGAGCGCCTCAGGCAAACCCTTCACACCCGGATTCAACGCGAATACCCCACCGGCCAACGGCTGGTCGCTCAGATCAACGCCCTGCGGACGAATCGAAGTCACGAACAACGTGTCCATGCCCGGGCCACCAAAGGCGCACATGGTCGGTTTTTTTACCGGCACTTCCAGCACCCGGTCCAATCGGCCTTCAGGGGTGAAGCGCAGCACCTGACCGGCATCGATCGCACAAATCCAATAGCAGCCTTCGGCATCCACCGCGGCACCATCCGGTCGCCCGGCATGCTGGTTCATGTCGACGAACACCCGGCGGTTGTGCGGTGTGCCGGTATCGGGGTCGTAGTCGAAAGCCCAGATCAGTTGCACGCCGGGGTGAGAGTCCGAGATGTACATCGTCGTGCCGCCGGGGCTGAACGCCATGCCATTGGGCACGGTCAGTCCTTCCAGCCGGGCATGCAAGGGCTGCACCGGGCCGCCCGGCCGCGGATCGTACCGATAGAGCGCGCCCACAGGATCAGCGCCCATGCTGGTCTGCAAGGTGCCAGCCCAGAAACGCCCTTGCCGGTCACAGCGCCCGTCGTTGAAACGCATCTTTTCACGGGCATGCTCGACGCTGGCGCACTTCTCGGCGCGCAGGCGTCCGCCGGCCTGGGGAGTCAGCTGGAAAATCCCGCTTTCCTGGGCACCCAGCCAATGGCCGTGCGAGCTACGGGCAATGCACGCGAGCATCTCGTCGGTTTGCCAGGAGTCGGTCTGGCCATCCAGCTGCCAGCGATGCAGGCGTCCGGCGGGTATGTCGACCCAGTACAGCGCATTTTCCTGAGGGTGCCAGACCGGGCTTTCGCCTGTGGCATTGCGTGCGTCGACAATCAGTTCGGCGGTCATGTGCAGTCCTCGGTTTCAGTCGCCAAAAGGGCCAGCGGCAGTGAACGCGCCACCTTGCAGCCGTGCGGCAGGGTCGTCTGCCGCAGCCGTGGGCTGTTGCTCCATCTGCGCGCGGAAGCGCTCGGAGCTGTCCTGCGGGTTGAAGCCCAGGTGCGCCGCATAGCGGTTGCTCCACCACAGGTCACGGTTGGCTGAAACGCCATACACCACGGTATGACCGACGTTTTCGGCAAGCAATGCGCGTTCCACGAGGTGCGCCAGGTCTGGATAGCTCAGCCACGTGGACAGCATGCGCAGGTTACGCGGCTCGGGGAACGAGGAGCCGATGCGCAAGCTCACGGTCTCGATGCCATAGCGATGGAAATAGAACGTTGCGAGGTCCTCGCCATAGGACTTGGACAGCCCGTAATAGCAGTCGGGTCGGCGCAGGGAGTGCGCATCCACGTGCTCGTCCTGCGGATAGAAGCCGGTGACGTGGTTGGAGCTGGCAAAGATCACCCGCTTGATCGCGTGTTTTCGCGCAGCCTCATAGACATGAAAGGTGCCCCGGATGTTGGCGTCGAGGATTTCCTCGAATGCGCGCTCGGTGGAGATCCCGCCCAGGTGCACGATGGCATCCACGTCGTTGGCCAGCGCCAGTACCCCGGCTTTGTCCGCCAGGTCGCAGGTGATCACCTCTTCATGGTCGCCTGCGGGTGGCGCCATCGGGCTGATATCGGATGCGCGCACGACATTGGCGTGCGCCTGCAACGCGTCGCGCAGGATCTGCCCCAGCCCACCGGCGGCGCCGGTCAGCAGCAGGCGGTTGAAAGGTTTGCTCGGAGGAGGTGCTGTCGTCATGGCGGGGGCCTCTGGTTGTCAGTGCGTGATGTGGCGTCAAAGAGAAACACCGGGCGGCCCTGATGCCTGCCCGGCGGCGGGGCATTACAGGAAGTTGTACTGGATTCCCAGGCGCCAGCGCGCCTGGCGGTCGTCGGTGGTGGACTTAACCTTGATGTCGCCCACCTCCATGAACGGCGCCCACTGCTTGTTGAGCTTGTATTTGACGATCAGGTTCTGCTCGTAGTCGCTCTTCTTGTTGTCGTAGCGAATGTAGTCGGTGTGGAAGTGGATGTACTGGTACTCGAACGCCCATGGACCTTGCGGGGTATAGCCGAGCCAGCCTTCGAGGCGAGTCGTGTTCTGGTTGTCCTTGGCGCGATCGGCCCAGCTGTGATCGATCTGGTCACGGTCGAGGTTTCTCGCATCGTGTCGCACGCGCGCGGCGGCGTACCAGGTGTCGGAGATCTTGTAGCTGTACTTCAGACCGAACTTGTAGGCGGTGGCGTCCTTGGAGCTGTCCATCTGGAACGCCGGCGTCAGCGTCGATCTGGCGCTGAGCTTGTAGTTGTAGTCCACGGTGAACTCATGGCCGTTGTTGACCATGTTGTCGTAGGCGACGTCCTCGCGGTCACCGGCGGTCTTGTACTTGATCTCGGCCGCGAATCCCAGCCCGCTGTCCATCCGGTAATTGAGCTTGATCCGGTCGGAGTGAATGCTGTCGTCTTCGGTGTAGCCGTGGCGGTAGTTGATGCTGGCCGAGTCTGCGTACACATGCAAAGACAGGCCGAGGGTACTGACAGCAATGAGCGTGCGGAGTCGTGTGTTCATGCGATCTTCTTTTGTTGTTTTTGTCGAGGTCGTTATGAGCCGGAGGTCGGTGACCGATCCGGTGGAGCGGAGAGGGTGCGTGGTGAGTTCGAGCAAAAAGTTATCGTACAACATCGTTGATGTCTACGATTTCTTGAAATGTTGTCGGATGACTTGGTTGGGTAGCTCTAGATCAGTGTTTTTGAGGGTTTATGCATGGGTGTTCAGGGCGATAAAGGTATCGCGGAGACGCATGATGAGCTAAAAAAGGTGGGTTTTAGAAAGTTTTCCAGGGGTGCTTCTCAATTGTTGTATGATGACGTAGGATCACTGCCAGAGCGTGACTCACCCGCCACAAATCCAATAAAAAGGCTCAGACGTCCATGATCATCACCGCTGTTAACGTCCAGGTATTTTCCTATCCCACCCGCCGAGCCGTGGACAGTGCCGGCCATGCCCACCCCGGCGACGTCACCCAGGCCCGGATGGCCCTGCTGCGCATTCGCACCGAATGCGGCAACGAAGGCTACGCACTCGGTGCGCCTGAACTCATCCGCCCGTATGTACTCGATGGTTTCGTGCGCAAGGTGCTGGTTGGCGCCAATGCCTTCGACCGTGAAAAAATCTGGCACGACCTGGCGCACTGGCAGCGCGGCAGCGCCAGCCAGTTGACCGACCGTGCGCTGGCGCTGGTCGAGCAGGCCCTGTGGGACTGGGCCGGGCGCAAGCTGCACGTGCCGGTGCACAAGCTGATCGGCGGCTACCGCGACAAGGTGCCCGCATACGGTTCGACCATGTGCGGCGACGAGCTTCAGGGCGGTCTATCGACCCCCGAGGAGTACGGCCGCTTCGCCGAAACCCTGGTCAAGCGCGGCTACAAGGCGATCAAGCTGCACACCTGGATGCCGCCGGTCTCGTTCGCGCCTAGCGTGAGCATGGACATCAAGGCGTGCGCCGCCGTGCGCGAGGCCGTAGGCCCGGACATCGCGCTGATGATCGACGGCTATCACTGGTACAGCCGTACCGAAGCCCTGACCATCGGCCGGGCGCTGGAGAAACTCGATTTCGCCTGGTTCGAAGAGCCGATGATGGAGGACTCCGCCGAATCCTACGCCTGGCTGTCCGGCCAGCTGGACATCCCGGTGCTGGGGCCGGAAAGCCTGGGTGGCAAGCACCTGAGCCGTGCCAGCTGGGTGAAGAACGATGTGTGCGATATCCTGCGCGCCGGCGTTGCGGGGGTCGGCGGGATCGCACCGTGCCTGAAGGTCGCGCACATGGCCGAGTCCTTCGGCATGGATTGCGAGATCCATGGCAACGGCGCGGCCAACCTGGCCGTGGTCGGCGCGATCAAGAACTGCACCTGGTACGAACGCGGACTGCTGCACCCGTTCCTGAACTACGACGAGGTGCCGGCCTACCTCAAGCGCCTGGTCGACCCGATGGACGAGGACGGCTTCGTGCACCTCTCGGACCTGCCTGGCCTGGGTGAGGAGATCGACTTCGACTACGTCGAAACCAACACGCTGCACAGCTTCTGATTCGTGCATGGCGGCGCGCGCGATAGCGTGCCGCCCGAGAGTCCAATAACTATAAAAAGGCTATCTCACATGAGCGTTCTTCCCAAACTCTGGGCGGGGGTCCTCGCCGCGTCGCTGGCGATGACCTCGGTACCTGCGGCTTTCGCCAAGACACCGGCCGACCAGCTGATCGTCGGCATGAGCATGATCAACCTGCTGTCGCTCGACCCGGCCGCTGCCACCGGGCTGGATGTCTCGGAGATCAACGCCAACCTCTACGACATGCTGCTGGTGCAGGATGTGAAGCAACCGGACCAGCTGGTACCGGCCCTGGCCGAAAGCTGGCAGGTCAGCGACGACCGCAAGACCCTGACCTTCCATCTGCGCGAGGGGGTCAAGTTCCAGTCCGGCAATCCGCTGAGCGCCGAAGACGTCGCCTGGTCGCTGCAACGTATCCTCAAGCTCAACCTGGCCCTGGCATCCACCTGGAAGGCATACGGTTTCACTGCCGGCAACGTCGCCCAGTACACGCGCGCCACCGATGAGCACACCTTCGTCATCGAGCTGCCACGCGCGACCGACCCGATGCTGGTGCTCAACACTCTGGCGACCTCGCCCAGCGCCTTCATCCTCGACCGCAAAGTCGTCCAGCAGCACCAGAAGGGCGAGGACATGGGCGCTGCCTGGCTGACCACCCACGCCGCGGGCAGCGGCCCGTTCATCCTCAATGACTGGCGCGCCAACGACGTGATCCTGATGACCCGTTTCGACGGTTACTGGGGCGGCCCGGCGAAGCTCAAGCGCATCGTCATGCGCAACATGACCGAGTCGCAGTCGTTGCGTCTGATGGTCGAGCGTGGCGACCTGGACCTGGCCAAGGGCATGTCCGCGCCGGACATCAAGGCACTGGAGCACTCCGACAAGGTGCATACCCAGACCGTGCAGCGCGGCACCCTCTACTACGTGGCCCTGAGCGTCAGGCAAAAGCCCTACGACGACCCCCGCGTGCGCCAGGCGGTCCGCTCGCTGATCGACTACCAGGGCATCAACCAGACCGTGATGCCGCACTACGGCCAGCTCAACCAGCGCCCGCTGCCGCTGGGCCTGGCGGGGCGGCTGGACGACCCGGGCTACACCCTGAACGTGGCCGAGGCGAAGAGGCTGCTGGCCGAAGCCGGTTACCCAGACGGTTTCAAGACCACCATCCGCGTGCTCACCGAGCCGCCGTTCATCAACATCGCCTCCAGCCTGCAGTCGACCCTGGCCCAGGCCGGCATCCAGGCCACCCTCGTCACCGGCACTGGCAACCAGATC
Source organism: Pseudomonas sp. (assembly GCF_035277045.1). Taxonomy (GTDB): domain Bacteria; phylum Pseudomonadota; class Gammaproteobacteria; order Pseudomonadales; family Pseudomonadaceae; genus Aquipseudomonas. The sequence goes on along the minus strand of NZ_DATELE010000251.1, from coordinate 5,120 downwards.
TACGGCGCCATGCGCGATCGCAGCTTCGACATCCTGGTCGGCCGTGGCGGTGGCGGTGCCGAGCGGCATCCGCACTCGAGCCTGCGCACCCTGGTGTACAACCCGGACAACCGCGACGAAGCCAGGCTCAGCAACTTCCAGGGCTGGCGCACCTCGTTCTACAGCCCTGAACTGAACAGCCTGATCGAGCAGGCCGAGGTCGAGCCCGACAAGGCGCGGCAACTGGCCCAGTACCAGCAGATCCAGAAGACCCTGGACGAGCAGGTGGGGGCGATCCTGCCCGTGTCGCAGATGACCGACACGGTGGTGCTTTATCACGATGTCCAGGATTACCAGGGCCACACCGCGGCCACCACCCGTTACAAAGACGTCTACAAGTCGCGTTGAGCGGGAAGGGGGCGTACGCGCTCCTCACGCCGTGCTGATTGGTGAACGCTTTTTCAGGAGCCCGTTATGTTTCTTTCGACTGCCTCTGTGCTGGGCACCCGTGTGTCTGGTACTGCCCGCCGGGCCAGCACGGTCCTGGTGACTCTGCTGGGTCTGCTGGCGCTGACTTTCTTCATTGGCCGGGTGATGCCGCTGGACCCGGTGCTGGCCGTGGTCGGTCCGGATGCCGACAGTTCCACCTACGACCAGGTGTACCGGTCGATGGGACTGGACCAACCGATCTGGACCCAGTTCGGGATGTACCTGAGCGACCTGATGCACGGTGATTTCGGCAATGCGCTGCTCACCGGCCACCCGGTGCTCGAAGACATCAAGCGGGTGTTCCCGGCGACCATCGAGCTGGCCACCCTGGCCATTCTGTTCGGCATTCTCATCGGCCTGCCGCTGGGTGTGGTCGCGGCCAGCAACCAGGGCCGGCTGGGCGACCATGTGGCGCGGGTGATCACCCTGTTCGGTTACTCCACGCCGATCTTCTGGGTCGGCATGATGGGCCTGCTGGTGTTCTATGCCTGGCTCGGCTGGGCAGGCGGGGCAGGGCGGATCGACCTGGCCTACGACGGCATGGTGCCGGACGTCACCGGCCTGCTGCTGATCGACACCGCCCTGGCCCGCGATTGGGAAGCCTTCACCAGCGCGCTGCGCCACATCGTGCTGCCCGCGCTGATCCTCGGCCTCAACTCGGTCGCCTACATCAGCCGCATGACCCGCAGCTTCATGCTCGAGCAGCTGTCGCAGGAGTACATCATCACCGCCCGGGTGAAAGGCCTGTCACGGCGCCAGGTGGTCTGGGGCCATGCGTTTCGTAACATTCTCGTGCAGTTGCTCACGGTGGTCGCCCTGGCCTATGGCTCGCTGCTCGAAGGCGCGGTGCTGATCGAGACGGTGTTTGCCTGGCCCGGTTTCGGCCAGTACCTCACCAGCAGCCTGATGCTCGGCGACATGAACGCGGTGATGGGCTGCGTGCTGGTGATCGGCCTGATCTTCGTCGCGCTCAACCTGATCAGCGATGCCCTGTACAAGGTGTTCGACCCACGGACCCGTTAAGGCCTCGCGCCCGCGCGAGCACAGCGAACAACTATAAAAAGAAGGTGCCTACATGAAGACAGTATTCCCAACCCTGCGCGCAAGCCTGCTGGGCGCGATCCTGGCGCTCGGCCCGCTCGCCGCGGTGCAGGCCAAGACCCCCGCCGACCAGCTGATTGTCGGCATGAGCATGGTCAACCTGTTCTCCATCGATCCGGCCAACGCCCCGGGCCTGGATGCGTCCGGGATCAACGCCAACCTCTACGACACCCTGGTCAAGCGTGACAACGGCAACCCGGACAAGCACCTGCCGCAACTGGCTGAGCGCTGGGAGGTGAGCGAAGACGGCAAACAGATCACCTTCCACCTGCGCACCGACGTCACCTTCCACTCCGGCAATGCCCTCACCGCCGACGACGTGGCCTGGTCGCTGTACCGGGTGATGAAACTCAACTTCGGCCTGGCCACCACCTGGAAAGCCTACGGCTACAGCGTCGAGAACATCCAGCAGCTGATCCGCGCCAGCGACGCGCACACTCTGGTGATCGACCTGCCGCAGCCGACCGATCCGTTGCTGGTGATCGACTCGCTGGCGATCTCGCCCAGCGCCGTCATCGTCGACCGTCAGCAAGCCCTGAAGCACGAGAAGAACGGCGACCTCGGCGCGGCCTGGCTGGTGACCAACGAGGCTGGCAGCGGTCCCTTCACCCTCAGCAAATGGACCGCCAACGATGCGCTGGTGATGACCCGTTTCGACGGCTACTGGGGCGGCCCGGCAAAAATGAAGCGGGTACTGGTGCGCCACATGACCGAGTCGCAATCGCTGCGTCTGATGCTCGAGCGCGGTGACCTGGACCTGGCCTACGGCATGGCCGCGCCCGATATCAAGGCCATCGAGGGCGCTGGCAAGCTGCAGGTGCAATCGCTGCAGCGCGGCACCATGTACTACGTGGCGATGAGCATGAAGCAGCCCGAATTCGCCAACCAGAAGGTGCGCGAAGCGGTGCGCTACCTGATTGACTACAAGGGCCTGGACGAGCAGGTCATGCCCCACTACGGCACGCTCAACCAGCAACCGATGCAACTGGGCCTGGAGGCACGCCTGCCCGATCCTGGCTACACGATGGACGTGGCCAAGGCCAAGGCGCTGCTCGCCGAAGCGGGCTACCCGCAGGGCTTCAGCACCACCCTTCGCACGCTGTCCGAACCGCCCTTCATCGACATTGCCGCACGCATGCAGGCAACCCTGGCCGAAGGCGGGATCAAGGCCAGCATCGTCACCGGCACCGGCAACCAGGTCTACGGCGCCATGCGCGCGCGCAACTTCGAGATGATCGTGGCTCGTGGCGCCGAGCGCTATCCGCATCCGTACTTCAGCCTGCGCACCTTCGTCTACAACCCCGACAACAGCGACACTGCCGGCTTGCCCAATTTCCAGGGCTGGCGTGCGTCGTTCTTCAATCGCCAGCTCAATGACCTGATCGACCGGGTCGGGGTGGAGCGCGACGCAGGCAAGCGCCTGAGCCTGTACCACGAAGCGCAGAAGCTGTACGACGAGCAGGTCGGCCCGATCATGATGATTTCGCAGATGACCGACACCGCCGTGAGCGCGCTGGACGTCAAGGGGTTTACCGGCGATGACGCCGAGGCGACTCGCTACCTGGCCGTCTACAAGCAACGTTGAACACCGCCCTGGGCGTCCATGGGCGCCCGGGTGGCCGTGATTTCACATCGAGAGCATGCCGATGATTGCCAACCTGTCTTCCACTGAATCAACCGCCAAGGCCGACGGCACGCCCGCCTCCAGCCTCGACGCCTTGTACAAGAGCAGCCTGCGGGTGCTTCGCCACCTGCTGCGCAACCCGATGACCCTGGTGGGCCTGCTGGTGGCCTTGCTACTGATGGTGGTGGCCGCCTTCGCACCCTGGATCGCCACCCACGACCCGGTCGTGCAAAACCTCGCCAATGCCTTGCAGTCGCCCGGTGCAGCGCACTGGTTCGGCACCGACGAATACGGTCGCGACATCTTCAGCCGGCTGGTCTACGGCGCGCGCATCACGCTCTACATCATCGCCCTGGTCACGGTCATCGTCGGCCCCATCGGGCTGTTCATCGGCACCGTCTCGGGGTATTTCGGCGGCATCGTCGACACGGTGTTCATGCGCATCACCGACATCTTCATCTCGTTCCCCAGCCTGGTGCTGGCGCTGGCGTTCATCGCCGCCCTCGGCCCCGGCCTGGAGCACGCCGTGGTCGCCATCGCGCTTACCTCGTGGCCACCGATCGCCCGCCTGGCGCGGGCCGAGACGCTGTCGCTGCGCAAGGCCGACTTCGTGGTCGCCGTCGAGCTGCAGGGCGCGTCGTCGACGCGGATCATCCTGCGCCACATCGTGCCGATGTGCATGTCGTCGGTGATCATCCGCCTGACCATGAACATGGCCGGCATCATCCTGACCGCCGCGGCCCTGGGCTTCCTCGGCCTGGGTGCGCAGGCGCCGCTGCCGGAGTGGGGCGCGATGATCTCCACGGGCCGGCGCTACATGCTCGAGTGCTGGTGGCTGGTCGCGGTACCTGGTGCGGCGATCATGCTGGTCAGCCTGGCGTTCAACCTGCTGGGCGATGGCCTGCGGGACATTCTCGATCCGCGTAGCGAGTAACTGGAGGCTGTATGTCGACGCTCAAACTCACTGTCGATTCGCTCAATGTGCGCTTCGTCAACGGCAAGAAAGAAATGCACGCGGTGCGCGATGTGTCGTTCACCCTGGGCCGCGAAAAACTTGCCATCGTCGGCGAGTCCGGCTCAGGCAAGTCCACCGTCGGGCGCAGCCTGCTCAAGCTGCACCCGGGGAGCACGCAGATCACCGCCAAGGCCCTGCGCTTCGGCGATGTCGACCTGCTCGGTGCCAGCGAAAAGGCCATGCAGAAGATCCGCGGCCAGCGCATCTCGATGATCATGCAAGACCCCAAGTACTCGCTCAACCCGGTGGTCAAGGTCGGCGACCAGATCGCCGAGGCCTACCTCGCGCACCACAAGGCCAGCCGCGCCGAGGCGCGCGAGCGGGTGTTGCTGATGCTCGAGAAGGTGCACATCCGCGATCCCGGTCGGGTCTACAACCTGTACCCGCATGAGGTCAGCGGCGGCATGGGGCAGCGCATCATGATCGCCATGATGGTGATCACCAATCCTGAGGTGATCATCGCCGACGAGCCGACCTCGGCGCTCGATGTGTCGGTGCGCCAGCAGGTGCTCAACGTGCTCGAGGAACTGGTGGTCGAGCAGCAGATGGGGCTGATCTTCGTCAGCCACGACCTCAACCTGGTGCGCAATTACTGCGACCGGGTGCTGGTGATGTACGCCGGGCGCGTGGTCGAGTCGCTGGCCGCCTGTGACCTGCAGTACGCCGAACACCCGTACACCCGTGGCCTGCTGGCAGCCTTGCCGAGCATGGACAACCGCCGCCCGCGCCTGCCGGTGTTGCAACGCGACCCGCTCTGGCTCACCTGCTGAGGTAAACGACCATGTCCATGATCCAAGCACAATCGCTGAACCTGAGCTTCGGCGTTGGCGCCGCGCTCAACCAGGTGTTGCACGACGTCGACCTGAGTGTCGAGGATGGCGAATCGTTCGGCCTGGTGGGCGAGTCGGGCTC
>NZ_DATELE010000250.1:0-6735 GCF_035277045.1 Pseudomonas sp. | reverse complement strand
CTGAGAGTGCTCTGGTACATCTCGAACAGGCCACCCACACTCGGCGATAACAGTTCTTCGGAGATCTTGCCGCTGACCGAGCCCAGACGCCTGCGTTCGCCTGCCCGTACAACCCGGCCGGTTTCCGCCAGGGGCTGGGTGTCTGAGGTAAAGAACCAGTTCAGCGGCACACCCAAGGTCATGGCAATGCGCTTCAGGTCGGAGATAGGGACCTCCGCGCGACCACGCTCGAGCTGGCTGATGAAGCTGATCGACCGACCCGTTGCAAGGGCGATTTCCGCCAGCGTCCTGGCGCGCGCCTTGCGCAGCTTGCGAATTTCTTCGCCCAGTTTGACGCGATCAGTGGTCGCGTCGCCCCTGATCTCACCCTCGGTAAGGTCAGTATTGTCACTCGGCATTTTATCTCCTTGCCAGGCGATGGCGTTAGGTCAAGGGAAAATAGCGAAACTTCCTCTCCGGACAAAGAAAAAAATTCCTTTTTTTGCTGCAGACCAGCGGTCGTGTTGACCTTCACGTAAGTCCGTGGGCGCTTGCCAGGGCAGAGGGTCATTGGATCATTTATCAGCACAAATAAAAAATAGCGAATTATTTTTCTTGAGTAGATAATAAGTAAAAAATTATTATGCAGGGTAACCGTTGATAAGTGGTTGCGTACAGGGAGAATTGGTTTTCGAGGGCGTCTCGGCCGGCTCGACCGCATGCTGTTTTGAAATCGCTATAAAGGGAAGTCATCGTGGTAGAAGAAGCATTCCCCGGCCGGTTGGGCCGGGCGTGGCTGGCAATCGTAGGGACGGTCATATTCCTGGCCGGCATTTATTTCGTAGGGGGCGGCGGCTGGCTAGCCTGGTTGGGGGGTAGCTGGTACTTCCTGATCGCAGGCCTGGCTTTGGTCGCCGCCGGTTGGCTGGTAGCGCGTCGCCGGTTGCTCGGTGTCGTACTCATGCTATTGGTTGTGGTCTGCACCGCTATCTGGGCGCTCCTGGACGTGGGGCTGCAGTTCTGGCCGCTGCTCTCTCGGCTCTTCGCTTTTGCGATAATCGGGGCCGTGCTGGCATTCTCCGTCCCTTTGTTCACGCGGGCACGAGGCGTGCGCATGGCGGGGGCCGCGGTGGGTGCCGTGACCTGTGTCGGTATCGTCATGACGGCGATCAGCGCATTCGAACCCAAGAATGTCATCCGTTCCGCCGAGGCTGTGATGCCCGCGCAAGATTCGCCGGCAGCCGCTCAGGCGCCCGATACGGGTGACTGGAACGCCTGGGCAGGAGATTCGCGGGGCTCACGCTTCTCGTCTTTGGCCGATATCACTCCGGAAAACGTCAAAGGCCTGAAAGTGGCCTGGACCGCTCACACGGGCGAGGCAGTCGTCCCGGGGGTAGGCGATGCCGAGGACCAGAACACGCCGCTGCAGATCGGCGACAGCGTGTTCGTCTGCACCACCTACGGCACTGTAATTTCCTATGATGTCGATTCGGGCAAGGAAAACTGGAGGTTCGCCGCGGGCAAGGGTAATTCCACCTACCAGCGCTGCCGCGGAATCGGCTATTTCGATGCTCAGGCAGCGACCAAGGTTGCCGATGCGCCAGGCGCTCAGCCTGATGCACCTCTGGATGCCTCTGTCAGCCCGCAACGTCTGTTCTTCCCGACCGGCGACGGTCGCCTGATGGCCATCGACATCCATACTGGCCAACCTGCTGCCAACTTTGGTGACAACGGCACGGTCGATCTGAAGGTCGGCATGGGTGAAGTCAAGCCTGGCTACTATCAGCAGTCCTCGACACCACTGGTGGCGGGCAACTTGGTTATCGTCGGCGGTCGGGTGATCGACAACTTCGAGACCAACGAGCCGTCAGGCGTAGTGCGAGCCTATGACGCGGTGACTGGTGCGCTGGTCTGGGCGTGGGATCCGGGCAACCCCGATGTCACGCGCGAACCGCTGTCGCCTGAAGGCTACACGCGTGGCACGCCAAACGTCTGGGTGGCCATGTCGTATGATGCCGAGCTGGGCCTGGTATACCTGCCTACCGGCAACGCGACGCCAGACTTCTTCGGCGGCACCCGCACCGAGCATGACGACAAGTGGGGCTCCTCGATCGTTGCGGTTAACGTTGCGACCGGCCGTCCCGTGTGGTCGTTCCAGACCGTGCACCACGATGTCTGGGACTTTGACGTCACCGGCCAGCCGCTGGTGCACGACATTCATAACGATGATGGTTCGGTCACCCCGGCGCTCGCCGTGACCTCCAAAACCGGCATGATCTACCTGCTAGATCGCCGCAATGGCAAGCCGCTCGCCGATATCGAAGAGCGTGCTGTCCCGAAGGGCGACATCGAAGGTGAACGGTATTCTCCAACCCAGCCTTACTCGGTAGGCATGCCCAACATGGGCAACGAGGTCATGACCGAGTCGGACATGTGGGGTGCTACGCCGTTCGACCAGCTGATGTGCCGTATCCTGTTCAAGTCCAGCCGCTATGAGGGCGTCTTCACGCCGCCAGGCCTGGACCGGGCCATTCAGTATCCAGGCTCCCTGGGCGGCATGAACTGGGGTGGCGCATCGATCGATCCGCGTTCCAACCTGATGTTCGTCAACGATCTGCGCCTGGGCCTGTATCACTATCTGATCCCGGTGAAGGACCTGCCGGAAGGGCAGGGCAGCAGTGAAGGCATGGGCATCGTCATGCAGAAAGGGCTGCCGTACGGCGCGATGCGCCAGCGCTTCATGTCGCCGCTCGGTGTGCCTTGCCAGGCGCCGCCATTCGGTACGCTGTCGGCGGTCGACCTGAAGACCCACAAGCTGGTCTGGCAGGTGCCGGTCGGTACCGTGCAGGACACCGGCCCGCTGAACATCCCGACCGGGCTGCAGCTGCCACTGGGCATGCCGACCCTCGGCCCGACCCTGGCCACCGGTTCTGGCCTGGTGTTCTTCGCCGGTACCCAGGACTTCTACCTGCGTGCCTTCAACAGCCACACCGGCGAGCAGGTCTGGAAATCGCGGCTGCCGGTGGGTAGCCAGAGCGGTCCGATCACCTACCGCTCGAAGAAGACCGGCAAGCAGTATGTCGTGATCTTCGCTGGTGGCTCTCCGCACTCGACAGAGCGCGGCGACAGTGTGATCGCCTACACCTTGCCGTAAGCGCAAGCTGCTGCTGAATGACCCGAGTTCGATGTGAGTCGAGCTCGGGTTGTTCGTTTCTGGCGCCCGGCGCTTGGCTCTGCTTGGTAAAAGCTACAGGTACCAAGGAATTCATGTCGACGATGACACAACCGCTCATTTACGCGGATCTACGCCTGGAGACCCACCGGCGCCGACTTTGTTGCAATGAATCCTCCTGTGTGTTGAAGGCAACTGCTTGCCGGTTGCTTTCGTTGCTGATGGAAAATGCGGGCCAGGTGCTCAGCCGCCAGCTCATTTTCAAGCATGTCTGGGGATACGACTTTGATCCCGGCACCAAGCGCCTCGAGGTACAGACGCATTACCTGCGCAGCGTGCTGGCGCTGCTCGGCTCGGAGCTGAAAATCAGGACTTACCGCAGCCGCGGGCTATGCCTGGAAAGCCACAGATTGCATTCAATATTGCCTTGATGCTCCGCGAAGGGATTGATCTGCCGATCGCGTTGAGTGCCCGTCTGATCTCCTTCGCAATGCCAGGTACCCAAGGAAGTAGAACTCCCTGAAGCGGCAGGGCTCAAAAGATGAGCTGTCCATTTATAAGGAGTAATCAATGAGCAAGATTCACGCAGGTGCGGTGGCGCTGTCGGCTTTTCTGTTCCTGGCAGGCTGCGACAAGGCCGAGGAAGCTCAAGAGCATCGTGAGCAGGCCCAGCAGAAAATGGATGAGGCCCAGGAGAACGTCAACGACGCAGCCCGGGAAAATGCCAAGGCCGCCAAAGCCCAAGCCGAAGCTGACCGCACTCGGGTGAAGGAGGCAAGCGGCCCTGCGCCACAGAACCCTGAGCTCAAACCGGTCGAACCTGCCCCTGCGCCCGCTGGCGCAGAGAGGCAGTAAGTCCCACGGGCCCGGGTGACGTTTGTCCGGGCTGCGTATCTCTCAATAGCCGCCTCGCAAGGTTGGCCGCCCTACGGCACAAGCCCTCACGTCCCCTCCATCGGTGCTATCGATGTTTCCGCCAATCAGAAACGCGTCTGGATCTTCAGGCCAACGACAACCGCATCGTCCACTTCATCGACCCCGCCTGGGTGCCTGACATACTGCAGGTTGGGCCTGACCATCAGCCACTTCGTCGCTTGCACGCCGTAGAACACCTCCGCGCTGTATTCCTTGTCCTGCACCGGTATGAACCCAGGATCGTCGTATGAACCGATGCCGGACATGGCATTGAGCAACGCCTGGCGTTTCTCGAAGCGCGGACTGACCTCAACCCGGCCGAGGGCAATGCCCAGCTGGTCGGAAGGCCGGCTGTCGAAAGGGCCCTGAATTGTCATCCCGACATTGAGCGAGCTGCGGATGTAGCTGGTGTCCTTCTGGTTGAAGTGGGCCTGGGTAAACAGTTCCACCGGCCTGTCCGGGTCATTGCCGACGAGCGCCACCTGCTGGCGCAGCACGGTCCAGAAACCGTGACTGGTGCTGTGACGTTCATACCCGCCCTCCGGGGTGAGGGGCTGGGGCTGGCCGTCGGCGCCCATGTACACATCATCCGCGTCGGCGGTGGAGACGAACGCGCCGAGGCGTACTTCTGCGGGAAGTCCACGAAGACCTTGGGCCGTCGTGTAAATGGCTTCAACTGGCATGATGACGCCCTTGCCGCCCGAGAAGCTCATCTTGAAACCGCTGTCGTTGGACTGCAGCGAAGGATTTTGCTCGAACACGGCAGCTTGCACCGCCAGCTCGGCCGTCAGCTGATACTTGAGCTGCAGACCCCATTGGCTGACCGGGAAGTTGTACCACACCGTCCCGGTGCTCGAACCACCGGTGTTGCCGCAGAACAGCAGGTTCTGGAAATCGCAGGGAAACTCGCCGAATTCGCCGAGGCCGAACCGGCCGGCACGCAGGCTCAGCCTGTCATCGAGGAATTTCTGCCGGTACGACAACTCCGCGAGGCGCCATATCGAGCCGCGGCCCCACACCTCTTGGGTGGAGGTCAATTGCCCGCTGCGGGGATCGATCAGCCGCTGGTTGGTGATGTCTTCGCCGTTGCGGTTGGTGATGTACAACTGCAGCGAGGCGTCCTCCCAGCCAAAGGTACGCTGCAGGTCAACGCCCAGACCGAACAGGAGATCATCGGCGTAGGTGACTTTTCGGTCCTGGTTGAAACCACCGTCGGCGTTCCAGCCCAGCTCGTTGGTGTAGTTGAGCGTCAGGTCATAACCCTGCTCGAGCAGCGTCTGGCGAGCGCCATCCCAGTCGCCGGTCATCCAGCGTGAGCCTGCGGCGAAAGGCTCCTCGGCACAGGCGGCGGTCATGCCGAGCGAAAGGGTCAACAGTGTGATCATCGGGCACAGCGAGAAAACAGGACGTGATTCTTTCACGGTCATGCTCCAGCAGACGATAGGGTACGGGGTGGGCCCAAGGGCCCACCCGCCAGCGTTGAAAAAAGGAAGGTTTCAGCAGCAGGTGTAGGGCGCGGCGTTGCGTCCGTGATCGCCAATCCAGCGATTGATGGCACTGATCACGTGACCCACTACCTGGCGGTGCTCGGTGTCGTTGGGGATGTCGTGGTAGCCGCCGGCTATCTCGACCACGTGGGCATGCGGGATCAGCCGTCCCCAGCGCTGGGCAAGCGCGGGCGGCGCGAACACGTCATGCTCCCCATTGATCAGCAAGACAGGAATATCGAGCTGCGCCAGGCCTTTGTTCAGTGCTTCTGTCTGCTGGCTGATTGCCTGCCACAGGTTGGCCTCGGCGGGCGCGGTGTCGAACTTGAGCGGGTCATGCTCCAGCGCATCCAGGTAGGAGGCGTCTTTCGACATGATCAGCTCGAGGCCTTCCTCGATCTCTGGCAGCCCCTCGAACGGTGCCCCCGTCAGTACCACGCCCGCTGCCGCCGGTTTGAGCGATAGGGCAAGGCTTGCGCCGGTGATCCCGCCCAGCGAGTGCCCCACGATCACCAGGGGACGGGCAGGGTGGCGCTCTCTGATCAGGCGTGCGAGGTCACGTGCATGCTCGACCAGCTGGTCGACGGATTCGAAGTGCCCAGGCGTGCCTCCCGACATGCCGTGGCCGACATGGTCGATGCCCCATACATCGAAACCGGCATGACCGAGCGCCGCGGCAAAGCGGTGGTAGTGGCCGGTGTGCTCGCCAAAGCCGTGCAGCAGAAGGACCGAGGCCAGCGCATCGTCGCAGTCCCAGTTGCGGTAGTAGTACTGGCTGGCGCCAGTCGTGCGGATAGGCATGGCGTCAGTCCTTTTTCGCTTGAGCGTTGCGCAGGTCTTCGAACCAGTTCGGGTTGGTCATCCACTCCACCGGGATCGGTGGGCTGGGGTACCCCGCGACCAGGATCACGTTGCTGTGCACGCCGTAGTCGCCGGTCTGGATGAAGGCTTTGCAGCGGTTGCGCAAGTCATAGAACTCCGGCAGGTAGCGCAGCTCGTGAATATGCTCAGGGCCGGTGAGACCCTGCACGAACTCTCTCATGACAGGATTAGCCTGGCGCATCTCCGCGGTCACGAATGCGGCCTCGAAGTCGCCCACTTCCCAGAGCGCTGGCAGTAGTTGTTCGACCGTTGGGCAGCCGGTGAACAGGGCGACATCGATGATTTCGACATCCGGGTCCA
>NZ_DATELE010000249.1:0-2802 GCF_035277045.1 Pseudomonas sp. | reverse complement strand
GAGCAGCGCGCCGATCACCGTGGTGATGCCGTTGGGCATGAAGCCCTCGGCCGTCAGGTGGGTGATGCCCCGTACCTCGCCGAACTGCCAGATGTTCAGCACGGCGGCGCCGCAGACGATCAGGAAGCAGACGATCGCGATCACCTTGATCAAGGCGAACCAGAACTCGAACTCACCGTAGTGCTTGACGTTGAAGAAGTTGACGGTGATCAGCAACAGGGTGGTGGCCAGCACGAAGACGTTGACGCTCACGCCAGGGAAGAAACCGTGAAGGATCTTGCCCGCCACATAGGCTTCCCAGGCCATGAGGATGACCCAGTACCACCAGTACAGCCAACCGATGGTGAAGCCGGCCCAGCGGCCGATGGCGCGGTCGGCATAGGTGGAGAACGAGCCGGTGTCGGGTGAGGACGTGGCCATTTCGCCCAGCATGCGCATGATCAGCACCACCAGGATGCCGCCCGCGAGATACGCCAGCACGGCCGCAGGGCCCGCGCTGTGGATCACGCTGCCAGAGCCGACGAACAGTGCGCCGCCGATGACTCCGGCGATCGACATCATCGTCAGGTGGCGCGACTTGAGCGAAGCATTGAGCTTGCTCTCGGGCGCCCCCTTGGCGCTGGATGTGGTTGTGGATGTTGCGTCCATCAGTAGTCTACCCCGTGTTTCTTTTTATCCAAGGAAACTCGCGAAACCGCGCAAATGGCGGTTTCACCCATTCATCAGTGCTGTGTGAGCAGGATGGCGTGCATGACCGCGCGCCCAGGCCTTCCATGGCGGCAAGCCTGCTACGCGGCCGAAGCGAAGACCTCGGGCCGACTGAACGGTGCAATGGCAGGACGGGCAACGCTCACGGTAGAGCGGCCCGTCGTGTCGAAAGAGGTGAAGGGGAACGGCCCCAACGGCAAAGCAGCGGTTGCATTGTGATTGTTCATGACGCTGTGTCGTGCTTTATCTGGCGATATCTGGCACCTAATGTAAAAATGTATGACACATAGAGCCATGCACAGCACAGTGAAATCCGCACTGCACTGTACAGGCCGCCAATGCAATACACCCGCGTTTACCTGCAGGCGCTTGGCGTTACGCACCCCTGAAGGCAACCTCCGAATGCTCGAACTACGCCCAGATTCCACGACCCCGCTGGTCAATCAGATCATTGACGGGTTGCGCGGACTGATCGACACCCAGACCCTCAAGCCCGGTGCCAAGGTGCCTTCGATAAGGGCCTTTGCCGCCACGTATTCGGTGAGCACCTTCACCGTGGTCGAGGCTTACGACCGCCTGGTGGCCCAGGGCCTGCTGGTCAGTCGCGGCAATGCGGGCTTCTTCGTGAACCGTTCGGCGGGTGAGGTGCTCGAGAAGCAGGGCCACACGCCTGGTCCGGCCCGGCCGACGTTCAACTCCGAGTGGTACCTGCAGCAGATCTTCGAGACCCGCCAGCTGGCGCACAAGCCCGGCTGTGGCTGGCTGCCCAATGACTGGATGTTCGAGGACGGCCTGCGCCGCGGCTTGCGCCAGGTGGCCGGCAGCCCGCTGGAGCTCACCGGCTATGGCGACCCCATGGGCCTGCCGGAGCTGCGCGCGCTGACCGCGCAGAACCTGCAGCAGGAACTGAGCATCGTCGCCAATCCGGCCCAGCTGCTGCTCACCCACGGCGCCAGCCAGGCGCTGGACCTGGCCGTGCGGACCCTGGTGCGCCCTGGCGACGTGGTGCTGGTGGACGATCCCGGCTACCCGAACCTGATGAGCATCCTGCGTTTCCAGGGCGCGACGCTGATCGGCGTGCCCCGTACCCCCACGGGCTACGACCTCGATCACCTCGAACGGCTGCTGGCGCACACCCGGCCGACGGTGTTCTTCACCCAGCCGCACCTGCACAGCCCCACGTGCTCGCGCACGCCGCTGGCGCAACTGCACCGCCTGCTACAGCTGGCCAGCCAGCACGGCTTCCGGCTGGTGGAGAACAACCTGTACGCCGACATGATCGCCGAGCCGCAGCCCTGCCTGACCACCCTCGACCACCTGCAGCAGGTGGTGTACGTGGGCAGCTACTCGAAAAGCATCTCGCCCAATGTCCGGGTCGGCTACCTGCTGGCCAATCCCGAGCTGATCCAGCAGTTGCTGCGGCTGAAGATGCGTTCCGGGCTGACCACCTCGCAGATCATGGAGCGCGTGGTGTACGCCGCGATCATCGACGGCCGCTGGCGCAAGCACCTCAAGCGCCTGCGCCAGCGCCTGGCCGAGGCGCACCAGCAAGTCGGCCGTCAGTTGCACCGGCTGGGCTTCGAGCTGTTCATCGAGTCCGACGAAGGCATGTACATCTGGACCCGTCACCCCGCCATCCCCGACAGCGCGGCGCTGCTGGACGATGCCCTTGAGCAAGGCATCATGCTTGGCCCAGGCCAGCTGTTCATGGTCGATGCCCAGGCCACGGGGTGGATGCGCTTCAACGTTGCGTTCAGCACCGATCCGGTGATGTGGGAGATGCTCGAGAAGCTGCTGGCCAAGCATGTGCGGCGTGGGGTGTCTACCTGACGCTTCATCTGCTACTGCTTTCGCGGCGGGCGAGACCCTGCTCAAGGCAATGGGTTCCCGTGAAAAGATACAAATGATAATGACTCGTAGTAGTATCCCTGCCCTGTCCCAGCCAGCCCTGAACAACCCATGCCCCTGAGCCCTCCCCCACCTTCCCCGCGCGTGCTGGTGGTCGATGACCACCGCAAGATCCGCGAGCCGCTGGCCACCTATCTGCGGCGCCACGCCTTCGATGTACGCACCGCCGAGGACGCCGGGGGCATG
>NZ_DATELE010000248.1:0-4878 GCF_035277045.1 Pseudomonas sp. | reverse complement strand
GCAGCAGCGGATCGGGCAGCAGCTGGAGGTTCTCGGGGTTGTTCTCGCCGAACAGCGCGAACATGCGGTTGTAGCTCATGATCGGCGGTGATTGCGCCAGCAGGTGCGTCTCCAGCGCTTTCGCGTAGAGGCTAAGGGCCTCGAAGAACAGCGCATCGGTATCCCCCAGCGGGAAACTCATGCCGTTGACCGCCGCCGTGACCTCCAGGCCCAGGTTCTCGATGAACCCCGCGGCCCCGACAAACGCGTCGAGCAGCGGCGCCGGCGCCAGCTCGCCCTTGACCTTGTACTCGAAGCCGGGGCCGGCCACCGCGTCGCCCGCGAGGGACGACGCAAGGCGCCTGGCGGATGCATAGTTTTCCAGCCAGATCACAGGCTTGTCGCAGAAAGCCTGAAACAGCGTGCGCTTGATCACCCACTCCGCCCACACCGGCAACTTGGCCCCCGGGCGCTTGTACTGCTGGCTTTCACCCGCATCGAAACCCAGCACCACCCAGGCATCGAGTTCGGCCACATGGCCGTGGACATGGAAGCGGCTGCCGTTGATCTCGACGGTGTGCCGGTTCGGCTCGATGCCCTTGATCGGCCAGGCGCCAGCCGAGAACCACAGGTCCTCGACCAGGTCGCAGAGCTCTTCATCGCGCTGTGCCGAGAGCTGGGTCACCGCCACGCGCTTCTGCACATCGGGGTGGTCACGGTCCAGCGACTTCAGCTGCAAGGCCTCGCGGCGCAGGCCGGCGATCAATTCGGCAAAGCGCGGGCTGCTGTGCAGCAGGTCGCGGTAGCACAGGTTGAGTTGCTGGCGCTGGGCATCGTTGAGACGCAGGTCGAACGGGTTGCTTTCGGCATTGGCCTCGCTGCCGCTGGGCAACTCGCTGCCCAGGGTTTCGAAGGCGCGCACCTGGCCGACGCCTGGAAGGCTGCGCACCAGCGGCAGAATCCGCGAATGGAAGGTGCGCACCAGCTCACGGGCCTGCGCAGGGTTCAGGCCCAGCTCCCAGAGGCCGAATACCTGCACCAGGCGCTTGATGAAGTCCTTGCGCGACTCACGGGTGAAGGTCACCACGGTCATCGCATCCAGCTCGAAGCCCAGGTAGTGGCGTAGCAGCAGGATCCGCAGCACCAGCGAGGTGGACTTGCCGGCACCCGCCCCCGCCACCACGCAGGTCGAGGGGGTATCGCTAAAAATCAGTTTCCACTGCGCCGCGCTCGGCTGCGCCTCGGCAGGCAGGCGCTGGGCGACGTCGGCCTTGAAGCGTTTCTTGAGCTCCGCGGTCAGGGGGAGGCGCCAGTCATCGAACAGCTTGTCGTCTTCACCTGGCACACCGTGGCCATCGGGGCGGGTGTCGCGGATCACCAGTACCTGGCGACCCGCCTCGTAGCCATCGGCGCGGCCGTGGTCATAGCCTTCGCGCAGGCCATCGGCGTGGCCGTTGCGCTGGCCGGTGGCGTGGCCGAGAAACCAGGAATCACGGTGCTGGGCCTGCAGGCCACTGAGGCCGCGGCCCAGCAGACGTGCCGCCAGGCGGCGTAGCCAGGGCAATTGCGCCGGCGGCGTCAGCTCGACCGGCGACTGGGGATGCTCGTGAGACACGGCCACTCCACACATAGGAAAATTCGGCGTCCATGTTCGCTTTATCGGGGGTAAATCTCCAGCGAATGCTTGCGAATCAGGCGATTAGGCATGCCTTGAGAGAAACTGCTGCACTGTTTCATATCTATTTAAACGATAACAATTAGCCAATAATTACGCTTATTTTCGATACTTTGTTGGCGCATCATGGCCTCATTCCCCACCTACAAGGAGCACCACCATGCTGCAACTTCGACCTTTCGACAGCCTCGGCCACGCCAACCACGGCTGGCTCGATGCCCATCATCATTTCTCGTTCGCCGAATACCGCGACCCTGCCCGCATGGGCTGGGGCAACCTGCGGGTCTGGAACGATGACCTCATCGCCGCGGGCAGCGGCTTCCCGCCGCATCCGCACCGCGACATGGAAATCATCACCTATGTCCGCGAAGGCGCGATCACCCACCAGGACAACCTGGGCAACAAAGGCCGCACCGAGGCGGGTGATGTGCAAGTGATGAGCGCCGGTACTGGCATCACTCACAGCGAGTACAACCTGGAAGCGGTCGACACGCGCATCTTCCAGATCTGGATCATCCCGCATCAGACCGGCGATGCGCCTTACTGGGGTACCCGGCCGTTTCCCAAAGGCGAGCGAGGCGAAGGTTTCGTGACCCTGGCCAGTGGCCGTGAAGGGGATGAGGACAGCTTGCGTATTCGAGGCGATGCGCGCCTGGTGGCGGCGACCTTGCGTGCGGGCGAGACGGCCGAGTACCGTCTTGACGCCGGGCGCCGCGGGTACCTGGTGCCGGCCAAGGGGGTGGTCGAGGTCAACGGCGTGCACGTCGGGGCACGGGACGGGCTGGCGATCGAGCAGGAAGAGGTGTTGACGGTTCGGGCGGTGGAAGACAGTGAGGTGGTGCTGGTGGATGTGGCCTGAGGGTCCAGCAGTGGATGGCCCGGCTTCGCCGGGTTCGCTGGCAAGCCAGCTCCCACAGGTACCGCGCCGCCCTTAGGACCAGCGCTGAGCCTGTGGGAGCTGGCTTGCCAGCGAAAAGGCCTACCCAGACACAGCGCTGCTCCTCGGGGCAACGCTGAACCTGTGGGAGCTGGCTTGCCAGCGAAGGGGCCCACCAGATACAGCGTTGATTTCAGTGCGGTGCTGAACCTGTGGCCCTACGCTTCGGTGCTCGCGCCTCCCCGCCTACATCACGCGATCGCGGCGTCCACCAGTACCTGGGCTTCGCTCACCAGACGCTGCAGGTGCGCCTCGTCGATGAAGCTTTCGGCGTAGATCTTGTAGATGTCTTCGGTGCCCGACGGCCGTGCCGCGAACCAGCCGTTGGCGGTCATCACCTTGAGGCCGCCAATGGCCTGCTCGTTGCCCGGCGCATGGCTGAGAATCTGCTCGATCGGCTCGCCAGCGAGCGTGGTCGACTTGACCTGCTCGGGCGCAAGCTTGCTCAGCAGGGCTTTCTGCCGCGGGTCGGCCTTGGCTTCGACACGGGTGGCGTACGGCTTGCCCAGCTGTTCGGTCAGCGCGGCATAGGCCTGGCTCGGGTTGCGGCCGGTGCGGGCGGTCATCTCGGCCGCCAGCAGCGCGGGGATCAGGCCGTCCTTGTCGGTGGTCCAGACGCTGCCGTCCTTGCGCAGGAACGATGCTCCGGCACTTTCTTCACCACCAAAGCCGAGCGAACCCTCGAACAGCCCCTGCGCAAAATACTTGAAGCCGACGGGCACTTCGTGCAGGCGACGCCCCAGGCGCGCGGTGACACGGTCGATCATGCCGCTGCTGACGACAGTCTTGCCGACGGCGGCATCGCTGCGCCATTGCGGGCGATGCTGGAACAGGTAGTCGATGGCGACCGCCAGGTAGTTGTTCGGCGCCAGCAGGCCGTCGGCGGTGACGATGCCGTGGCGGTCATGGTCCGGGTCGCAGGCAAAGGCGACGTCGAAACGCTCGCGCAGGCCGATCAAGCCTTGCATGGCGTGTGGCGAGGACGGGTCCATGCGGATCTGGCCATCCCAGTCCACGGTCATGAAGCGGAAGGTCGGATCGACCTCGGTATTGACCACTTCAAGGTCCAGCTGGTAGCGCTCCGCGATGGCCGACCAGTAGCGCACCCCGGCGCCGCCCAACGGGTCGACGCCCAGGCGCAGCTTGGCCTCGCGGATCACGTCGAAGTCGATGACGTTCTCGAGGTCGGCGACATAGGTGCCGACGTAGTCATGCCGGTGGGTCGTGGCAGCCTGCAAGGCCTGGGCATGGTCCATGCGCTCGACGCCGTCGAGGCCAGCGGCGAGCAGCTCGTTGGCCTTGTTCTCGATCCACTTGGTCACATCGCTGTCGGCCGGGCCGCCATTGGGCGGGTTGTACTTGAAGCCGCCGCTCTGGGGTGGGTTGTGCGATGGGGTGATGACCACGCCATCGGCCAGGCCCTGGGTCCGGCCACGGTTGTAGCAGATGATCGCGTGGGACACGGCCGGGGTCGGGGTGTACTCGTCATCCTGCGACAGCATCACCTGCACGCCATTGGCGGCCAGGACTTCCAGCGCGCTGGCCGCGGCGGGTGCCGACAGGGCATGGGTATCGGCGCCGATGAACAGCGGCCCGTCGATGCCCTGGGCCTTGCGGTACAGGCAGATCGCCTGGGTGATGGCCAGCACGTGGTCCTGGTTGAAGCTCAGTTCCAGCGAGGTACCGCGGTGCCCAGAGGTGCCAAAGGCCACACGCTGCGCCGCCACCGCGGCATCCGGCCGGCCGGTGTAGTAAGCGGTCAGCAGCCGGGGAATATCAACCAGCACACTGGCCGGTGCCGGCTTGCCTGCCAAAGGACTCAGCGTCATGCAAAAACCTCGAGATTCAGGAAATAAGGGGTTGGAGCACGCAGTGTAATGGGAGTTTCCCAGGTGTGCGACTTTACTCCCCCTCCACCCGCCACCACCCCGGAAACATCTGCTGCACCCCAGGCTCGGCGAACCGCTCATCGATCAGCAGCAGCGTGCCCCGGTCCTCATCCCCCCGGATCACCCGCCCCGCCGCCTGGATCACCTTGCGGATACCCGGGTACAGATAGGTGTAATCGAACCCCGCCCCGAACAATCGTCCCATGCGTTGCTTGAGCTGCTCGTTCACCGGGTTCACCTGCGGCAGCCCGAGCGTCGCCACGAACGCGCCAATCAGCCGCGTGCCCGGCAGGTCCACACCTTCGGCGAACGCGCCCCCGAGCACCGCGAACCCTACGCCCTGCCCGTCCGCCACGAAGCGCGCGAGAAACGCCGTGCGCTCGGCCTCGTCCATGCCA
>NZ_DATELE010000247.1:0-2236 GCF_035277045.1 Pseudomonas sp. | reverse complement strand
ATGGTCTTCGTGATGTCGCTGGGGTACTACGTCACCCCGGCGCTGCTGGGCGGGGCGCAGAACATGATGCTGCCTGAGTTCATCGTCCAGCAGGTGCAGACCTTCCTCAACTGGGGTCTGGCCAGCGCGGCGGCGGCATTGCTGATCCTGCTGACGCTGGGGCTGTTCTACGTCTACCTGAAACTGCAGCCGGACTCGCCGGTTGCCTCGAGCCAGGAGCGCTGACCATGTTGCTGACCCCCAATGCCATGGGCCCCGGGCTGCGCCTGTCGCTGATGCTCACCACCACCGCGATTGCCGGATTCCTGCTGCTGCCGATCGTGTTCATCGTGCTGCTGTCGTTCGGCTCGTCGCAGTGGATGGTGTTTCCGCCGCCGGGCTGGAGCACCAAGTGGTACCTGCAGTTCTTCGCCAACGAGCAATGGATGGCCTCGGTCTGGGCGAGCCTGAAAGTCGCCTTGCTGACCACCGCCGGTGCCATCGCGCTCGGCCTGCCGAGTGCCTTCGCCCTGGTGCGCGGGCGCTTCCCGGGTCGCGAGATGATGTATGCGCTGTTCACCTTGCCGATGATCGTGCCGCTGGTGACCATCGCCGTGGCGGTCTATGCGCTGTTCCTCAAGACCGGCCTGACCGGCACGCTGACCGGCTTCGTCATCAGCCATGTGATCGTCGCGCTGCCGTTCACCATCATCTCGATCATCAATTCGCTCAAGCTGTTCGACCGTTCGATCGAGGACGCCGCGGTGATCTGCGGCGCCTCGCGCTGGCAGGCGATCTGGCGGGTGACCTTCCCGGCCATTCGGCCGGGGCTTGCCGCCGGCGCGCTGTTCGCCTTCCTAGTGTCATGGGATGAAGTGGTGATGAGCGTGATGATGGGCAGCCCGACCCTGCAGACCTTGCCCGTGAAGATGTGGACCACCTTGCGCCAGGACCTGACCCCGGTCATCGCCGTGGCCTCGACCCTGCTGATCGGCCTGTCGCTGCTGATCATGATGGTCGCCGCCGGCCTGCGCCGCCGCAACGAAGCCTCTTACCGCCAGGAGTAGACATGAACGCCGTCCTCAACGATACGCGCCAGCAACCTCTGGTCAGCCTGCGCAAGCTCAACAAGCACTACGGCGACTTCACCGCCGTGGACAACCTGTCGCTGGACATCCCCCAGGGCGAGTTTCTTACCTTCCTCGGCTCCAGCGGCTCGGGCAAGAGCACCACGCTGTCCATGCTCGCCGGCTTCGAGACGCCCAGCTCGGGCGAGATCCTGCTTGGCGGCCAGTCGCTGGTGCGCACACCGCCGCACAAGCGCGACATCGGCATGGTGTTCCAGCGCTACTCACTGTTCCCGCACCTGTCGGTGCGGGACAACATCGGTTTTCCCCTGGCCATCCGCAAGCTGTCGAGCGCCGAGCGCGAGAAGCGCGTCAACGCCATGCTCAGGCTGGTGCAACTGGAGGCATTCGCCGAGCGGCGGCCGGCGCAGCTGTCAGGTGGCCAGCAGCAGCGGGTCGCCATTGCCCGGGCGCTGGTCTACGAACCGCGCATGCTGCTGATGGACGAGCCGCTCGGTGCGCTGGACAAAAAACTGCGCGAGGAACTGCAGGACGAGCTGCGCCACCTGCACCGGCGCCTGGGTCTGAACATCGTCTACGTGACCCATGACCAGGAAGAAGCGATGCGCCTGTCGCAACGCATCGCCATTTTCAGCCACGGGCGGATCGTCGGCCTGGGCACCGGGCGCGACCTGTACGAGCGTCCGCCGAACGCCTTCGTCGCCTCATTCCTGGGCAGCTCCAACTTTCTCGCGGTAACCGCCAGGAGCAACGCCGCCGCGCAGTTCGAAGGCCAGGTGGTGGGCATCCGTCCCGAACCGGGCGTGACCTGTGGCGATACCCTGCAGGTGATGATCCGTCCCGAGAAGGCGGTGGCGCTCAGTCTCGAGGATGCCCGTGACACCCCCTTGCCCGCGGGCTGGAACGAAATCAGCGCCACGGTGACCGAGCTGTTGTTCCTGGGCGAGAGCCAGACCTGCTCGGTGATCACCGCAGGCGGAGTCGCCCTTACCGTCAAGGCGCTCTCATCCAGCGCCCCGGTGCTGGTGCCGGGCCGCGAAGTGCGCGTGCGCTGGGCGATCGGTGCTGCCAGCGTCTACCGCAGCTGGGAGGAGGGCGACCTCAAGAAAGGCTGAGCAGGACGCTCGACGGGGCGCCGCGCGCCCCATCGAGCGCTTCTAAGTGATCGG
>NZ_DATELE010000246.1:0-4783 GCF_035277045.1 Pseudomonas sp. | reverse complement strand
CCACCGGTCAGCGCCGCGGCGAGCAGTTCGACCATCATCGACAAGGCCGATCCCTTGTGCCCGCCGAAAGGCAGCAAGGCGCCGCCTTCGAGAACAGCCTTGGGGTCACGGGTCGGCTGCCCCTGGGCATCGACACCGGTGCCGGGCGGCAGCTGCTCGCCCTCGCGCGCGGCGATCTGTACGTCACCGTGGGCCATGGCGCTGGTGGCCATGTCGAAGACGATCGGGTCGCCGCCGGCACAAGGCGCGGCGAAGGCGATAGGGTTGGTGCCGAACAGTGGCTTGCGCGCGCCATGCGGCACCACGCAGGTCATGCTGTTGACCACGCTCAGCGCCACCAGGCCCTCGTCGGCGAACGGCTCGACGTCGGGCCACAGGGCACCGAAGTGATGCGAATTGTGGATGGCCAGCACGGCGATACCTGCCTCGCGCACCTTCTCCACCAGCAATGCGCGTGCCGCCGCCAGGGCTGGCTGGGCGAAGCCGCCACCAGCGTCGACCCTGACAAACGCCGGTGCCACGTCCGTGACGATCGGTTGCGCGTGCCCGTCAACCCAGCCGCTGGCCAGGGTCGAGAGATAACCGGGCACCCGGAACACACCATGGCTGTGCGCGCCATCGCGCTGGGCGCTCGCGCAATTGTGGGCGAGCTCGGCGGCGACGCCCTCGGCGCAGCCATGGCGCTGGAAAACGCGCTGCAGCAGCGCCTGCAAGTCGGAAAACGGCAGGCGCACGGGCGCGCCGGCGGTGGATCTGGACATCGGTGGCTCCTTGTTGTCATTGCCGTGCTGGTTATTGCACGGCTGCAAAGAATCAATGCATCGTTAAATATAATTTACCTCTGAACCGGGCGACCCCTTACGCCACTGGGGCCCGATCACCTTGAAGACCCCTGAAACAGCGGATTTACCGCATCGACGGGCTTTCAAGTCGTTTGACATATTAAACGGCTCTGGCAAGCTGTCACTCAGGTTTCGACCGGAAACGGCCGCCAGCATGGCCTTCCGGCAGTGCTCGAAACCTCAGGCGATGCCCGGTTCCAGTTGCATGCCTGCACGACAATGACAGGCGCGGCCTGTCCCAAGGTGACATATGTCCAACAGCAACATTGGCAACAAGAATCAGACCCAACGCAAACCCGTCGTCCTGATGACCATGGGCACCCAGGAGCGCAAGGGTCACGACTACCAGGTCATGACCCACAAGTACATCACCCCGCTGGTCGACTTCGCCGGCTGCGTCCCGGTACTGGTCCCTACCTGCTGTGGCACCGATGCGCTGGAAACCTACCTGGACATGGCCGACGGCGTCTACCTGACCGGCGCCGGCAGCAATATCGATCCGGCGCTCTATGGCCAGGAAAACGAAACCCCAGGCAAAGGCCAGGACAAGGCGCGCGACCTGTTCGACATTCCGCTGGTGCAGCTTGCTCTGGCCCGTGGACTGCCCATTTTCGGCATTTGCCGAGGCATGCAGGAAATCAACGTGGCGCTGGGCGGGGACATCTACCAGAAGGTCTATGCCGTGCCCGGCTTCAACGACCACCGGGAGAACCCGCAAGACCCGGTCGAGGTGCAATACCAGGCCGTCCATGGCGTGAAGATCAAGCCTGGCAGCTGGCTGCGCGAAGCGCTGGGCAGCGATGAGATCCGCGTGAACTCGCTGCATGGCCAGGGCCTGAAGAATCTGGGTGAAGGCCTGGAGCCGATCGCGGTCGCCGACGACGGCCTGGTCGAGGCGATTCACGCACCTGGCCTGTCGCCGTTCCTGTTTGCCGTGCAGTGGCATCCCGAGTGGCAAGCGGCCAGCAACCCGGACTCGATCCGTATCTTCCAGGCTTTTGGCGACGCCTGCCGCCAGCAGGTGCGCAAGGCCCAGGCCAGCAAGCAGCGACAGTCGGCCTGATACCTCATCCCGCAACGCCACACGCGCCCGCTCAGGGCCGGTGGCGCTTTGCGCAGACATACGACAACCTGTCGAAACCCTTGAAAGCCCCGTTATAGAGCCATCCTTACGGCTTTACGCCACTTTCGCCCTTCCCCTTTTCAAAAAATCCTGCGCCAGGGGACTAGTCATCGCTCAAGTTGTACGATAACTTACCTCCACCTTGGTTCTACCCCTTTCTTCCAAGCGCCACAGGATGCCAACAACAATGAATCCACAAGAACTGCAATCCATCCTTTCCCACGGCCTGCTGTCGTTCCCGGTAACCGATTTCAATGCCCAGGGCGACTTCAACCCGGCTGGCTATGCCAAGCGCCTGGAGTGGCTGGCCCCGTACGGCGCCAGCGCACTCTTCGCCGCCGGTGGCACCGGTGAGTTCTTCTCCCTGGCGGCCAGCGAGTACAGCCAGGTCATCAAGACGGCCGTGGATACCTGCGCAGGCTCGGTACCGATCCTTGCCGGCGTGGGTGGCGCGACCCGCCAGGCCATCGAATACGCGCAGGAAGCCGAGCGCCTGGGCGCCAAGGGCCTGCTGTTGCTGCCGCACTACCTGACCGAAGCCAGCCAGGACGGCGTCGCCGCCCACGTCGAGGCCGTGTGCAAGTCGGTGAAGATCGGCGTGGTGGTGTACAACCGCAACGTCTGCCGCCTGAACGCCGCCCAGCTCGAGAAACTCGCCGAGCGCTGCCCGAACCTGATCGGCTACAAGGACGGCCTGGGTGACATCGAGCTGATGGTGTCGATCCGTCGCCGCCTGGGCGATCGCTTCAGCTACCTGGGTGGCCTGCCGACCGCCGAAGTGTATGCTGCCGCCTACAAGGCCCTTGGTGTGCCGGTGTACTCGTCCGCGGTGTTCAACTTCGTACCGAAGACCGCCATGGACTTCTACCACGCCATTGCCCGCGACGACCACGCCACCGTGGGCAAGCTGATCGATGACTTCTTCCTGCCTTACCTGGACATCCGCAACCGCAAGGCCGGTTACGCGGTGAGCATCGTCAAGGCCGGCGCCAAGCTGGCCGGCTACGACGCAGGCCCCGTGCGCACGCCACTGACCGACCTGACCGGCGAAGAGTACGAAATGCTCGCGGCCCTGATGGACAAGCAAGGCGCCCAGTAAGCGTCTGCATCACGCGGCCTGCCCTGTCGCGAGCCGAAGCGGGAAGCCCCCGCTTCGGCATATACCTATAGCCCGCACAAAAATAACTAGTGGGAGTACACCAGCATGCAAGCGACGAAAAAGACGCATGTACGCTACCTGATCCTGTTCATGCTGTTCATCGTGACCACGATCAACTACGCCGACCGCGCCACCATTTCCATTGCCGGCTCCAGCCTGCAGAAGGACCTGGGGATCGACGCGGTCACGCTTGGCTATATCTTCTCGGCATTTGGCTGGGCCTATGTGCTTGGGCAGATCCCCGGCGGCTGGCTGCTCGACCGCTTCGGCTCGAAGAAGGTCTACGCCTTCAGCATCTTCACCTGGTCTCTGTTCACCGTGCTGCAAGGCTTTGTCGGCTACCTGCCGCTGGCCAACGCGATCATCGCCCTGTTCATGCTGCGCTTTCTGGTCGGTTTTGCCGAAGCGCCGTCGTTTCCGGGTAACGCGCGCATTGTCGCGGCCTGGTTTCCGACCGCTGAACGCGGCACTGCCTCGGCCATCTTCAACTCCGCGCAATATTTCGCCACGGTGCTGTTCGCACCCCTGATGGGCTGGATCGTCCACTCCTGGGGCTGGGAACACGTGTTCGTGGTCATGGGCGCGATGGGTGTCGCTTTCTCGCTGGTCTGGCTGAAGGTCATCTACAACCCCAAGGAACACCCGATGATCAGCGCCGAGGAGCTCGATCACATCGAGAAGAACGGCGGCCTGGTCGACATGGACAAACCGCGCGAGTCCGGCAAGAGCGGGCCGAAATGGGGCTACATCAAGCAACTGCTGACCAGCCGCATGATGGTCGGTATCTACCTGGGCCAGTACTGCATCAACGCCATCACCTACTTCTTCCTGACCTGGTTCCCGGTGTACCTGGTGCAGGAGCGCGGCATGTCGATCCTCAAGGCAGGCTTCATCGCCTCGCTGCCGGCGATCTGCGGCTTCATCGGCGGCGTGCTGGGTGGTGTGTTGTCTGATCACCTGCTGCGTCGTGGCCACTCGCTCACCTTCGCGCGCAAGGCACCGATCGTGGTCGGGCTGCTGCTCTCCACCACCATGGTGGTCTGCAACTACGTGGATGCCGAGTGGATGGTGGTCGGCATCATGGCCCTGGCATTCTTCGGCAAGGGCCTTGGCGCGCTGGGCTGGGCGGTGGTATCGGACACCTCGCCCAAGCAGATCGCCGGCCTGTCGGGTGGCATGTTCAACACCTTTGGCAACATTGCCTCGATCACCACGCCGATCATCATCGGCTACATCATCAGCGCCACCGGCTCGTTCAAGTGGGCACTGGTGTACGTTGGCGCCAATGCCCTGGTGGCAGTGTTCAGCTACCTGGTGATCGTCGGCCCGATCAAGCGCATCGAGTTGCGTGATACCCCCAAGGATGATCCCGAAGCATCCGCCTCCAGCAACGAACTGGCAGGCTCGCGTCACTGATTGGACAGTTCGGCGCCCCTCGGGGCGCCGGTTGCAGAATAAAAGCCTGAGAGACTTGCAGAAAGGGCCCGACCATGCAATTGATCGAAACTACCGATTCGCCCCGCTACGTGCGACTGCATGAGCACGATAACGTCGTGGTCGTGGTCAATGACCACGGCCTTGGCGAGGGCAGCCGCTTCGCCGACGGATTGACCCTGATCGAAAGCGTGCCCCAGAGTCACAAGGTCGCCTTGGTGGACA
>NZ_DATELE010000245.1:0-9871 GCF_035277045.1 Pseudomonas sp. | reverse complement strand
CGTGTGCGAGGTCCTGGCGCTGGATTCACTGGGCCAGGACGTGCCGATTGGCCGTCCCATCGGCAACACCCGCGCCTATGTGCTCGACGCCCGGCAGCGGCTGTTGCCCCAGGGGGTGGTCGGCGAGCTGTACATCGGCGGCGACGGCGTGGCCCTGGGTTACCTGAACCGGCCGGAGCTTACCGCCGAACGCTTCCTGGCCGACCCGTTCAGCACGGCGCCGGGAGCGCTGATGTACCGCACCGGCGACCTGGTCCGCTGGCGTGAAGACGGCCAGCTGGAGTGCCTGGGACGCAATGATGACCAAGTGAAGGTCCGCGGATTCCGGATCGAGCTGGGCGAAATCGTCGCCTGCCTGCACGGGTTGCCGGGCATCGGCGAAGCCGTGGTGCTCGCGCGTGACGATGCTCCCGGCCTGGTCGCCTATGTCACCGGGGAACCGGGTCATGCCGCGCCGGGCGTGGAGCAGATCCGCCGTCATCTCCAGGCCAACCTGCCCGACTACATGGTGCCAGCGGCCTATGTCGAACTGGCGGCGCTGCCGCTGACCGCCAACGGCAAGCTTGATCGCCGTGCGCTGCCCAGGCCCGAGCGCCTGGAGCGGTCCGGGCACGACTTCGAGGCGCCGCACGCCGGACTGGAAA
This sequence comes from Pseudomonas sp., assembly GCF_035277045.1. Lineage (GTDB taxonomy): Bacteria > Pseudomonadota > Gammaproteobacteria > Pseudomonadales > Pseudomonadaceae > Aquipseudomonas. Next base: position 9,227 of record NZ_DATELE010000245.1, on the reverse strand, counting down.
CCACGCTGGCACGGATCTGGGCCGACGTGCTGGAGGTCGAGCGGGTAGGGCGGCATGACCACTTCTTCGACCTGGGTGGGCATTCGCTGCTGGCCATGCGCATGGTCTCGCAGGTGCGTGAGCAGCTGGGCGTGGAGCTGCCGCTGGGCGAACTCTTTGCCCTGGGCGAGCTTGCCGCTGTGGCGGGAGCGCTGGAGCAAGCCGGGCGCAGTGATCTGCCAGGCATCGTTCCCGCACCCCGCGGGCAGTCGGTGCCGTTGTCGTTCGCTCAACAGCGCCTGTGGTTCCTGGCGCAGATGGAGGGCGGCAGCCAGGCCTACAACATGGCGCTGGCGCTGGGCCTGCGCGGGGCGTTGGACGTTCAGGCCCTGCAGGGCGCCCTGGCGCGGATCGTCGAGCGCCACGAGACCCTGCGCAGCCGCTTTGTCGCAGCAGATGACCGTGCCGAGGTGCTGATCGCGCCGGTTTGCCCGGCACCGTTGCTGCAGCTTGAAGACCTGCGCCAACAGCCCGGCGGGCTCGGCGAGCGTTTGCGCGAGGCGGCCGCCCAACCGTTTGACCTTGCCCAGGGCGCGCTGGTCCGCGGCGCCCTGCTGCAACTGGGCGACGACTATCACGTGCTGGCCCTGACCCTGCACCACATCGTCGCCGACGGCTGGTCGATGGGGGTCCTGACCCGCGAGCTGATGGCCTTGTACCCCGCGCTGCGTCTAGGGGAGGCCGACCCGCTGGCGGCGCTGCCGATCCAGTACGCCGACTACGCCCTCTGGCAGCGACGCTGGCTGGATGGCGAACGCCTGCAACATCAGGCCGCCTACTGGCGCGAGGCGCTGGACGGCGCTCCTGGCCTGCTCACGTTGCCCAGCGACCGGCCACGTCCGGCGCAGCAGGACTTCACCGGCGCCAGCCTGGCGATCCGCCTCGATGAGCGTCTGGGGGCCGGCCTGCGGGCCCTGGCCCAGCGCCAGGGCGTGACCCTCTACATGACCCTGCTGGGCGCGTGGGCCGCGTTGCTGGCACGCCTGTCCGGCCAGACCGAGGTAGTCATTGGCGGCCCGGTGGCGGGACGCGGGCGTAGCGAGCTGGAAGGGCTGATCGGCCTGTTCGTCAACACGCTGGCGGTGCGCGTCGAAATCACCGGCGAGCAACGCGGCACGGCGCTGCTGGCCCAGGTCAGGGCGCGCCTGCTGCAGGCCCAGGAACACCAGGACCTGCCGTTCGAGCAGGTGGTGGAGATCGTTCGCCCGGCGCGCAGCCTGGCGCATGCACCGTTGTTCCAGACCACTCTCAACTGGCTGCCAGGCGATGCGTCCAGTCCTCGAATCGAGGGGTTGGAGCTGGAGCTCATCGAGCAAACCACCCAAGTCGCCATGTTCGACCTGTCGCTCAACCTGGGCGAGCAGGGCCAGGCACTGGTGGGCAGCCTTGAGTACGCCTGCGCGCTGTTCGATGAGCCGACGGTACGCCGCTATGCCGGCTACTTCGAGCACATGCTGCAAGCGCTGGTGGACAACGAAGAGGCGCTGCTGCAACAGGTGCCGCTGGTAGGCGCTGATGAGCGCAAGCACCTGCTGGAAACATTCAATCCGCCGCGCTCGGCCTGCGAGGCCGAACTCACCCTGCACCAGCGCATCGAGCGGCAGGCCGCCAAACGCGCCGAGGCCGTGGCGGTCCAGGTGGGCGAGCAGTCCCTGAGCTATGGCGAGCTGAACCAGCGGGCCAACGCCCTGGCACATCACCTGATCAGCCTGGGCGTGCGCCCGGAAGACCGCGTGGCGATCCTGGCACGGCGCGGGCTGGAAACCCTCGTCGGCTTGCTGGCGATCCTCAAGGCCGGCGCCGGTTACGTGCCGGTCGACCCGGCGCATCCGGACGAGCGCCTGCGCTATCTGCTGGAGGACAGTGCGCCGGTGGCCGTGCTGGCTCAGCAAAGCCTGCTGGAGCGCTTGCCCGCGCTGAGCGTTCCGGTGATTGCGCTGGACGCTCAGGCCTGGGCGGATAACCCCGCCAATCCAGGCGTGGCATCCCCGGACCATCTGGCCTACGTGATCTACACCTCCGGCTCCACCGGCCAGCCCAAAGGCGTGATGGTCGAGCACCGGACCCTGAACAACCTGGTCGACTGGCATTGCCAGGCCTTCGACCTGCGCGCCGGCAGCCACACCGCCAGCGTCGCCGGCTTCGGCTTCGACGCCATGGCCTGGGAGGTCTGGCCAGCGCTGTGCGTCGGTGCGACCCTGCACCTGCCACCGGCGCACATTGGCAACGAACAGCTCGACGCGTTGCTCGACTGGTGGCTGGCCCAGCCGCTGCAGGTCGCCTTCCTGCCCACCCCGGTGGCCGAATACGCCTTTAGCCGGGACCTGCGCCACCCGACCTTGCGCACCCTGCTGATCGGCGGTGACCGGCTGCGCCAGTTCAATCGCGATCCGGGCTTTGCCGTGATCAACAACTACGGGCCGACCGAGGCCACGGTGGTCGCGACCTCAGGTCGTCTGTTGCCTGGGGGCGCCCTGGATATTGGCAAGCCGATCGCCAATACCCGCGTGTACCTGCTGGACGAGCAACGGCAGCTGGTGCCCGTGGGCGTTACCGGTGAGCTCCACGTCGCCGGTGCTGGGGTCGCCCGAGGTTATCTCAAGCGTCCCGACCTCACCGCCGAGCGCTTCCTCGACGACCCGTTCACCCCGGGCGGGCGCATGTACCGCACCGGCGACCTGGCGCGCTGGAACCCGGACGGCACCCTGGAATACCTGGGCCGCAACGACGACCAAGTGAAGATCCGCGGCATGCGCATCGAACTGGGCGAGATCGAGAGCCAGCTCAGCCAGGTGCACGGGGTCGAGGAGGCATTGGTGCTGGCCCGCGAGGACGAACCCGGCCAGCCGCGCCTGGTGGCGTATTTCATCTACGCCAACGGTGGTCAGCCGCCAGCGGTCGACGCGGTGCGCGCCGCGCTGCTGGCCCACCTGCCGGGCTACATGGTGCCGAGCGCCTTTGTCGGCCTTGAAGCCTGGCCGCTGACCGCCAACGGCAAGGTCGACCGCCGCGCCCTGCCGGTACCGGCGCGCGAGGCGTTGTTCAACACGGCCTACCAGGCGCCGCAAGGGCACGTCGAGACGGCCCTGGCCGCGATCTGGAGCGAGCTGCTGCAGCTCGACAGGGTAGGTCGGCATGATAATTTCTTCGAACTGGGCGGGCACTCGTTGCTGGCGGTCACGCTGGTGGCACGCATGCGTGCGCTGGGCCTGGAAGCCGATATCCGCGTGCTGTTCGCCCAGCCCACCCTGGCGGCGCTGGCGGACGCCGTGGGCAGCGCCGCCAGCGTGCCGGTGCCGGCCAGCCTGATCGAGGCGCATTGCACCCGCGTCACGCCAGACCTGTTGCCGCTGGTCACGCTGGATCAGGACGCAATCGACCGTATCGTCGCCAGCGTGCCTAGTGGCGTTGCCAATGTGCAGGACATCTATCCGCTAGGGCCGCTGCAGGCAGGTATTTTCTACCATCACCTGGCGGCCGGCCTGGAAGACCCTTACCTGTTGCAGGCCCAATTCGCCTTTGCCGACCGCGCGCGGCTGGAGGCATTCCGCGCAGCGCTGGAGCAGGTCATCGCCCGACATGACGTCCTGCGCACCGCACTGTTCTGGGACGCGCTGGAGACCCCGGTGCAGGTTGTCTGGCGCCACGCCCCGCTGCAAGTCGAGCCAGTGTCCGCACAGGACCTTGCCCACCTGCCTGCCCTGGACCTGTCCAAGGCGCCGCTGCTGCGCCTGCTGCATGCCGATGACCCCGAACAGCCGCGCATCCTGGCCGTGCTGCAGTTCCATCACCTGGTGATGGACCATGTCGCCCTCGAGCTGTTGGCGCATGAGCTGCAGCTCATCCTGTCTGGCCAGCACGCGCAGCTTCCGGCGCCAGTGCCTTACCGCAACTACATCGCCCAGGCGCTGCAAGGGCCCGGGATGCAGGATCACGAGGCATTCTTTACCGCGCAGTTGCGCGATATCGAGGAGCCCACCTTGCCGTACGGGCAACTGGTGCTCGCCGACCAGGGCCAGCCAGGTGAAGCCCGGTTGCCCCTGGCTCCGGCGCTCGGCGGCCGTGTCCGGGAACAGGCGCGGCAGTTGGGGGTCAGCGCCGCGAGCCTGATGCACCTGGCCTGGGCGCGGGTAATCGGACAGCTCAGCGGGCGCGACAACGTGGTGTTCGGCACCGTGCTGGTCGGACGCCTGCAGGCCGGCGACGGGGCGGAGCGGGCGCTGGGTGTGTTCATCAACACCTTGCCGCTGCGCATCGACCTAGGGGAGCAGCCGGTGCGAGAGGCCGTGCTCGATACCCATCGACGCCTCACCGGCCTGCTGGCCCACGAGCATGCGCCGCTGGCCCTGGCGCAACGCTGCAGTGGCCTGCCTTCGGGAACGCCGTTGTTCAGCGCGCTGTTCAACTATCGCCACAGTGCGCCGGCCGCGGCCACACAACACTCCGCCAGCCTGGCGTGGCAAGGCATCGAACTGCTGCGCGCCGACGAGCGCAGCAACTACCCGCTGACCCTCAGCGTCGATGACCTTGGTCAGGGCTTCAGCCTGACCGCGCACACCGCGCCAGGCATCGATGCAGGCCGGTTGTGCACTTACCTGGCATGCACCCTGGAGCAGCTTCTGGACGCGCTGGAGCAGACGCCTCAGCACCCCGTCGGGCAATTGAACATCCTGCCGATGGCCGAGCGCACCTTGCTGCTGGAGGGCTTCAATGCCAGCCGGATCGACACGCAGGCCACCCTGGCCCTGCACCAGCGCATCGAGCAGCAGGCCGTGCAACGCGCCGACGCCGTGGCGGCGCAAGTAGGCGAAGCGCGCCTGAGCTATGGCGAGCTGAACCGCCAGGCAAATGCCTTGGCCCATCACCTGATCAACCTGGGTGTGCGCCCCGATGACCGTGTGGCGGTCATGACCCGGCGCGGACTGGACACCCTGGTCGGCCTGCTGGCGATCCTCAAGGCCGGTGCCGGGTATGTGCCGGTCGATCCGGCGCACCCAGATGAACGTGTGCGCTACCTGCTCGAGGACAGCGCCCCGGTGGCCGTGCTGACCCGCGCTGACCTGCTCCACCGCCTGCCGGTGCTCGCCGCGCCGGTGATCATGCTGGACCGGCCGGACTGGCCGGCGCAGGGCGACAACCCTGTCGTCGCAGGCCTTGGCCTGGACCACCTGGCCTACGTGATCTACACCTCCGGTTCCACCGGCCAGCCAAAGGGCGTGATGGTCGAGCACCGCACCCTGAACAACCTGGTGGACTGGCATTGCCAGGCCTTCGAGCTGCAATCGGGCAGCCATACCGCCAGTGTCGCCGGCTTCGGCTTCGACGCAATGGCTTGGGAAACCTGGCCTGCGCTGTGCGCCGGGGCGACCCTGCACCTGCCGCCCGACGACGTCGGCAACGATCAGCTCGATGTACTGCTCGACTGGTGGCTGGCGCAGCCCCTGCACGTGGCCTTCCTGCCCACGCCGGTGGCCGAATATGCCTTCAGCCACGACCTGCGCCACCCGACCCTGCGCACGCTGCTGATCGGCGGTGACCGCCTGCGCCAGTTCAACCGCGACCCAGGCTTCACCGTGGTCAACAACTACGGGCCGACCGAAGCGACGGTGGTGGCAAGCTCCGGTGTGATGGAACCGGGCGGCATGCTGCATATCGGCAAGCCGGTGAGCAATGCCCGGCTCTACGTGCTTGACCCGCATGGCCAGCCGGTCCCGCTAGGGGTGCCGGGCGAGCTGCATGTGGGTGGGGCCGGGGTAGCCCGAGGCTACTTCAACCGCCCCGAACTTACCGCCGAGCGGTTCGTCGACGACCCGTTCAGCGCGTTGCCCAAGGCGCGCATGTACCGTACCGGCGACCTGGTGCGCTGGCTGCCAGACGGTAACCTGGAGTACCTGGGCCGCGACGATGACCAGGTGAAGATCCGTGGCGTGCGCATCGAGCTGGGCGAGATCGAACAGCAGCTGGCGTTGTGCCCTGGCGTTGCCGAGGCCGTGGTCGTGGCGCACCAGCAGGCCCAGGGCACGTTGCGCCTGGTGGCCTACTTCACCCGGCGCGCCGGCGTGCCTGACGGGCTGGATGGCGCGACCCTGCGTGCCCACCTGCTGGCGCATGTGCCGGAGTACATGGTGCCTGCGGCCTATGTGGGCTTGGAGGCACTGCCACTGACCGCCAATGGCAAGGTCGACCGCCGTGCGCTACCGATGCCGAGCCTTGAAGCATTGACGGGGGCGCGTTTCGAAGCGCCTGCGACACCGCTGGAAGCGCGTCTGGCCGGGCTCTGGGCGCAGGTGCTGGACGTCGAGCGGGTCGGGCGTCATGACAGCTTCTTCGAGCTGGGCGGCCATTCACTGTCGGCGATACGCCTGGTGAGCCTGATCCAGAAAGCCGGAGATGTGCTGTCGCTGGCCGACCTGTTCCAGCACCCCAGTGTCGCCTCGCTGGCAACGGTGCTCGAGGAGCGCGCGACGGCCCCTGGGGGCGCCGCGCAGCTTGTCACGGTCCGCGAGGAAGGCAGCGAGCCGCCGCTGTTCCTGGTGCATGACTTCACGGGCCTGGATGCCTACTTCCCGGTGCTCGGCCAGCACCTGCCAGGTGATTTCCCGATTCTCGGCCTGCCTGGCACGGGCCTTGGCGAGGCGACTCCGCGCACCCTCGAGTGCCTGGCGGCGCGGCTGGTCGAGCTGATCCGTGGCGTCCAGCCGCAGGGCCCGTACCGCCTGGCGGGCTGGTCGTTCGGTGGGGTGCTGGCGTACGAGGTGGCGGCGCAATTGCTGGGCATGGACGAGCCTGTCAGCTTCCTGGGCCTGATCGATACCTACGTGCCACGCCTGACCGACCGCGGCAAGGCCCGGTGGCAGGGCCCGGCGCTGCTCGAGCGGCAGTTGCTGGCGCATTGCCGGGACTACGCCGAGGCCTTGGGGGAGGCCGGCATGACAGCGCTGGCGGCTGTCGAGGCCGAGCACCAGTTGCACGGGCTGGACTTCGAGGCACTGCTGCGCTTGTGCGGCGAGCAGCAGGTGTTGCCTGCCCAGCTCGGTGAGGCAAGCGATGCGCAATTGCGGCACTACCTTGAGCGCGAAGTGGCGCACGGACACGCTTTGGCCCACTACCGGCTCGAACCGCTGGGGGTGCCGGTGCATCTGTTCCGTGCCGGGCAACGGGTAGCCGAGCAGGCCGCCGGGAGCATGACGCTGGGCTGGTCCGAAACATTGCCGAGCCAGGCCGTGCACTGCGTCGAGGTGCCAGGCGACCACGTGAGCATGATGCAGGCGCCCCACGTGCAGGTGCTCGGCGCCGCGATCTGCCAGGCCTTGTCGGCGCCGGTCATCTGCGCGGCACCCGCATGGCAGCCGCTGTTGGCGATCCAGAGCGGGCAGGCTGGGCGCACACCGGTGTTCTGCATGCCGGGGGCGGGTGACAGCGTCACTCGCTTCATCGCGCTGGCCGAGGCACTGGGGCCGGACCTGCCAGTCTATGGGTTGCAGACCCGAGGGCTGGACGGCGCCAGGGTACCGCATAGCCGGGTGGAAGCGGCGGCCGAGTGCCATGTCCAGGCCATCGAGGCGCTGTACCCCGAGGGCCCGCTGAATCTGGTCGGGCATTCCTTTGGAGGCTGGGTCGCCCACGCCGTGGCGGCCAGGTTCCAGGCACGCGGGCGCAAGGTTGCCTCGCTGACGTTGATCGACAGCGAAGCACCCGATGGGCAAGGCTCTTGCGGGCAGCCCTATACGTTCACGGCGGCGCTGGAGTTGCTGGCCGACGCGTTGCAGCGTTCCAGTGGCAAGGTACTTGGTCTGGATCGCGAGGCATTTGCCGAGACCGACGATGCCAGCCAGCTGCGCCTGTTGCAGGCAGCGATGGTGAGGGCAGGACTGCTGCCGGAACGCGCGGCGCCCCAGGTGCTGCAGGGCCTGGTGCGCTGTTTTGCCAGTGCGCTACGCACCGTGTACCGGCCTGCGCAGGGCTATGACGGCCCGGCACGCCTGGTGCTGGTGGCCGACCCTATACTGGACGCCGCCAGCAACGAGCATGAACAGGCCGCCATGATCGCGGGTTGGCAGCGGCTGATGCCGCAACTGGCGACCTGGCAGGGACCAGGAGACCACTTCAGCATCCTCCGCACGCCGGACGTGTTCAGCCTGGCGGCATGGTGGTTCGACGGTCAGGCGATGGCCACGCAGGAACGACTGGCCTGAGGTCTCGCGGCCTGGGCTTTCGGGTTCAGGCCGCGGGTGCGATGCCGCCGTACATCCAGCGCATCAGCGAGTGACGACCGCTGATGCCGAGCTTGATGGCCGCGCGCTTGAGGTAACTGTCGACGGTGCTGGCCTTGAGGTTCAGGCGGTCGGCCAGTTCAGGCGCGGTGTGCCCGGCCAGCAGGCCGACGCACACCTGCAGCTCGCGTTCGGAAAGCGTCAGGCCCGCCTGGTCCAGGCGCTCCGTGAAGCGTGCCTGCAGGCCCTGCTGTACGGGCGCGTGGCGGTGGGCAGGCGGTGCTGCGCGGTGTTCCGGCTGGAGGGCGCGTATGTGCTTTTCCAGCATCGGCAGGAGAAGCGGCGAGATGGCTTCCAGCAGGCTGCGTTCACGGGCGGAGAACCCTTGTGGCGGATTGGCCCGGTACACGCTGATCTCGTAGCGGATGTCGTCCTTGCGGCGCGCCAGGTCGAGCCGCGCGGGGTCGGGCAGGGGACAATGCTGCGCATCGGGCTCGCAGAAGACCGTCTCGCTGAGCACGGTCGCGTCCAGGTCCGGCGGTGTTTGCTGCTCGACGCGCACCTGGCGAATGTGCGTGGCATCCACGCTCAGCTGAGTGCGGATCAGGTCATGCAGCATGCGTGGGAAGTGGCGGCTGCCGGTGCTGGCAATCACTTTGCCGATCTGCGGGAAGAGGCTATGTGCATTCATCTGTTTCATCCATGAAGTCCGGTTGAGCGGCGCTGCCGGGTGACCGGAAGCTGGTATTCATCCTAGTACAACGTTCAGGTGACCAATAAATGAACCTGGATGATGGCACAATGATGTCTTTTTTCAGGGCTGGTCATTTCCGGTGGCAGGTCCTGCAGGCAGTGGAGTCGGGTATGATGCCCGCCTTTCTTACTGATCGAGGCCTTTTTCCATGACGCTGACCATCGAACAGATCGCCCGGTACCGTGCGTTCGCCGAGCAGCTTGCCGACAGCGCGGCGGCGG
>NZ_DATELE010000244.1:0-8881 GCF_035277045.1 Pseudomonas sp. | reverse complement strand
CGAGCAGCTGCGAAGCAGTTTTTTCTGGTTGGCGTTACAACAGCCGATGCTTCGGCCTGGCGTTATTCTGGCTGGGAAAAGGCATTTTGAATATTACAGTGTGGTAATTCTCGCCTGCAGAATGCCTCAAAGAGATAGCCTGCCTTGGACGGGAGTGGCACCATGCCACCTCGGCCGCGCGAGCTGTCACCGTACAGGTATCGAAGCCGACTCCATTCTCTCTGACAAGGATCCGTTGGATGCTTCTAGTTTTGCTCGTGGTCCTCAACGCCATCTGCTTGTTCGGCGGCCTGCTCTTCAACGCCGAGCTGTTGAATGTCGCGGGGGCTGACATCCCGTTGAAGCAACTGCAGACGCTTGAGGTGTACGGCCAGATCCTTGCTTCCGCCAGCGTCTGTCTGTTCGGGTGGCGAGTCTGCATCTGGGCGCATCGCCGCTGGGGCGGCATGAAGTACATCTGGCTGAGCGTTGCGCTGAGCACCGTGGTTGCCGCGCCGACCACCTGGTGGGTGCAAGGCGAAGTCCCTGATCTCATCGCCGAGCAGTTTCCCACCAGCGTCCGGGTCTACAGCCTGTACGCCTACGTCACCAAGAAAGGGCTGCTCTACGACTCGCTGCAGATTCCCGGATTGCCGTATCAGCAATTTCGGGATCAAGGGGAGGGCAAGGCTTTTATCGCCAACCTGGGTGTGCTGATGAGCGTGCAGGGCTCCTACGTCGAAAAGATCGACAGCAACTTCCAGGGATTCGCCACGGCGGTGTTCAAGGGATACACCCGCCGCAATGGTGACGCGCTGTACGAGCGCGTGCAGGAGGAGGTGGTGCCTCCGGCCGAGGACATCATCCGCGCTTACGCCCAGCTGGAAACCTTCCGTGCCACCGGCGTACCTGGCAACGACTGGAGACCGATCCGCTGGCCGCGCGCGGGCGAGGAGCTGGGCTACCGGCCGACCATCGAGGATTACGCGCGCTCCATCAAGCCAGGCCTGCGCAGCCGCGAGGCCATCGTCGCCACCCACGAAGTCCAGTACATGGCCAAGGACGTCCTGGGGCCGCTGTACGTCAGAGGCATGGACATCCTGGCCACGCGCAGCCAGTTCGACAAACAGCTCCCCGGCATCGCGCGCAACATGGCCTTCGACGTGGCGCATACCGACATTCGTGGCGAGCAGGGGCTCAACGTGCTCAAGAACATGTGGTTCGTGCCTTGGTCGTTGTTGAGCGGACTGTTCCTTGGCACCCTCAACATTGTCGGCCTGGTGCTTTCCGCGGGTGAGCGCAGAGGGTTGATACAAGGGCGTCGCTGGCAAGTGCGCTGCGTGGCGATCGCCGCGATCATCGTGCTGCCGTTGATCGCCGGCAACGGCCTTGTCCACTCGGACGGCTACAAGACCGCGTTCCGCAGCATCGAGCGAGGCCCGGCCATCATGGCCGGGGTGTTCCACTGGGCAATGACAGCCGAGGCGATGCTGTACAACTTCACCCGGCCTGTGCTCAGGGCGGAGTGAGTGTTGTAGCGCGATGGGAGGGGGCAAGCAGCGAGCCGGAGGATCAGTCCGGCGAGGGCTTCTCCTTCTTTCTCGCACTGCTGCCTGGAAGTGATTCCACCCACTTGCGGTCCTGCTGTGCATTGCATTTTGGGCAGACGGGGTCAGTGGCGTTCAGGTCGCCGGGTTCGGGTAGCTCTGCTTGGCACTTTGGACATTTGGCCATTGTTGGTTTCTCGGGTATGCCGGGATGGGATCTGATAAGCCATAGCGTACGTTTGGCTGTCCGGCCAATGTGGCGGTGAAATTGCCGAGGGCATTCAGACGGCAGGTCGATGTCCGGAGTCGCGACAGACGCCGTGCGGTGGATCGGTTAGCGTCCCCTGCGACGATTGCGTCGTCCGACGGGGCTGTGGCCCGGCGAGGGCTCCGCCCTCGAATCGCGGCACAAGGCACGCTCCCACAGGGCCCGGCGATGCCGGGCCGGGGGCAGTGAGCACCTTGGTAGAAAACAGTTGCTCCCAAGGGGCCCGGCCGTAGCCGGCATCCAGGAGAGACAGGGCCCAGAGGGCACTTTCTTGCAACATCCCCCACCCAGCTTCTAGCATGGCCGTTTCCCTGGAGAGACATTGCCATGCTGGCTGAGTTGTTCGCGGTACTCGCACCGGTCTTCATCGTCGCCGGCATCGGTTTCGCCTGGGCCCGTAGCGGCCATGCCTATCCCACCGATTTCATCGCCCGCCTGGTCATGACCATCGGCACGCCGAGCCTGGTGCTCTCCACGCTCACCCGCACCGAGCTCGATGCGCAGGCATTCTCCAGCATGGCGATCGCCTGCATGCTGGCGGTGGCGTGCATGGGGATCCTGGGCACTGTCGTGTGCCGTCTGTTTCGCATGGACTGGCGGGTGCTGGTGCCGGCGTTCATGTTTCCCAATACCGGCAACATGGGCTTGCCGATCAGTCTCTATGCCTTCGGCGAGCACGGGCTGGCGTTGGCGGTGGCGTTTTTCCTGACGTTATCGATCTTCCAGTTCACCGTCGGCATCGCGCTGTCGGGGGGCGCTACCTCGGCCCGGGACCTGGTGCGCAACCCGATCGTGATCAGCCTAGCGATTTCGCTGCCGGTCATTTTCCTCGGCCTTGAACTGCCGCGCTGGCTGGGCAACACGGTCGACCTGCTCGGCGGCATGACGATCCCGTTGATGCTGCTGACGCTGGGCGTGTCGCTGGCGAGCATCAAGCTCAATCATGTGGGCAAGGGGATGGTGCTGGGTGGCGCGCGCATCCTGCTGGGAGCCGGGGTCGGATGGGGACTGGGTCATGTGCTGGGGCTTGAACCCCTGGCGCATGCGGTGCTGGTGGTGCAGTCGTCGATGCCGGTGGCGGTGTTCAACTACCTGATGGCCGTGCGGGCCAACCGCTCGCCCGAGCAGGTGGCGAACCTGGTGATGTGTTCGACGGTGCTCTCGTTTGTGCTGTTGCCGGTGATCCTGGCGTGGTGGCTGGGGGTCCTGGGCGGGTGATGGACAAGCCTGTGGGGCCTCGGCAGGCCCGCGCGGTCCTCTGGCGCGGCTTCGCCCACGCGGCGTGAGCGTGCTGCCTGTCGGCTGGCCGCAAATCCCCTGCTGGCTCCATGGCGACCCACTGCAAAAACGATTAACGTAGCGGCCAGTATCAATCTTGCGTAGGTGGGGGCCGTTCTGAAACATCTTTCCCGGGAAGAGCTTGAGGTAGAGGTCGCGCGGTTGCACGGCGTGCTTGCCGATGCAGGCATCGATGCTCACCGTGCGGGCCAGCCCGACCCCTCTTCGCAATGGGCGCCCGCGGCGCTGCGCGAACGCACCCAGGCGCATGTCGCAGGCCTTGCGGTCGAGCAGACCCAGGAGCGTTATCACCTGGCCGCCAAGGCCACCAACGATGCGATCTGGGACTGGGACCTGGTCAGCGACCAGGTGCTGTGGAACGACGCGCTCGAACAAGCCTACGGCCACCGCCTTTCCGACCTCGACACGACCGGGGACTGGTGGATCGCCAATATCCATCCCGAGGACCGCGAGCGTATCTTTGCCTCCATCCACGCCGTGATCGATGGCGACGGCACGGCCTGGACCGATGGCTATCGCTTCGGTCGCTGGGATGGCTCTTACGCAGAGGTGCTGGACCGGGGCCACGTGATTCGTGATGCCAATGGCCAGGCGATCCGCATGATTGGCGCCATGCTCGACCTCACGCGGGTACGTACCGTTGAAAACGCGCTGCGCAAGAGCGAGGAGCGCTACAAGGCGATCGTCGATTCGATCGAGGCGGCGTTCGCGATCGTCGAGGTGCGCTTCGATGCCGATGACCAGCCGGTGGACTACCGCTTCATCGAGGTCAACCCGGCCTTCGAGCGCCAGGCGGGCGTCGACTTGCGGGGCAAGTGGGTCACCGAGTTCGCGCCGGACCTGGAGCCTTTCTGGTTCGAGGCGTACGGTCACGTCGCCAAGACCGGCGAGCCCGCCAATTTCGAGAACTATGCCGAGGCGTTCGAGCGCTGGTTCGATGTACGCGCCGTGCGCGTGGGCGATCCTGTCGACCGCCAGATCGGGCTGTTCTTCAGCGATGTCACCGAGCGCCGAAACGCCCAGGAGCGCCTGCGTGTCAGCGAGGCGCTGGCGCGGGAAAACATCGAGCGCGTGCAGCTGGCCCTGGCCGCTGGCGCGATCATCGGCACCTGGCACTGGCACCTGCCGAGCGACCGCTTCACGGTCGACGAGGCGTTCGCGCGTGCCTTTGGGCTCGATCCGGCGCTAGGGCGCGAGGGCCTGAGCCTGGCGCAGATCGTCGAGACCGTACATCCCGACGACCGCGATGGCCTGGTTGCCGCGATCAACGAGGCCGTCCAGCGCGGGGGCGCGTATGCGCATCAGTACCGGGTACGGCGCGCGGACGGCAAATACTACTGGATCGAAGCCAACGGACGTGTAGACCATGCGGCAGACGGGACGCCGCTGAACTTCCCGGGCGTGCTGGTCGACGTGCAGGATCGCCGTGTGCTGGCGGCTGAACGTGACCGTGCGACCGCCGCGCTGCGGGCGATCACCGAGACGCTCGAACAGCGCGTCGTCACGCGGACGGCCGAACTGATGCAGTCCGAGGAAAAGCTGCGCCAGTCACAGAAGATGGAAGCTGTGGGGCAGCTGACCGGGGGCCTGGCGCACGACTTCAACAACCTGCTGGCGGGCATCTCCGGCTCCCTCGAGCTGATGGCCATGCGCATCCGCCAAGGGCGCCTGGCCGATGTCGACAAATACATCGTGGCCGCCCAGGGCGCCGCCAAGCGTGCCGCGTCGCTGACGCACCGCCTGTTGGCGTTCTCGCGGCGGCAGACGCTCGATCCGCGGCCGACCGCCGTGGATGCCCTGGTCGCCGGCATGACCGAGATGATCCAGCGCACCGTCGGGCCGGGCATCGTGATCGAAACCCAGAGCACCCCGGGCCTGTGGCCGATTCTTGTCGATGCCAGCCAGCTCGAGAACGCGCTGCTGAATCTGTGCATCAACGCCCGCGACGCCATGCCCGCGGGCGGGCGCATCACCATCACCACGGCCAATCGGTGGGTCGATGCGGCCGCGGCGCATATCTACGACACCCCCGAGGGGCAGTACCTGTCGCTGTGCGTGACCGATAGCGGCACCGGCATGACGCCTGAGGTGATCGCCAAGGCCTTTGACCCGTTCTTCACCACCAAGCCGATCGGCCAGGGCACGGGGCTTGGACTCTCGATGATCTACGGGTTTGCACGGCAGTCTGGCGGACAGGCGCGTATCCAGTCGGAAGTCGGGAAGGGTGCGTCGGTGTGCATCTACCTGCCCAGGTACAGCGGCGAGCCGACCGAGGAGGAAGGGGATAGCCAGGCCCCCTCAACGCCGGTCGCGGATAGCGGCGAGACCATCCTGATTGTCGACGACGAGCCCACGGTGCGCATGCTGCTGGCCGACGTGCTGGGGGATCTGGGGTACACAGTGATCGAGGCTGGCGACAGTCTGGCGGGCCTAAGGCTGCTGCGATCGGACATGCGCATCGACTTGCTGGTCACGGATGTAGGACTGCCAGGCGGCATGAACGGGCGGCAGATGGCGGACGCCGGGCGTGAATTACGGGCGGGGCTGAAGACACTCTTCATCACAGGTTACGCGCAAAGCGCCGCTGTCGGTCACGGGCACCTGGGGCCGGGCATGCTGGTGCTGACCAAGCCGTTTACAGCAGACGCGCTGGTCGCGCGGGTACGCGAATTGCTGCTCGAATAGTCTTTAGGCAGCCAGCAACGCCGCCCCCGAGCGGGAGCGGCGGCGTCTGGGGTCTATGGTTTGTCCGAGAAGCCCAGGCCTGAGGACAGATCAGTCCCACCCGCTCCGGTCGTGGAGCTTCCAGGCCCGGTGGGGCTGCTGCCGGGTCCGGTGGTGGTACTGCCCGGCCCGGTCAGGCTGCCTGGCCCGGTCCGCGGTGGCTCGCTCTCGGTATTCACCGTCTGCTTCACCGTTTCCTTGGCCTGGCTGTAGACCTCTTCACCCTTGGCCTTTAGCGTACCGGTCAGCTTGTCGCTGGCATCGCCCAGCAGCTGGTCTTCCTTGCGGGTCGAAGGCAACGCAGCCCCGATCGCGGCGCCCAGGGCGATACCTAGGGCGGCAAGGACCAACGGCTGCTCCTTGAGCAGGTAATCGAACTGGCTTTTCACCACGTCGGCTCCATGGCTGATCTGGTCGCGGGCATCGTGCGCGCTGCGGCGCACGGACTGAGAGGTCTGCCCCAGCGAATCGCTGGTGCTGTGGGTGAAGTCACTGGCCTTGTCCTTGAGCCCGGCAGCCTTGTCCTTGAGGTCATAGGCCTTGGCCTTGGCACTGTCGGTGGCGCTGTGCAAACGGTCACCGGCCTGCGAGAGGGCGTCCTTGGCGCTGTCAGTGGCGCTGTGCAGACGGTCACCGGCATGCGAGAAGGCGTCCTTGACACTGTCGACCGCGCCGCTGAGCCTGTCGCCCAAACCTGGGCCGTGGCTTGCGGGCCCCGGGTTGAACGGCCGGTTCTGGTTCATCGCCAGCCACGCCAGGCCCACGGCGGTGAGCGCCGTGGGGACAGGGTTGTTTTTCAGGGTCGTCCCCAGGTTGCCGAAGAACTCGCCGCCGTTGCCCTTGGTATAGGCCAGCGCCTGGTCGAACAGCTGGCCCGGGCTCAGGCGGCTTTCAAGCGAGTCGACGATATCGCTGATGCGCTCGCGCTTGGCGTTGATTTCTTGCTCGAGAACGTCCGGGTCCTTCTGCGATTCGTGTTCGATCGATGTACTCATGGCAGTTTCCTCTTCAACGCTTCCTTGTCTTGCTGCATGGCATTGAGCGTGCGGTCAGGGGTGAGGTGCGACGGCTCGAACTGCTTCTTGCCCGACTGCAGCATGATGAAGCCGACCACCAGGGTGACCACGCCGACGATCAGCGCGGCCAGCCAGGGCGCAACCACCGTGGCCAGGGCGTACACGGCCGCCATCAGCAGGATGATGAAGCCGGCCAGGATGACGATCGCCCCGCTGGCCACTGCCGCGGTGCCCGCCTTGAGGGTGTTGAGGTTGTGCTGCAATTCAGCCTTGGCCAGCGCCAGCTCCTTGGTGAACAGCTCGGGCACCTCGTGCATCAGCTGGCGCAGCAGGCCACCGATCGAGCCGTTGTCGTGCGCGGCGGGGCTGTCCAGTGGAGTGCCAGGGTTGTTGAGCGGGTCGCGATTCATTACACACCTCCTTTGTAGGGATCGTTCTTCGGCCCGTCGCTCGGCGCGCCCACGCCCGTGCCCAGCGGGTCGACCGGTGTGAACGGCTCATGGGTCGACACATCGCTTGAGCGGCCTGGGGTTACCGCAGGGTTCACAGGAGGCGTCTTGGGCACGGACGACTGATACGGCTCGCTGCCCCCATAGGCCTTGGGCGGCGTGGAGGACGATGGCGTCGTTGACGACGTGGTGGAGGTGTGTGAAGTGCTCGCCGAGGGGCCGTGGCTGGCGCTAGCCCGCAGGAAGCGCGACAGGCCGAAGCCAATGGCCACGCTGCCGGCCAGGAACACCGCCGGGTTGTCGCGTGCCAGCTGCGAGCCTTTTTGCAGCAGCTGCTCGGCGCTCTGGTCGCGCACCTGGTGGGAAAACTCGCCCAGGTAGCGGGCCAGGTCACCCAGGTAGCTCGACAGGCCGAGGCTGTCCTTGCCCTCCAGCGCCGATGCGGCTGACTGCGCGCCTTCCACCAGCGTATCGAGTTGTTCGGCGGCAAAGTCCCGATAATGCTCGAACTGCTCGCTGCCCTGTTCCTTGGCCTCGGTGAGCAAGGAGTTCGCCTCACCGGCGATGTTCTGCAGATGGTCCTTGGCGGCATCGGTCGGTGGCGATGACACTGGATGGTCTGTCTTGTCCATTTCTGTCTCCCTGTTGCTGTTTGAAAGCAGGCATACAACCCGGATTGCCCAGCTACGGTTTTTTGGGTGTTCATTAGGGTGACGGGGAGAGAGTGACCAGAGTTCAACCGGAGGGATGAGTGAGCATCACCAGGTGCCAGGCGGCACAGGTAGGCAAGCTGGATCAGGACTGGCCTGTTCGCCGCGCGACGGCGCCTGCGCAAGCCAGCTCGCAGAGAAGGGGTGGTTTATGGAAATGTGTGAATCAGCTTTTAGCCCTGATGCAACGCCAGGCTCTGCAGCAACCGCTCCAGCATCGCTTTGCGCAGTGCCTCCGGCGCTTGAATGCGCAGTGATCCCGCGTTGGAGAGCAGCCACCACATGAGCTCCAGGCTGTCGCTGACGGTGGCGGCGAGGGTGGCGCCGCCGGAGGCCTCGCCTGTCAGTTGCATGTCGTGCGACAGCGGCGTTTCGGCAAGGCGGTGGGCGAGGGCGTCATCGACCCAGGCATGGAGGCTGATCTGTTGCGGGCGGACGCCAGCGGGCGAGATGTCACCGTCGGCCCGCGCCCAGTGCAATGTCAGCCCTGCGCCCAGGTTCATGCCTGGCACGGCCAGTGTGCGTGCGGGTTGCAGATGCCAGCCGTAGGGCATGTTCCTGTCGTTGCAGCGCAACGGGAAGACCTTCGCCAGCTCGTTCAGGTCGCGCTCCACCGTGCGCTTGCTAGCGGCATGGCCGGCTTTCGCAAGGGCGCCCTGCAGCTGGGCCGCGGTGATGCCCGGGTGACTGGATGGCAGGAGCTTTAGCACCTCCCATTGACGGGCGATGGTGTCGCGAGTGGCGTTGCTGGGCAAGTACGGTTTCCTTGGCGGTATGATAATGGCCATAGTGGCACATAGCTATCTGCCAAGGATAACCGGAGTAGGGGATAGGATCCAACATGCAATGCAGTAGTGGTCCCGCGATCGGCCCCAAAGGGCCGTTGCTG
>NZ_DATELE010000243.1:0-2045 GCF_035277045.1 Pseudomonas sp. | reverse complement strand
TGATCAACGAGTTCGGCGAGGTCGGCATTGATAACCTGCTTGTCGAGGAGATCGCCCCCAACACCGTCCTGTTGCCGAGCGGATGCGTCTGTTGCTCGATACGCGGTGATCTGAAACAGGCGCTCATCGACCTGCACGGCAGACGCAGCCGGGGGGAGATACCAGCGTTTCGTCGCGTGCTGCTGGAGACCACGGGGCTGGCCGATCCGGCGCCTATTCTTGCAACGCTGCAGCGTGACCCTCAGCTACGTGGCCGGTATCACCTGGGCCTGCTGGTGACGGTCGTGGATGCCCAGCATGCTTCGCTGCAAGAGCGGCTGCACCCTGAATGGCTTGGCCAGGTCACCGCTGCGGACCGGTTGCTGGTGAGCAAGGCGGACCTTGTCTCGGCCGACTCCCTCGGCCAGCTCTTCGCCCACCTGAAGACGCTCAACCCTTCTGCATCCGTTGCCTTGACCCATTCGGTGGAAGAGGGCGACGAGCAACTTCTGGGTGAGGGCCTGAGAAGCCTCGAGCCGGACCAGGAGGTCGCCAGGTGGCAGCTGTTCGCGCCCACGCAGCAGCCCCGGCACGGCGGCGCGCAAGTGTGTGCCCTGGAGTATGACCGGCCGCTGGACTGGCTTGCGTTCGGGGTCTGGCTTTCGATGCTGCTAAGATGCCATGGCGAGCGTATTCTTCGTGTCAAAGGGATCCTGAGTGTGATCGACTCTGAACAACCCATCGTCATTCATGGCGTCCAGCACTGCCTTCATCCGCCGGTCCACCTTGCTGCCTGGCCAGGTGGCGAGCGCCGTTCACGCCTGGTGATCATCGTACGCGATGTCGACACCGCGCTGTTGCGCAGGTCTTTCGAAACCTTCCTGAATCGTCTGGGACGGGCTGCATGAGTGGCCAGCTCACCCTGCGCGTGCTGGGCACCTCCGTCACCTTGCTTGAATCGATTCGCTTGCGGGCAGAGCAGGAGCTGGGCATCCGGATCGAGTACCAGGTCCACGATGTCCAGACTGTCCAGCGCATTGCCCTCATGCATCCCGAACGATACGACCTCTATGACCAGTGGTTTCATAGCATGGATTTCGTGTGGCCTGCCGGTGCCATCCAGCCCATCGACATACGGCGCATCGCGCTGTGGGACGAGATAAACGACTTGCCCAAGCGGGGCAGGCTGCAGGCGGGTGATCGGTTGTCGGGCGGCAGCCTGCCGTGCGACCGGCTGTTTGTTCAGCACGATGGGAGCCTGGCCGACCGACCGACTGACTTCATCAGCATGCTGCCGCTGACCCATAACGCTGACAGCTTCGCGTACAGGCCGGACCTGCTTCCCGCCGGATTCTCCCCGGAGAACGAGAGCTGGTCCTGGCTCGTCGACCCGAGCTGGTGCGGGCACGTCGCGTTGCAAAGCGATGCGGCCATCGGCGCGCTGGATGCAGCCTTGGCGATACAAGCCAAGGGGCTGGCCAACTTCGGTGCCATCGCCAATCTGCGCCTGGATGAGATTGATGAGCTGGCCGCTGTCCTCATCAAGCTTCAGCGCCAAGGGCATTTCGCTGCGTTCTGGTCTGATGACCGGGAAGCCGGGAAGTTGATGCTCGGGCCGAATGTCCACATCGAGAGTGTCTGGTCGCCTGCGCTGATGCAGCTGCACCGCGAAGGCATACAGTATCGGCAGGCGGTCCCCAAGGAGGGCTACCGGGGCTGGTTTGGCGGCTTGTCGCTGTCTCGTTGCGTGGAAGGAGACGTCAAGGACGCCGCCTATGCCTATCTCAACTGGTGGCTCGCAGGATGGCCGGGCGCGATGATGGCGCGGCAAGGTTTCTACATTTCCAACCCGCCCAGAGCCCGTGATCATCTTTCAGCCGCGGAGTGGGATTACTGGTACGAGGGCAAACCGGCGGCGGAACAGCTTCTGGGCAGCGATGGCGCGCCGCTCATCGAACCCGGTGAGGTACGCGAAGGCGGCTCCTATAGCGAGCGCGTAGGCCGGATCAGCGTGTGGAACTCGGTGATGGACGAGCACAATTACCTTGTCCGCAAATGGGCGGATG
>NZ_DATELE010000242.1:0-40168 GCF_035277045.1 Pseudomonas sp. | reverse complement strand
TGAAGCCGGACCGTGTGCTGGATGCCGTTCGCGTAATCATCAGTCAGCACGATCGGAGCCAGCGTGCCATTCCAGTAGTCCAGGATTACCTGGGTGGGCCGGTTTCCAAGCAGGTCGTGAGGATCGTGCACAGCTACACCGACTACATCAACCGCACGGTCTGGTCGAAATAGCTTAATCCCACCTGTAACCGGCGCCCCTTGCAGGGCGCCGGCCTTAGTTGCCCTCATTCATGTTCATGCTGCCAGACCCTGTGCTGACAATTGGCGTGTCTCCCCGAGGGCGTAAGTCGGGGTGGAGTAGGGCAAATCCAACCTTGGTGTCATGGCCAGAGTGTGATCGGAGATTTTAAGGATGATGAAAAAGCTGGTGGTCATCGGCGGGAGTGGTTTCGTTGGGCGCCACTTTCTCGATGTTCTGAACGGCCTGCCCGACTATGAGGTGGTTTTTGCCATCCATCGAACCGAGCCCGAATGGCTACAGAGTGAGGCTGTGGCCCGAACCCGATTCGACATTGATGATCCTTCTACGCTGCAGCCGGTCCTGACCCAAGGCTGTACAGTGATCAATCTGTTAAGGCCTGATGGAAGCGGCTGGTTCGAGCCCGCGATCGGCAACATTCTCAAGGCCTGCGAGCAGGCTCGAATCAAGCGTTACATTCATGTATCAAGCATCGACGTTTTCGGGGCCGTAGATAACCCTGTAGTTGACGCAGGAACTCCGATCAAGCCAAAAACTCCTTATGAATGCGAGCATGCGGCGGCTGAGGCCTTGGTCCGAGGTACTAGGCAGGCCGTGTTCGAAGTGCTGGTGCTGCGTCTGGGCGCAATCTTTGGAGAAGGCGGACTCAACATAGTCTCGTTTGTAAGCGAAGTGAGCGCGGCGCCGCTATGGAAGCTGGCGCTGAGGCGTCTGCTCTACGGCAAACGACGTATGCATCTGGTCAGCGTCCAGAAAGTTGTTCAAACCTTGGCCTTCGTCGTCAACGTGCCAGTGATTCGTCAAGGTGAAGTCGTGCTTGTTACCGATGACGAGTCGCCGGAAAACAACTTTGGGTATCTCCAAGACGCATTGATGAGGGAATTTGAGCGTCCCGCACTTGGCTATTTACCCCATTTGCCGCTCTCTCTCCTTGGATTGCTGCTACGCGCTCGAGGTGTCAGCAACTCCAATCCCATGCGGCGTTTCAGGGAGCCCCGGTTAGCGGAGTGGCATCAGCCCGAAACTGCGGACTTCAAGCAGCAGCTGCATCGCTATGTGGCGCACTTGAGGAAAGCGGGATGAATATTTTGCTGGTCAATATCTCCCTAGATGCCAAGCTCGGCGGTGGCACCGCCGAGCGTACCCGTCACCTCGCCGTCAATCTGGCAAAGGCCGGTTGTCGGTGCGAAGCAGTCGCAATGACGGGTAATTCCTGGCAGCGGGAGTTTGACGCCCAAGGCGTCAAAAGCTACATCACCGGACGAATCGGTCATCGATTTCCTCTTCCGCTCGTCAATCCATGGCGCGCATGGCGTTCTGTGCGAGCTGCAGACGTAGTCCATATCATGGGCTATTGGAACCTGTTAAGTGTTGCCTACGGTTTTCTGGCAATTATCAGTAGGCGTCCATACATACTTTGTCCCGCCGGAGAGTTCGCCTCGGTCGCCTCGCCGCGGCCAATCATGAAGGTCTTTCACAAAGTCGTTGGTCAGTGGTTGATAAAGTGGGCGTCCGGTTATATTGCAATCACTGATCTCGAGCAGGGTCTAATTGCCGAGGTTGCAAAAACTCCCCCCCGGAACGTGCCGGTCGTTCCCAACGCGGTGTCTGAGCCGACGATGGACCATTCACCACTTACTATTACGGTGCCGGCCGACCCATTCATTTTGTTCATGGGGCGGCTGGCTCCAGTCAAGGGGCCAGATTTTCTGGTGCAGGCGTACATTGACACGCCCTCAGCTCATCGATATCCGCTGGTCATAGCGGGTCCGGATTTTGGAATGCTTGCGCAGCTACAGGCGCAAGTTGATACCGCTGGGCTAACAGAGCGTGTGAGTTTCATTGGGTTTCTTGATGAAGCTCAGCGCACACAGGCTTATCGGCAAGCGATGATGCTGGTTATCCCGTCGCGTTCGGAAGCAATGTCGCTTGTTGCACTGGAAGCCGGTGTCGTTGGGCTTCCAGTCTTGTTGACTGATACCTGCGGTTTCGACCAGATCGAGTCGGTCGGCGGTGGTGTCGTGGTGCCCGCGAGCAGCGAGGGTATAGCCCGAGGTCTGGAAATCATGCTCGACGATCCAGAGGAGCTGGCGATGAAGGGCGAGCGGCTACGTTCTTTCGTCCTGAAGCATTTCACTTGGACAGCTACAGTACGAGCGCTCATCAAACGGTTCGAACGTTTGACAAAGACAGGGTCGCTGGTTGAGTGACCTGCGTAAGGCATTGCGCCGAATCCCGCTGACGGTTTCGGCACAATGCTCTTCATTTAACTGAGGTTGGACCTGGAGGCCGAGCGTGGTTCTCGATAACCTGCAAGCGTCGAGCAGCAGATGAATAGAGTGAATGCATATGGCATCCATACTATCGGCCGCTGATAGATGCTAAGCGCAAACAGTGTGAAAAACAGTAGCGCCCATACCGGTGATTGCGAGTTTGTGGTGATGGCAAATATCAGGCAAAGCATGCCTCCAGCAAAGAGTACCGCCCCGATAAGACCAAAGTCGGTAAACAGGCGGGTAACGACCTGCGATACTCCGCCATATACGACGCTGGAGTCGGCGCCCAAACCGAACAGGATGGTTTTGGTGTCCGCATGCCAATAGCGTTCAAGGAGTTGGTCCATCTCTGGCAACGATCGATTGTTGATCACCTCGACCTGACGCAAATGCTGCTTTTCCATGGCGGCTCGTTCTGCCTGTGCCGCGAGGGCTGCCTGCGCCGCCTGAGCTGCAGCAGCAGCCTCCTCGCGCTCGCGGCTCAGCGCCTGCTCAAGCTCAATGGCTTCTAGTTGTGCAGATTCGCTAGGGCTACTTAGTAAGGCTGGTGCATCCTCAGTCGGAGTTTCGATTTGCTGAGTTGCGCTGGAGATGATAGGGACTTCACGAAGAGGAATATATGGCTTGATCACGCCTAGCACGGTAAGCCCCACCAGTCCCAGCAGGGCCAGAGGCAGTAGATTCAGTAAAGAGCGGGTGTAGACTAGACGGACGAGAAATCCGAGAGTGGCCATTACAACGAACGCCAGCGAGAACGAGAGCGTTCCGCCGATGAACAGGATTGCACTGACGGGGCGGTTCAGGCGAAAGCGGTACCCGGCAAGGAGGAACGCCGATATGGTCCCCACCATTCCTGGTTCGTCATATACGGCGCAAAGGCGATAGAGCTCACCTCCCCAAGGCATTGGCAGGCTATTACCTGAAAGTAGCAAAGCGCCGGGAGTATGAAGATACGACCCCCCTGCGGCTGCCATGGTGGGATTGAGTAATGGAAGCGCCTGGAACTCGATAGGTATGTTCGCGATGGCGCAAATGGATGCGATGATGCCGGGTATCAGGCTCGCTGCGAATATCCAGCTGAAATACTGGATAACTTTCAGTCTTCGCTCGTCGGAGAAGATTGCGAGAGCCAGCATAGTGGGCAACACGAAGTACCACCGTGTTGTCGTTCCATCGACTTTTGGTAGCAGGCTGATATAGATGATAAAGAGGCAGATTAGTCCGAACCCAGCTATTTCTCTGCGCCGAAGCCGATCCCCCAGCAGAAAGGCAAGGACTGCCAAGCCGCCGGCCAGCATGCCAGCCAAGGCCATATGTCGACGCGACTCCCAGAGGAAATAGGGGTTCAACGTGACCCAAACGCACAGAGCAAGTACTGGCGCCAGTACAGCGCCCATATAGGGAGTAAAGCGCGTAACCCTAGCAGTCATCATATCCATAGCTTCCCGCCTGATCGCACTAACTTTAAAAGTTTAGGGGCGACTAGCCGCAAAGCGCCTAAGGCGATTGAGCGGCAGTCCTCGATTGCATCGTTTCCTTACTTACATCTCGACTATGTCTACCCATGCAAAACTAATTCAGGTTTTGGGCCTTGCTTTAACAATCGTGAGTATATAGCTGATCATTTTTCTCGAAAAAATGGAGGAGGGATCTAGCAGCGCGGCTCTCCCCATTCGCCTAATGAATAACCCATAACGGCCTGAGAACCCATGCATAAAACCTGACAGCATCAAGGCATTGGCAACTGCCTTGCGCTTGAAGTTTAGAATCGATTTCGACAAATTGCGGCTATTGTAAAAGCTGTTGATGACTTTTACCGGCTCATCTGCGCGCTGGGCGTTGCAAGGATTGTACGTGGTCGAGCCTGAGTGGATGCGGAAGTCTGCCAGTGGAGTCGGCACACGCATGAAAGGGCCGTGTTGGCAAAGACGAAGGAAGTAGTCCATGTCCGGAATGTTCCGGAGGTCAGTGCTCCATCCTCCCGTGCTCTGCCAGGCGCTTCGACGAAAGAGAGCGCCAGGCCCGGGGAGGCACTGGAAATTGGCGACGAGAAGACGCTCGTCATAGTCCGGAGTCTGGACCGTCCGTACGTGTTTGGAGTCTTCGTCAATCACACAGAAGTCTGGATACGCGAGAACAGCATCTGGTCTTTCGTGCATGCTAGCTACGATGGTTTTGATCGCGTCCCGGTGAAGTAGGTCATCGGCGCTGAGGTAACCCAGAAGTTCACCAGTGCTTTGGGTCCAGCCGTAGTTCATGGCCGCACTCTGGCCCGCATTGGTTTGGCGAAAACGCGTAAACGAGCCGGTATGTCGTGCCAGCAGGTCTGGAGTTTCATCGGTTGAACCGTCATCTACGACGATCAGCTCCAAATTGGGGTAGCTCTGGTTGAGCACGCTATCAATGGCATCCAGCACATATCGCCCGGTATTGTATGTGGGGATAACAATTGAAACTTTGGGCAATGTACTAGGGCTGGCTTCCATGGTTAACCTTTTTTCGAATGTAAAAACGTAGGAACCGTCGTAGAGAGGTGTAATTGGCGGTTGTTCTGAGGGCGAATAGTCGTTTGACGAAATAAATTTGCGCCAAGGATTGGCAGATGCCTCCTAGGCTGTATACCACGGCCAATCCCATGATGACATAAAGTCCCATGGCGACGACTCCCGCAGCAACCATCATGACACCAGTGACCACAGAGATGCGCATCGCTATATGCTGTTTCTGCAGCATCATAAGCACGAAGCCGGCGGTTCCAGCGAAGGTCTGCACGATTTGAGACAAGCCGAGGATAGCAAAGATGTAGTAGGCATCGCTGTATTGCTCTGACCAGACATGGGTCAGTAGGAACTTGCCGAACAGAACGAAGATGAGATAGCCGAATATCGCCAGCGAGATTGCCGCACCCGCGCCGATGCCGAGCACTCGTTGCAAATACCGTTTCTTGTTACGTACCCACAGCCTGCCGATAGAGGGCGCGACAACGGTATTGATTACCGCCAGCGGAATCAGCACCAGCGCTGCGAGACGTGATGCGAGGCCATAGATTGCCAGGCCAGATGTGTCGCCGTAATAGGCGATGATCCACAGATCGGCCTGGGACATGACAAACAGCACGACGGTGGTGGTCAGGTTCGGGCGTGTCTCGCGCAACAAATGTCCATAAGAGACATCAGTGATCGCGCGCGCCTCGAGCTGCGCTCGATACCAGCGGCGCAGACTATATGCACCCAACAGCATGCCGCAGCCTGCGCCCACGACGCCCGCCAGCAGCAACAGGTTCAGGTCAAGCGTGAATGCCCCTCGCCATGCAAGGATCACAGTAGCAGCACTGGCGATGCTGGCACCTGTGGTAAGGAAACTTGCCTGAACAAAATGGCCAATGGCTCGGTGCTGTTCCGCGAGAATGGTGGTCATTGCCGCAAGTACCATGCTGATGGATACCAGCGGCGCCAGCTTATGCAACAGCCCTAGCAGTTCGGCATCCTGATACTGGGAAAGCACGTGCATGAAAAAGTTGAAGCCGACGGCAAGGCTGGCAGTGGAGAGTAGGGCGATCGCTAAGGTTCGCCGCACCACCTGTTTGACCTGCCCGCCGTCTCGGTGACCTTGAGCGGTGGAGATGCCGGCTGGGGCTGTGATGCTCAAACCCAACTGGCCCATCGTGGCCAGCGCTGCAATGATCGATTGTGCCAGGAAGAACAATCCAACTGACTCTTGCGCCATCGTCAGGGGAATGATAATCCCTGTCAAAGCACCAGTGCCAAGCAGCAAAAACCGGCCAACGACGGCGGCGATGCTGGCGGCTACGGGGGAGGTCAGCGCGTTGTTGATTTTATTTGTGCCCATGGCGGGATGGCATTCACCTGTTCTAAATTCGGCATGGATTCTGTTTTGTTTTCTCAGAGCTGTCCATCACTGACTTCAATCGGGTCTGGATGACAAATGCGTAGTGGCCAATGAATGTCGTGCTGTCTTTTGCATGGCAATCGAGTGTTGTGTCAGGCTGGACGAGTCGCCCGGCGCCGCTTGCTGTATCCGAGGGTGGACGTGATAGGCTAGCTCGCTCTGCAAACCCCGCTTAACCGTCAGAAATGCCGTACCAACGCGTCAGAAAAGCCCTGCCTACAGGCAGAGGCACGATAAGGATAATCAACCGCAGTCTGGGAGTTGCTGACTCATAATGAAAGTTCTGTTAACCGGGGCTACTGGTTTTGTAGGCCGCGCGGTGTTGGATGTCTTGAGCCGCTCAGAAGGCGTGCGGGTTGTTGTCGCTCTGCGCAAGGCAGCGAGTGACTTGCCAGCCGGTGTCGAAACCTATTCGATTTACGACTTGACCGATGACCAGAGCTCTCGCCTTAGCGCGCATGCTCCGGATGTGGTGGTGCATTGTGCCTCCCGAGTCCACGTAATGAACGATACAGCGGCGGACCCCCTTGCCGAATTTCGCAGGGTCAACGTTGACGGCACGATCGCTCTGGCCCGCGCCGCTCGCGCTGCTGGCGCCAAGCGTTTTATCTTCATTAGCTCCATCAAGGTCAATGGCGAGGGGACTTTGGCTGGCGCACCCTACCGAGCAGACGACACGCCAAAGCCCACCGATCCATACGGCGTCTCTAAGCTGGAGGCGGAAGAGGGTTTGCTTGCGCTGGCGCGCGAGACCGGGTTGGAGGTCGTGATCATCCGGCCGGTGCTGGTTTATGGTCCTGGGGTCAAGGCAAACTTCCAAAGCATGATGCGCTGGCTACAACGCGGTATTCCGCTGCCATTTGGCGCGATCAACAATCGCCGGAGTCTCGTAGCGCTGGATAATCTTGTGGATCTTGTGATGACTTGTATCGAACACCCCGCAGCTGCTAATCAGGTATTCCTGGTCAGCGACGGGGACGACATGTCCACCACCGATCTGCTGCGACGCATGGGCCATGCCTTGGGCAAGCCTGCCAGGTTGATACCGGTGCCTGCCCAGCTCCTGCAAGCCGGTGCCCGCTTTCTCGGCAAAGGGGCATTGTCGCAGCGGCTTTGTGGCTCGCTTCAGGTGGATATTGAGAAAACCCGCAGGCTGCTTGGCTGGAAGCCACCTGTCAGCACCGACGTTGCGCTAAGGGCGGCCGCCCGACACTTTCAGGAAAATGACAAGCGATGATTCAGTGGTGGCTGGTTCCGATTGTATTGTTCATTTCACTTCTGATGACGGCTGCATTACGCCGCTACGCATTGGCGAGAAGCATCATTGATGTGCCAAATGCACGCAGTTCCCACACAGTGCCGACGCCTCGGGGGGGAGGGGTCGCGATTGTGCTGGCTTTTCTCGCTGCGCTAGCATGTCTTGCCGCCTTCTACTCCAGCCTCGACATGTTGATAGCGCTTGGTGGTGCCGGTGCGTTGACTGCGATACTGGGCTTCATGGATGACCACGGTCACATTGCCGCGCGCTGGCGGCTGCTAGGGCATTTTACTGCCGCCGCCTGGTTGCTGGCCTGGATCGGCGGCCTGCCGACGCTGACCTTTTTCGGCTGGTCGGTCGATTTGGGATGGGTCGGTGGCCTGCTTGCCGCAGTTTATCTAGTATGGTTATTGAACCTCTACAATTTCATGGATGGAATTGACGGTATCGCGAGTGTTGAGGCGATCACGGCATGCTTGGGGGCTTGTCTTCTGTACTGGATAGGTGGTTTCGAAAACTATATTGCGTTGCCCCTGCTGCTTGCTGCAGCGGTCGCCGGGTTCCTTTTCTGGAACTTCCCTCCTGCACGGATTTTCATGGGGGATGCAGGCAGTGGCTTTCTGGGTATCGTATTAGGTGGTTTATCGCTTCAGGCGGCATGGCTTTCATCTCAGCTGTTCTGGTGCTGGCTGATTTTGCTAGGGGTATTTATTGTCGACGCCACATATACCTTGATTCGTAGGCTGATGCGGGGTGATAAGGTGTACGAAGCACACCGCAGTCATGCGTACCAGTTCGCTTCACGTATGTATGGTCGGCATCTGCCCGTTACCCTTGCTGTCGTAGCCTTGAATTTGTTGTGGCTGCTACCGGTAGCGATGTGCGTTCTCTTGCTAGGCCTAGATGGCGTAGCAGGGGTTCTGCTGGCATATCTGCCATTGGTGGCGCTGGCGGTACGCTTCCGTGCAGGCAGTCTCGAATAGTCGCACAGTGGCGAAATGAGTGATCAGGCATTGCTGTTTTTTCAGGAACGTTAAGAGGCTCTATGGACAAAGTGCGCGCAAAACTGCTTGGCTTGCCTCGTCGGCATAAACGTATTCTTCAAGTGCTGACAGACGTCGTGCTCGTGTGGATCGCGCTGTGGCTGGCATTCGTAGTTCGGTTGGGTATTGACGAGATGGCCAACCCGATTCTCGATCACACATGGTTGTTTCTTTGTGCACCCGGTGTGGCCATTCCTCTTTTTGTCCGCTTTGGCTTGTACAGGGCGGTAATGCGCTACTTTGGCAATGATGCGCTCATCACGATCATCAAGGCGGTTACCCTATCGGCTCTAATTTTAGGCTTCATTATTTACTGGGCCAGTAATCATCAAAACGTGGTGCCGCGCTCGATTACTTTCAACTATTGGTGGTTGAGCTTGATCATGGTTGGCGGCCTCCGATTGGCCATGCGGCAGTTCTTCTTGGGGGATTGGTTCTCCGCAGCTCAGCATGTGCCTTTTGCCAGCCGAGACAACGGTCTCCCCAAGGTTGCCATTTATGGTGCAGGCGCAGCCGGCAATCAGTTGGTAGCGGCATTGCGCATGGGCAAGGTAATGCGGCCTGTCGCTTTCATTGACGACGACAGAAGCATCACCGACCGGGTCATATCTGGCTTGCAGGTCTACAAGCCAAGCCAGATACAACGAATGCTCGATGTCACTGGAGCAGAAGAATTGCTGTTGGCGTTGCCGTCCATTAGCCGCGTACGCCGCCGAGAGATACTGAATTTTCTCGAATCATACCCGCTGCATGTGCGAAGCATTCCAGGTTTCATGGATCTGGCGAGTGGTCGAGTCAAAGTCGATGACTTGCAAGAAGTAGAAATCGCCGATTTGCTTGGCCGCGATTCAGTGCCCGCTCAGGAAGACCTTCTGGCTCGTTGCGTGTTGGGTCAGGTCGTATTGGTAACCGGGGCGGGAGGCTCAATCGGCTCGGAGCTCTGTCGTCAGATCCTGACACTCAAGCCCAAGGTGCTGCTGCTCTTGGAGCATAGTGAGTTCAACCTTTACAGCATCCTTTCGGAGCTCGAGCGGCGACTTAAGCGTGAAGCACTTTCAACGCAAGTTCTGCCTATCCTGGGGTCAGTCCGAAATCCTGCCCAACTGCTTGATGTCATGTCCACTTGGCATGTCGACACTGTATACCATGCTGCCGCTTACAAGCATGTACCAATGGTCGAGCACAACATCGCAGAAGGCATACTTAATAACGTTATCGGTACCTTGAATACGGCGCAGGCGGCGCTACAGGCGGGAGTTTCTAACTTCGTACTGATCTCCACTGACAAAGCTGTACGACCAACCAATGTTATGGGCAGCACTAAGCGTCTGGCTGAAATGGTCCTGCAAGGCCTAAGCCGTGAAGTTGCACCGATCTTGTTTGGTGAGCAAGGCAGAGTTTCGCAGGTGAACAAAACGCGCTTTACCATGGTTCGCTTCGGTAACGTCCTGGGGTCATCTGGCTCTGTCATACCCCTGTTTCATAAGCAAATCAAGGAGGGTGGGCCAGTCACTGTTACCCACCCGAAAATCACGCGTTATTTCATGACCATTCCGGAGGCCGCGCAGCTGGTAATCCAGGCCGGTTCGATGGGGCAAGGCGGTGACGTCTTCGTGCTTGACATGGGTGAGCCAGTTAGAATCGTCGAATTGGCTGAGAAAATGATTCATCTGTCAGGTCTCAGCGTCAGATCCGATAAGAGCCCCCATGGTGATATTGCCATTGAGTTTACCGGCCTGCGACCGGGCGAGAAGCTTTATGAAGAACTTCTGATTGGTGACAACGTTCTTGCTACGCGGCATCCAATGATTATGAGCGCGCAAGAAGACTACATGCCGTGGGAGCAGTTAAAAGAACATCTTTCAGCCTTGCATGTGGCATTAACGGTTGACGACTATCAACGGGTTCGGCAATTGCTCCGCGAAGTGGTTAGTGGCTACAAGCCGGACGGCGAGATTGTAGACTGGATCTACCAGCAAAGGCGTCTTGAGCCTTGATAGGTGCGAAAAATTGCGGAGGAAAATACGGAGCTCCCAAAGATTTCGAGGAGCTCCAGAAGTCTTGGTGAACTGCGTCCAGCCGTGGGGCGCCAGACACAAGGGCTTGCCCTTGCGGTCGCGCTGGACGAGCTGCTCGGCAGGGTCCACGGTCAGGTTCATGGTCACATTGATGAGGTGCAGCGGGCCGGCGGTCTCGGTGACGTAGTAGGTGTCCAGGGCAATGTCATCGCCGGGCAGCGGCTCGGTGACGCTCAGGCCCTTGGCATCGCTGGCCCCTGAGAAACGCCGGCCATTGGACGCGCCCAGGTAGGCTCGGGTGAGGCGCGACGCATAGAAGGTGTGCAGCGAGGACAGATTGAGAAACCCGACAAACCTGCCTGCCACCCAGATGAGCATCAGGGCCAGCGCGCCCAGCACCCACAGCCTTGAGGCATAGGGCAATGCCAGCCTTTAGCGGGATCAGGCGCGTGCGCCTGATCAGGTTTCCGTGAAGTTCACCAAAGGCTTAACCTACGGAGATATGATATATGTTTTTGGACTATTGTTGAAGGCGGCCTATTAGGTTTGCGTCGTACCTTCGAATAACGTCAGTCCGGGCGTTGAATACAACATGGCCTGCAGGGATGCTTTTGTTTACAAAGCTGCCTGCTCCGACAATGACATTATTTCCAAGCTCAAGGTTGTCAGAAATGATGCACGAGTGCGCATGAACTCGTACGCCATGGCCTATAACAAGGTTGGTATCTTCGTGTTGGCCTTTGATGCCGATAGTGCAGTTCTGCCATATTTTGAAGTTGTTACCTATTTTGGCATGTGACGTGATTACAATTCCCGTAGGGTGAGCGATCCACAAACCCTCACCGATTGTGGCACCCAACATGATTTCCACATTATATTTACGGCTTATCTTCTCGTTGAGCATCTTGGCTCGACGCCTCCAAAACTTATTCCCTTGCCCGTGCAGTACATAAGCAAGGCGAAACCAGAAGATGTAACGATATCTATTGTTTCTTTTGTATTTTTGAAAAATGCGTTTCCATTTGAATGGCTTGTCAAGGCTGCCAATGATTTCGATATGCCAATAACGCTTAACGGAGTATAGGATGTCAATTATTTCTGGGGTTCTTTTCTCTTGATGGCTGGTTCTTGCTTGGGTCGAGAGAATAATTCCGATTGGTAGCCAGAAAATCATCCAATAGACGCCGGGACGATTTAGGACTGTATGATAATTAAACATAGCGGTAACAATGCAAAATATGAGTAGCGGTAAGCCTGTCTGTGCTAGCGGAATTCGCCAGTGGCGTCTATCCAGCGACTGGCAGAATGTACTCAGCAGCATAGCAATCATCAATGCAATGCCGATGACACCATACTCATAGAAGAACTGCAAAAACAAGTTATGAGCTTGAGAGAAGCACTGGTCGCTGGTAAGGCATATTTCAAAGCGCTGGCCTGCACCGGCACCAACTATGCCAAATTCCTCAATTCGTTCAAGCCACTCTTTCCAAATTACATCTCTAAGACTCAATCCCCGTGAGTATTGATCTTCAAGTACTGGGCGCAACTCGATTGCAACGGCCAGTGTTAAGGCTGCCGCTACAATGAGCCACTTTTTCGTTCTGTGACTGTGGTGGAGTACAGCAGTGACACATAACGCTAGACCATATCCGAGCCAAACCCCGCGGGCGAATGTGCAATAAACATATAGCGATAAGCCTATTATGCATGCGCTGAAAAGGAGGTTTTTGCTGCGAGGATGGGGTTTGGTGAGTAATTGTGCGAACCCATAGACACCGAAAAATCCATAGTATAGTGCTGCGACGACAGGGTTCTTGAAGTCGGCAAAATCTTTGTAGCCCAAACTATATAGGCGGAAGTCACTCAGGAATATGTTGCTGTCCTGTACCGTTGCTTGCACAATGATGCTGGATATGGCTGTTATTCCGGACAGGACGAAGAGAATATTAAGGCATGCCTCCATTATCCCTTTTCTGATTAGTAGGCTAATACTGGCAAGATACAATATTACATATAAAGCTTTTTTTAGCTGGAGGGAGGCTGAGTTTTCCGAATTGCTGTTGGTCGTGGCTATGAGAACTGTGAAGGCTAGCATTAGCCCTACATACAGATATTTTCGGCTGATCAGGCTCTTGCGTAATGGCCTGTCAAAAATACAGAGAATCAATGCGGGTATGAAAAATGTGGCGTTGGAAATGGTTGTATGGCGACTACCGTCAGTTATGAACAGCATTCCGGCAATGTGTGCGATAAATCCGAGTGGTAAAATCATGAATATCAAGCGTAGCAATAAATTACCTTGGTAGGTCATGGTAAATCCAGTTGCAAAGTTAATATCAATTATGATAGCTCGCGTGAATCCGCATGGCGTACCGTTTCTCGAGCGCGCCGCCTAGCTCATCGCTGTATTGAGGTCGTACTCCTCACACGACTACTGACACTGTATGCGCAGGTTTGTCTCTACCTCCAGCAGATCAGCCTTAGCTGATTTTCTTCACATCGCGCCATTACCACTAGAAAGCGAAGCTGCGAACCTAGGCAAGTGATCCTGCCTCGGAAGTAAAAAACTCAGTTAATACGGGGGTTTAGGCGTGATGTCAATCTATGGTAGGGGCGGCGAACACACCAATGTATGGTATGAAACAAGCTGTCCTTAACACCGATAGTGCAAGCCAGCGGGGCCATCTTGTCAGCAACATGGTAATGCCGACAAGCACCATTGCTCCGATAAAACGGGCGAGATTCTTCGGCCAGGCACACATTGCGGCAGCATTTCCCGCATTGCGTGCAGGGATATACTCACCAGCGTGGAGTTTGGCTGGAATGGGCATCTCGTTGCCTTCCCCGGGTAGAGAGGGAGTTTGGCAGGGGAGAGCGAGAGATTAGGTCGTGCTGTGGCGAGTTGAGAACTGTAGGGCGGAACCCGGCGTGAGACCGCGGCATAGCGACATTGATGTGCACGCCCTTGCGCAGCGATAAATAGCCCCGTGCAGCGGCGGTTCAACGATCGCCATGACAAGCATTGTTGCACTGAAAACCATCGACCGGACTTTACTGAGATCGGTCCTGCCGATCCCTGTCTGGTTGACCGGCATGACGCTGACAGCGCTGGCCCATGCGAGCTACAGGCAGCTCGACCAGACCATGCGCATGCTGGGCGCGTAGTGCGTGCCTACTCATGGGCGCTCCCCCTGTGTGAACAACATGGAGCAGAGCGGTTGGTGCGGCCTTTACTGATGCTCGTCATTAATCGAAAGCGGACCATGAGATCGCTGAACGTGCTGGCCGTTGCATTCCTGGCAGGCAGCGGCAACCAAGGCCGCTACGCCAAGGGCTGGAATCGGGGTGGGACTTTGCATGACGTGAGCCTTCGGGAGTGGGCCTTTTCTACCGATGCCAACCGGTTGGCGACCAGTGCGGATTTTGTGCATGAATATATTCCCGAAGTGCCAGATGACGGGCTGTGGCTTATGAGTGGGTTGATTGAAAAGTGTTTGGCTGATTCTTCGTGTAATTTTGCTGTGGAGAGTTTGAATGTTCGGGGGAGGTTGAATTTGTATTGGGGTTAGTGAGGAGATTTTGTTGGGTTATGAAGGAGCAATCGGGGAGGGGCAGTTGGGTGCAGGTAAAAGTCTTGCATGTCTGGTTTTAATAGGTGAGGGCTTCGGGGGCGCAAGCGGCCTCAGAGTTGAAAGAGTCCTGTGGGTATATCGGGATGCAGGGGGCGGTGTTCCCTGCGGACGTTGCGGGGGCTGATGGTTTGTTGGCCCGGCGAGGGCTCTGCCCTCGATCGCGGGACTAGCCCGCTCCCACAGGGCCCGGCTATGCCGGGCCGTGAGGTATGAGCAATAGATAGAAAACAGTTGCTTCCACATTAGGGAGGTGGAGGCGGGAGGGGGGGAGGGGTGCGGTCGGGGGTTGTATATTCATATTGCTGACTTATGTGCGCTTTTTTTCCTGTTGCTGTCAGAACTATTCAACTATTTGTCGCTCGGCAAAGCTTATTCCTACAATAAAGCGTTATAAATAGTAATTCAGATTAATTTGGTAACTATTCCCACTGAAACCGGGCTTTTCTAATGCCCCGCAACCAGATAGCTTTCCTCTCGGCAACTTCGGAATAACTGCCTGACTATCCAACTTCACAGGAGTGAACACCATGCGCAATACCGTCTTCTCATACCTCTTGCTGCCGCTCTTTGCCAGCATTGCCTTCTCAGCAGGAGCAGCCCCAACCGCAGCACCCTCCACCATGGCCGATACCATGATGGCCGCCCCTCACATGTCCACCCAGGCCCCACGCCTAAACCTGAACCAAGCCGACGCCCCCACCCTGCAAACCCACCTCAACGGCATCGGCAAATCCAAAGCCGAGGCCATCGTCGCCTACCGCGAAGCCCATGGCCCGTTCGCCTCGATAGACGAGCTCCTGGAAATCAAAGGCATCGGCAGCGCTCTCCTCGAACGCAACCGCGACAAACTCACGCTCGAGTAACAAAAGTCCCCCAGCCGACCCGGAGGAGCGGGTCGGCTGCCATCGGACATTTACCTGTCCTTGGCTTCCTTGGCATCCATCTCCACGTTCCGCTCCCGGATTTTCCTCTTCTGCTCTTCCGTCAACGGCAGCTCCTTGGCCGTATCACGCAACAGCAACAACCCGCCCACAATCGATCCAAGGGCAACCAGCAATATCAACCATGCGTACCAGGGCATTCTTGTTCTCCCAAGCGACTCTAGTGTCGCTGTCATGCTTTCGAGCGGAGCCCGAATTCATTGGTTCCATTATAGGACTGGGCCTGCACGCGGCCAATTGCGGCGGGTCAAAGGGCCCACGGGGGGCGTTACATCGTTTACAATGCGCGCCGTTTTCGACTTGCCAAGAGACCCTGACCATGTCCGCCTGCCAGACGCCCCTGATCGTTGCCCTGGATTTTCCTACCCGTGACGCCGCCCTGCGGCTGGCCGATCAGCTCGACCCTGCGTTGTGCCGGGTCAAGGTAGGCAAAGAACTGTTCACCAGCAGCGCCTCGGGTATCGTCGAGACGCTGTGCGAGAAGGGCTTCGAGGTGTTTCTCGACCTCAAGTTTCACGACATCCCCAACACCACGGCGATGGCGGTGAAGGCTGCGGCGGAGATGGGCGTGTGGATGGTCAATGTGCACTGCTCCGGTGGCCTGCGCATGATGGCGGCGTGCCGTGAGGTGCTGGCCAAGCGCAGCGGCGCGCAGCCGCTGCTGATCGGTGTGACCGTGCTGACCAGCATGGAGCGCGAGGACCTGGCGGGCATCGGCCTGGACATCGAGCCGCAGGAACAGGTGCTGCGCCTGGCGGCACTGGCTGAAAAAGCCGGGATGGACGGCCTGGTGTGCTCGGCTCTCGAGGCGCCTGCGCTGAAGGCGGCGCATCCGTCGCTGCAGCTGGTCACGCCGGGGATTCGTCCGGCGGGCAGTGCCCAGGACGACCAGCGCCGTATCCTGACGCCGCGCCAGGCGCTGGATGCGGGTTCGGATTATCTGGTGATCGGGCGTCCGATCAGCCAGGCGGCCAATCCGGCCGAGGCGCTGGCGGCGGTGGTGGCTGAAATTCGCGGCTGAGCCGCCGCGAACCACAATGACTCTGGGGCGTCGGCGCCCCTTTGTGGTGCATTGCTCACGGCAGGTGGATAGCGTTTTGCCTGTTGCCCGAGAGCGCGTATTATTGCGCGCTTTGACCTGAAAGTACCTTGCCTGCGTATCGAAGTTTCCGCCTTGACGTGGGCTTGCGCGTGGCGATGCGACTTCAGGTTTCAAACAATCCTCAGGTGAAGTTCACCGACCTGCCAGATTCGAAATGGCCAGGTATGCCGGCTGTCCGCGAGATAGGAAGGCACCCGAAGAGTTCTAAAGGAATGGGTTTTGATTAAGCGTAGACAGGTTGCAATTGTTGGTTGTTCTTTCCGTTTTCCCGGTTCCACTACCAGCAGCTTCTGGCAGAACCTGATCACCGGGCAAAACCTGGTGACTCAGGTGGATGCTTCCCGCTGGGAACATGCCGAATTCCTGCATCCGGACAAAGCCAACCCTGGCACCACCTACACTTTCGCCTCTGGCACGCTGGGTGACATCAGCGCGTTCGATGCGAGCTTCTTCAACATCTCGCCGCGCGAAGCGGCGGTGATGGACCCGCAACAGCGCATGCTGCTGGAAATGTGCTGGGAAACCTTCGAGAACGCCGGGGTCAAGCCGTCGAGCCTGCGTGGCAGCAACTGTGGCGTGTACCTGGGTATCGCGGCGGTCGAGCAGGCCTACCGTCTGGTGGACGACCTGGCGTCGATCGATGCATCGACCGCCACTGGCAACACCATGAGCATCGCGGCCAACCGGTTGTCGTTCTTCTACGACCTGCGTGGCCCGAGCATGGCGATCGACACGGCGTGCTCGTCGTCGCTGGTGGCGTTCCACCAGGCGTGCAGCGCGATCCTTAGTGGCGATATCGACCAGGCGGTGACCGGTGGTATCAGCCTGCACATGCACCCGTTTGGTTTCATGATCTTCGCCAAGGCGTCGATGCTGTCGCGTACCGGTGCCTGCCATTCGTTCGATGAGAGCGGCGATGGCTACGCGCGCTCCGAGGGTGGCGGCCTGTTCATGCTCAAGGACTACGACCAGGCGGTGGCCGATGGCAACCCGATCCTGGCGGTGGTCGCGGCGAGCGCGGTCAACACCGATGGCCGCAAGTCGAGCCTGACCTTGCCTAACGCCGAGGCGCAGGCCGACCTGCTGCGCGGCGCCTACGCCAAGGCCGGGATCGATCCTGCGCAGCTCGACTACCTGGAAGCGCATGGTACGGGGACGGCGGTCGGTGACCCGATCGAGACCCGTGCGATTGGCGAGGCCTTGGGCCGGGCCCGTGGGCCGGGCAATCCGCTGCCGATCGGCTCGATCAAGAGCAACCTGGGTCACCTGGAAGCTGCCTCGGGCGTTGCGGGCCTGATGAAGGCGCTCAATTGCCTGGCCGAGCGCGAGGTGCCGGCCACCATCGGCATCAATGAACTCAATCCGGGCATCGCCTTTGACGACCTGAATCTGCAGGTGGTGACCGAGACGCGCGCGCTCAAGCCCGAAGGGCAGCTGACCGTCGGGGTCAACTCCTTCGGCTTCGGTGGCGCGAATGCCCACGTCATTCTGCAAAGCGCCGAGCCTGCGGTGGCCTCCGCAGCGCAGCCAGGCGCGCAACCGCTGCCGCTGATGCTTAGCGCGAAGACGCCGGAAGGCTTGCGCGCGACGGCCGAAGCCTTTGCCGAATACCTGGCGATGCACCCAGAGGCCAGTTACTACGATGTGGCCTACCAGGCCATGTTCCGCCGTGACAGCCATTCGCACCGGTTGCTGCTGATCGAGTCCGACCCGCTCAAGGCCGCGCAGGCGCTGGCGGACTATGCCCAGGACCCGAGCCTGAGCGAGCTGAGTTCGGTGCTCGAAGCGGGCACCGGGCTGGACAGCGCCAAGGGCCCGGTCTTTGTCTATTCCGGCAACGGCTCCCAGTGGCAAGGCATGGGCGCGGCGATGCTCGGCAACCCGGTGTTCGACGCGGCCATCGCCGAAGTCGATGCCTTGTTCCAGCCGCTGGCAGGCTATTCGCTGCGGGCTGAATTGCTGGGCGACAACGGTGAAGACCGTTACGTGCGCACCGAAATCGCCCAACCGGCGCTGTTCGCCTTGCAGGTCGCGGTCACCCGCGTGCTGGCGGCGCAGGGCTGGCAGCCGGCGGCGGTGGTTGGCCACAGCGTTGGCGAAGTCGCTGCCGCCTGGGCGAGCGGTGCCTTGAGCCTGGAAGACGCGGTGCAGGTGATTTTCCACCGCAGCCGTCTGCAGGGCCTGACGCGTGGCAACGGCAAGATGGCCGCCGTTGGCCTGTCCGGTGAGGCGACCGCCGCGGTGCTGGTCGAGCTTGGCCTGGACAGCCAGTTGGTCGTGGCGGGCGAGAACAGCGGGCGAGGGGCCACGGTAGCCGGCCCGGTCGACGCGCTTGCTGAACTGGAAGCGGCACTGACCGAGCGCCAGGTGTTCGTGCGCCGGCTCGACCTGGACTATGCCTTCCACTCGCCGGCGATGAACCCGATCGAGGCGCAGGTGATTGCCGACCTGGCGCACATCCGCCCGCGCACGGGCAATATTCCGTTCTATTCCACCGTGGTGGGCGGGGCGCTGGATGGCCAGCGTCTGGACAGCCAGTACTGGTGGCAGAACATTCGTTTCCCGGTGCTGTTCCAGGGCGCGCTGGACGCGCTGGTGCGCCTGGACTTCAACCTGTTTGTCGAAGTCGGCCCGCACCCGATCCTGCGCTCCTACGTGACCGACGCGCTGAACGAGCACCAGGCGACTGGCCAGGTGATCGCCACGCTGCTGCGCAAGGACCACAGCCCGCAGCTGCTGGCGCGTTGCGCGGCCAAGTTGCTGATCGCTGGCGCCGAACCGGACTGGCAAGCCTGCTTCCCGGTGACGGGCGCCAGCGTGCGCCTGCCCAACTACGCCTGGCAGCGTGACCGCTTCGAGCTGCCGGTCAGCGCCGAGTCGTTTGGCGTGCTGCAGCGCGGGCGCGTGCATCCGTTGCTCGGTTACCCGTTGGCCGACCGTGCGCTGACCTGGGAAAACCGCCTCGATACGCAGCTGTTCCCGACCCTGGCCGACCACAAGGTCGGCGAGTCGGTGCTGTTCCCCGGCGCGGGCTTCACCGAGCTGGCACTGGCTACGGCGCTGTTGCACCAGCCGGGCGAGTTCGTCGACATCGAGGAGCTGGAGATTCACAACCCGCTGCTGCTCGGCAGCGAAGGCAGCAAGAAGGTCCGCGTGAGCATCGAGGAGGCCGATGGCACCCTGCGCATCACCTCGCGCAGCCTGGCCCAGCGTGAAGAGTGGGTGCAGCACGTGGTCGCGCGCCTGCCGGGCGAAGCCCGCGGCGTGTTGCTGGGCGGCCGTGCGCCGGCCTTGCCGCAGCGCCCCGCGGACTTCAGCGGCGAACAGCACCTGGCACTGACCACCGCGGTCGGCCTGAACTACGGCCCGGCTTATCAGGCGGTGGCCGCCGTGTGGGTTGAGCCTGCCTGCATCCTCGCCGAGCTGGCCGTTCCCCCGGCCATTTGTGAGGAGCTGGCCTCCCTGCACCTGCATCCGGCCTTGCTCGACGGTGCCTTCCAGCTGATCACCGAATTGCTCGCAAGCCAGCCGAGCAGCAACAAGGGCCTGGCATTTATCCCGGTCAAGTTCGGGCGTATCGCGTTCACCAAGGCCGGCGGCGTACCGTGCCTGGCCGAGGTCCGCCAGCTCAAGCGCACCGAGCATTCCTTGCTGGTCGATTTCACCTTGTTCGATGCCGCCGGCAATGCCGTGCTGGCGATCAAGGACGCCCGTTTCCGTGGTGTGCGCCTGCAGCGTGACCGCTCTGGCGACATCAAGCGCATGGGCCATGTCGGCATCGCCGCGCCGGGGCAGGCCGTGCCGGTGCGCCGCGAGGCGGCCAAGGGCACGCCGCTGGCCGATCACCTGCAAGGCTTGCAGGACGAACCGGCGCAAACGCGTTACCTCAACGAGGTCGAGCCGTTGCTCGATGCCTTGTGCTCAAGCTTCGTGCTCGACCTGGTCGAGCGCAGCGGTGGCAAGCTCACGGCCGGGCAGATTGCCCAGTGGTCGCGGCAGGAGGCGGTGCCGGGCGAGTTCCTGGCCACCTTGCTGCGCCATGGCGAAGAGGACGGCTCGCTGGTGCGCGCTGCCGATGGCAGCTGGCAGGCCGCTGACCACGGTGAGCGCCCGGCGTCGGAGGCGATCTGGCAAGAGCTGTTCCAGAGCTACCCGGAATACTTCCAGGTGATTCATACGGTCGGGCGGATCGGCAGTCACCTGGCGCAGTTGCTGGACGGCAGCCAACGCCTCGAGCAGCTGATGCCGCGTGAAACCAGCGGTGCCAGCCTGTCGCGCCTGGTGCTCGGCGCCGCGGGCCAGCAGCGCCTGCTGGCCGGTGTGCGCCAGTCGATCACCCAGCGCCTGGCCGGTCTGGCCGGCGGGCAGCGCCTGCGCGTGCTGGAGCTGGGCTTCGGCGGCGTGTCCTTCATCGAGTCGCTATACGCGGGCATCGATTTCGACCGTGTCGACTACAGCTATTGCGTGCAGGAGCCGGAACTCGCCCAGATGCTGCGCGATGACTGCCCGGCGCTGGACGTGCTCGGCTTCGACCAGCTGGCCGACGCGGGCGGGTTCGACTGGGTGCTGGTGCCGACCGATCTCGCGGCCCTGGACAGCCTCGGCGAGACCCTGCGCCGCGCCGCCAACCAGCTCAACCCGCATGGGCAGCTGGCCTTGCTGGCGCAGTATCCGGCGCGCTGGGCCGACTTTGTGTTCGGCGCCGACGCCGGCTGGTGGCTCGCAGGGCCGGAGCAGGCCTTGTCGCGTCAGCAGCGTCCGTCGTTCTGGGCCCATGAGCTGCAACGCCATGGCCTGACCGCCGGGCGCACGCTGGAAGCCTTGCCGGGCCATGGCTGTGGCAGCTACCTGATGCTCGCCGACAAGCCGGCGGCCTTCGACGCCACCACGCCCGATGTTGCCGTGCAGCACTGGGCATTGCTGGCCGAAGCGGGGCAGGGCATTGCCGGTCACCTGGCCGCGCTGCTGCGCGAGCAAGGCCAGCAGGTCAGCCTGTTGGTGCCGGGTGATGCCCAGGCGCTGGCGCAGCAGATCACCGCGCTTGAGCGCACCCCGCAACATATTCTGCACCTGGCCGGTTTCGAGGCAGGCCAGGGCCTGGACGGGCAGGGCGAGCGCTGCATGCAGGCCGCGATGCTGGTGCGTGCCTGCGAGACGCTGGCCATCGCCCCGCAATGCTGGCTGCTGACCCGTGGCGCGGCCACGCACCTGTATGCCGCCGATACCGCCGAGGGCGTCGATGCCATCGCCGACGCCGCGCTATGGGGCTTCGGCCGCACGTTGGCGAACGAATCGGCGAGCTGCGTGATCCGTCTGCTGGACATCGCCCTCGACGCCCCGGTGGATACCGCTGTCGCGGCGCTGCTGCATGCCGACAGCGAGACCGAGCTTGCGATCGACGCGCAGGGCCAGCGTTTCGTGCCGCGCCTGCGCATCCTGCAGGACCAGGCCCAGGTCACCGACGTCGCCGACCAGCGCATCAGCCTCGGCTTCGACTTGCCCGGCCAGTTGCGCAACCTGCGCTGGGAAGTGCGCGAGCCGCGCCTGCCCGCGGCGGACGAGCTGGACATCGCCGTGCGCGCCACCGGGCTCAACTTCCGTGACGTGATGTTCGCCCTGGGGCTGCTGTCGGACGAGGCCATCGAAAACGGCTTCTCCGGCCCGACCCTGGGCTTCGAATTCGCCGGCGTGGTGCAAGGCAAGGGCGCCGAGGTGACGGGCGATTTCGCCCCGGGTGACCGCGTGGTCGGCTTCGGCCCGTGCAGCTTCGCCAACCGCCTGGTCACCAACGCCAACGCCGTCGCGCGCATTCCGGACGGCATGTCGTTCGAGGCCGCGGCGACCATTCCTAGCACCTTCTTCACCGTGTACTACGCGCTGCATTACCTGGCGCGCCTGGAGCCGGGCGAGAAGGT
This sequence comes from Pseudomonas sp., assembly GCF_035277045.1. Lineage (GTDB taxonomy): Bacteria > Pseudomonadota > Gammaproteobacteria > Pseudomonadales > Pseudomonadaceae > Aquipseudomonas. Next base: position 17,873 of record NZ_DATELE010000242.1, on the reverse strand, counting down.
GCTGATCCACGGCGCGGCCGGCGGCGTGGGCATCGCGGCGATCCAGGTCGCCAAGTGGTGCGGCGCCGAGATCTACGCCACCGCCGGCAGCGACGAGAAGCGCGACTTCCTGCGCCTGCTGGGCGTCGACAAGGTGTTCGATTCCCGATCGCTGGCCTATGCAGACGAGATCCTCGCCATGACCGGCGGGCGCGGCGTCGACGTGGTGCTCAACTCCCTGGCGGGCGAGGCGATCAACCGCAACCTGCGGGTGCTCAAGCCGTTCGGCCGGTTCCTCGAGCTGGGCAAGCGCGACTTCTACCAGAACACCCGCATCGGCCTGCGCCCGTTCCGTAACAACATCAGCTACTTCGGCATCGATGCCGACCAGCTGATGAGCGAGCGCCCAGACCTGACGCGCCGCCTGTTCGGGCAAATGATGGGACTGTTCGAAGAGGGCATCCTGCACCCGCTGCCGTTCCGCGAGTTCGACGCCAACCAAGTGGTCGAGGCCTTCCGCTACATGCAGCAGGCGCGGCAGATCGGCAAGATCGTCGTCACCTACGGCAACCCGATCGAGCAGGTGGTCGAGACCCGTCAGCAGCCCGTGCAAGCGCTGGCGCTGGATGGCGACGCGACCTACCTGGTCACCGGCGGCCTGGGCGGCTTCGGCCTGCGCACGGCCCAGTGGCTGGTCGACAAGGGTGCGCGTCACCTGGTCCTGCTCAGCCGCCGTGGCGCGGCCAGTGTCGAGGCGCAGCCAAGCCTCGCGGCATGGCAGGCCCAAGGCATCGATGTGCAGGCCGTGGCCTGTGACATCAGCGACGCGCAGCAACTGGCGAACGTGTTCACGCGCCTCGCCGCCGGCCCGCACCCGCTGCGCGGCCTGGTGCATGCCGCGACCGTGATCGAAGACAGCCTGGTGCGCAACCTGGATGCCGAGCAGCTGGCGCGCGTGCTCCAGCCCAAGGCCAAGGGCGCGCAGCACCTGCACGAACTGACCCGTGGCCTGGCGCTGGACTTCTTCGTGATGTTCTCCTCGGCCACCACCTTGTTCGGCAACCCTGGCCAGGCCAGCTACGTCGCCGCCAACCACTGGCTCGAGGCGCTCGCGCGTCATCGTCGCAGCCAAGGGCTGGCAGCCACCGCCGTGCTCTGGGGCGCGATCGACGACGTCGGCTTCCTGGCCCGCAACGAGCAAATCAAGGACGCCTTGCAAAGCCGCATGGGCGGTGCTGCGCTGCGCGCCGAGGTTGCGCTGTCCCAGCTCGAGCGCATGCTGCTCGAAGGCGACGACGGCATCGGCGTGCTGGAACTTGAATGGAAGGCCTTGTCGCGCTTCCTGCCGAGCGCCGCGACGCCGCGCTTCGTCGAGCTGGTCCGCACCCTGGGCGGCCATCAGGATGACGACAGCGACGTCGAGGACATCCAGCGCATGCTCGCCGAGCTTGATGATGAGCAGCTGCACGAGCGCGTTGTCGAGCTGCTCAAGCATGAAGTCTGCGAAATCATCCGCCTGCCGGCGGCGCGCCTGGACGCCCAGCGCCCGCTGCAGGAGATGGGACTCGATTCCCTGATGAGCGTGGAGCTCGTGGTTGCCCTGGAAGAGCGCTTCGGCATTCGCCTGCCGGTGATGGAGCTCAGCGAGAACTCCAGCATCGACAAGCTCAGCGTGCGCATCATCGACCTGCTGCGCAGCGACGGTGGCGACAGCGAAGCCCCGGCGACCGCCGCCGTGGCCCAGAGCGTGCTGGCGCGCCATGGCAGCGAGCTGAGCCAGGAAGCGGTGGCCGAGCTCACCGCGGAACTGGCGGACGGCCGTGCGGCTCCAAGCCGTTTGATCGAATGAACCTGACCGAGTAGACACCCGATGACTGCAAAGACGCCCACCGGCCTGAACGCCGGCACCAAGCAACGGCTGATCCAGCAAGCGCTGGCCCGCCGTCGCAACGACGCGGGCGACGCGGCCGACGGCGCGACCCTGGAGCAAGCGCAGCAGGTCGCCCTGAAGGTGCCCGAAGCGCACTACCGCTTTGACCAGCACCCTGGCTATCAGCAGTTGTGCCTGTTGCAGCAGAGTGCCGAGCGCCTGGGGTTGGCGAACCCGTTCTTTCGGTTGCATGAAGGCACCGCGAGTGCCGAGACCCGCATCGGCGGGCAGGAGTATCTGAACTTCGCCAGCTACAACTACCTCGGGTACTCAGGTCACCCGACCGTGGCCGAAGCCGCCAAGGCCGCGATCGACCGCTACGGCACCTCTGTGTCGGCCAGCCGCCCCGTGTCTGGCGACCGCCCGCTGCACCGCGAGCTCGAGCGTGAGCTGGCCGACCTGTATGAAGTCGATGATGCCGTGGTGTTTGTCAGTGGCCATGCCACCAACGTCACCACCATCGGCTACCTGTTCGGGCCGCGCGACCTGGTGCTGCATGATGAGCTGATCCATAACAGCGTGCTGCAAGGCATTCAGTTGTCCGGCGCGCGTCGCCTGAGCTTCGCGCACAACGACTGGCAGGCGCTGGACCGCATTCTGGGAGAGCAGCGCCCGCATTTCGAGCGCGTGCTGGTGGTGGTGGAAGGCATCTACAGCATGGATGGCGACTACCCGGACCTGCCGCGGTTTGTCGAGCTCAAGCGCAAGCACAAAGTCTTCCTGATGGTGGATGAAGCGCATTCGCTGGGGGTGATGGGCGCGACCGGCAAAGGCATTCGCGAGCATTTCGGGCTGGCGGGTGATGACGTGGACATCTGGATGGGAACGCTGAGCAAGACCCTCGCCAGTTGTGGTGGGTACATTGCTGGCAGTGTCGCGCTGGTGGAGCATCTGAAGTTTCTGGCGCCGGGGTTCCTGTATAGCGTTGGGATTCCGCCGGCCACGACCGCGTCTGCGCTGGCGGCGTTGCGGTCCATGTTGCGGGAGCCCGAGCGGGTGAAGGCGGTGCAGGAGCGTGGGGCGTTGTTCCTGGGGCTGGCTAAGGCGGCGGGGCTGGATACAGCGACCAGTACCGGGTTGGCGGTGATTCCGGTGATTACCGGGAGTTCGTTCAAGGCTGGGCGGTTGTCGAGTGCGCTGTTCGAGCGCGGGATCAATGCGCAGCCGATTTTGTATCCCGCGGTGCCGGAACATGCGGCGCGGGTGCGTTTTTTTGTTTCTTGCGAGCATAGCGAGGAGCAGATTCGGCGGACGGTGGAGATTGTGGCGGAGGAGGTTGCCAGGCTGGGGTGAGGCGGTGGTGCTTGCCCCTCAACGGCGAGTGTTGCCGAGCCTTCGGCCGGCGTGGGGTGTTGTGCCAACACCCCGCCCGGCGTAACCCACAGGTCAGGCCATTCCCACAGGTCAGGCCATTCCCACAGGTGAGGCCATTCCCACAGGTCAGGCCATCCACCCCTCAGATATACGGCTCTTCATAAGCATTAAGCGCCTCAACAAACCGCCAATGGCTGCGCTTCTCAAACCCCATCAACCGCTTCAGACGAATATCCCACCGCATATGGTGGTTCGCAATCCACGGCAACGCGAACACATGCGCCCCACGCCACGGAATAAACGGGTTCCTGCGCAAACTCGCATAAATCTCCACCCGATGACTCGGCCGCAGACTCGCACACCGCGCATGAAACCCGGACGTATCCGCCACCACCAAGGTATTGGCCGGCACCGAGAACCGCCGCGGCGCTGGCAACCCCAACCCGGCCAGCTCGTCCTCATGAATCCGGAACGACCCTTCCCGGTGCATCCGCTCCGGCGACCGCGCCGCGCCAAGGCTCTGCCGGTACTCCCAAGCCAACCGCTCCGGCGTCAGCCGATGCGACCCGGGCACGTAACTGAACGGCCCCTGATCATCCTCCACGTCATCCAGAAACAACCACGCCTTGGCCGTCGGATGAAACGTGTCGGCATGCAGCCGGGTCTGCGGATCCTGCTCGGCATTCACCGCGTCAATCACGATCGACTGCAGCTGATAGGTGATCCCGCCCGTGTTGGACGACGCATACGCAATCAGATCCCGCACCCCGCGGTCCGCCACAAACGCCGCCGTCGCCGGCTGATGGTCGAGCACATCCTGGTCCAGGCTCACCCGCCGGGTAACCGCCTTGCCCTGGCGCATCTCCCAGCCCGTGCTGCGCAACGCCCCCAGCTCCGCCCGCAGCGCGGCGAACTGCTCCGCCGGCAAGGCGTTTTCACGAATGAAAAACCCCTGCGATTCAAAATGCGCAAGCTCGCCCGCTTCCAGCCGTGGCGCCAGGGCACGGCGGCGCATGGCGGCCATCCCCATCGCCAGCTGGCGCCGTTGCACGTGCAGGCCCAGCGCGTTGAGGCGGGCGCTGCCGAGCACGGGGTTGTTCTCGAACGACTTGGCATGGGTCAGCAGCTGCAGGCCGTGCCAAGGCAATGCCGCATAACGGCCGAGATCCTTGAGAGAAACAGGCATGTCTAGTCCTTAGGGCCCAGTGGCCGGCCAAAGCCGAGCATGGTCCGCGAATAATTGAGCAAGGGCGCCACTCGCCGGTGCTCGGCCAGCCGCGGGGGGCGGGGGGACGAGAGGCAGGCGAGGGCGTGCCAGGCATCGCAGGGCAGGGCGTGCTGGACGTCGGCATAGCGCGCATAGCGCAACAGGGCGCCGGCCACCAACTGGTCCAGGGTCAGGCGTCGCGTACGACGCGGCAAAGATTGCCGGTCTTGGGTCAGGCCCCAGCCGGCATAGAAAGGCGTGCCATAGGTCACCACCGGCAACCCGCGCAACAGGGCTTCGAACCCTGCGGTGGAACTCAAGGTGTGCAGCTCATCGACCTGGCCATACAGCCCGGCGATATCGACCCCGGCCAGCACCTGGTCAGCCAGCCCGGCCAGTTGCGCAGGTGCTACCGCGCCCTGGCGCTTGCCGGCCTCGACATCCGGATGCGGCTTGTAGACGATCCACGCATCCGGCGCCGCATGGCGCACGGCTTCGAGCAGCTGCAGGTTGCTGCGCAAGGGGCTGTCACTGCGCAACCAGGCCGCATCATCCTCGACCTGCCCGGGCACCAGGATCCGCCGCTGCCCCGGCCGCTCCGACACCTGCCCAGCCGTGCCCCGGCGCAGGTTGAACTTGCTCGCACCGCTGGCAACAATGCCGACCCGCAACCGGGCGGCCTCGGCCAGCGTGGCGTCGTCAAATTCGCCCAGCTGCAGCAACTGCTCCAGCTCGCTGGCGCTGGCCGCGTCGAAGTGCATTCCGCTGCGGTCGAGCACCAGCGACAGCGCCGGGCTGTTCTCCACCCCGAGCCCCGCCGATCGCAAGAAACCATCCTCGACCCGCCACAGCGGCACACCCGCTTGAAAAGCACGGGCCTTCAAGTCGGCCGGCTCGCGCGCCGCCCACACCAATAGCTTGCCACCCTGGGCCGCGACCTCGGCCACCAGCCCCGGATGGTCCTCGGCAAAGCGCAACTCACCCCAGCGGCTGGCGAACAGGCGGCGGATGTTGTGCTGCTTGTGGCGCTTGACCCCCAGCACCGTGATCATCCCGGCGAACTCCGTATCCCGGGCCTTTTGCCGGGCCAGCTGCCGCGCCACCGTCAGGGCATCGGTGAGCTGGCCGGTCAGCGGATCGACGTAGCGGCTGTAGCGCACATAGGCCGCCGCCACCAGCTGCACCAGGTCGGGCCGCGCCTGGCGCCGGGGAATCGGCATGCGGTCGTCGGTCAGGCCCCAGCCCGCGTAGAAGGGCAGCCCGAAGCAGGTCACCGGCACACCCTGGATCAACGCCTCCAGGCCCGCCTGGCTGGTGCCGATGTACACCCGCCGGGCACGCCGGGCCAGTGACGACCACGACACCGGCCGCGCCTCCAGCGTCACCCCGCGCGCCGTGGCGGCCTCCAGCAGGCAACTGGGCTTGTGCCCGCCAATGCAGTCCGGATGGATGCGCACGCGCACGTCCGCGTCCGGATTCTCCGCCAGGGCCGTATCCAGCATGCGCACGTAGTCGGCTTCACACAGCCCACCGCCCGGAATCGAGAAATCCCCCGCCGTCTGGTCAACCACCAGCACCAACGGCCGCTCGCGCCCCAGCGGATCGTCCTCGGGCAGATCACGCGCGTTGTTGTACTTGCCGATGCCGCTGCTGCGCATCAACGCGATCAGCTCAAGCGCGCACGCCAGCTCATCGTCGCCAAGACTGGCCGGGTCCTGCAGGATGTTTTCCAGCAACGACGGCCGATCCGCCAGGTAGTGAATACCCACCGGATCGACCACCATCGACATCGGCGTGTCACCCTCCACACCCAGCGAAGAAGACCGCAAAAACCCGTCTTCCAGGGCGATATACGCCAGCCCCCAGCGCTTGCACAGCACCCGCGCCTGGGCCGATGAATGCTTGTAGCCGATCCCCGCGATCGCCTTCAGCCCCTTGGGCGCGCGGCGGCCGCGGCGCCACAGCCAGAACGGCGAACCCTCCGGCTCGAGAAACCGCGGCAGGTGCAGCACCTTCCACGCCACCCACTGCGACATGATGCCGATCCAGCCCGCGCCCTCGACGCGTGGCTGCAGGTCCAGCGGTGGACGTGTCAGGCCCGTCACAGCGCGGCCTCCATCGGCCGGTGCATGGTGCGCACGGGCGGGAAGGGCACCCAGCGCTTGCGCAGCAGGCGAAAACCGTTGTGCAGGTACAGCTGGCGCGCCCGGTCGTTGTCCAGCGGCACCTCAAGAAACACCTCGCGAAACCCGCTCATCCGCGCATGCGCGCAACACGCCTGCACCAGCCCCGAGCCCACGCCCTGGTTACGCGCCGACTTGTCCACGCGCAGGCCATACAGCAGGAACGGATACCGCCACTCGCGGCACTCGCTCAGGCAGAACCCCGCAAAGCGCAGCCAGCCCATCACCCGCCCGAACTCACGCACGAAGGGTTTCGAACGCAATGCAAAAGGCCCGCGCGCGTCATGCTTGAACGCCACATACCCCACCGCATGGTCCTGCTCGAAGGCCAGCAGCACGCGGTCCCAGTTGATGCACGCGCCCAGCAGCCGCTGACGGCACTCGCTGTCGCCGATCAGAAACGCCAGCGAGCCGCGCCCCTGGGTCACCAGGCGCGCCAACGCCGGGTCGGCGGTACGCGCCGGCCCAAGGCTCGACCCCAGCAAGATCTGCAGCACAGCCCTACGCCACCCCGGCCATGGGCGCACGCACCGGCTGCTCCAGCGCGCAGCCGAGCAACCGGCTGGACAACGCCTCGACCCGCATCGGGCAGGCCTCGGCACCCGGCTGCTGACGGTTCGACCAGATCAGGTAGTCCGTATCGCCCGCCGGCGCGCCGACGGCCTGGTACACGTTCGGCAGGATCGGCACGTGGTCGCCGTAGAAGCACAGCAGCGCCTCGCGGGGATGCGCGGTCAGGGTTTCACGCAGCTTGCCCAGCATGCGGTCGGCGTTGCCGATGTGCCGCAGGTACGGCGCCAGGTCGTCCATGCCCGCCAGCAGCGGGCGGTCGAACCAGGTCGGCAGCTCGGCGGCCTCGACCGTCTCCAGGTGCAGCGGGCCATGGTTTTCCATGGTCACCGCGTGAATGAACAACGGCTGCGTGCGGCCAGGGGCCTGCAGCAGCTCACGAATCTTGTCCGCCACCGCGCAGTCGCCGATAAAAGGCCCGGCCTTCTGCGACTCATCAAAGCTGCGCACGTCGATGAACTCATCGAAGCCCAGCGCCGGCAGCACCTTGTCGCGGCCATAGAAACTGCCGTCATAGGGATGGATGCACACCGTGCGATACCCCAGGCGCCTGAGCTGCGCGGCAATGCTCGGCAGCCCCTGGCGCGCCAGCACCCGGTACGGATTGAAGCGGTGCACGCCCAGGCGATCGCCGGCAATACCCGTCAGGTAGGCAAACTCGGTGCGCACGGTATTGGCACCCCACGCCGCCACCTGCAGCTTGCCGCGGGCCAGCGCCTCGCCTGCCAGGCGATCGTACTCGCCCAGCACCCCAGGCTTGACGCCCGGCCACAGGCCGCGCACATCGAAGAACGATTCACTCTGCACCGACACCAGGTCTGGCAACGGCTTGTCCGGCGTGTTCGCCACCGGCGCGCTGAACGGCGAACCCAGCGCCACCTTGTCGACCGGCGCCCGCGCCGCCCAGAAGTAACGCCACAGGCTGGCCGCGAGACCCCACTGGCGCACATCCGCCTCGGCATCAAAGCTCGGCGCCGTGCGGCCACGGCCCAGCCCCAGCAACACCAGGCCGCCCAGGCCAAGGCCCAAGGCCTCCAGGCGCACGCCTGCCACCGCCGGCTCGTATTTGAGCCCCGCCCACAGGTAAGCCAGAAAGCCCACCGCCAGCAGCGCCGCCTTGCCGAACCCGAAAAACGGCAGGTACAGCCGCGGGAAACGCACCGCATCGCTGAAATACTCAAAATCCGCGCACACAAACGGCTCGCGCAACGAATGGTACTTGGCGTTGCTGACCATCACGATCAACAGCCACACCAGCAGCAGGTTCACCCCGCTGAACAACGGCCGCGCCGTCAGCCCCAGCAACAGCGCCAGGCCCACGCACCACAGCCCCGCATGCAGCCCCCAGCACGCCAGCGGACGGCGCAGCGGCGGACGCGGCACCAGCAGGCGCTCGACCAGCACGGTCAACAGCAGCCCCACGGCGGCGACGGGCATCAAAGACACTTCAATCACTTGTAATTCAGCCCACTCAGGATGAAGGAAGACAGCCGCTGCGGAATGATCCCCAGCAGCCAGGTACCCAGGTTCAGCGGAAACGGAAAGCTGATCCGCGCCTGGTTCGCGGCCAGGCCGCGCCTGATGCGCCGGGCAGCCTTCTCGGCCGTCCACAGAAACGGCTTGGGCCCCGGCATCTCGAAGCACATCTTCGACTCCACGTACCCCGGCACGATCACATTGACCTTCACGCCCTCCGGCGCCAGCCAGTCACGAATCGCCTCGCCATACACCCGGATCGCCGCCTTGCTCGCGCTGTAGGTCGGCGTCACCGGCAGGCCACGCCAGCCCGCCAGCGAGCTGAACAGCGCGATCTGCCCCTCGCCCCGCGCGCGCATCGCCGGCAGCGCTGCCTCGACCGTCGCCAGGGCCGCCATCACGTTCACTTCCATCAACGCACGGCTGTCGTCCCAGTCCTCGGCCTCGCCATTGCTGCCCACCGCCGTGTTCAGCCCCGCGCCGACCAGCACCAGGTCCGGCTGCTCGGCCTCGCTCACCCGGCGCACCATGGCCCGCAACGCGTCCAGGTCGCGCACGTCCAGCGCCTCGAGCAGCACCCGCGCGCCCAGGGCACGGCATTCGCTGGCCATTTCTTCCAGGCGGTCCAGGCGCCGGCCCTGCAGGATCAAGGTCACGCCCGGCGCGGCGTAGGCAGGCGCCAGCGCGCCGCCGATGCCGCCCGTGGCGCCGGTGATAAGAATGCAGCGAGGCGAGTTCGTGTCGGTCATAGGTAATTTTCGATTTTGGAGGTTTTCGCCATCAGCACTTCCAGGCAGTTGGCCACGGCCATGTCCATGCCGCAGCCGGTATAGAAGCCGCCATTGACCTGCGTGGTGTGGATGACCGTGTTGCGAAAACGCTGGAACAAGGTTTTGTCCGGCACCTCGGCGTGCCGCCAGAACTCATCCAGCCCCGCCTGGTGCGTCAGCCCCGGCATCGCGTAGATCGGATCAGCCAAGGTGCAGGTCGGACGGTTATGCAGGATCGCCGAAGCGCCCGCCGTGCTGTTCACGGTAATCATCCCCGCGATGTGCGACAGCAGGGTCGGCATGTGCCCGCTCTCCAGGAAGTCCACCCGGTCGGCCACGTCGTACTCGCGCGCCAGGCGCTCGGTCAGCCGGCGATAGTTCACCAGCCCCGGCGTCAGCGGATGGTTTTTCACCAGCAGCCGCGCCTCGGTGGGCGCATGCGCGGCGAACGAGGCGATCACATGGTCGATCACCTCCAGCATGTTGGAGAACGGCGAGTGATCGCGGATCTGCGCATCGCTGTCCAGCTGCAACGGCAGCAGAAAAGTCGGCCGACGCTCACGCGCCACCGCGTCCACCAGCACATCGTCGCGACGGCGCGCGCGCAGCAGGCGCAGGCCCTGGCGGATGAAGCCCGCGTACTCCGTCGCCGCATTGAACGGCGCATGGGTGCGGTAGTGCGGAAAGCACACTTTGTTCAGCGCACCGCCCGCGTGGTACAGCACATCGTGGGTCGCCCGCGCCGCGAACGACAGCTTGAACGGGTTGCCATTCTGGTAGCGAGGAATGTGCTTGCCCACGTCGCGGTACCAGTCCGGGTCCTTCGGCAGCCGCGAATTGTTGTTGACGCCATCGCGCTCCAGGGTGATCCAGTAGGGCCGAAAATAGCCCTCCTCGAACACATGCACACGAATGCCCTGCAACCGCGCCAGCCTGATCGCCGGCCGGTGCACCGGACGGCAGTCGCCAAACAGCACCACATCGGTGATGTCCAGCTCACGAAAGCACTGGCTGTAGAACGCCTCGAGGTCATCGGCGCGCGTGCTGCACGCCCGCCGCGAGCCACCGCCGTAGAACACATCGCCCACGTTGTAGCTGATGCAGTGCACCCGCTGGTCGATCTCGCGCAGGGCCCTGGCCAGCCGGCTGAAAAACGGCGAGCTCACGCCCTGCAGAAACAGAAAACCATTGCGCGCCAGCGGCAGCAGAGGTCGACGGGTCGACCGCGGCTTCAGGTTCTCCGGCGCTTCATGCCCAACAAACTGCTCAAGCGCTGTATCAAGTCCTGCCATCGGGTTGCGGCTCCTGGCTGCGGTAACGCGTTCCAATTCTGTAATTCGTAAAGAGTCTGTTCGGCAGTGGTGAAGCGATTGGTGATACGGCTGACATAGGTCGGGTACAGCAGCAGCGTGCCCGCGACCAGCTCGTCCAGGCCCAGCACCCGCGATCGCCTGGCCTGCACCTCGGCCTGCATGTCCACATCGCGGGTCAGCCCCCAGCCGGCGTAGAACGGCTGGCCATAGGTGGTCACCGGCACCCCGCGCATCAGCGCCTCGAAGCCGGACTGCGACGTCAGCACATGCACCTCGTCCACCACCTCGAGCAACTGCTGCAGCGGCGTATTGCCGATCACCTCATCGCACCAGTTCACCGTCTCGGCCTCGTCCGTGCCCTGGGCACGGGTGCCCGCGAGTACTTCCGGGTGCGGCTTGTACAACACCCATGCCCCCGGGTTGCGCTCGCGCACCGCCTGCAGCAGTTGCAGGTTGCTGCGTATGCGGTGCGCGCCGAAGCGAATCGACGCATCGCCCTCGACCTGGCCGGTGACCAGAATCACCTTGGCCGCGCCCTCGGGCCGCGCCCAGGTGCTGCCGGGCAGGTTGTACTTGGTCACGCCCGCGCGGCAGATGGCCAGGCGCAGGGCTTGCGCACGATCGATCAGCGCGGCGTCGAAGGGTTGGTGGGCGAGGATGTGTTCCAGGCGCGAGGGGCGCGTGGCGTCGTAGTAGATGCCCAGGTCGTCGACCACCCACGACAGCGGCCGCGCCTTGCCCGCGCCCAGGCCGACAGAGCGGAGGAAACCATCCTCGACGCGGCTGACGGGGTGGGGGTGGGTGAGGAGGTCGGGGTCGTGTTTGCAGCCCCAGGAGATGACGGGGAGCGTCTTGCCAGGCGCGCGTCGCGGCTTGACGAAGCTGATCGCGGCGCCATTGAAGAACAGACGGGCCAGGGGCTCTTTCCAGCGACTGAAACCGACCATCTGCACGCGCTCCGGCAATGCACTGCGGTGACGGCGCTGCAAGCCTAGCCAGTTGATCAATACTTCAGGGCCGCACGGCTGATTGCGTTCCGGGCACACATAACGCGGGTAACGCACCAGGCTTGCGTGGATCAGCTGCGCCAGTGTCGCTGGCGCGCGTCGTGAGGGTGACGGCAGGCGGTCATGCGTAAGCCCCCACCCGGCGTAGAACGGCATGCCCCAAGTGTGAACCGGCACATTCCACAGCAAGGCATCGAAGCCCAGCTGCGACGTCATCACGTACACCGCCCGCATGCGCGGCAGCAGCTCGGCCGGGTGGATATTGCGAGACAGCACCTGCACCCGCGGATGCGCGGCCAGTGCCGCCAGATCGAAGTGACCACGTTTGCGGCCGGCGACGACATCAGGGTGCACTTTCAACAGCACGGTGCTGGAGGGATAGCGCTCAAGCGCAGCCGCCAGCATGGCCTTGAAGTCTTCGGGGCCGGCACCCTGAAGCGAGGCATCGCCCCAGGTCTGGTCGGCTACCAGGACGCAGTCCTCCGGCAGCTCAACGGCTTCGATGCGCGCGTCGTTGTACTTCGACACCCGATGCTGCTGCCAGAGCGCCTGCAATGCCAGCGCCCGGTCGGTGTCGGCGGCGCTGAGTGGTTCACCGATCAGTTGCTCGAGCCGTGAGGGGTGATTAGCGTCGTAGTACACGCCCACGTCATCAACGATCAGCGACAGCGGCGGCTCATCGGGCCCCAGGCCTACCGACCGCAGGAAGCCGTCCTCGAGGGTCAGCACCGGGCGCGTGTGCTCGGACGCGGCCGCGATAGCCCTCAGCGCGCTGGGCTTGCGCCCCCAGGCCATGACCCAGTCGGCAGCCTGCACATCGCCCACGACACCATGGTGCAGCCCAAAATCGGGCAGCAGCGAGGGCAGGGTGGTGATGCGTTGTGTGCCTTTTGAGAGGATCAGCAAGCGCGGGCGGGGAGCAGCGTCATCCATAAACGTGAAGCGGAGATCCTTTCAGGTACTGGGCGCTGACTGAGCGGCCTAGAGCGATATCACGAGAAATTCGAGGGGCGTGATATTAATACAATTCCCGGGCCAAATGACTGATTTTTCGCGAGAAGTGTGGGGTTTTCATGATGAGCGGTCGGCTCTATCACGCATCTGTCATCTCTGGGATCAGGCCGAGCAGATAGTCGTATTTCTCGCGAAGCAGCGGCATGCGCTCCTTTTCCTGATACTCGGTGATGGTTTCGGGGCGCAGGCAGTGGAAGAGGGCGTTGAGGAGGAACATGTATCTCACGTTTCGCATGGCGTCTTCGGTGTCGAAGTTTGGTGCAAGGGCAGCACTGTAGGTCTCGAAGAATCGCCATTGCGCACTAAGAAATACCGACATTTCCTTACGCCGGAACATATTGCCCAGGTAAGCACCCCCATCGAAGCCTACCCGGCCGACCTTGACTTCGCTCCAGTCGATCAACTGCAGCCTGGGCCTGTTCACGATCAGGTTTTTTCGCAGGTAATCCATGTGACTGATGCAGCGAGGGCTGTGCCGCGCAGCGGCAGCGTCCCGAGCAAGCAAGGGCTCAAAGCCTTTGAAAGCATCTGTCAGGCCCCTGAACCGATCATCCGTTTGCCCTAGCTGGTGCAAAGCTGGCAGACAGCGCGCAAAGTTGAAGCGCGGGCGCAGTAGAAACCATGGTCGATAGAAATCCATGCTCCATAACAGCGGCGCCTTGCTCAGCGGCTGCGCCTCGATGTAGTGGTGACTCAAACTTTCAAGTTCGGCGATGCCCAGCGCCAAGGGCCGGGCGATCACCTGCATGCGTGGCACCTTGCCGCGCACGAACTCAGTGAATATCAGGCTTTCCCAAGGCGTTTCAATAACGCCCAGGCAGGCAGGGTGCCGAAAATGCTGACTGCCCTCGAGCATTCCCCGGGCCCGATGGAAGCGAGCCTCCTGGCTCCCGATGAACGCGAGTTTGCGTATCGACTTCTCCACCAGCTGCACTTTCCGGCCCGTGGCGGGATGTACGAATTGGTGATGACGCACGTAATTCACGAACGACGCGTTGCCCGCCAGCTCTCGGGTAGTGATCGACAAGGGGGCATGGCCCAGCTGTGGCAGCAGAGAATGGAGGTTGTCTTCCAGCGACGCTGAATGCCAGCGATAGAGGGTTTTGCAGCCTGCCTGCGAGTGGAGAGTGGCGTTCATGTGTTCGATTGAGGCAGCCGCTGTAAGTCTGTGATGTCGCGAATCTAGTAATAATATGCTGCGTGATCGCCAAGCCAGATACAACCAAAACTTCCTCTGCCTCGCCTGTAGAATCGGGTTAGCAATGTCCGTTGTACTGTTTTGTTACGCTCTCATCAGCGCATGCGCTTTGCCTAATTATTGCAAAAACCTTAAGATCCGTCGCTTTGTTAGCACGCTGTCACCCGGGACGAAAGCCAAGCAAATGAATCATCTTACAATTGCCAGAGAAGCCCTCATTGCGCAGGCACAAGCCGTTACTCTGATGGCAGATCGCCTGAACGACGAGTTTCAAAGCGCTGTCGACCTGATCCTTGAATGCAAGGGGCGAACTGTCGTCTGTGGCATGGGTAAATCCGGCCTGATCGGCCAAAAGATGGTCGCGACGTTCGCGTCTACCGGTACTCCGAGCTTCTTCCTGCACCCAGCGGAAGCGTTCCACGGCGACCTGGGCATGCTCAAGCCGATCGACATGCTGATTCTGATCAGCTACAGCGGCGAGACTGAAGAGCTCATCAAGCTGATCCCGAGCTTGAAGTCCTTCGGCAACAAGATAATCGCCATGACTGGCAACGGTGAGTCCACCCTGGCCAAGCATGCGGACATCTGGCTGGATATCTCCGTTGAGCGGGAGGTTTGCCCAAACAATCTCGCGCCGACCACTTCGACGCTGGCCACCATGGCCATGGGTGACGCGCTCGCCGTCGCCCTGATTGAAGCGCTGAAGTTCAAACCCATGGACTTTGCTCGGTTCCATCCCGGCGGCAGCCTGGGTCGCAAGCTGCTCACGCGGGTACGTGACGTTATGCATTCGCCGGCTCCGGTTGTGTCCCCGGATACAAGCTTCCATGACTGCCTGCTGGTGATGACTCAGAGCCGATTGGGTCTGACCTTGGTCAATGACGAGAAAGGGCAGCTGGTTGGCATTGTCACGGATGGCGATCTGCGTCGGGCGCTGCTGGATAATTCGGGGGTGGTCAATGAGAAGGTGGCTGCGTTTATGACTGCGCGGCCGCGGACGATTGATGGTGATGCCCAGTTGTCTGAGGCTGAGGCCTTTATGCGGGATAACAAGATTCGCGCGTTGGCGGTGACGCGGGGTGGCGAGGGGGCGGTTGTGGGTGTGGTTGAGATTTTTGACTGAGGCTGCCTCGTGAATGAATGCTAATCCGGAGCGAGTGAAGCCGGATTTTTCTCACGATCTCGCGCTGCCATGAGGACTGCCGTCGGTAGCAGCCCCTCTTGATAGTCTAACTGCAACAATATGCTCTTTAAGATCTTCCTCAGAACGTCGCCTATCATCGAGATAGGCACGCATCAGAGGAATCACAGCATGTTGCTTCTAGCTACCCTCTTCGTCGCTGCAGTGATCGTTGCTTCAGCTTCTTTGCTCGGATGGTGGTTGCATTTGACGGTTGAGGAAAACTAGGGGCATTGCCAGCGGAGCCTTTCAGGTTGATGAGTATCAACCTGGCAATCGGCTGATTGTTCAAAATAGCCTTGGCGGCCCTCTGGTGCCTCGCTATGGTCAAATGATGATCTTTGATGGGTATGCTCAAGTCGGCAGCAATTCACACTCCAATGGAAGGTTAGATCGGTAGCCTTGTTAATTCATGATTCGCATACCAGCTTTCTCTCTCGGCTGGCCTTCATCCTTTAAAGCATGTATGGTGTAAAATTTTGCGTAAGGTGTACGGGGATGGGCGGTAGGTCTGCAATATTTGTGGCGGGTGATGAGAATATTTTCTTTCCTGCGTTGGTCGCTTTGGAAAGCATGATTGCTCACAATCCTGGTAGATTTGATCCTTATATTTGTTTTGATAGGGATAAGTTGACTGATGTGATGGTTCAGGCCTTGGATTATCACGGAATTAAGTTTGTAGATTCAAAGAAAATGGAAGCCTACAAAACTGTGAGTGCCCTGAAGGAGATGAAGGAAGGACGTTGGCCTGTTGAGATTTTTCTCAACTGGGCTCTACCTGAATACTTCTTGGAGCTTGGTTATGAGTACTCGATAAAAGTTGACTATGACATACTTTGTGTTAAGCCTTATGATGTTTCAGAGATGTACCCGGAGCTTGCGATAGCGAAAGGCCTAGTCATTGACGTGGATTTTGTAAAGGAAGGGGTTGCTGCGGAAGCTTTGAATAAAGCCGCGGAAGAGGGGAGGGTGGATTTAAGTAAAAGCTGCTACCTCAATGCTGGCTTTGTAGCGTTTGATAACGCTAAGTGTAAAGATTTTAATTTTTTTGAAAAGTTGATAGCGACGTACGAATATCTGTCCTCGGCTTGTCCGGATGCTGGGTTAACTGAGCAGATTGCCTTGGCCTTTGTGTTGTCCACGCACAAGAATGGCGCTGAAAAAATCCATCCTTCCTACAATCATAGGGTTCGCTGGGGGGTATTGGTGGACGATCGGCTTATCCCAACTGCGCGAAATCTCCATTACATCACATCGTTTAAGCCTTGGGTGCCGTTCGATAGAACCAAGATAAAGCACTTTGTGAATATTCGGCAGGGAGTGTTGTTTGCTTACCGTGCGGTTTGGCTTGAGCAGGCGGCTAAAAGTCCGTGGTTTAGCAGTTTCTGTAAAGAGTCGCCCATGTCGCAGCTGCAGACTTTGGGTTTATCTATAGTTTTGTGTCATACCTATAACTCGAAAATTTCTGAGTTAGAGGCTAAGGTGAAGGCTTTAGAATCTCTGGTAGGGCAATCTCAGGCAATGCCGTGAGGAGATCTTGGATAATTATGGAGCGGCTAGGTCTACGTTATAGCAATTAACTGGTTAGTCTTTGGTTGCTGGTTTTTTGCTTTTAGGTGATCCATGGTTTGAATTAGGGCGTGCGCGGATCTCTGGGTTAAGCGGTTTTGATATTTTGCTGACCCGGTCTTTGTAGGACGCGCGCCGTTAAAATTTGCTTTTATCGCGTAGGGTTGTCATGGGCGCAGTAATTTGTTCGATGTCGCAAGCGATCCGTCTTATGTAATGTGCTGGCCAAGCAATGTGTAATGATATGGGTGAGGGTGATCTGCATGAGAGAAGAGTTGTTCTAAATTCTAAAAGTGTATTTCTTCTTAAAAGACTATTTAGCCTCTTTCCCAGCTAAGTGCTAAATAACTATTGGCGTCACGGCAGGCGCTTGAGTCACCGTCTGCAGTAATGGTGCCGAAGACGGTGAGTATTTTATAGCTGGTTCTTAGCTAAAATAAAGCTGAGCTGCTCGAGAGGATAGCTCTACCTTTATATGAAGTTGCTGCCTAAAAGCTCGAATGTCAATGCGCCTTGCCGGTTTTGTAGAAGTGCTCGAAGCAGAAGTTGGTCGCGTCGATGTAGCCCTCGGCGCCGCCGCAGTCGAAGCGCTCGCCCTTGAATTTGTAGGCCATCACGCAGCCGTTCTGCGCCTGCTTCATCAGCGCGTCGGTGATCTGGATCTCACCGCCTTTGCCCGGCTCGGTTTCTTCGATCAGCTTGAAGATGTCCGGCGTCAGGATGTAGCGGCCGATGATCGCGAGGTTCGACGGTGCGTCCTCAGGCTTGGGTTTCTCGACCATCGCGTTAACCCGGTAGATGTCGTCGCGGATCATCTCGCCGGCGATCACGCCGTACTTGTTGGTTTCCTGCGGATCGACTTCCTGGATGGCAACGATCGAGCAGCGGAACTGCTCATAGAGCTTGACCATCTGCTTGAGCACGCCGTCACCTTCGAGGTTGACGCACAGGTCGTCCGCCAGCACCACGGCGAACGGCTCGTCGCCGATCAGCGGGCGGCCGGTGAGGATCGCGTGGCCCAGGCCTTTCATTTCGGTCTGGCGGGTGTAGGAGAAGGAGCACTCATCGAGCAGGCGACGGATACCGACCAGGTATTTTTCCTTGTCGGTGCCCTTGATCTGGGTTTCCAGCTCGTAGCTGATGTCGAAATGGTCTTCCAGGGC
>NZ_DATELE010000241.1:0-2470 GCF_035277045.1 Pseudomonas sp. | reverse complement strand
GGCCATGTACCAGGAGCGTCCCACCAGCGGTGCTGTGGTGCACCTGCATTCCACCCACTCGGTGGCCGTCTCGGTGCTCGACGGCCTGGATCCGGAAGACCTGCTGCCTGCGATCACGGCCTACTACGCCATGCGTGTCGGCAAGCTGCCGTTGGTGCCCTACCATGCACCGGGCGACCCTGCCCTGGCCGAGGCGGTCCGTTCCTTCTCCAGTAAACACCACGCCATGCTCCTTGCTCATCACGGACCCGTGGTGGCTGGCAGCGACCTGAATGCCGCTGTCGATGCCACCGAGGAACTGGAAGCCACGGCGCAACTGTTCCTGCTGATCTTCCAGCATAAATTCAAGACCCTGACCCCCGAGCAGGTCGCCGAGCTACGGCGTCTTTACCCTTTGAAGTGAAGGTCACATGCTTGCAAGCCTGAAAACCTGGTGGGCCACACCTCTCGTAGGCATTCTCGGTGCACTGTTGGCCGGTGCCGCGCACTGGCCGCTGCCCTGGATCATCGGCTCCATGCTGGCGGTGATCGTCGTGCGCTGCAGTGGCTGGCTGATCGCCGAGATCCCGAATGGGCGCAAATCGGGGCAATGGATGATCGCGACGTCCATCGGCCTGCATTTCACACCACCTGTCGTCGAGGAAATCCTCGGGCATTTCCCGATGATGCTGGCTGCAGCGTTCCTCACCCTGTTGCTCGCCCTTGCCGGGATCGCCTTCATGCCGGCTAACTTCGCCGAAATGATCCAGCTGGGCATACGCTACCGCGCAGACGTCAGCCAGATCGCAGCAGCCCACAGCATTCGCCTGGTGCTGATCGTGCTCAGCGTACCGCCGGCCATGTTCCTGCTGATGCACCTGAGCCCAGGCGCGGTGCAAGCTCGCCCGCCTGCCCAATGGGAATGGCTGGGACCCATGCTGGCGGGCGGCGTACTGGTTACGTTGGCATGGAAGCGGCTGGGTTTGCCCAACCCGTGGATGTTCGGCCCGATGGCACTGTGCGCCGGGCTCACGGCGACGTTCGACCTGCGCACCGCGCTTCCAGTGGAGCTGAGCCAGTATGGCCAGTTGATGATCGGCTGCGCATTGGGCAGCTTCTTCGACCGCGGGTTTTTCCGCCGCTCGCCGTTGTATCTGCTCAAGGTGGTGGTCTTCACCTTGTCGATGATCGCCAGCACCTTCCTGTTCGCCTGGGCATTCGGCTGGCTGACCAACATGCCTGTGTTGTCGCTCGCCCTGGGCATGATGCCAGGCAGCAGCACCGAGATGTACCTGACCGCTGAGGCCCTGCACCTTGGGGCGGGCATGGTGACCGCCATGCAGATCATGCGCCTGGTGGTGGTCATGCTGTGCGCTGAACCCGTGCTCGGACTTTTGCTCGCACGCCAGGCGCGCAATGCCTCGCAGGTGCAGCATAACGACAGCGAATGATGCGACCTAGCGGGTGGGCACGACCGCATCGAGCTGCTCGGCAGGCACCTGTCCCACCCGGCGCAGCTCGAGGATCGGCGACTTGCGGGCGAACGACCCGCTCAAGTGGCGCTTCATCAGGTGCGCAGCCTCCAGGTTGTTGCCCTGTTCCACCAGCTCGACCATCCGCAAGTGCTCGGCGCACTGGGAATACAGGCGCTTGCGGTCGATCATGGAGCGGTACTCGATCAGGCGGCGCATGTTGTTCAACTGCTTGAGCATCATGTGGTAGAGCGGATTTCCGGACAGCTTGATCAGCTCTTCATGAAAGCGGATACCCGACTTGAGCAGGACATCGGCCGGCAGCGTGTCGATGCCCCCGGCGAGCAAGTCCTTCTGTTCCTTTTTCAAGCGCCGGAGCACCTCCAGATCGCAGTCGAAATCGCTCTCCAGCAACGCGGCAGGCTCAATCAGCGAACGCACCTTGTAGATCTGCTGGAGCGTTTCGGGGGTCTTGGCCACATCCAGGAAGCGCCAGCCGTAGCCTGGCTTGGGCTCGGCCCAGCCGACCTTGGCTGCACGGTTGAGGATGTCGATGACCTGGAACTTGGTCAGGTCATAGCGCTCGCGCAGGTACTTTTCGGTCACTTGCGCGGGGATTGCATCATTGAGCCAATCTTCTGAAAGCTTGTAGTACTCCGCAGGCTCCTCGGTAGCGGTGATCTCATCGAGGTTATCACTCGCAGTCTCGGGGATTCCGATCACGAAAAAACCACGATTGGGAATCTGCTCCAGCACTCCCTGCTCGGCCAGTACGGTCAACGCCTCGCGGGCAGGCGAACGGGAGACATGGAACTCATCGGCAACTTTCTGGGCGCTCAGATGCGACCCGGTGGTGATATCACCAAGCTGGATCTTGTGGCTGATATCGAAAACGATGCGCTGGACAAGTGTGCTGGAGGCCATTGAGATCGGACCGGCAAGTTGGAGACGAAGTGAAAAGCGACCAATTCTTTGTTTATCGGCGCCGATAAATGCAAGTATACGCGAGAACGAGCCGG
>NZ_DATELE010000240.1:0-2435 GCF_035277045.1 Pseudomonas sp. | reverse complement strand
GTAAGCCCGGCGGGATAGATCAGTGGCCAGACATAATGCTCGACAAACCCGCCCTGGTAGCCTGCCTGGCCCGCGGCGGCACGGGCCTGGTTTTCCCAGCCGGTCAGCGGGCAGTCCAGGTGCAGGCATTCCACCGCCAGGCCCCAGGCCAGGGCGGGCAGGTGGATGACCAAGGCGCCACGCCACCTGAGCACCAGCAGCCCGCCGAACAGCACCAGCAGGATGAAGGCCAGGTGCAGCAGGACAAGGGCGTCGGCGGTGACGCGCATCAGCATCGAGGTCTCCTCGCAGTAGGCGAAACCCCCATCAGCGATTAAACTCCACTACTTTGCCGGTCGCTTCCTGAACCGGCACCTGGAGCAAGAGAACCGAGATGGGCGCACAGTGGAAAGCCAAGCATAGAGAAGCCGCAGCCAATGCCAAGGGCAAGATCATGGGCAAGCTGGCCAAGGAAATTCAGATCGCCGCCAAATCGGGCGCCGATCCGGACATGAACCCGCGCCTGCGCCTGGCCGTGGAACAGGCCAAGAAGGCCTCGATGACCCGCGAGACCCTGGAACGGGCGATCCGCAAGGGCGCGGGGCTCGACGGTGACCAGGTGCAGTACCACGCCGTGAGCTACGAAGGCTTCGCGCCGCACCAGGTGCCGCTGATCGTCGAGTGCCTCACCGACAACGTCAACCGCACCGTCGCGCAGATCCGCGTGCTGTTCCGCAAGGGCCAGCTCGGTGCCAGCGGTTCGGTGGCGTGGGACTTCAATCACGTCGGCCTGATCGAGGCAAGCCCTGAAGCGGCTGACGCCGATCCTGAACTGGCGGCCATCGAGGCCGGTGCCCAGGACTTCGAGCCGGGCGAGGAAGAGGGTTCGACCCTGTTCATCACCGAGACCACCGACCTGGATGCCGTGCAGAAGGCTCTGCCGGAGTTCGGCTTCAAGGTCAGCGCGGCGAAGATCGGCTACACCCCGAAAAACCCGGTCAGCGCCGCCAGCCTGACGGCCGAGCAACTGGCCGAGGTCGAGGAGTTCCTGGGCAACATCGACGACAACGATGACGTGCAGAACGTCTATGTTGGTCTGACTGACTGAGTAAAGACTACCTGTGCCAGCCCGCTTCCGTGAGGAGCGGGCTTGCAGGGTGATGAGTCCACTACCGTGCACTCATCAATGCGCGCCGGCTGCCTTGCTCAGGTCGCTCTCGGCCCATTCGGTATAGACGCAGGCATCCGCCGTCGCCCAGCGCACCTTGACCGTATCTCCCGGCTGCATCGGCATTCCCGCCGCTGACAGCGCCTTGACCGTCATCTCGGTGCCGCCAGGCGTTACCACGTGGCACGTCTGGCTTTCACCCAGGAACAACACCTCGCCGACCTTGGCACTCACCTCGTTCCAGCCCGCAGGCAGCGGCTCCCGGGCAGCTTGCCCGGCGGTCAGGGCCAACGCCTTTTCCGGGCGAACCATCAACAGCACATCCTGCTGCGCGGACAACCCCGGCGTCAGGCGGATCGACACCGGCTGGCCCTCGAAGCTCGCCGCGCCATTGCTGCTGGCCTTGATCCGCAGGAAGTTCGAGTTGCCCAGGAACGAGGCGACAAAGGCATTCGGCGGGTTCTGGTACAAGTCGTACCCGCTGCCCAGCCCGACGATCTTGCCGTGACTGAAGATAGCGATGCGCTGCGACAAGCGCATGGCTTCTTCCTGGTCGTGGGTCACGTAGACGATGGTGATGCCCAGGCGGCGATGCAGCTGACGCAGCTCGTCCTGCAGGTCTTCACGCAGCTTCTTGTCGAGCGCGCCGAGCGGTTCGTCCATCAGCAGGATGCGTGGCTCGTACACCAGCGCCCGGGCAATCGCCACCCGTTGTTGCTGGCCGCCGGAGAGCTGCGAGGGGCGGCGGTGGGCGAAGCTGTCCAGTTGCACCAGCTTGAGCATGGCGTCGACGCGCTTGGCGACTTCACTGGCGTTCTGCTTGCGGATGGCCAAGGGAAAGGCGATGTTCTCGCGCACCGACAAGTGCGGAAACAGCGAGTAGCGCTGGAACACCATGCCGATGTCACGCTTGTGCGGCGGCACCTTCACCAGCGACTTGTCCTCGACCAGGATCTCGCCACTGCTGGGCGTTTCGAAGCCGGCGAGCATCGACAGGGTGGTGGACTTGCCCGAGCCGCTGGACCCCAGGAAGGTCAGGAACTCGCCGTCCTGGATGTCCAAGCTGATGTTGTCCACGGCCGCGAAGTCGCCGTAGTGCTTGTTCAGGTTGCGCAGGCTGACCAGGGTCTTGCGGTGCGCCGAATCTTTGATGACTGCACTCATTGTTGTTCTCTCCGGGCGCTCAGGCGCTGACTTCGTTGCGCCGGCGCAGGGCGGCGGCTATGACCATGACCACGACCGACAGGGCGATCAGCAGCGTCGAGGCGACGGCGATCACCGGGGTCAG
>NZ_DATELE010000239.1:0-18188 GCF_035277045.1 Pseudomonas sp. | reverse complement strand
CGCGGGATGGAGCAGTCTGGTAGCTCGTCGGGCTCATAACCCGAAGGTCGTCGGTTCAAATCCGGCTCCCGCAACCAGATTCAAGAAAAAGGCCACTGTCTCGACAGTGGCCTTTTTTGTTGTTTCCGAGATACACCCTGGGAAAAACTTTCGACAATTCAATTATTTAGATTGACGCTGTCGCTCATCCCTGTAGAATCCGCCCCACAGACGCGGGATGGAGCAGTCTGGTAGCTCGTCGGGCTCATAACCCGAAGGTCGTCGGTTCAAATCCGGCTCCCGCAACCAAGATTCAACAAAAAGGCTACTGCCTCGGCAGCGGCCTTTTTTGTGTCCGTCGATAAAGTTATTTACGATAAATCGATCATCAAGGTTGACCTTCCGGCGCAGAGCTGTAGAATGCGCCCCTCTGACGCGGGATGGAGCAGTCTGGTAGCTCGTCGGGCTCATAACCCGAAGGTCGTCGGTTCAAATCCGGCTCCCGCAACCATATTCGTCAGAACAGACCCCGCCTGCTTTCAGCAGTGCGGGGTTTGTTGTTTCTGAGGCGCTGAAACCGTGGGCTTTCCCGCGGCGGCGATCATGAAACTTCTTTAAGCACGTCGCTCCCGAGACGCAAGCTACTATTGCTGGCACGAGTATTCCCACAGGAATTGCCACTTGCCCGCCTCTCCCCCCTACCTCATGCCTGGCGTGAGGTGCTGATGAACTCTCCCCGTACCGATGCACCCGCACCCGCTCCGGTCACCGCAGCCCTGCCTGCGGCTGCGACCAAGCTGCCCTGGCTGGAACGGCTGAGCAAATACCGCCAGCCCCTGGGCCTGGGGCTGACATTGCTGTTGTTCACCATTGCCTTGGTCGCCTGTCGGCACTTGCTGAGCGAGCTGGACATCTATGCCTTGCACGATGCCTTGCTCGGCATGCCCGCCAGTGCCATGGCCGGCGCCTTGCTGGCGACAGCCGTCGGCTTCGTCATCCTGCTGGGTTATGAATGGTCGGCCAGCCGCTACGCCTCGGTAACGCTGCCCCCCGCGACACTGGCGATGGGCGGCTTCAGCGCTTTTGCCATCGGCAACGCCATCGGCCTGTCCATGCTTTCAGGTGGCTCGGTGCGCTATCGCCTGTATAGCCGGCATGGACTCGGTGCGGGTGAAATCGCCCGCATGACGGTTTTCGCCAGCCTCTCACTGGGCTGCGCCCTGCCGCCACTGGCGGCGCTCGCGGCGCTGCTCGACCTGTCTGCAGCGGCCACGGCGCTGGGCCTGCCGTCGACGCTCCTGGGCGCGGTGGCGGTCGCCGTCCTGGCACTGACCGCCGCCCTGCTCTACAGCCTTTATCGACGACGCCTGCCCGAGCAGACACTGAGGCACAACCTGCTGGTCCAGCTCGGACGCAGGACCCTGCGGCTACCCTCGGCGCGCTTGGCTGCCCTGCAATTGCTGATCACCGCCCTGGACGTGGCGGCGGCAGCCACCGTGCTATATCTGCTGCTGCCCGAAGCGCCACCTTTCGCGGCGTTTGTACTGGTGTACCTTCTAGCCTTGGCGGCAGGCGTGCTCAGCCATGTGCCAGGTGGCGTGGGCGTGTTCGAGGCGATCTTGCTGGCAGCCTTCGCCAATCAGCTCGGCGCGGCGCCCTTGGCGGCAGCGCTGCTGATGTACCGCCTCATCTACGTGGTGTTGCCGCTGCTGCTGGCTTGCGCGCTGTTGCTGGCCAACGAGGCGCGTCGCCTGCTGTTTGCCCGGCAGGCGATCAAGGCTGCATCAGGGCTGGCGGCCCCTGTCCTGGCCGTGCTGGTGTTTCTCTCGGGCGTGGTGCTGCTGTTCTCCGGGGCCACCCCGGAAATCGACACGCGCCTTGAACACATGGGTTTCCTGGTGCCGCACCGGTTGATCGACGCCTCGCACTTCGGCGCCAGCCTCATCGGCGTACTTTGCCTGTTGCTGGCGCAAGGTCTGCGCCGGCGCCTGTCGGCGGCATGGCTGCTGACCACGGTGCTGCTGCTGCTGGGGGCGCTGTTGTCGCTGCTCAAAGGCTTCGACTGGGAAGAGGCGTGCATCCTGACCTCCACGGCCTGCCTGCTGGCCCTCTTCCGCCGCTCGTTCTACCGCCCCAGCCGCCTGCTCGAACTTCCCTTCTCGCCGGTGTATGTCGTTGCCAGCGCCTGCGTGGTCGGTGCCTCGATCTGGCTCTTGCTGTTCGCCTACCAGGATGTGCCTTACAGCCACCAACTCTGGTGGCAATTTACCCTGGATGCCGATGCGCCTCGTGGGCTGCGCTCGGCACTGGGAAGCGCGATCTTGCTGGTGGCGGTGGCCTTGACGTGGCTGTTGCGCACGGCGCGTCCGGTGATCCACCTGCCCAACGGTGATGAATTGCAGCGGGCGCGACAGATCCTGCTCGCGTCGGAGCAGCCCGACGGCGGCCTGGCCCTGACCGGCGACAAGGCGCTGCTGTTCCACCCCCAAGGCAATGCCTTCCTGATGTATGCGCGGCGCGGGCGCAGCCTGGTGGCGCTTTACGATCCGATCGGACCGGCCGAAGAGCGCGCGGAAATGATCTGGCAATTTCGCGACCTGTGCGATGTCCATCACGCCCGCCCCGTGTTCTACCAGGTTCGCGCCGAAAATCTGCCGTTCTACATGGACATAGGCCTGACCGCGATCAAGCTGGGCGAGGAAGCCCGGGTCGACCTGCGCCGCTTCGACCTCGAGGCCAAGGGCAAGGAGATGAAAGACCTGCGCTACACCTGGAACCGCGGCGGGCGGGACGGGCTGAGCCTTGAGATTCACGAGCCGGGACAGGCCCCGCTAGAGGAGCTAAAGGCCATCTCCGACGCCTGGCTCGGCGGCAAGAACGTGCGCGAGAAAGGCTTCTCGCTCGGCCGCTTCAGCCCTGAATACCTGGCGCACTTCCGCATTGCCCTGATCCGCTTCCAGGGCCGGCCCGTGGCCTTCGCCAACCTGCTGGAAACCCAGGGCCGCGAGCTGGCCAGCCTGGACCTGATGCGCGCTCACCCTCAGGCGCCGAAGCTGACCATGGAGTTCATGATGATCGGCCTCATACTGCACTACAAGGCCCATGAATACGGGCGCTTCAGCCTGGGCATGGTACCGCTCTCGGGCCTGCAACCACGCCGCGGCGCGCCGCTGACCCAGCGTCTGGGCTCGATGGTCTTCCAGCGCGGCGAGCAGCTCTACAACTTCCAGGGCCTGCGGCGCTTCAAGGACAAGTTCCAGCCGGACTGGGAACCTCGATACATGGCCGTGCCAGCCGGGCTAGACCCGCTGGTGGCACTGGCCGATACCGCCGCCCTGATTGCCGGCGGCCTGACTGGACTGGTAAAACGCTGATGATTCGACGCTATTGGTTGCATGTATTGGTTGCCCTGCTGCTTGCCCTGCTCGCGGCGACCCTCGGCTTCTGGCTGTGGACACGCCCAGCGCCGCAGGCTCACCTGGAGCACCTTGCCCTCGACGACGGCAGCAGCCTGACCCTCGTCACGCCTGGCACCCAGGCCAAGGCCCGGGTGGCGATTGCGGTTCCGCCCGGCCAGCACCTGAGCGACCGCCAGTTGCTCGACCTGAGCCAGGCCGGCCAGGCCCAGCTGGTCCAGGTAACCCTGCCGTCGGATGACTGCCTCAAGCAGCAGCAGGTGATGCAGCAGGCCATTGGGCACCTGTCCGCGGCACCGACCCTGGTGGCTGGCATCGGTCCCGGTGCCGCCCAGGCCTGGCGCTGGCTGGCCGGGCAATCAAGCGACCATGCGAGCGCCATCTCCGTGGGTTTTGCCCTGGAGCAACCCGGCTGCCCGAGCGCCCTGCCCAAGACCGCTCCGCACGGTCACTGGAGCGTGGCCTGGAACGACAACCCGGATGACGCCAGCGCCGCCTTCGTGCGCGAACAGGCCAACGCCGAGACCAGCATCAGCGACTACGACATCCATCTGCCACAGGTGCTCAAGGGCCAACTGACCCAGGCCCTGGTGGGACGCGACGGCAGCGCCCTGGACATCCCGGTGGTCGAAGTGCCCGCCGGTCAGACCACCGACACCGTCACCCTGTTCCTGTCGGGCGATGGCGGCTGGCGCGACCTGGACCGGGACGTCGCCGGCGAGATGGCCAAGCTGGGCTATCCGGTGGTTGGCATCGACACCCTGCGCTATTACTGGCAGCACAAGACGCCTGAACAAAGCGCCGCCGACCTATCGGAACTGATGCAGCATTATCGTCAGAAATGGGGAACCAAACGTTTCGTCCTTACCGGCTACTCGTTTGGCGCCGATGTATTGCCGGCCATCTACAACCGGCTGTCCGCCGACGACCAGCAACGCGTCGATGCTGTAATCCTGCTGGCCTTCGCCCGCAGCGGCAGTTTCGAGATCGAGGTCGAGGGCTGGCTGGGCAACGCTGGCAAGGAGGCGCCGACCGGCCCGGAAATGGCCAGGCTGCCAGCTTCCAAAGTGGTGTGCATCTATGGCGAGGAAGAAGACGATGAGAGCGGCTGCACCGAGCACACGGCAGTCGGCGAACGGGTCAGGCTGCCAGGTGGCCATCATTTCGACGAGGACTACCCTGCCCTGGCCAAGCGCCTGATCGGCGAGATCGAGCGGCGCCAGGGCAAGAGCAGCTCCTGAGCTCAGATCTCCACCTGGGTCCCCAGCTCGATCACCCGGTTCAGCGGCAGGTTGAAGAAACGCAGGTTGCCGTTGGCATTTTTCAGCAGGAAGGCAAACAGCGCCCCGCGCCAGCGGGCCATGCCTTCGAGCCGCGCGGCGATCACCGTTTCGCGGCTCAGGAAGTAGGTGGTGCGCATGGGGCTGAAATCCAACAATGGCTCGTGGCACAACTTCAACGCCGCGGGCACATCCGGCTCATCCATGAAGCCGAAATGCAGCAGCACGCGGAAAAAACCCTCGCCATAGGATTCGACTTCGAACTGCTCCTGGGGCGGCACACGGGGACGGTCCTCGTTGACCACGGTCAACAGCACCACCTGTGTGTGCAGCACCTGGTTGTGCAGCAAATTGTGCAACAGCGCGTGAGGCACGGCATCCGGACGGGCGGTAAGGAAGATCGCGGTACCCTCCACCCGGTGAGGCGGCTGCACACTGATGCTGCTGATGAACAGAGGCAGCGGCAGGCTGCCCTCGTCGATACGCTCCACCAGGATCTGTTTGCCGCGTTTCCAGGTGGTCATCAGCACGAACAGCACGATTCCCGCCAGTACCGGGAAGGCCCCGCCCTGCACGATCTTGGGCACGTTGGCGGCGAAAAACAGGCCATCGACCAACAGGCAGCCTACCAGTACCGGCACCGCCAGTACCGGCGGCCATTTCCATAGCAGCAGCATGACCGACGACACCAGGATCGTCGTCATCAACATGGTCCCGGTCACCGCCACCCCGTAGGCCGAAGCCAGCGCACCGGAAGACTCGAAGCCCAGCACCAGCAGTACCACCCCGACCATCAGCGCCCAGTTCACCGCGGGGATATAGATCTGGCCCTGCTCATGGCTGGAGGTATGCTGGATCTGCATGCGCGGGATATAGCCCAGCTGGATCGCCTGCCGCGTCAGCGAGAAGGCCCCCGAGATCACCGCCTGCGAGGCGATCACCGTGGCCAGGGTGGACAGGCCCACCAACGGCAGCAACGCCCAGCTCGGCGCCAGCAGGTAGAACGGGTTGCGTGCCGCCTCGGGGTTCTGCAGCAGCATCGCGCCCTGGCCGAAATAGTTGAGCACCAGCGCTGGCAGCACCAGGGCAAACCAGGCCCGGGCGATCGGCTTGCGCCCAAAATGGCCCATGTCGGCATACAGCGCCTCGGCGCCTGTCAGCGCCAGCACCACGGCACCGAGCACCGCCACGCCGATGCCAGGGTGAACGATGAAAAACCGCACCGCCCAGGCAGGGTTCAGCGCCCGGAGCACCTCGGGACTCTGCAGGACGCCATGCACGCCAAGGGCGGCCAGCACAAGGAACCAGGTGACCATCACCGGCCCGAACAGAATGCCAATGCGCGCGGTGCCATGCTTCTGGATGAGGAAAAGCGCCACCAGCACCACCACGGCGATGGGCACCACCCAGTGATCGATGCCGTCAAACGCCAGACCCATGCCTTCCACCGCCGAGAGCACCGAGATCGCCGGGGTGATCATGCTGTCGCCGTAGAACAGCGCGGCGCCGATCAACCCGCACGCGACCATCAGCATGCGCAACCTGGGGTATGGCGCCGAAGCCCGCCGCGCCAGGGCGGTCAGTGCCATTGTCCCGCCCTCGCCCTGGTTGTCGGCGCGCAGGATGAACACCATGTACTTGAACGACACCACCCAGACCAGCGACCAGAAGATAAGGGCAAGGATGCCCAGCACGCCGTCATGGGTGACCGGCACGCCATAGCCGCCAGAGAAGACTTCCTTGAGGGTATATAAAGGGCTGGTGCCGATGTCTCCATAGACCACCCCGACAGCTGCCACCAGCAGGCTCAACG
This sequence comes from Pseudomonas sp., assembly GCF_035277045.1. Lineage (GTDB taxonomy): Bacteria > Pseudomonadota > Gammaproteobacteria > Pseudomonadales > Pseudomonadaceae > Aquipseudomonas. The sequence continues at coordinate 11,700 of NZ_DATELE010000239.1, read as the reverse complement.
GCTTCGCCGCCTTGTGCCCGGTATCGGCCTGACTGCTTGCCTGAACCATCGACCACTCCCACGAACGGCCCGGAATCGGGCCACACTTGCCTTTTGGTCCACACCGCCCCCTTGTGGGAGCGGCCTTGTGCCGGGACGCCGGACCGTGACGTCACAACGCCGCGAAGCATAGCGCAGCGTTCGTCGCTTTTCTGCTGGTCAAGTGACATTGCGCTCGCTAGAATTGCGCACTTTTTGATCAGAGGCGCGCACAGCGCCCATCAGGACTGCCCCGTCATCGACACCGGGCAGCCTTATTCAATACCGAGGTTAGTCATGTCCACCACCCCTACGCCCACCACGCCAAAGGTAGGATTCGTATCCCTGGGCTGCCCCAAGGCCCTGGTCGATTCCGAACGTATCCTCACCCAGCTGCGCATGGAAGGCTATGAAGTCGTGCCCACCTACGAGGACGCCGATGTCGTGGTGGTCAACACCTGCGGCTTCATCGACAGCGCCAAGGCCGAATCCCTCGAAGTGATCGGCGAAGCCATCAAGGAAAACGGCAAGGTCATCGTCACCGGCTGCATGGGCGTGGAAGAAGGCAGCATCCGTGATGTGCACCCCAGCGTGCTTTCGGTCACCGGTCCCCAGCAGTACGAGCAGGTGGTCAATGCGGTCCACGAGGTTGTCCCGCCACGCAAGGACCACAACCCGCTGATCGACCTGGTGCCGCCCCAGGGCGTCAAGCTGACCCCGCGCCACTATGCCTACCTGAAGATTTCCGAAGGCTGCAACCACAGCTGCAGCTTCTGCATCATCCCGTCGATGCGCGGCAAGCTGGTGAGCCGTCCGGTCGGTGAAGTGCTGAGCGAGGCCGAGCGCCTGGTCAAGGCAGGCGTCAAGGAAATCCTGGTGATCTCCCAGGACACCAGCGCCTACGGTGTCGACGTCAAGTACAAGACCGACTTCTGGAACGGCCGCCCGGTCAAGACCCGCATGCTCGAGCTGTGCGAGGCGCTGAGCAGCCTGGGCGCCTGGGTTCGCCTGCACTACGTGTACCCCTACCCGAACGTCGACGACGTGATCCCGCTGATGGCCGCCGGCAAGATCCTGCCGTACCTGGGCATCCCGTTCCAGCACGCCAGCCCGAAAGTGCTCAAGTCCATGAAACGCCCGGCCTTCGAGGACAAGACCCTGGCGCGCATCAAGAAGTGGCGCGAACAGTGCCCCGAACTGATCATCCGCTCGACCTTCATCGTCGGTTTCCCGGGCGAGACCGAAGAGGACTTCCTGTACCTGCTCGACTGGCTCACCGAAGCCCAGCTCGACCGCGTCGGTTGCTTCCAGTACTCGCCGGTCGAGGGCGCTCCGGCCAATGACCTGGGCCTCGCCGAGGTGCCGGACGACATCAAGCAGGACCGCTGGGACCGCTTCATGGCTCACCAGCAGGCCATCAGCGCCGCCCGCCTGCAACAGCGCATCGGCCGTGAGATCGAGGTACTCATCGACGAAGTCGAAGAGCAAGGCTCGGTCGGCCGCAGCTTCTTCGATGCCCCGGAAATCGACGGCAGCGTGTTCATCGATGGCGACCACGGCTTCAAGCCAGGCGACAAGGTGCGCTGCCGGGTTGTCGATGCCGATGAGTACGACCTGTGGGCCGAGCCTGTCTAAGGCGCTCCCAGGCAACAGGCCCCGCCCATTGGCGGGGCTTTTTTTTGCATCTATGGTTTCTTCTCATCCTGTTCCCGGAGGAAATGGCCCATGCCCTGCCCGCTGACCCTGCAGACGCCCCACCTGAGCGACTACCCTGAGCTGACCCGGGTATGGGAGGCCTCGGTGCGCGCGTCCCATGACTTTCTGCCCGACTACTACATCCAGGTGCTGCGCGACCACGTGCTGGGCCGATACCTGGACGCGGTCATGCTGGTCTGCTGCAAGGAAGGCTCGCGTATCTGCGGTTTCGCCGGGGTCGCCAACGGCCGGCTCGACATGCTGTTCGTGGCGCCGCAAGACCACGGCCGGGGCATCGGCAAGCGCCTGCTGCGCCACGCCGTCCAGGAACTCGACGCCCGGAGCCTGGACGTGAATGAGCAGAACGCCCATGCGCTTGCCTTCTACCAGCGCCAGGGCTTCGAGGTGACAGGCCGCGCGGAAACGGATGGCCTCGGGCAGCCTTATCCTTTGCTGCACATGCGGTTGATTCCCGCACAGCCCTCGGATCAGGAACAGGGAGCGGCCGGCACCGCCTGAAAAAAGCTCCACCGGACCGATAAACCGCGGAAAGCGTGCAGGTTCCCGGCCCCAAGGCGGTTCGTGCAGGTACAATGGGCGCCTTATCCCCTGCACTGCGACCGTACTCATGTCCGAACCTGTCCGCCTCTCCAAACGCCTCATCGAACAGCTCGGCTGCTCCCGCCGTGAGGCGGAGCTGTATATCGAGGGAGGCTGGGTCTCGGTTGACGGCGTCGTGGTCGAGCAGCCACAGTTCAAGGTCGAAGACCAGCGCGTCGAGCTGCTGCCCGGGGCCCGCGCCGAAGCGCTGGAGCCGGTGACGCTGCTGCTCAACCAACCGGCGGCCCTGGATGTCGAGACCGCCCGCGCGAGCATTGGCATGTCCACCTTCTCGGACATCCAGACGCCAGGCCAGCCGCAGGCCCCGCGCCCATTGCACGGCCACTTCCTGCGCCAGGAGTGCGTCGCGCCGTTGCAACACGGCGCCAGCGGCTTGCAGGTCTTTACCCAGGATTGGCGGGTAACCCGCAAGATCAGTTCCGACCTTGCCCGCCTGGAGCAGGAGTACATCGTCGAGGTGCGTGGCCAGGCCTCGCCCCAGGCACTTGAGCGCCTGGCCCGTGGCGTGGTGCGCAAAGGCCGTGAGCTGCCAAAGGCCAAGGCCAGCTGGCAGAACGAAACCCACCTGCGCCTGGCGCTGAAGAACCCCCAGCAAGGCCAGATCGCCGAGCTGTGCGCAAGCCTTGGCCTTGAAGTGATTGGCATGCGCCGCATCCGCCTGGGCGGCGTCAGCATGGGCAAGCTGCCGCTCGGCCAGTGGCGCTACGTGGCAAGCACCCAGAAGTTTTAGCAACAAGGCCGCGCCACGCAGGCGCGGCGCCTGAACAGGATTGTTTTATGAATCACAACGATGTACTGCGCAGCCTGCGCTACATGATCAACGTCAACGACGCCCAAATGGTCGGGATCATCGGCCTCTCGGGCCTGAAGGTCTCGCTTGAAGACGTGGCCACCTACCTCAGGAAGGAAGAGGAGCCGGGCTTCGTGCGCTGCCCTGACCGGGTCATGGCCCATTTCCTCGACGGGCTGGTGATCCACAAGCGGGGCCGGGACGAAAGCCGCCCGCCGCTGCCGGTTGAAGTGCCGGTGACCAACAACAGCATCCTCAAGAAGCTGCGCGTCGCCTTCGAGCTCAAGGAAGACGACCTGCACGCGGTGCTCAAGGCAGCCAACTTTCCGGTATCCAAGCCCGAGCTGAGCGCGCTGTTTCGCAAGGTCGGTCATGAAAACTACCGTCCTTGCGGCGACCAGTTGCTGCGCAACTTCCTCAAGGGCCTGACCCTGCGTGTCCGCGGCTGATCCCACAATGAACCACAGCGTGTCACCGGTCGGTATCGTCCGTTCCTGCTTCAAGGAAAAGTTTGCCATTCCCAGGCAGCCGCAACTGGCTCCGGCTGCCCGCGGGGTGCTCGAGCTGCTGCCGCCGTTCGACCAGGGTGATGCCGTGGCAGGCCTTGAGCAGGTCAGCCATGTGTGGCTGCTGTTCCTGTTTCACCAGGCACTGGAAGACAAACCACGCCTGAAAGTACGCCCACCGAGGCTCGGTGGGAACAAGTCGATGGGGGTGTTCGCCACGCGCGCCACACACCGTCCCAACGGCATCGGCCAGTCGGTGGTGCGCCTGGAGGGCGTGCAGCCCGGGCGTCTGCTGCTATCGGGGATCGACCTGCTTGATGGCACGCCGGTGCTGGACATCAAGCCATACGTGCCCTATGCCGACTGCATCGCCGACGCGCGCAACCAGATGGCCAGCGAAGCACCGCCGGGCATCGACGTGCAATGGAGCGATGCTGCCCTGCTCCAGGCGCGGGCTGAAGCACTGCGCCTGGGTGAGCCGCTGGTCGAGCTGATCGAGCAGTGCCTGGCGCAGGACCCGCGGCCAGCGTATCAGGTACCGGCACCAGAGCGGGTCTATGGCGTGAAATTCTGGGATGTGCAGGTGCGCTGGCACTATCCTCGGCCGGACAGAATCCAGGTGATCGAAGTGGTGCCTGACGCCTGAATCAATGGCTCAACAGGGACTTTCGGATAAAAAAAACGCAGACCAAGGTCTGCGTTTTTTGTGGAACCGCGCCGCTTACTTCTCGACGAAGGCGCGCTCGATCAGGTAGTCGCCCGGCTCACGCATGCGCGCGGAAATCTTCAGGCCGAAGCTGTCGAGCACTTCGCTGGTCTCGTCGAGCATGCTTGGGCTACCGCAGATCATCGCGCGGTCGTCCTGCGGGTTGATCGGTGGCAGGCCGATGTCGCTGAACAGCTTGCCGCTGCGCATCAGGTCGGTCAGGCGGCCCTGGTTCTCGAACGGCTCGCGGGTAACGGTCGGGTAGTAGATCAGCTTGTCACGCAGGGCTTCGCCGAAGAACTCGTTCTGCGGCAGGTGCTCGGTGATGAACTCGCGGTAGGCCACTTCGTTGACGTAGCGCACACCGTGGACCAGGATCACTTTTTCGAAGCGCTCGTAGGTTTCCGGATCCTGGATGACGCTCATGAAGGGCGCCAGGCCGGTGCCGGTGCTCAGCAGGTACAGGTGCTTGCCCGGGTTCAGGTCGTCAAGGACCAGCGTGCCGGTAGGCTTCTTGCTGATGATGACCTCGTCGCCTTCCTTCAGGTGCTGCAGTTGGGAAGTCAGCGGGCCGTCCGGCACCTTGATGCTGAAGAACTCCAGATGCTCTTCCCAGTTAGGGCTGGCGATCGAGTAGGCACGCATGAGCGGGCGGCCGTTAGGCTGTTGCAGGCCGATCATCACGAACTGACCGTTCTCGAAGCGCAGACCTGGATCGCGGGTGCACTTGAAGCTGAACAGGGTGTCATTCCAGTGATGAACACTGAGGACACGTTCGTGGTTCATGTTGCTCATGTACAGGCTCCTGAAGAAAAACGCTGCGCTGACCAAGAGCGCGATTGCGCGATAGTGTAGTGGCAGCGACAATATCTGTTAAATGAATTATCAAGATATGTGTTATCGGTTATATAGATATGCGATTTACTCTAAGACAACTTCAAGTATTCGTCGCCGTCGCCCAGCACCAGAGCGTGTCACGGGCTGCCGGCATGCTGGCGTTATCCCAGTCGGCAGCCAGCACCTCGATCACCGAGCTCGAGCGCCAGTCCAGCTGTCAGCTGTTCGACCGCGCCGGCAAGCGCTTGAGCCTCAATGCCTTGGGCCACCAGTTGCTGCCCCAGGCCGTTGCCCTGCTCGACCAGGCGAAGGAAATCGAAGACCTGCTCAATGGCAAGTCTGCGTTTGGATCGCTGGCGGTCGGTGCCACCCTGACCATCGGCAACTACCTGGCCACGCTGCTCATCGGCAGCTTCATGCAGAAGCACCCGGAGAGCCAGGTCAAACTGCATGTGCAGAACACCGCGCATATCGTGCAGCAGGTAGCGCACTACGAAATTGACCTGGGTCTGATCGAAGGTGATTGCAGCCATCCGGACCTGGATGTCCAGTCCTGGGTCGAGGATGAGCTGGTGGTGTTCTGCGCGCCGCAGCACCCTCTGGCCAGGATTGGCCGGGCAGACATCGAGGCGCTCTCGCGCGAGGCCTGGATCCTGCGCGAACAAGGATCTGGCACCCGGCTGACCTTTGACCAGGCGATGCGTCACCACCGCGCCAACCTCAACATCCGGCTGGAGCTCGAACATACCGAGGCGATCAAACGCGCCGTAGAGTCCGGCCTGGGGATCGGCTGCATCTCCCGCCTGGCCCTGCGCGATGCATTCCGGCGCGGCAGCCTGGTGCCAGTGGAAACGCCGGAGCTGGACCTGGCGCGCCAGTTCTACTTCATCTGGCACAAGCAGAAGTACCAGACCTCGGCCATGCGCGAGTTTCTCGACCTGTGCCGCAGCTTCACCGCAGGGGTGCGGCGCAGCGACGAGATCGTCCTGCCACCGATTGCCTGACGTTCAGAGCAGGATCACGCCCCATACCAGCGCGATCATGGCCAAGGCCACCAGCTGCGCGGCGCTGCCCATGTCCTTGGCGTTCTTGGACAGCGGATGACGGTCGAGGGAAATGCGGTCGATGGCGGCTTCGATCGCCGAGTTGAACAGCTCGACGATCAACCCGAGCATGCTCACGGCAATCAGCACGGCCCGCTCCGCACGGCTGACCGGCAGCCAGAAGGCCAGCGGCACCAGCAGGACATTGAGCAGCACCAGCTGACGAAACGCGGCTTCGCCCTTGAAGGCGGCGCGCAGGCCATCGAGGGAATACCCGGCGGCATTGAAGATACGTTTAAGGCCGGTCTGGCCCTTGAATGGCGACATGGAATTCACTTCACCCCGTCAAATTGCCGCAGGCTAGTGCACGCGGAGTCAAAAAAGCGTGAAGGCAAAATGCCTTAACCCTGGGATACCGATTCCAGTTGTTGCAACAGCAGCGCCGCCTGGGTGCGGGTACGCACATTGAGCTTGCGGAAGATCGCCGTCACATGGGCCTTGATGGTTGCCTCCGACACGCTCAGCTCATAGGCGATCTGCTTGTTCAGCAGGCCCTCGCAGACCATCGTCAGCACCCTGAACTGCTGCGGTGTCAGGCTGGCCAGCCCTTCGCTGGCAGCCTTGGCCTCAGGGGAGACATCGACCTTTTCAAAGGCCTGAGGCGGCCACCAGACCTCGCCGTCAAGCACCTTGCGTATCGCGTCCTGGATGACCGTCAGGTCGCTGGACTTGGGAATGAAGCCGCTGGCGCCGAACTCGCGGGACTTGACCACCACCGCCGCCTCCTCCTGCGCCGACACCATCACTACCGGCACCTGCGGGTATTGCCCGCGCAGCAGCACGAGGCCGGAGAACCCGTAAGCACCCGGCATGTTCAGGTCCAGCAGGACCAGGTCCCAATCGGCCTTTTCGGCCAGACGGGCCTCGAGCTCGGCAATGCTCGCGACCTCGACCAGACGCACATCAGGCCCGAGGCCGAGGGTAACGGCCTGGCGCAATGCGCTGCGAAAAAGCGGGTGGTCATCGGCTATCAGGATTTCGTGTGTGGCCATCGATCTGTTGATCCTGTTCTGTGCCAGGTGCGAAGGGGCAAGCGAAAGCGAAAGCCGGACGGCTCTGTTTCATGGCATGCGGCTGCTTTTGGGGCGCCAAGGATGCCGAGCGCAGGCGAGAGGGTCAAGCCAATTGCCTGGCTGGCAGCTTCGACAGTATGAACCAATCCATGGCCACTGCCCCTTGGACTATAGGAAGGTGTGCAAACGCTGATGGACACTGTCCTGTTCATCCAGCGGCCAGTGCCGCTTGGCGCTCAGGTAGTGGAGGCTGAACACGTCGAGGTACGCATCCAGGGCCTGCGCAGCCTGCTGGTCGCCCGCCAGCTCCAGGCACATGGCCGCCACCTCCGCGGTACAGAAGTGGTCATCGCGCTTGGACCGCCGCAAGCGGTAGCGAGACATCTGCTCCGGTTGCAGGCTAAGGACCGGGAAGCGCTCCAGGTACGGGCTCTTGCGGAACATCTTGCGTGCTTCGGTCCAGGTAGCATCGAGCAGGATGAACAACGGCCGTTTGCCCGGCTCGCGGTTCACCTCGGTCACGACCCGCTGCGGCGCGACAAACTCGCCAGGGAACACGATGTAGGGCTGCCACCGCGGATCGTCGAGCAGCAACAGCAAGCGCTCGTCGACCGCTGTGCGTTGCCAGCCGAAGGCTGCGGTGTCGGCGATCAGGTCCGCAATCAGCCACCCTGTATTCGTCGGTTTCAATGGCTCGGTGTCGTGCATGAGCAGGCACATGCCTGAGTCGGCCCCCACGGCCGGGCGCCAGGCGCACAGGCAGTGGCTGGGGATCACACGGCAGCGGGGGCAGCGCTCGGCCCGCGAACCGCGAGCGATAAAGGGTTTGATGCTACGCGCCAGGCGCTCGGCGCGCAGGCGTGAAACGGCATGACTCATGGCGTGCAGCCACGCTGGACAGAGATGATGGGCACTGCGGCGACTCGGGATGGAAAACAGGCACGCAGTCTACCAGAGGGCCAGCCATTTGCCGTGCGGGGGCATGCCACGGGACTTATAATCAAAGATCCGGTGTTTGAACCATGGAACACCGCCGACAGGCGCCGGTCAAAGCGCCAGTCAACGAACCAGGAGAGATCCATGCTGCGCCTTACCATCCCGACCCTGAGCCTGCTGCTCGCCCTGCCCATCGCTGCCCAGGCGGCGTCCAAGCAGGAATATGAGCTCACCCAAACATTGCAGAAGGTCGCCAAGGAAAGCAGCGTCGGCACCCCACGCGCTATCAACGAAGACATCCTCGACCAGGGTTACACGGTCGAAGGCAAGGCCTTGATCAACCACCTTAGCGTGCGCGAAAGCCATGCCGAGAAAATGCTCGCCAATCCGGAACAGGTCCGTAGCCAGCTGGGCGACAGCGTGTGCAGAAACAACGGTTTCCGCCAGTTGCTGTCCCGCGGCGCGGTACTGGTGTACCGCTTCACGATCTACAAGAGCAACCGCCCGGTCATGGACCAGCCGTTCGACGCGGCCAGCTGCGCTGCCGGTGGCAAAAAGCGGTAAACCGGGCCACCCGATCGCCTCCCGCGCGCCGCGGCCCTGCCGGCGCGCAATCCTGCCTCAACCATCGGGCACGAATAGCCGCCACGGTCTAGATTGATATCAACACCCCCGATTTCCAGCCCGCGAAGGGCGCGGCCGGGACCTGTTATCGACCCGGCCGGAGGTTTGCTGCAGAAGGAGACGTTGAATGCCCTATCAACCTAACGAGCTGCTCTTCAACCATTTCAGGGACAATGGAATCGACCTGAGCAAGATCGACGAACAACTGCATCTGGTCGCACCCGACAGCCCCAACCTTCCTCTTTACCGGGACATGATGCTGACCGTTCTGCGCATGGCCCATGACGACCGCAATCGCTGGAATGCGAAGATCACCCTCCAGGCCCTGCGCGAACTCGACCACGCCTTTCGTTCGCTGGAGCGCTACAAAGGCCGGCGCAAAGTCACAGTGTTCGGCTCGGCCCGCACGCCCCTGGAGCACCCCATGTATGCCCTGGCCCGCGAGCTGGGCGCCACCCTGGCGCGCTCTGACCTGATGGTCATCACTGGCGCTGGCGGCGGCATCATGGCCGCAGCCCATGAAGGCGCGGGGGCGGAGCACAGCCTGGGCTTCAACATCACGTTGCCCTTCGAGCAGCACGCCAATGCGACAGTGGACGGCACCGACAAGCTGCTGCCCTTCCACTTCTTCTTCATTCGCAAGCTGTTTTTCGTCAAGGAAGCCGACGCGCTCGTGCTCTGCCCGGGTGGCTTCGGCACGCTGGACGAAGCGCTGGAGGTGCTGACACTGATCCAGACCGGCAAGAGTCCACTGGTACCGGTGGTCCTGCTGGATTCGCCCGGCGGCAGTTTCTGGCAGGACTGCCTGAACTTCATCACCCGCCAGCTCGAAGAAAACCGGTACATCCTGCCCAGCGACATGAAGCTGCTGCGTCTGGTACACAGCGCCGAGGAGGCCGTGGAGGAAATCAACCAGTTCTACAGCAACTATCACTCCAGCCGCTGGCTGAAAAACCAGTTCGTCATGCGCATGCATCATCCACTCAGCGACGCGGCGCTGCATGACCTGCAGGATGGCTTCGCCGACCTTCGCCTGAGCGGCAAGTATCACCAGCATGCCGACACCGGTGCCGAGCATGATGAGGGCAACTTCCGTCACCTGACGCGCCTGACCTTTGCCTTCAATGGCCGTGATCAAGGGCGCCTGCGCGAGCTGGTGGACTTCATCAACCTGCCGGAGAACTGGGCCAAGCCCCAGCCCATGCATACCACCCAGCGCGCCCGGGAAGCGCTCAGGGTTACGTGACGCTAATCGTCCAGGTCTCGGCCGCTCAACAGGCGGCCGATCATATCCAGCCCGAAGCCACGGTAAGCGAGAAAACGCGTTTGTTGCGCCCGGCTGCGCGGATCGTGCGGACGCTGCCCGTCATACTTGCGTTGCCAGACGTCCTGAAGCCGGGCTGACCAGTTTACTCCGCTGTCACGCAGGGCCTGATCGATATCACCACGGTTGAGACCACGCTGGCTCAGCTCTTCGCGGATCCGCGCAGGGCCATAGCCGGAACTGGAACGGTAGGAGATGAAGCTTTCAAGGTAGCGGGCCTCGCTTAGAAGTCCCTCCTCGGCAAGGCGATCGAGCGCAGGGTCGATCAACTCGTCGGTAGCGCCGCGCTGACGCAGTTTACGCGTCAGCTCGACACGACCATGCTCGCGCCGGGCGAGCAGGTCCATGGCTGTCCGCCGAACGGCGACGGGGGTGTCGAGTACAACGGACATGGATCAATTAAAAACCGGCGTCGGCGTCAGCCAGGTCGTCGGCCTTGGTACCCGCGGCGGCCTTGCCTGCTGCCGCGGCGGCGGCAACAGCACCGGCGTTGAGCAGCTTGTCGCGGATCAGCTTCTCGATTTCGGCACCGATAGCTGGGTTTTCATGCAGGAACTTCGCCGAGTTTGCCTTGCCCTGGCCGATCTTGTTGCCTTGGTAGCTGTACCAGGCACCCGATTTCTCGACGAAGCCGTGGGTCACGCCCAGGTCGATGATCTCGCCATTGCGGTAGATGCCCTTACCGTACAGGATCTGGAACTCGGCCTGACGGAACGGTGGCGATACCTTGTTCTTGACCACCTTCACGCGGGTTTCGCTACCCACCACCTCGTCGCCTTCCTTGACCGCGCCGGTACGGCGGATGTCCAGACGCACGGAGGCGTAGAACTTGAGCGCGTTACCACCGGTGGTGGTTTCCGGGCTGCCGAACATGACGCCGATCTTCATGCGGATCTGGTTGATGAAAATGACCAGGCAGTTGGCGTTCTTGATGTTACCGGTGATCTTGCGAAGCGCCTGAGACATCAGGCGGGCTTGCAGACCCACGTGCATGTCGCCCATCTCGCCTTCGATCTCGGCCTTTGGCACCAGCGCCGCCACGGAGTCGACGATGATCACGTCAACCGCGTTGGAACGCACCAGCATGTCGGTGATTTCCAGGGCCTGCTCGCCCGTGTCTGGCTGCGAGACCAGCAGGTCGTCGACATTGACGCCAAGCTTGCCTGCGTATTCAGGGTCGAGGGCGTGCTCGGCGTCGACGAACGCGCAGGTTGCACCGTTGCGCTGAGCTTCGGCGATGACCGAGAGGGTCAGGGTCGTTTTACCAGACGACTCAGGGCCATAGATTTCGACGATGCGGCCTTTTGGCAGGCCGCCAATGCCCAGGGCGATGTCCAGACCCAGCGAGCCGGTGGAAATGGCAGGAATTGCCTGGCGCTCATGGTCGCCCATGCGCATGACCGCGCCCTTGCCGAACTGGCGTTCGATCTGACCCAGGGCCGCAGCCAAGGCGCGCTTCTTGTTGTCGTCCATTGAAGTCCTCACGTAATTGACTGGGGCCTTGCGGCCTGAATAACTGTATAAGTA
>NZ_DATELE010000238.1:0-7158 GCF_035277045.1 Pseudomonas sp. | reverse complement strand
CGACGCGGGACCGAGAAAGGCCATACCTATCACCTGCTGAACCACACGCGCGGGCCGAAGAAGAGCTTCGAGGCGTACATGGTGAGCATGGACGACGCCAGCGAAGAGTTTCCGACCTTCGCTCACCCCGGCACCGAGTTCCTGCATCTGCTCGAAGGCGAGCTGGTGTACCGCCACGGCAACCAGCTCTACCACATGCAGGCCGGCGACAGCCTGACGTTCGACGGCGAGACCCCGCACGGGCCCGAGCAGCTGGTGCAGGTGCCGATCCGGTTGTTGTCGATCATGAACTATGGGCCGGAGTGACCCCGCGCCCCTGTGAGGGGGTGGGTATATCTCCGTGAGAGCGGGCTTGTCCCGCGATTCTGTGGGAGCGGGCTTGTCCCGCGATCGGGCACGCAGCGGCCGCAAAACCTGCCTGCACAATAACCCCGAAACACTGCATTCCCCCGCAGCCTGATATTTTCCTCCCAAGATAAAAATTTTCCCAAGGCTATAGACCCGCCCTCCAACTTCGCCTATAAAAGCGCAAAAGGAAATTTATATTCCTGACAGGAAATACCCCTTCACGCCCTTGCGCCCGAACTGCCGCCACAGACCTCGAGGACCCCACATGCACCACGCCCCCAGCCATTTCATCATTCGCGTCAGTTGCCCGGCCGTGTCCGGCATCGTCTCGGCGGTGAGCACCTTCCTGGCCGAGCAGGGTTGCTACATCAGCGAGATGGCGCAGTTCGACGACGAGGACACCGGCCGCTTCTTCATGCGTGCGGTGTTTCGTTTCAACGACGGCCTGGCTGGCGACATCGGCCAGGTCGAGGCAGGCTTCGCCGATGTGGCGCAGCGCTTCACCATGGACTGGAGCCTTCATGGCAGCGCGCGTCCCATGCGCGTGCTGCTGATGGTCAGCAAGTTCGACCACTGCCTGACCGACCTGCTGTACCGCCACGCCAAGGGCGAGCTGGACATGCAGATCACCGCCGTCGTCTCCAACCACCTCGAACTGCGGCACATGGCCGAACGCGAGGGCATCCGCTTCGTCTACCTGCCCGTGACCAAGGACACCAAGGCCCAGCAGGAAGCGGCCCTGATGCGTATCGTCGAAGAGACCGAGACCGACCTGGTGGTGCTGGCGCGCTACATGCAGATCCTTTCCGACGACCTGTGCAAGCAACTCTCGGGCCGCGCGATCAACATCCACCACTCGTTCCTGCCCGGCTTCAAGGGCGCCAAGCCTTACCACCAGGCCTACCAGCGCGGCGTGAAGCTGATCGGCGCGACCGCCCACTACGTCACCAGCGACCTGGACGAGGGCCCGATCATCGAGCAGGAAGTCCAGCGCGTCGACCACGCCTACGCCCCCGACGCACTGGTCGCCATCGGCCGCGACACCGAGACCATCGCCCTGTCGCGGGCACTCAAGTACCACCTGGAGCACCGGGTATTCATCAATGGCGAGCGCACGGTGATCTTCAAATGAATGTCCATCAGAACATCAAGCTCATCGACGGCAAGGCCACCTCGGCGCGGGTGCTGGCCGAGGTTCGCGAACAGGTGCTGGCCCTGCGTGAAGCGGGGATCCAGCCAGGCCTGGCCGTGGTGCTGGTGGGCAGCGATGCCGCAAGCCAGGTGTATGTGCGCAACAAGGTGCTGCGTGCCGAGGAAGTCGGCATCCGCTCGCTGGAGCATCGCCTGGGCGCCGACACGGATGAGCAGACCCTGCTCGCGCTGGTGCAGCGCCTGAACGCCGACCCTTCGGTCAACGGCATTCTCGTGCAACTGCCGCTGCCGCCGCACATCGACGAGCACCGCGTCCTGCAGGCCGTCAGCCCGCTAAAAGACGTCGACGGTTTCCACAGCGCCAACGTCGGTGGCCTGGCCCAGGGCCGCGATGTGCTCACCCCCTGCACGCCCAGTGGCTGCATGCGCCTGCTGCGCGATGCCTGCGGCGACCTGCGCGGCAAGCATGCGGTGGTGGTCGGTCGCTCGAACATCGTCGGCAAACCAATGGCCGCGTTGCTGCTGCAAGCCGATTGCACCGTCACCGTGGTGCATTCGCGCAGCCGCGACCTGCCGGCGCTGTGCCGTCAGGCCGACATCCTGGTCGCCGCGGCCGGCAAGCCGCGGCTGATCGGCGCCGACTGGCTCAAGCCGGGCGCGGTGGTGATCGACGTGGGCATCAACCGCATCGAGGAGGACGGCCGCAGCCGCCTGGTGGGTGATGTCGATTTCGCCGCCGCCCTGCCGCTGGCTGCGGCAATCACCCCGGTACCGGGTGGCGTCGGCCCCATGACCATCGCCTATCTGATGAAGAACACCCTGCTCGCCCTCGACCTGCAGCAACAGGCCGCCCTGGCACGCCCATCACAGGAGCACGCCCCATGCCTTTCGCTCTGCTGAAACACGGCCTGAGCGCCGACTACCCGGTCGAGGTCGACCTGCCGCCACCGTGCGAGCTCAAGCCGCGCTATGACGTGGTGATCATCGGTGGCGGTGGCCACGGCCTGGCGATCGCCTATTACCTGGCCAAGTACCACGGCGTGACCAATGTCGCGGTGCTGGAAAAGGCCTACCTGGGCGGTGGCAACACCGCGCGCAACACGGCCGTGATCCGCTCCAACTACCTCACCAGCGAAGGCGTGCGCTTCTACGCCGAATCGGTGCGGATGTTCCAGAACCTCTCCAACGAGTTCGACTTCAACATCATGTATTCCGAGCGCGGGCAGCTGACCCTCGCGCATACCGACGCCACCGTCCGCGCCTTCCGCCAGCGCGCCGAGGTCAACAAGCACTTCGGCGGACGTACCGAGATGATCGACCGCCAGCAGATCCGCGAGCTGGTGCCCACGCTCAACCTGGACCCCGGCCACCTGCCGGTGATCGCCGGCCTATGGCACATCGACGGCGCCACCGCCCGCCACGACGCGGTCGCCTGGGGCTACGCCAAGCAGGCCGCCAAGCGCGGTGTCGAGATCCACCAGCTCACCGAAGTGCAGGACCTGGTCATCCGCAACGGCCGCATCGAGGCGGTCAAGACCAATCGAGGCACCGTGCAGTGCGGCTGCGTGGTCCAGGCCATCGCCGGGGCCAGCTCGCTGCTGATGGCCAAGGCCGGCATCCGTGCGCCGATCCACACCTACCCGCTGCAGGCCATGGTCACCCAGCCGTTCAAGCCCTTTCTCGACCCGCTGGTGAGCTCCTCGGCGCTGCACTGCTACGTGCAGCAGACCAGCCGTGGCGAAATCGTCTTCGGCGGCGGCTCTGATCCATACCCCCTGTACAACACCCGCTCGACCCTGGACCTCAAGGAGAGCCTGCTGGCCCACGCCATCGAGATGTTCCCCTTCATGGCCAACGCCAAGCTGATGCGCCAGTGGGCCGGGATGACCGACATGACACCGGACTACAGCCCGATCATGGGCCTGTCGCCGGTCGAGAACTATTACCTCGACGCGGGCTGGGGCACCTGGGGCTTCAAGTCGACGCCCATCTGCGGCAAGACCATGGCCGAACTGGTCGCCAGCGGTGGCAAGGTCCCGGCGCTGATCGCCCCGTTCGCCCTGGAGCGCTTCAGCCGCTTCCAGCAGGTCAACGAGATGGGCGCCACCGCGGCCAGCCACTGAGGAGAATGCGATGAAGATTCTGACCTGCCCCTTGAACGGCCCGCGCAACATCAGCGAGTTCACCTACGGTGGCGAGTTCAAGCAGATGCCCGACCCTGCCACCTGCAGCGACCTGGAATGGGCCGACTATGTGTTCAACACCGACAACGCTGCCGGCGTGGTCGTCGAATGGTGGCTGCACAACGCCTCCAGCTACTGGTTCCTGGCCGAGCGCCATACCGTGACCGACCAGGTGCTGCGCACCTTCGACCCGAAAGCCGTGTTCGACCAGCGCATCGATTTCGCCCAGCCCACCACCGCCCCGGAGATCGCCGGATGAACACCGTCAACCGCCTGCCCAGCCCCATGGGCCTGCTCATCGACCGTGAGCGCCCGCTGCAGTTTTCATTCGACGGCCAGCAATACCAGGGCTATGAAGGCGACAGCATCGCCTCGGCCCTGCTCGGCAACGGCCGCTGGCTGCTGTCGCGCTCGTTCAAGTACCACCGCCCGCGCGGCCCGCTGAGTCTGGCGGGTCAGGATGCCAACAGCCTGGTGCAGTTGCCCGATGAGCCCAACGTGCTGGCCGACCTGCACCCTGCCCGCCAGGGACTGGTGGTGGACGGCCAGAACTATGCGGGCAGCCTCGACCAGGACCGCGATGCGTACCTGGGCAAGTTCTCGCGCTTCATGCCGGTGGGTTTCTACTACCGCGCCTTCTACAAGCCCAAGGGCATGTGGAAGGTGTGGGAGCCGCTGATCCGCAAGAAGGCCGGGCTCGGCGTGCTGAACCTCGACTTCAGCCCGGAATACTACGACAAGGCCTACCTGTTTGTTGACCTGGCGGTGATCGGCGCTGGCCCCGCCGGCCTGCGCGCCGCCCTCGACGCCGCCAACGCAGGCGCCAAGGTGCTGCTGGTCGAGCAACAGCCCGTGCTCGGCGGCTCGCTCAACTACGCCCGTTTCGACATCGCCGGCACCCGCGCCGCGTACCTGCGCAGCGAACTGCTGGCCGCCGTCGAGGGCCATGCCAATATCCAGGTGCTCAAGGAGGCCACCTGCAATGGCTGGTTCACCGACAACTACCTGCCGGTGATCCAGCACAAGCGCATGTACAAGGTGCGCGCCACGCGCTGCCTGGTCAGCGCAGGCTCCTTCGATCAGCCCGTGGTGTTTCGCAACAATGACCTGCCCGGCATCATGCTCACCAGCGCCGCGCAGCGCCTGATGAAGCTCTACGCGGTCAAGCCCGGCCAGCGCGCCGTGGTGCTGACCGGCAACGACGATGGTTACCTGGCCGCCCTCGACCTGCAGGAGCAAGGTGTCGCCCTGGCCGCCGTGGTCGACATGCGCGCGGCCCCGGCCGACCCGGCATTGGCCGCCGAGCTCAAGCGCCGCGGCATCCCCCTGCACCTGGGCAGCACCGTGTTCGAAGCCCTGCACGAGGCCGGCATGCGCCACGTCAGCGGTGCCGAGATCCGCCGCATCACGGCCCAGGGCAAGGTCGCCGAGGAAGGTGTGCGCGTGGGCTGCGACCTGCTGTGCATGTCCGCCGGTTACATGCCGGTCTACCAGCTGCTGTGCCAGGCGGGCGGCAAGCTCGCCTATGAAGAGGCACGCGCCGAGTTCACCATCAGCAATCTTCCGGCCGGACTGGACATCGCCGGCTCCGTCAACGGCCGTCACCAGCTGGCGAACGTGCTGGCCGATGCCACCCGTGCGGCGGCCGAGGCCGTGGCGGCCCTCGGTCTGAATGTGCCAGCCCTCGACGCATTTGTGAACGAGTCGCCGGTCAACTTTCCCTGGCCGATCTTCCCGCACCCCAAGGGCAAGGACTTCGTCGACTTCGATGAAGACCTGCAGGTGCGCGACATCGTCAACGCCACCCGCAGCGGCTACCGTGACGTGCAACTGGTCAAGCGCTTCTCCACCGTCGGCATGGGCCCGTCCCAAGGCCGGCACTCGGCCCTGCCCACCGCGCGCCTGGTGGCTCAGGCCACGGGGCGCGGCATCGCCGAGACCGGCGTTACCACCGCGCGTCCGCCGTTCGTGGCGGAAAAGCTCGCCCACGTCGCCGGCCGTGCCTTCGACCCGTATCGGCTCACGCCCATGCACCGCCGCCACGTCGAGGCCGGTGCGAAGATGATGCCCGCCGGCATCTGGCTGCGCCCGGCGTATTACGGGAAGCCCGAGGACCGCGAGCGCTGCATGCAGGACGAAGCCCGCCATGTGCGGGAGAAAGTCGGGCTGATCGACGTCTCGACCCTGGGCGGCCTGGACGTGCGCGGCCCCGATGCCGCTGAACTGCTTGAACGCCTGTACACCTTCGGCTTCGCCAAGCTTGCGGTCGGCCGGACCCGTTACGCGCTGATGACCAACGAGCACGGCGTGGTAATCGACGATGGCGTCTGCGCCCGCCTCGGCGAGCGGCATTTCTATGTCAGCGCCACCACCAGCGGTGTCGATCGCATCTACCAGCAGATGCTCAAGTGGAATGCCCAGTGGCGCCTGGACGTGGACGTCACCAACGTCACCGCGGCGCTGGCCGCGGTCAACCTGGCGGGTCCCTTGTCGCGCCAGGTGCTGGCCAAGGTCTGCGACGACGTCGACCTGTCCGCCGAGGCATTCCCCTACCTGGGGGTGCGCCTGGGCAAGGTCGCCGGCATCCCCGCGCGCATCCTGCGGGTCGGTTTCGTCGGCGAGCTGGGTTACGAGATCCACGTGCCGGCCCGACATGCCGAGCGGCTGTGGGATGTGCTGATCGAAGCGGGCGCGCCGCTGGGCATTCGCCCTTTCGGCGTCGAGACCCAGCGTTTGCTGCGCCTTGAAAAAGGCCACGTGATCATCAGCCAGGACACCGACGGCATGACCCACCCTGCCGAGATCGACATGCAATGGGCGATCGGCCGCAAGAAGCCCTTCTTCGTCGGCAAGCGCTCCATCGAGATCCTCGAAGCCCAGCCGCTCAAGCGCAAGCTCGTGGGTTTCACCCTGCCGCGCGGCAGCGCTCAACCACTGGAAGGCCACCTGGTGCTGGACGGACCCGACATCAGTGGCAACGTCACTTCCTGCGAGTTCTCCCAGACCCTTGGCCAGATCATCGGCCTGGCCTACGCCGGTGCCCACCAGGCCACGCCAGGCCAGCACATCCCGATCCGCGTCGAAGGCGGCGAAGTGGTGCAGGCCCAGGTCGTCACCCTGCCCTTCCATGACCCCCGCAACCTGCGCCAGGAGCTCTGAGCCATGTCCAGCCTGAAAGCCGAAGACTTCATCGAACGCAGCCCTGTGTATCCGCTGCACCACTGCGCGTTGACAGACCTGAGCGAACTGCCACGCGTGGGCTTCAGGGGCACCGACAGCGCCGCCTGGCTACAGGCGCGTGGCTATCGTCTGCCCGGGCAGCCCAACCAGGCCCTGCGCCAGGACGACGGCAGCCGCGTGACTCGCCTGTCGCAGACCGAATACCTGCTGCTCGGCAGCCTGGATGACATGGGCGCCCGCGTTGCCGCCGAAGAAGCGTCCTGGGTGTTCGACGACAGTCGCAACTACCTGCTGC
>NZ_DATELE010000237.1:0-7586 GCF_035277045.1 Pseudomonas sp. | reverse complement strand
AAGGTCAGCGCGGTAGCTGTGGGAGCTGGCTTGCCAGCGAAAGGGCCGCAACGCTCCCGTTACTGCCGGTACGTGCGCAGGAAACTCCCGATCCGCCCGATCGCCTGCTCCAGGTCATCCACCCGCGGCAATGTCACCACGCGGAAGTGATCCGGCCACGGCCAGTTGAACGCCGTGCCTTGCACCACCAGCAGCCGTTCGGACAGCAGCAGGTCCAGCACGAACTTCTCGTCGTTGTGGATCGGGCAGACCTTCGGGTCGATCTTGGGAAACGCATACAGCGCCCCCATCGGCTTCACGCAGCTCACCCCGGGAATGTCGTTGAGCAGCTCCCAGGTGCGGTTGCGCTGCTCCAGCAGGCGGCCCGGCGGCAGCACCAGGTCGTTGATGCTCTGGTAGCCGCCCAGCGCGGTCTGGATGGCATGCTGGGCCGGTACGTTGGCGCACAGGCGCATGTTGGCCAGCATGTCGATGCCTTCGATGTAGCTCTGGGCATGGTGCTTGGGCCCGGAGATGATCAGCCAGCCCGAACGGAAACCGGCCACGCGGTAGGACTTGGACAGCCCGTTGAAGGTCAGGCACAGCAGGTCGGGCGCCAGCGCCGCGGTGCTGATGTGCACGGCTTCGTCGTAGAGGATCTTGTCGTAGATCTCGTCGGAGAACACCACCAGGTTGTGCTGGCGGGCAATCTCCAGCATGCCCAGCAGCAGCTCGCGCGAGTACACGGCGCCGGTGGGGTTGTTCGGGTTGATGATCACCAGGGCCTTGGTGTTGGGCGTGATCTTGGCCTTGATGTCGTCAAGGTCAGGGAACCAGTCGGCCTGCTCGTCGCACAGGTAGTGCACCGGGTTGCCGCCCGCCAGGCTCACCGCGGCGGTCCACAGCGGGTAGTCGGGCGCCGGGATCAGCACCTCGTCGCCGTTGTTGAGCAGCGCCTGCATCGACATCACGATCAGCTCGGACACGCCGTTGCCCAGGTAGATGTCCTCGATGCTCACGCCTTCGATCTGCTTCTGCTGGCAATATTGCATCACTGCCTTGCGCGCGCTGAACAGTCCCTTGGAGTCGCTGTAGCCCTGGGCGGTTGGCAGGTTGCGGATCACGTCCTGGAGAATTTCCTCCGGCGCCTCGAAGCCAAACGGCGCCGGATTGCCGATGTTCAGCTTGAGGATGCGGTGGCCTTCCTCTTCCAGGCGCTTGGCGTGCTTGAGCACTGGGCCACGAATGTCGTAGCAGACATTGGCGAGCTTGTTCGATTTGCTGAACTGCATGATGTGATCCCGGTTGGAAATGTCGCCGCACATTGCTGTCAAAGGGTTTGAAAACCGTAGGGTGCGGGTGCCAGACTGATGTCTGGGATAGAGGCGCAATAATATACGTGCCGCCCGCGCCAGAAAAAAGCCAGAGCGCGGGGTTTTTAGCCTGCCGAGGTCCACTCATGCAAAAGATCGAAAAAACCCTGGAGGAGTGGCGCGAGATGCTCGATCCCGCCCAGTACCAGGTGTGCCGCCTCAAAGGCACCGAACGGCCGTTCAGCGGCCAGTACAACAGCGAGCGCCGCGACGGGGTCTACACCTGCATCTGCTGCGAGGAACCGCTGTTCGACTCGAGCACCAAGTTTGACTCGGGCTGCGGCTGGCCCAGCTTCTACGCGCCGATCGAGGAGCGCGCGATGATCGAGATCCGCGATACCTCCCACGGGATGATTCGCACCGAGGTCACCTGCGCCCGCTGCGATGCGCACCTGGGCCATGTGTTTCCCGACGGGCCGCCGCCCACCGGGCTGCGCTACTGCATCAACTCGGTGTGCCTGGACTTCCAGCCGCGCGCCACGCCTGGAGAGCATTGATGGCCGATGCACTGCTGACGATTCCTTGCGTCACCCTGGGCGGTGAGCACAAGGTCTTGGGTGATTTCCGGGGCAAGGCGCTGCTGGTGGTCAATACCGCCAGCCAGTGCGGTTTCACCCCGCAGTACAAGGGCCTCGAGCAGTTGTGGCAGCGCCATCGCGGGCGCGGCCTGGTGGTGCTGGGCTTTCCCTGCAACCAGTTCGGCAAGCAGGAGCCGGGCGATGCGCGCGAGATCGCGCAGTTCTGCGAGGCCAATTTCGGCGTCAGCTTTCCGATGTTCCGCAAGGTCGAGGTCAACGGGGCGCTGGCGCACCCGCTGTTCACCGAGCTCAAGAAGCGCGCCCCGGGCCTGTTCGGCACCGAGCGGATCAAGTGGAATTTCACCAAGTTCCTGATCGACCCGGCCAGCGGCCAGGTGCATCGCTATGCGCCCAGCACCAAGCCGCAGGCGCTGGACGACACCATCGAGCGACTGCTCAGCCGCTGACCGGCGGCGCCCAGTGGTCGAGCAGCGCCAGCAGCTCTTCGCGGCGAAACGGCTTGGCCAGGTAATCGTCCATGCCCGCGGCGCGGCAGCGTTCACGCTCCTCGGGCATGGCGTTGGCGGTGAGGGCGACGATGGGCAGGGCCGGCCAGCGGCCATCCTCGCGGATGCGCCGGCTGGCCTCGTAGCCATCCATCACCGGCATGTTGCAGTCCATCAGCACCAGGTCGAAGGCGGGGCCCTCCAGCAATGCGAGGGCCTCGGCGCCTTGCACCGCGACCTGCACCTCGCAGCCCAGCTTGGCCAGCATGCCCTTGGCCACCAGCTGGTTGACCGGGTTGTCCTCGACCAGCAGCACGCGGGCCCGCCGCAGCGTGCCCGCATGGCCGTCAAGGTCCAGGGACTGCGCCGATTCTGCCCCTTGCAGGGTGCGGCGCAGCGTCTGGTACAGGGCGTTGCGTGCCAGCGGCCGGGCCAGTTGCTGTAATGGCGCCAGCTGCGCCGCCTGCTCGCCCGGCAGGAAGTTGCCGTAGGCGGTCACCAGCAGGATCGGTGCCGTGATGGCGGGGCGCAGGCCCGCCAGTGCGTCCAGGCCGTCGATGATCAGCAGGTCGGGCTGCGCGCCGGCCAGTCCCTGCGCGTTGTCATGGCGCTGGTAGTCCAGGCCCCAGCCCGGCAGGTGCATCTGTAGCAGCTCGCACAGCCCGCTGCCCGCGCTGCCCAGCAGGACTACCCGTCCTTGCAGAAGAGCAGGCGCCATGGCAGCGGTGTGTGCCGGCAACGGCAGCTCGGCGGTGAAACAGCTGCCAAAACCTGCCTCGGAGCTGATGCGCAACGTGCCCTGCATGGCCTTGCACAGGTTGTTGGTCAGCGCCAGGCCCAGGCCAGTGCCGCCATACTGGCGGGTGATTCCCGCGCCAGCCTGGGTAAACGGCTGGAAAATCCGCGCCTGGGCCTCCCGCGCGATGCCGATGCCGCTGTCGCGCACCTCAAGGCGCACGCCGCCGCTGTGCAGTCCGAGGCGCACATCGACGCGGCCGAAGCGGGTGAACTTGAGGGCATTGGACAGCAGGTTGCTGACGATCTGCCGCACTCGCGTCGGGTCGCCCAGCAGCATGCTGGCAAAACCGGGTTCGATCAGGCAGGTCAGCTCGGCGCTGGGCGCGGCGTTCTGCGATAGCAGGTTGGCGGTGTCCTCGACCAGTGCCCCCATGTCGAAGGCGATGCGTTCGAGCTGCAACTGCCCGGCGTCGAACTTGGACAGGTCGAGCACATCGTTGAGCAGCTCCACCAGCACCTTGCCCGAGTCGTGGGCGATCGCCAGCTGCTGGCGCTGCTCGGCGCTCAGCGGCCCGTCCAGCGAAAGCGCGATCATCCCCAGAAGGCCATTGAGCGGCGTGCGGATCTCGTGGCTCATGTTGGCCAGGAACGCCGCGCGCGCCTGGGCCATGTCCAGCGCCCGGCGGCGCGCTTCTTCGAGTTCCTGGTTGGACTGGCTGAGCTGGTGGTTGCTGGCCTTGAGCTCCTCGGTGCGAGCCGAGACGATGTTCTCGAGCTCGCCGAGGTAGTCGGTGAGGCGGTTTTCCGCGCTGCGCCGCTGCTGGATCTCGGCGGCCATGCTGACGAACTGCTGGTTGGCGACCTTGACCAGCACGCCGATCTCGTCCTGCTCGTGGCCCTTGGGGAAGGTCAGCCGGGTCTGCCCCGGCTCGCGCGGGTTGCTTTCGCTGAGGGCGCGGATCACCGTGACCAGCGGCTTGGTCAGCATCATGTAGAACAGCGCAAGGAGGATGCCGGTGAGCACCAGGCTGCGGGCGAAGCCGTTGAACAGGGTGATCCCGGCCCGCTCGAGAAAGCGCCCGCCAAAGGCATAGGTGTCGACGTCCAGGTACAGGGTGCCCAGGTATTGCTCGGGCATGTGGGCGAGATAAAGGCGGTCCTGGAACTGGCGCTGTCCGCCGAACAGGAAGTCACTGATCACCCGGGAGCGGGCTTCCTGGCGTGGGCGCCAGATGTCGGCCAGCACGGTCTCGTTGTTGTCGATCAGCCGCGCCCGGATGACCGCGGGCGAGCGCAGCAGCCCGGCGGCCAGCTCCTGGGCAAGCTCGGCATCGATGTTGTAGGCGATGCGCGAGGCCGGATTGTGGCTGATTTGCAGCAACGCTCGCACTTCACGGTTGATGGAGGCGTCTTCGCTGGCATAATCCATCCCGATCTGGACAACACTGAGCAAGGTCCCGAGGATGAAGCCGACCAGGACCGTCAACCGGGCTTGCTTGTAGGACAGGCGATTGGTGAACTTGATATCCATGAGTCCCGAGCCAGTTTCACGTTCCGTGCGCTGCGCAAGCATAGCTGATCGACCTCGGCTGCTGGCACGGCCTGTCATCTGTTCAGCCATGCCCCTGCATTTGTTTTAAGGAGTTGTCGTGGACGCTCGTTTGACCGCTTTTCTGGAGCGCGCGGAATCCGTGCTCGCCCGCCTCGAACCGCTGCTGCCGGCGCAGCGCCCGACCATCGACTGGCAGCAGTGCCTGGCCGCGCGCTGGCAGCGTGATGGCCGCAGCGGCTACCTGATGCCGCTTGACGTGAGCCTGGACATCCGCTTGTCCGACCTGATCGGCGTCGACAAGCAACGTGACCAGCTGGGCCGTAATACCGCGCAGTTCATCGACGGCCTGCCCGCCAACCATGCCTTGCTGTGGGGCTCGCGCGGCACCGGCAAGTCGTCGCTGGTGCGCGCGCTGCTGGCCGAGCACGCCGCTGCCGGCCTGCGCCTGATCGAGATCGAGCGCGACCACCTGGCGGACCTGCCGCGGGTGGTCGAGCAGTTGTCGAAACTGCCCCAGCGCTTCGTGCTGTTCTGCGATGACCTGTCGTTCGAAGCCGGGGAGGGCGACTACCGGGTGCTCAAGAGCGTGCTCGACGGCTCGCTGGAGCAGGCGCCGGACAACGTGCTGCTGTATGCCACCTCCAACCGTCGTCACCTGGTGCCTGAAAAGCAGAGCGACAACGAGAACTGGAAGATGATCGACGGCGAGCTGCACCCCAACGAGGCGGTGGAGGACAAGATCGCTCTGTCGGACCGCTTCGGCCTGTGGCTGTCGTTCTATCCCTTCTCCCAGGAGCACTTCCTCGACGTGGTCGAGCACTGGATCGGCCAGCTGGCCGGCGAGGCCGGGCTTGCCTGGCAGCGTGACGAGGCCCTGGACACACTCGCCGTGCGCTGGGCAACCGGGCGCGGTAACCGTAATGGCCGTTGTGCCTACCAGTTCGCCCGCTACTGGGTCGGACTGCAATTGCTGGAGCAAAAAACATGATCGACCTCAACGCCAGTGGCGCCGGCCTCGATGGCTACGACCTGATGGCCGCGCAAGTGCAGGCGCTGTTCGCCGACGAGCGTGACTTCATCGCCAATGCCGCGCAGTTTTCGGCGTTTCTCTACCATCAGGTCGACGACCTGAACTGGGCCGGGTTCTACCTCAACCGCGAAGAAGAGCTGGTGCTCGGCCCGTTTCAGGGCCAGGTGGCCTGCGTGCGCATCCCGTTCGAGCGCGGCGTGTGTGGCGCGGCCGCGGCCACCCGGCAGACCCAGCGGGTCGAGGATGTGCATGCGTTTCCCGGGCATATCGCCTGCGACAGCGCGTCGAACAGCGAGCTGGTGATCCCGCTGGTGAAGGAGGGGAGGCTGATTGGTGTGCTGGACCTGGACAGCCCGAAGGTGGGGCGGTTCAGCGAGGCGGATCAGGTGGGGCTGGAGAAGCTGGCGGCGTTGTTTCTTGAGTTGAGTGATTGCTGATTCGCGCAGTCTGAGCGCTTTGTTGTCTGCAAGGGCCCCTTCGCTTGCACGCCAGCGAAGGGGCCCGACCGGTCAATCGTAGATCACCCGCTTCTTCCAGGTCTCGCTCTCATCCGTCTTGAGGCCTTCGGTCAGTTCGTTCTGCTCGTCCACCGCTGGCTCCAGCTCGTCGAGCACCTGGGCCTTGGCCCGGGCCAGCAGCTTCTCCATGTACGCCAGCTGTTCCTGGTACAGCGCGGGCTCAGGCTGCTTGCGCAGGTACTGCACGCCGCGCTCGAACGCCAGGCGCGCCTGGGCGGGTTCGGCTTGCTGCAGGGCCTGCTGTCCCAGGTTGTTGAAGTACTCGATGTGCACCAGCACCAGGATATGGCGGATTTCCTTGACCCAGTGCTTGCCTTCGCTGCTCGGCAGGAAGCCTTCCTGGGTGGCCCGCGATACCTGGCTGTGCAGCGCTTCGAGCAGGAAGCGCACGTCCTTGGCCTTGACCTCGGTGAGGATCGGGCCCGGCGGGTTGTTCACCGGAATCTGTTCACCCTGGCCAATCAGGCCCTCGAGCTCGGCAATGCGTGCCTTGAGCTGGGCGTTGTTCTTTTCCAGCTGCAACTGGCGCTGGTTGAGGTTGAGCTCGAGACGGGTCAGCAGCAGCTTGAGCGCTGGCGTCATCAACTGGCCGGGAAAGGTCTCGGTGATTTCGCCACAGCGGCGCAGGCGCTCGCTGAGTTCGATCTTTACCCGCGCGCGTTCGAGCTTGCCGTTCTCGACCACGTTATTGAGGTAGCCGATCACGATCAGCAATGCGATCCCCGCGACAACAAGCAGGGTGATCAGGAGTGGGGTCACCGGTAACGCCTCATTATGTAGTTATGCAGCTATAGGGAAGAAGTGTAGTGGGTTCGCCCTTGAGCGGATAGGGCTGTCCGGCGGATCGCGCGGCGGTAGTGGCACAGTGCCGTTAGCCTGTCAGAAAATCAACGCCAATATAAAAGCAGTCCGTCGCAGGCCCCCTCTGTATCGGCGAAGTCGTTGATTTAAATAAATTTATAGAAAAGTGTTGACGGCTTTTGTCGGCATCCATAGAATGCGCGCCACTTGCAGCGTAAAGCACACAGCGAAACGCGGCAGGGAGTGAAGTTGTAGTGTGTCCCCTTCGTCTAGTGGCCTAGGACACCGCCCTTTCACGGCGGTAACAGGGGTTCGAGTCCCCTAGGGGACGCCATTGCGGGAATAGCTCAGTTGGTAGAGCACGACCTTGCCAAGGTCGGGGTCGCGAGTTCGAGTCTCGTTTCCCGCTCCAGTCTTTCTTGAAGTGGCCGCAAGGAGGCCACGCCTCCTCGGCTAGGTGGCAGAGTGGTCATGCAGCGGACTGCAAATCCGCGTACGCCGGTTCGATTCCGACCTAGGCCTCCATTGTCCCGATGCAAGGCATTGAAGGGCAACGACTTTCGCGGTCGTT
>NZ_DATELE010000236.1:0-5515 GCF_035277045.1 Pseudomonas sp. | reverse complement strand
CGCAGTCGACGCGCGAGCTCAACGCACTGCGCCGTTCGTTGCGTGCCGGCGCGCTGCAGCAGGTGGGTCAGGATCAGGCCCAGGCGACGCTGATCCAGGACGACGGCACGCCCTACCCGTTGCCGGGCAAGCTGCTGTTCTCCGACATCAGCGTCGATTCCAGCACCGGCCAGATCACCCTGCGCAGCGAGTTTCCCAACCCGGACCTCGACCTGCTGCCGGGCAGCTTCGTGCGTGTGCGGCTGGACCAGGCGGTGCAGCCACAGGGCATCAGCGTGCCACAGCGGGCCATCCTGCGTGACAGCGCCGGGGTGCCCAAGGTGCTGCTGGTCGACGGGCAGCACAAGGTCACCGAGCGCCAGGTGCAGCTGGGTAGCGCCGTGGGCGACCGCTGGATCGTCAGCGAGGGCCTGACGGCGGGCGAGCAGGTGGTGATCGAAGGCCTGCAACACGTCAAGGCGGGCGATTCCGTGCAGGTAGCGGCCGCCCAGGACAACCCGATCGTCAAGCACACCGGCCAGTGAGGGCCTGAGTCATGCCGCATTTCTTCATCGACCGCCCGGTGTTCGCCTGGGTGGTCGCGCTGTTCATCCTGCTGGCGGGCGCCTTGGCGATCCCGCGGTTGCCAGTCGCCCAGTACCCCAACGTCGCACCGCCTCAGGTCGAGATCTACGCGGTCTATCCGGGCGCTTCGGCGGCGACCATGGACGAGAGCGTGGTCAGCCTGATCGAGCAAGAGCTCAACGGCGCGGACCACCTGCTGTACTTCGAGTCGCAGAGCAGCCTGGGCAGTGCCACCATCACCGCCACCTTCGAGCCGGGCACCCTCCCCGACCTTGCCCAGGTGGACGTGCAGAACCGCCTCAAGGTGGTCGAGTCGCGCTTGCCGCGGCCGGTGACCCAGCAGGGCTTGCAGGTGGAGAAAGTGTCCACCGGGTTCCTCATGCTGGTCACGCTCACCGCCGACGACGGCAGCCTCGACGAAACAGCCCTGAGCGACTTTCTCGCACGCAACGTGATGAACGAGATCCGCCGCCTCAAGGGCGTCGGCAAGGCGCAGCTGTATGGTTCCGAGCGGGCCATGCGCATCTGGATCGACCCGCGCAAGCTGATCGCCTTCAACCTCACGCCCACCGATGTGAACGAGGCCATCGCCGCGCAGAATGCCCAGGTCGCCCCGGGCAGCATCGGCGACCTGCCGGGCAAGCCCACCCAGGAGATCACCGCCAATGTGGTGGTCAAGGGCCAGCTGAGCACGCCCCAGGAATTTTCCGACATCGTCCTGCGCGCCAACGCCGATGGCTCCACCGTCACGGTGCGTGATGTTGCTCGCGTCGAGATCGGCAGCCAGGAGTACCAGTTCGGCACCCGCCTCAACGGCAAGGCCTCCAGCGCTTTCAGCGTGCAGCTCTCGCCGGGCGCCAACGCCATGGAGACCGCCACCCTGGTCAAGGACAAGCTCGACGAACTGTCGGCCTATTTCCCCGCGGGCGCGCGCTATGACATTCCTTACGACACCTCGCCCTTCGTCAAGGTGTCGATCCAGCAGGTGATCAATACCCTGCTCGAAGCCATGCTGCTGGTGTTCGCGGTGATGTACCTGTTCCTGCAGAACGTGCGCTACACGCTGATCCCCACCCTGGTGGTACCGGTGGCGTTGATGGGCACGTTCGCGGTGATGATGGCGATGGGCTTTTCAGTCAACGTGCTGACGTTGTTCGGCATGGTGCTGGCCATCGGCATCCTGGTCGACGACGCCATCGTCGTGGTCGAGAACGTCGAGCGCATCATGACCGAGGAAGGCCTGCCGCCCAAGGAAGCCACGCGCAAGGCCATGGGCCAGATCAGCGGCGCGATCGTCGGCATCACCGTGGTGCTGGTGGCGGTGTTCCTGCCGATGGCCTTCATGAAAGGCTCGGTGGGCGTTATCTACCAGCAGTTTTCGCTGTCGATGGCGGTGTCGATCCTGTTTTCGGCGTTTCTCGCCCTGAGCCTCACCCCGGCCCTGTGCGCGACGCTGCTCAAGCCCGTGGTCAAGGGCGAGCACGTGGAGCGGCGCGGGTTCTTCGGCGGCTTCAACCGGGGCTTCGAGCGCATGAGCGATGGCTACGAACGCTGGGTGATCCATGCGCTCAGACGCAGTGGGCGCTACCTGCTGGTTTACGCGGTGCTGGTGGCGGCGCTGGGGTTTGGCTTCAGCCAGTTGCCCTCTTCTTTCCTGCCGACCGAGGACCAGGGATACACCATCACCGACATCCAGCTGCCGCCAGGGGCAAGCCGCGCACGCACCGAACAGGTTGCCGCGCAGATCGAGGCGCACAACGCCGAGGAGCCCGGGGTGGGCAACACGACGCTGATCCTGGGCTTCAGTTTCTCGGGGAGCGGGCAGAACGCGGCCCTGGCCTTCACCACCCTCAAGGACTGGTCCGAGCGTGGGAGCGCAGACAGCGCCCGGTCGATCGCCGACCGCGCCAATGGCGCGTTCTCCCAGCTCAAGGACGCGATCGCCTACTCGGTGCTGCCGCCGCCGATTGACGGCCTGGGCACCTCCACCGGCTTCGAATTCCGCCTGCAGGACCGGGCCGGCATGGGTCACGCAGCGTTGATGGCCGCGCGGGACACGCTGCTGGGCACTGCTGCCCAGAGCCCCCTGCTGGCCAATGTACGCGAATCCGCCCTTGCCGAGAGTCCGCAGGTGGAGCTGGAGATCGACCGGCGCCAGGCCAACGCCTTGGGCGTGTCGTTCGCCGACATCGGCGCGGTGCTGGATACGGCCGTGGGCTCCAGTTACGTCAACGACTTTCCCAATCAGGGCCGCATGCAGCGTGTGGTGGTGCAGGCCGAAGGCGACCAGCGCAGCCAGGTCGAAGACCTGCTCAAGATTCATGTGCGCAACAGCGCGGGCAAGATGGTGCCTTTGGGCGCCTTCGTGCAGGCCCGCTGGGTCAGCGGGGCGGTGCAGCTGACCCGTTACAACGGCTACCCGGCAGTCTCCATCTCAGGAGAACCGGCGCCGGGCCACAGTTCGGGCGAGGCCATGGCCGAGGTTCAGCGACTGGTCGGCCAGTTGCCCGTCGGCGCAGGCCTCGAGTGGACCGGCCTGTCGCTGCAGGAGCGGTTGTCCGGGAGCCAGGCGCCGATGCTGATGGCGCTGTCGTTGCTGGTGGTGTTCCTGTGCCTCGCCGCGCTGTACGAGAGCTGGTCGATTCCCACGGCGGTGTTGCTGGTGGTGCCACTGGGCGTGCTTGGCGCGGTCCTGGCAGTGACCCTGCGCGACATGCCCAACGATGTATTTTTCAAGGTCGGCCTGATCACCCTGATCGGCCTGTCGGCGAAAAACGCCATCCTGATCATCGAGTTCGCCAAGCGCCTGGTCGATCAGGGCCATGATCCGTTCGACGCTGCGGTGCAGGCCGCGCGCCTGCGGCTGCGCCCGATCGTGATGACCTCGCTGGCGTTCATCCTCGGCGTGGTGCCCCTGGCGATCGCCAGCGGCGCGAGCTCGGCCAGCCAGCAGGCGATTGGCACCGGCGTGATCGGCGGGATGCTCAGCGCCACCCTGGCGGTGGTGTTCGTGCCGGTGTTCTTCGTGGTGGTGATGCGCCTGTCACGGCGAGGCAAGACGGCGGTCTCCGCATCCCGGGCGTCCTGATCTGGACAAGGCCACGCGCGCGTGGGAGGGTGAACGGCCCAACAGCCCGGAGCCCTGCCCCATGTCCCAGCCCCTGCCACCCTGTTCGATTCTCCTGCTGGCCGGAGGCCGCGGGCAGCGCATGGGCGGACGCGACAAGGGGCTCATTGAATGGCAAGGCAACCCGCTGATCGCGCATGTGCATGATGTGGTGCGGCCCTTGACAGATGACCTGATCATCTCGTGCAACCGCAACCAGGATCGCTACCGGCGCTACGCCGATCAGCTGGCCGGTGATCGCGAAGCGGACTATCCCGGGCCCCTGGCCGGGGTGCTGGCGGGGCTTTCGGTGGCGCGGCATGACTGGGTGGTGCTGCTGGCGTGCGATGCGCCGCGCATCGACCATGAGCTGATCGACGATTTGCGCCGGGCGGCCTGTGCGCAGGATGGTCCGGCGATGGTGCGCCAGGGCGGGTATTGGCAGCCGATGTTCAGCGTCGTGCCACGCGGGGTGCTTCCAGCGCTGGAATCCGCGTGGGATGCAGGTGAGCGCAGTTTGCAGCGGGTGCTGATGGGCATCGGGGTGCAGGCGGTGGATTGTGAGGCGGACGATGTCCGGCTGGAGAATTTCAATAGCCCTGAGTGGTTGCGGTCCTGAGAGTTGATTGCAGGTTTTACGACCGCTTCGCGGCCGATCGCGGCACAAGGCGCGCTCCCACAAGGGACCGCTTCGCGATCCCGGATACAGAGCTTGCGCAGCAGTTTGCAGGACTAAGGCGCCCCCACCCCCTGCAACCGCCGGTATTCCCTCATCACGTTAGGCACGTACCGCCGCGTTTCGGCAAACGGCGGTACTACCCTGCCCCGGCTGATCACCGCATCGGGCCCGGCGTTGTACGCCGCCACGGCCAGGGTGATGTCATTGTCGAAGAGCGTGAGCATGCGCTTGAGATAGCGCGCCCCACCGAGCAGGTTGGACGCAGGGTCCAGCACATCCTTGACCCCCATTTCCTTCGCGGTTTCCGGCATCAGTTGCATCAGTCCGGCCGCACCCTTGGGTGAACGCGCCTTGGCGTTGTAGCCCGACTCGGCCTTCACCAGCGCATGCAGCAACGCCGGCGGCACGCCATGGGTCTTGGCGGCGGCGGCGACCAGGTCTGCGTAAGGCCGTCCCGTGATCAGCTGGGCATCCACGGGCCCGGCCTGCGCCGTGGCCTCGCTGATCACCTTGTCGTAGTGCCGTCCTGGCCTGTGGACGTTGGACAGTACATAGCCACCCGTGGCGTCCCTGGAGATGTAGACCTCCGCCTGCACCGAGCCCGCCGCCAGGCAGCCCAGTAAACCAAGTGTGATCAAGCGCATGATATTCGCCTCCCCGGCGTTGCCCCCGATGTGGGGGAAATGCCCCGGAAAAACCGGGCCTGGAAGCTGGAACGCAAGCACTGTGCCGCCGCCCACCCCGCACGGCGCGCGGGGCCGCGCGGACGCGCACGGCTCTTGCATGACCCCTGCAAAGACGTAGCCTGGAGGCATCATCATGCAGCGCTTATCCATCCCCCCCGCCGTTCGTTCATCCACCGTCCAGCGCGGTTTCACCCTGCTCGAGCTGCTGGTGGTGCTGGTGGTGCTGGGCCTGTTGGCCGGCATCGTCGCACCCAAGTACTTCAGCCAGCTGGGCCGCTCGGAGGCCAAGGTGGCGCGGGCGCAGATAGAAGGCCTGAGCAAGGCCCTGGACCTGTATCGCCTGGAGGTCGGCCATTACCCAAGCGGCGACCAGGGCCTGCAGGCGCTGGTCAGCCCTCCCAGCGGCGAGCCACGCTGGTCGGGACCCTACCTGTAGAAAGCCATCCCGCAGGATCCCTGGGGGCGCGCCTACATCTACCG
>NZ_DATELE010000235.1:0-4880 GCF_035277045.1 Pseudomonas sp. | reverse complement strand
TGGGATCACCGTCGGCGCTGAACGGCGTCGAGGCCTGCATGATCGGCTCGATGATGCTCTCGAGCACCTCGCGATAGAGGTTGTCCTTGGACTTGAAGTAGTAGTAGACGTTCGGCTTGGGCAACCCGGCCTTGGCGGCGATGTCGCTGGTCTTGGTCGCGGCGAAGCCTTTGTCGGCGAACTCTTCACTGGCCGCGCGCAGGATCAGTTCCTTGTTGCGCTCGCGAATGCTGCTCATGGTGGGGGTTTTTCCTCGTGTCTGGCCGCAGGCTGTGGCCCGGCAGGGGTGGTCGCGCATGGTAGCACCGGCCTTGCAACGCGCTCAAGGCAGCGACTTTGGGCTAGACTCAGGGCCCATTACCCTCCTGGAAACACAAGCATATGGCAGGTAGCAGTCTACTGGTGCTGATCGATGACATCGCCACGATTCTCGACGATGTGTCGGTGATGACCAAGGTCGCCGCGAAGAAGACGGCGGGCGTGCTTGGCGATGACCTGGCGCTCAATGCCCAGCAAGTCACCGGCGTACGGGCCGAGCGGGAAATCCCGGTGGTCTGGGCGGTGGCCAAGGGCTCGTTCCTGAACAAGCTGATCCTGGTGCCCGCGGCGCTGTTGATCAGCGCGTTCATTCCCTGGGCGGTGACGCCGCTGCTGATGCTGGGCGGCGCGTTCCTGTGCTACGAGGGGTTCGAGAAGCTGGCGCACAAGTTCTTGCACAGCAAGGACGAGGACCAGGCCGAGCACGCCGCGCTCACCGAGGCGGTGGCCGATCCAGACGTTGACCTGGTGGCGTTCGAAAAGGCCAAGATCAAGGGCGCTGTGCGAACGGACTTCATCCTGTCGGCCGAGATCATCGCCATCACCCTTGGCACCGTGGCCGATGCGCCGCTGACCCAGCAGATCATCGTGCTGTCGGGCATAGCGATCGTGATGACCATTGGTGTGTATGGGCTGGTGGCGGGCATCGTCAAGCTCGACGACCTGGGCTTGTGGATGACGAAGAAGGCATCGAGCGCGGCGCAGGCGGTGGGCAACGGCATCCTGCGGGCGGCGCCGTACATGATGAAGAGCCTGTCGGTGATTGGCACCGCGGCGATGTTCCTGGTGGGTGGCGGGATTTTGGTGCATGGCATCGCGCCGCTGCATCATGCGATCGAAGCGTTCAGCGAAGGGCGCGGTGGCGCGTTGACCGGGGCATTGCTCAACGGCCTGGCCGGGGTGATCGCCGGCGCCGTGGTGCTGGCCGTTGTCGCGGTGGCCAGCAAGCTGTGGCGTGCGGTGCGGCCGGCTGCGTGACCATGGTCTGGGACCGATGAGCTACAGCCGACCTTGCTGTGGGACCTCGATGGGTTGCTGCAATCCATTTATCTGTGGGCCCGGCGATGCCGGGTCGGGGTAGTGATTACCTCGGTAGAAGACCGTTGCTCCCACAAGGAAAATGTCCTCCAGGAGAGGTCTTCCACAAGTTTCACAAGGAAAAGTCTTCCACAAGGAAAAAAGGTCTTCGACGGAAATGAGGACTACTTCTCAAGAAGAACGACCCCAGCAGATACCGTCTTCGCTTAGAAATGCACCTTCACCAGCAAGCTCGCGGTGTTCTGGTCGGTCTCGAAGGCGTTGCTGTCCTTGATGCCGTACTTGTTCTTCCAGTAGTCGTACTCGATACCCACGTACAGCTGCTTCTCGCCAATCTTCAGCGCCTTGCCCAGGTCGTACTTGATCTGCGGGTTGAAGTGCAGGTTGGCCTGGTAGGTGCCGCGGCGGTTTTCGTCGTTGTCGACCACCCAGTCCATGAAGCCGTCGATGAGGATGTCGGAGCTGCCGACCGGAATGGTGTACGACCAGGCCGGGGTGATCTGCCAGACGTTGTCGCCAGCGCGGCTGCCGTCGGTGGTGCGCTGGTAGAAGTTCAGCTGGAACCAGTCGAACCCCGGGATATCCAGGTCGAAGCCCGGGCCGATCAGGTAGGCCTCGGTGTCGCCCTCGCCAAACTCGTAGGTCATGGCCAGCAGCACGTCCTTGATCGGGCCGAACTCCATCTTCTGACCGAAGATCTTGCCGAACGACAGGCGCGGACTGATTTCGCCGTAATAGGTGTTGTCACCATTCCCCGAGTCTTTCTTGCCGTTGTAGAAGATCTTGTCGACGAAGATGAAGTTGTCGCCGTATTTCCAGCCGTCAGCGTGCTCGAAGGTGAAGGTCTGCTGGACCTCGGGGTTGACCTTGAAATCCTGGCCGTACAGATACGTCAGGCTGTTGTTCTGCCACTGCAGCAGGTCGCCGGCGAGGCTGCTGCCGGTGGCCAGCAGGCCGGTGGCCAGGATCAGGCTGTTGGTGATGCGCATGCGTAGGTCGCTCCCTTGATAGGTTCTTTGTGTGAGCGCTCGAGGCGGCGCTTTTTTGATATTGAATTTGTCTTTTGAGTCAGCTTTTTTCCACTGGCCACAGCTGATTGGCAAG
Source organism: Pseudomonas sp. (assembly GCF_035277045.1). Taxonomy (GTDB): domain Bacteria; phylum Pseudomonadota; class Gammaproteobacteria; order Pseudomonadales; family Pseudomonadaceae; genus Aquipseudomonas. The sequence continues at coordinate 2,420 of NZ_DATELE010000235.1, read as the reverse complement.
AGCCGCGCCAACCTTGTGGGCAAGGCGCAACCCTCCTGCTCGACGTCCTGCTGAACGGATGAAAAGAGGTATGTTCAAACTGGCAACAGGTTCGCCAACCACCCGGATTCATTGACCGAGGAGTCAGTAAACAGGAGCAGATTCCGTCCTGCCCTGATCGAGGGGGCGCGCAGATTACTGGCTTGCGCGCCAGGCCTCAAGTGCTCCGTCCTGAAGCACGTTGCTACAAAGTTGGGCGTTCGGTCAGCTTATTAGAACTGCACCTTGACCAGGGCGCTGGTAACGCTCTGGTTGCTGTCCACATTGCCGCGGTTGTCGATGCCGTATTTGTCTTTCCAGTAGCTGTATTCCACCCCCACATACAGCTGCCTGGCACCCAGGTTCAGCGCCTTGCCCAAGTCATATTTCACCTGCGGGTTGAACTGCAGGTTGGCGTGGTAGGTACCGCGGCGGGTCTGGTCGTTGTCGACCACCCAGTCCATGTAGCCGTCGATGAGGATGTCGGATCGGCCCATGGGGATCGTGTAGGAAAACGCCGGGGTAATCTGCCAGACCCGATCCCCGGGACGGCTGCCTTCGGTGTTGCGCTGGTAGATGTTCAGGGTGAAATAGTTGAAGCCCGGAATTGCCAGATCAAAGCCCGCGCCGATCAGGTAGGCCTCGTTGTCGCCCTCGCCAGACTCGTAGGTCATGGCCAGCAGCACGTCCTTGACCGGACCGAACTCGAGCTTGCGGTCGAAGATCTTGCCGAACGACAGCCGCGGGCTGAACTCGCCGTAGTAGGTGTTGACGCCTTTTCCGCGGTCGGCCTGGCCGTTGTAGAAGATCTTGTCGACGAACAGGAAGTTGTCGCCGTACTTCCATTTGTCGGCGTGCTCGAAGGTCAGCGTCTGCTGGATTCGCGGGTTGACCTTGAAGTCCTTGCCATACAGGTACGTCAGGCTGTTGCCTTGCCACTGCAGCCACTCGCCCGCCACGGCCGGGAGGCTGTGCAGCAGGGTGCCGCCGAGCAACAGGGTCGGAATGATTCGCTTCATGTCGTGCTTCCCGGATGTCTCAGTGCTGGTGGGCGGCGTCGTTGTGCACGGCGCGTTCGGCTCCACCGAGGATGTTGAACAGCAGGTTGAGCAACAGCGCGCTGACCGTGGCCATGGCAATGCCGCTATGAGTGATCGGCTCCATCCACTGCGGCATCTGCGCGAAGAACTCCGGACGCACCACCGGGATCAGACCCATGCCGACGCTCACCGCCACCAGCAACTGGTTGCGCCGGTCACCGATGTCCGCCTCCTGGAGGATCCTGATGCCCGTCGCCGCGACCATGCCAAACATGGCGATCGAGGCGCCGCCCAGCACGGCGGGCGGAATCGAGGCGATCAGGAAGGCCGCCTTGGGCAGCAGGCTGAGCACGATCAGCAAGCCGCCCGCCACCACGGTGACGTAGCGGCAGCGCACCCCGGTCATCTGCACCAGGCCGATGTTCTGGGCGAACGAGGAGTGGGTGAAGGTGTTGAAAAAGCCCGCGACGAACGAGGCGCCGGCATCGCACATCAGGCCTCGGCGCAGCATGCCCGGGGTGACTTCGCGGTCGGTGACCTTGCCCAGGGCCAGGAACATGCCGGTGGACTCGACGAAGATGATCACCACCACCAGGCACATCGACAGGATCGGCGCCAGGCTGAAGGTCGGCATGCCGAAGTGCAGCGGCGTCACCACCTGCAGCCACGGCGCCTGGTCCAGCCCGGACAGGTCGACCATGCCGATCGAGCCTGCCAGCACGTAGCCCAGCCCCATGCCGATCAGCACCGAGACATTCACCCAGAAGCCGCGCATGAAGCGGTTGACCAGCAGGATGGTCGCCAGCACCAGGCCCGCCACGGTCAGGTAGATCGGCGAGCCGAAGAGACTGGCCTCTTCGCCGCCACCGGCCCAGTTGACCGCGACCGGAAACAGCGACAGGCCGATCGAGGTGATCACGGTGCCGGTCACCAGGGGCGGGAAGAAACGCACCACCTTGGACATGAACGGGGCAATCAGCATGCCGAAGAACCCGGCGGCGATGGTCGCCCCAAAGATCCCCTGCAAGCCCACGCCCGGCATGCCGGCCATGGCCACCATGCTGCCGACGGCGGCAAAGCTGGCGCCCATCATCACCGGCATGCGGATGCCCACGGCGCCGATGCCAAACGACTGGACGATGGTGGCGACGCCTGCGACCAGCAGGTCGGCGTTGATCAGGAAGGCGACTTCCTGACGGGAGAGTCCCGCGGCCTGGCCGATGATCAGCGGCACCGCGATCGCGCCTCCGTACATCAGCAATACATGTTGCAGGCCCACCAGGATCAATTGGAACAGGGACAACGGCTGTCGTGGGGGCGCGACGGGAATGTACGCCTTGGATGACACGGACATGCAGCACC
>NZ_DATELE010000234.1:0-3871 GCF_035277045.1 Pseudomonas sp. | reverse complement strand
GACGGCCTTGTCAACCATGGCCTTGACCTGGGCCGCATCGGCAACGTCGACTTCCACCGCTAACGCGGCTTCACCGAGTTCGTCGGCGACTTTGCTGGCCAGTTCGAAGTTGCGGTCGGCGATCACGACCTTGGCGCCTTCCTGCACGAACAGCTTGGCGGTGGCTTCACCGATACCCGCGCCGGCGCCAGTGATCAGTGCTACTTGGTTCTTCAGTTTCATTTGCGTTTCCTTCAGGAGTTCGTGCCCGGCCGCCCTGTGGCGAGCCAGGCAGGCAGTGATTAGGCAGGAACGTAGTACTTGGCCTTGGCGCTGGGCAGCGAGTGCTTGCCGCGGATATCGTCGGCGATCTTCTCGGCCATCATGATGATCGGCGCGTTGAGGTTGCCGCTGACGATCTCCGGCATGATCGAGGCGTCGACCACCCGCAGGTTCTCTATGCCATGCACGCGCGCGGTGGCGTCGACGACACTGGTCAATACGTCAGTGCCCATGCGGCAGGTACACGAAGGGTGGTAGTTGGTGCCCGCCGTCTGGCGCAGCACCTTGAGGATCTGTTCATCGGACTGAACGGCTACGCCAGGGGTGACTTCCTCGCCCCGGTACGGATCCCAGGCAGGCTGCGAGACCACGTTACGGATGGCCCGAACGGCGGCGACGGCGTCTTCCTGGTCTTGTTGCGTCGACAGGAAATTGAAGCAGAACTTCGGTGCGTCGAGCGGGTTGCTGGAACCCAGCCAGACGCGGCCGGTGCTGGTCGGACGCATCAGGCTGAAGAAGTACTGGAAGCCGTTCTCCAGCTTGACGCTGCCGTGCTGGAACTCACCCAGCATCGGGATGAACTCGAACTGCACGTTGGGCACCTTGAGTTCCGGACGCGTGCGAATAAAGGCACCGACCTCGAAGAAGTTGGTAGCACCCAGGCCTTTCTTGAAGAATGTCCACAAGGCGCCGAGCTTGAGCTTGCCGATTGGCGTGAGCTGCTTGGCGATCGACACGTTCTGCGTCGCGCGGTACTGAACCGGCGCGGCAATGTGGTCCTTCAGGCCCTGCCCTACGGCTGGCAGGTCAACCACGCACTTGATGCCAAACTGGGCCAGGTGCTCGGCATCGCCGATACCCGACAGCATCAGCAGATGCGGGGAGTGGATGGCGCCGGCGCTGAGCACCACTTCGCGCGCCACATCGATGACCTCAGGATTGCCGTTGCGAAGGAAATGGACCTTGGCGGCGCGCTTGCCCTTGAACTCGATGCGGGTGACTTGCGCACGGTCGCACACATGCAGGTTCTCGCGGTCCCGGTTAGGGTGGATGTAGGCCTGCGAGGTGCTCCAGCGGATGCCCTTGTGGACGTTGCGCTGGGTAACGTGAACCCCCTCCTGGCGGTAGCCGTTGTGGTCTTTCACATGCGGGTAGCCGGCCTGGACGCCAGCTTCGAGAAACGCCTTGTACAGCGGGTTGTTAGCCGCGCAGGTCTGGATGTGCATCGGACCGCCGTCACCACGGTAGTCGTCGGCGCCCTGGTCGAAGGTCTCGGCCTTGCGGAAGTACGGCAGGCAGTCCTTGTAGCTCCAACCCTTGAGGCCCATGGCCTCCCAGTTGTCGTAGTCCCAAGGGTTGCCACGCACCCAGTTCATGCCGTTGATGGAGGACGAGCCGCCCAGCACCCTGCCACGCGCCTCGTAGATGATCCGGCCGTCGAGCTCGGGCTCGGGCTCGGAATGCATGTACCAGTTGAATTTGTCATCCATCAGCGGGAAGCCCAGGGCGGCGGGCATCTGGATGTAGATACTCTTGTCGGACGGGCCTGCTTCGAGCATCAGCACCGAACGATTGGTTTCCTCTGAAAGCCGACCCGCCAACACGCTACCGGCCGAGCCGGATCCGATTACGACGTAGTCGTACGCTTTGAGGGTATTACGGCCGTTGATATCACGCATGTGGCTCACCTGAATCGCTAGGAAATGGCGCATTTTTGTAATCGTTTACAAGCGCAAGCAAAGAATACCTAACCGTCCCTTGGGACGCTACCCCTGATCACGCTTTTTGATACCTAAGCCAGTATCGTGCCAACCTGCGAACGTCTGTGCAGAGCGCAACTGGACGCCGTATAGCCGCTTGAAAGCGCCCGGAAAGCGTGCCGAGGCCAAGCCCCCGCCCCTTTACGGTGCGTAGATTGGTAACGTTTACAGGTAACGATTACACATGAGCACTGCTATTGACGATGCGCAGTGACAAACCCTCGTAAGGATCAAGGTTTATCAGGAACCGGCCATCTTCGGTCAGGTCTCCTTCCACAGTCTCGTTGAGCATGTCCACGACGGGCCCAGGACTGAATCCTTCGAGGTGCAACACCTCGGTAACGGGATCGTGGCCAAAGTTCAACGCCGTGATCTGAATACCCTTGCCGGTCGGCAACTCATGCACCATCACCAGCAATCCCGGGTTCACCACGTCGGGCACGAGGATCTGTTTACTGGTCGCGATGCCGTAAGCCTGCCTCACCGCCAAGAGCTTTTTCACTTTGCAGGCAAAGGAGTCGCCACGCTCCATCTGAGCATCCAGGCTACCGTACAGCGCCCGCGCCCGCGGCATGCCCATCGCCGATTCGGCGGCGCCAGGCTCCAGATCCACGAGGTCATAGCCGCCCCGGTGAATCCAGCGGGTGTCACCGTCAAGCATGCGCTCGGCCACCCGCTCCGCCGGCAACGGCAGCGCACCGACCATATCCCACCCGGACAACGCGAATACTCCCGGCTGCATCGCGTTGTACATGACCAGCAGCAGATGGATTTTCTGGATCAGTTGCACGTCCTGCTCATCGATCGCATCAAGGTCCCGGATACCCAGCGCAGCCGTGATGATACTGGCCGTGGTGCAGGATATGCCGTTGGTCACGAAGCGCAGGTTGTAAGGCGCATGCTCGCCTGACAACAGCTCGTACATCTCTTCGCGGATATGCTCGCGCAGGATGCTGCCGGGGAATGTCTGGCCTTTGTAGATGTACATATCGTGAGCATGCAACGTCCAGAAATGGACAAGTTCGGTCGTCAGCTCATCGTGGTTTTGCAGCGCATGGATGAGCGACGCCGGGTCGATGCCAAACTTGTGCATCTCGTGAAGCATCAGCCGCAGGAAGTCGGTATTGCCGGTCAGCAACGCATGCTGGTAGGCGGGCCGGGTGATGAAATCGTAGGAAAGGTCCGCGCCGCCTTTTGACATCTGAGCGATATCATCCAGGGTCAGGTTCAGCTCCTGGAAGCTGAAACCACCAGCCTTGCGGATCATGCCACCCAATAGCTGGTTGCCGTTGATCGACAGCGGATGGCTTTCGGACCAGGCCGTATCGTTGGCCCGCACCTCCACGCCCAGAAAACCGTTGGCGTCCAGGCGCAGCCCTCGCGCACCAAGACAATCAATGGCATGCAGCGCATCGCCAATGATCAGCTGCTGCGCCGCAAAGCTTGGGTCGAGCCAATTGAGCGAAGGCTGGCCCTCCTTGAAATAATGCAGGTACAGCCAGCGCCGCGGCTTGCCGTCGACACCAGTGATCGGTGCCGTGGCGCTCCAGTCGGTCTCCTTGACGCCCGGCTCGAAGAAGATCACCCGCTGCAGCTGGCCCACGATGTAGTGGCGCGCCTTGAGCTCGTCACATTGCGCGGGTGAAAGATTGACCGCGTCCCGGCCAGCCGGCACCTCGGGCAACAGCCACCAGTCCTCTTCCCTGACCTCGACCATGTGGTAGATCCCGGGATAGGCATCGTAGCCGAGTTCGGCCAGCCGAAAGTCGGCTCCCTTGCCCGTGTGCGAGGGAATGGAGTCATCGATGGTGACCGCATTGTGCGCGGCCGCCATTCGACTGAGCCGGATC
>NZ_DATELE010000233.1:0-2940 GCF_035277045.1 Pseudomonas sp. | reverse complement strand
ATGCAGCTTGCCGTTGTGCTCGATGCCCCCGATCGGGGTGATCACCGCGGCGGTGCCGCAGGCGCCAGCTTCGGTGAACTGGTTGAGCTGGGTGATCAGCACGTCGCCTTCGACCACTTCCAGGCCCAGGCGCGATTGCGCCAGTTCCATCAGCGACAGGCGGGTGATGCCCGGCAGGACCGAAGCGGACTTCGGCGTGATGAACCGGTTGTCCGCCGTGATCCCGAAGAAGTTGGCCGAACCGACTTCCTCGATCTTGGTGTGGGTCAGCGGGTCCAGGTAGATCGCGTCGGCGAAATTGGCCTTCTTGGCCTCGGAGCCCGGCTGCAGGCTGGCGGCGTAGTTGCCACCGACCTTGGCGGCACCGGTGCCTTGTGGCGCGGCGCGGTCGAAGCTGGAGATCTGGAAGTTGTGCGGCTTCATGCCGCCCTTGAAGTACGAGCCGACCGGGATGGCGAAGATCGAGAAGATGAACTCGGGCGCCGTGCGCACGCCGATGTTGTCACCCACGCCGATGACGAACGGACGCAGGTAGAGGGCACCCTTGCCGTGCGGCGGCACGAAGCGCTCGTTGGCCTTGACCACCTGCTTGCACGCCTCGATGAAGGCCTCGGTGGGCACGGACGGCATCAGCAGGCGAGCGCAGCTGCGCTGCATGCGCGCGGCGTTCTGGTCCGGGCGGAAGAGGTTGATCGAACCGTCCTTGCAGCGGTAGGCCTTCAGGCCTTCGAAGCATTGCTGGCCATAGTGCAGGGCAGTCGAGCCCTCGCTGATGTGCAGCTGGTTGTCTTCGGTCAGGGTGCCCTGGTCCCACTCGCCATTGCGCCAGTAGGACAGGTAGCGCTTGTCAGTCTTGATGTAGTCGAAGCCCAGTTTGTCCCAGTTGATCTCGTTGCTCATGACACCCTCGATTGTCTTGCTGATACCTGATCGCTCAGGCCGCCATTGTTTGCGCACCTCGCCACGATAATACATCCGCCAAGGATCGGAAACGCCCAGAAACGAATTGCACCCAAGTGCTTGACGCCACGGTGCCGCTCGGGGCAGTCTTTCCCCATGAACCCGAGCCTGATGACCCCGACCCAGACCACCACGACCGCCTTCGGCGGGCGCGGTGTCGCTGTGTAGGTATTCACAGTCGCTCACCAAGGCCCCGCCAGCAATGGACGGGGCCTTTTGGTTTCTCCGTCCGGGCTGGCTTCTCACGGAGAGACCCCATGCAACATGCACCCTCGGCTTTGCTCATCCTCGACATGCAGGTCGGCCTGTTCCACGGGCCCGATAAGCCCTGGCAGGGCGAGCGCGTCCTGGCCGTCATCAATGGCCTGATCGACAAGGCCCATGCCGCATCCGTCCCGGTCTTCGCCGTCCGCCACACCGGTCCGGCAGGCTCGCCCATTGCCGAAGGCAGTGATGCCTGGCCACTGCTGCCCGCGCTGCGAATCGACGCGTCCCGCGATACCGTGTTCAACAAGACCCGCCCCAGCGCCTTCTTTGATACGCCTCTGGCCGGCTGGCTGCGTGAGGCGGGCGTGCAGCGCCTCTACATAGCCGGCATGAAGACCCAGTACTGCGTCGACACCAACTGCCGCGTCGCCCGGGAACTCGGTTTCGAACCGGTGCTTGTCAGCGATGCGCACACCTGCATGGACACGCCGCTGCTGTCCGCCGAGGCGATCGTGGCGCATCACAATGCGACGCTGGGTGGCGGGTTCGCAGGGTTGGTCGAGAGCGCCGATGTCGGGTTCACAGCGGGCTGAGACCGCTCGCCTTCAGTCCTCCTGCTGACAGAACCGCAGCCGGTTCCCGAACGGATCGGCGATTTCCATCTGCAGTCCCCAGTCGACGCGCTGTGCCTGGGGACGCGAATACCCGTATTGCCTGGCCAGCAACTCCTGCTCCAGTGCCATCAGGTCTTCGACCCGGGCAAACACCGTGGAGCCCGGCGTGGCATCGCCATGGTGCTCGCTCAGGTGCAGGATCAATCCGCCCCGGTGAATCTGCGCATACAGAGGCAAGTCAGGGGCAAACCGGTGTTCCCAGTCCAGTGTGAAGCCGAGAAACCCGAGGTAGAACTCCTTGGCCTTGTCGACGCAGAAGATCCGCAGTACCGGTATGGCGGGGGAAAATTGCATGGTTCAGATCCTTTGAGGTGACAGACAAGAAAGCAAGCGCTCTGTAACAGTGCACGAGGGCACCCGTGCAAGGACGGTGAACGCCTCGCAACAGGGCACTTGCCGAGTTGGCCCGCAACCTGCAAATGCCTGACGGTCGATTGCTGATCGATTGGTCAGGCATGCGCGTTCGAGCGCGTGCGGGTTGTTCAACCATGGCGCCTGGTGCGCCGTGTTCACCGGGACTTTAAGGCATGTCGCTGCCGGAAACCATCGCCCATCAGGATACGCAGCCAGGATGGAGCGCCGAGCTTGCGCTGCGCTTCGTGCGCCGCGAGCGAGAGACCCGTATTGGTGCGCGCAAGCATTTCGGACCTCTTTTGGTGCAGCGTCCTTTCTACCCGGAAGGCGCGCCCTGCCATGTCTACGTCCTGCATCCGCCCGGCGGCATCGTCGGGGGCGACCGGCTCGCCCTGGACATCCATCTCGAGGCCGGCAGCCACGCGCTGCTGACGATGCCCGGCGCCAGCAAGTTCTACCGCAGCGCCGGGCCGACCGCCCAGCTTGCGCAGCGTTTCCACCTGGAGCAGGGCAGCACCCTGGAGTGGCTGCCCCAGGACAGCATCTTCTTCGCCGGCGCCCGCGCCGCCCTGCAGAGCCGTTTCACCCTGGCCCCCGGCGCCCGTCTGCTGGCCTGGGAGACCTTGTGCCTGGGCCGTCCGGTGATGAACGAAACCTTCAGCCACGGCGCGCTGGACAGCCGGCTGATCATCGACATGCCCGACGACCCAGGCCTGCACGAGCGCCTGCGTATCGAAGGCGGCCA
>NZ_DATELE010000232.1:0-5099 GCF_035277045.1 Pseudomonas sp. | reverse complement strand
CTGATCCAGCAACTGGCCGGTGTGGCGATGATCTGTGTCGGCGTTTACCTGATCATCGACGGCAACCTCAGCATGGGCGGCCTGGTGGCCTGCTACATGCTCAGCGGCCGCGCACTGGGCCCGCTGGGCCAGCTCAACGGGTTGCTGGCCCGCTATCAGCAGGCCAAGGTGACCATGGTCGCGACCGACCAGATGATGGAGCTCCCGCAGGAGCGCAACTTCGAGGAGCGTCCGCTCAGCCGACGCACCCTGCAGGGCGCGATCGAGTTCCGCGGCGTTGATTTCACTTATCCCAACCAGCAGAACCAGGCGCTCAAGGGCATCAACCTGACCATCCGCCCGGGCGAAAAGGTCGGCATCATCGGCCGCAGCGGCTCGGGCAAGAGCTCGCTGGCCAAGCTGATCGTCGGTCTGTACGAGTCGGCCAACGGTTCGCTGCTGGTCGACGGGGTGGACATCCGCCAGATCGACGTCAGCGAGCTGCGCCACAACATCGGCTACGTGCCGCAGGACATCCAACTGCTGGCCGGCACCTTGCGCGACAACCTGGTCAGCGGAGCACGCTACATCGAGGATCAACTCGTGCTGCAGGCCGCCGAGCTGTCAGGCGTACACGAATTCGCCCGTCTGCATCCGGACGGCTACGAGCTGCAGGTCGGTGAGCGTGGCCAGAACCTCTCCGGCGGCCAGCGCCAGAACGTTGCGCTGGGCCGGGCCCTGCTGCTCAATCCGCAGATCCTGCTGCTCGACGAACCGACCAGCGCCATGGACAACACCGGCGAAGAGCGCCTCAAGCAGCGCCTGCAGGCGGTGATCGAGAGCAAGACCGTGCTGCTCGTCACCCACCGGGCTTCGCTGTTGTCGCTGGTGGACCGCCTGATCGTCATCGATCGCGGGCAAATCGTCGCCGACGGCCCGAAAGCGGCTGTCATGGAAGCGCTGAAGAAGGGGCAGATCAGTGTTGCATAAGCTCGATATGGGACAGTTCAAGGACCACCTGAAACGGTACTTCAGGGGATCGGAATCGCTCGGCGGGCAGCCCTTGCCCGAGGTGAACAAGGCGCTGATCGAGGACGTCCCTCGAGTCGTCCGCCTGACCATCTGGGGCGTGATCGCGTTTTTCCTGTTCCTGATCGTCTGGGCCTCCTTTGCTCCCATCGATGAGGTCACGCGAGGCGAGGGCAAGGCTGTCCCCTCGTCACGGGTGCAGAAAGTCCAGAATCTGGAGGGTGGCATCGTTGCCGAAATCTTCGCCAAAGAGGGAGAGATCGTCGAGGTCGGTGAACCACTGCTGCGCCTGGACGAAACCCGCTTTGCCTCCAATGTCGGCGAAACCGAGGCCGACCGCCAGGCCATGGCGCTGCGCGTCGAGCGCCTGAGCGCCGAGGTCGAGAGCGTGCCACTGAAAATTCCTGAGGATCTGCGCACCGCTGCCCCCAGCCAGGCGGCCAACGAAGAATCGCTGTACCAGAGCCGCCGTCAGCAGTTCCAGGATGAAATCGGCGGCCTGGAGCAGCAACTGGTGCAGCGTCAGCAGGAACTGCGCGAGTTCAATTCCAAGCGCGCCCAGTACGCCAATGGTCTGCAGCTGTTGCGACAGGAAATTGCCATGTCCGAGCCTCTGGTGGCCAGGGGCGCCATCTCCCAGGTGGAGATCCTCAGGCTAAGGCGATCGGAGGTGGAAAACCGTGGCCAGCTGGACGCCACGGCTCTGGCGATTCCCCGTGCCGAGGCGGCCATAAAGGAAATCCAGAGCAAGATCGAGGAAACCCGCGGCAAGTTCCGCAGCGACGCACTGACCCAGCTCAACGAAGCGCGTACCGAACTGAACAAGGCCACGGCCACCGGCAAGGCGCTGGATGACCGGGTCAATCGCACCCTGGTCACCTCACCGGTACGGGGGATCGTCAAGCAGTTGCTGGTCAACACCGTGGGCGGTGTCATCCAGCCTGGCAGCGATATCGTCGAGATCGTGCCCATGGACGACACCCTGGTGATCGAGGCGAAGATCCTGCCCAAGGACATCGCCTTCCTGCACCCGGGGCAGGAGGCCACGGTGAAGTTCACCGCGTATGACTACACCATCTACGGTGGGCTCAAGGCCAAGCTGGAACAGATCGGCGCCGATACCATCACCGATGAAGACAAGAAGACCACTTACTACCTGATCCGACTTCGCACCGACAGCAGCCATCTCGGTTCCGACGAGAAACCCTTGCAGATCATCCCCGGCATGGTCGCCACGGTCGACATCCTGACCGGCAAGAAGACCATCATGAGCTACCTGCTCAAGCCGATCATGAAGGCGCGTTCCGAGGCACTGCGTGAGCGGTGACCTGCACCCGTGATCGTCCGAGATGCATGCCATTCAGGGTGGGGATTCCATGGTGCATGGCAACCCCTGTGGAAGATTCCATGGTGCATGGCAATCCCTGTGGGAGCCGGCCTTGTGCCGCGATGGGGCGCGAAGCGGCCCCAGAATCGAACGGGCGCTGCAAAGGACAGTTGACTGCATTCGGTGTCCCCTGCCACTGCCGCACAACACGGCAACCCTGCGCCCCGGCGAGGGCTTCGCCCTCGTTTCGCGTCACAAGGCACACTCCCATAGGGCCCGGCTACGCCGGGCCGGGGACTGTGATTACCTCGGTAGAAGACAGTTGCTCCCACAGGGCCCGGCGATGCTTACCTTGGATGGAAGACAGTTGCCACAAAGAGTTGCGGTGCACCCTGGAATCTCCCGCAGGTACACCACTGTCTTCATGGCCTAACGCTCGCGCAGCGCCTCGGACCGCGCCTTCATGATCGGCTTGAGCAGATAGCTCATGATGGTCTTCTTGCCTGTCAGGATGTCGACCGTGGCCACCATGCCGGGGATGATCTGCAACGGCTTCTCATCAGTGCCCAGGTGACTGCGGTCGGTACGCAGCCGGATCAGGTAGTAGGTGGTCTTCTTGTCCTCGTCGGTGATGGTATCGGCACCAATCTGCTCCAGCTTGGCCTTGAGCCCACCGTAGATGGTGTAGTCATACGCGGTGAACTTGATCGTCGCCTCTTGCCCCGGGTGCAGGAAGGCGATGTCCTTGGGCAGGATCTTGGCCTCGATCACCAGGCTGTCATCCAAGGGCACGATCTCGACAATGTCGCTGCCCGGCTGGATAACCCCGCCCACCGTGTTGACCAGTAGCTGCTTGACGATCCCGCGCACCGGCGAGGTGACCAAGGTGCGGTTGACCCGGTCGTCCAGCGCCTTGCCGGTGGCCGTGGCCTTGTTCAATTCGGTACGCGCTTCGTTGAGCTGGGTCAGGGCCTCGCTGCGGAACTTGCCGCGGGTTTCCTCGATCTTGCTCTGCACTTCCTTGATCGCCGCTTCGGCGCGAGGAATCGCCAGGGTAGTGGCGTCCAGCTGGCCACGGCTCTCCACCTCGGAACGGCGCAGGCGCAGCACTTCAACCTGGGAAATCGCGCCCTGAGCCACCAAGGGCTCGGACATGGCGATTTCCTGGCGCAGCAGCTGCAGGCCATTGGCGTACTGGGCACGCTTGGAGGTGAACTCGCGCAACTCCTGCTGACGCTGCACCAGTTGCTGCTCCAGGCCGCCAATTTCGTCGTGCAGCTGCTGGCGGCGGCTCAGGTACAGCGACTCTTCGTTGGCCGTCTGGCTTGGGGCGACCTTGCGGATTTCGTCGTCGATCTTCAAGGGCCGGCCTTCGACCTCGGCACTCAGGCGCTCGACGCGCAGCGCCATGGCCAGACGGTCGGCCTCGGTCTCGCCGACGTTGGAGGCGAAGCGGGTTTCGTCCAGGCGCAGCAACGGCTCGCCCACTTCGACAATTGCCCCTTCCTTGGCGAAGATCTGCGCGACGATACCGCCTTCCAGGTTCTGGATTTTCTGCACCTTGGACGACGGGATCGCCTTGCCCTCTCCTCGCGTGACCTCATCGATCGGCGCGAAGCTGGCCCAGATGATCAGGAACGCGAAGAATGCGATAACGCCCCAGATGGTCAGGCGCACGATGCGCGGGGCATCTTCGATCAGCGCCTTGTTGACCTCGGGCAGCGGTTGTCCGCTGAGTGAATCGGAGCCTTTGAAGTAGCGGCGGACGCCCTCCTTGAAGCGCCCTGCATCAAGCTTACGCAACACTGATCTGCCCCTTCTTCAGCGCTTCCATGACGGCCGCTTTCGGGCCGTCGGCGACGATCTGTCCGCGATCGATGACGATCAGGCGGTCCACCAACGACAACAACGACGCCCGGTGCGTGACCAGCAGTACGGTCTTGCTCTCGACCACCGCCTGCAGGCGCTGCTTGAGCCGCTCTTCGCCGGTGTTGTCCATGGCGCTGGTCGGCTCGTCGAGCAGCAGGATCTGTGGATTGAGCAGCAAGGCGCGACCCAGGGCCACGTTCTGGCGCTGACCGCCGGAGAGGTTTTGTCCGCGTTCACCCACCTGCAGCTCGTAACCGTCCGGGTGCAGGCGAGCGAATTCATGCACGCCCGACAGCTCGGCCGCTTGCAGCACCAGTTCGTCCTCGATGTAGCGGGCACCGCTAACCAGGTTGTCGCGCAAGGTGCCAGCCAGCAGCTGGATGTCCTGCGGCACATAGCCGATGTTGTGGCGCAATTCGCTGACGTCGATCTGGCGAATATCCACACCGTCGACCAGCAACGAGCCATTGGCCGACTCGTAAAGACCGACGATCAGCTTGGCCAGCGAGCTCTTGCCCGAGCCACTGCGGCCAATGATGCCGACCTTTTCGCCCGGACGGATGGTCAGGTTGATGCCCTTGAGCGCCTGGTTCTGCTGGTTCGGGTAGGTAAAGTCGACGCCACGGAACTCAATGGCGCCCTGCAGGGTGCGACGGCTGAGCGGACGCTCCTCGAAGTTGCGCTCCTGCGGGAGTTCCATCATCTGGTCGGTCGCGACCATGGTCACCTTGGCCTGCTGATAGCGGGCCAGCAGCCCGTTGAGCTGGCCCAGCGGGCCCAGTGCGCGGCCGCTGAGCATGTAGCAGGCCACCAGGCCGCCCATGCTGAGGTTGCCGTCGATGATCAGGTAAACGCCGACACAGATCATCGCCACACCGGCCAGTTGCTGGATCAG
>NZ_DATELE010000231.1:0-11610 GCF_035277045.1 Pseudomonas sp. | reverse complement strand
GGTACCTGCCGATCCTGCTGATGATTCTGGTCTCGGCGGTGCACCTGATCGGCGCTGGCGAGGAAAGCCAGCGGGCCCTGCAGAACGCCCTGCTGACCACGGTGCTGCTGGTGGGTACGGTGTTCCTCAGTACCCTGTTGCAACACCTGTTCACGCCGCGCACCGAAAACACCCCCGCGGCGCGGTTACGGCCTTACAAGGAGCTGCTGCGCAGCCTCGCCCATGCCCTGCTGCGCATCATCATGGCGGTGGCGTTCATCGAGTTGCTTGGGCGGATCTGGGGCTTCTCGGTCATCGACTTCGCCCTGCGCAACACCCTGGGCCGGGCGATCAGTGACTCGCTCAGCAGCATCGGCCTGATCCTGCTGGTCACCTGGCTGCTCTGGGTGGTGCTCGATACTGCTATCCAGGAGGCGCTCAAGCCCGCGGTCGGCCGACGCAGTTCTCGCCAGCCGAGCACCCGGGTGCGCACGATCCTGCCGATGCTGCGCAATGCGATCAAGATCATCCTGGTGGTGATCTGCACCATCACCACCATGGCCAACCTGGGCATCAACGTCGCCCCGCTGCTGGCTGGTGCCGGTGTCGTGGGTCTGGCCATCGGTTTCGGGTCGCAGCAACTGGTGCAGGACGTGATCACCGGTCTGTTCATCCTGATCGAAGACACCATCGCCATCGGCGACTGGGTGGTGCTCGACTCAGGCCATGCCGGCACGGTGGAAAGCCTGACCATCCGCACCCTGCGCCTGCGCGATGGCAAAGGCTTCGTGCACTCGGTGCCGTTCGGGCAGATCAAGGCGGTCACCAACCAGTCGCGGCAGTTCGCCTACGCGTTCTTCTCGGTGCAGTTCACCTACGACAGTGATGTCGACGCGTCGCTGGGGCTGATCCACGAAGTCGGCCAGTCGATCAGCGAAGACCCGCTGCTGCGCATCAACTTGCAAGGCCCGCTGCAGGTGTTCGGCGTGGACCGCATGGACCTCAACGGGTTCGTGCTGACGGCGCAGTTCCGCACCATCTCCGGCGGGCAGTACGCGGTCAGCCGCGCGTTCAACGAGCGGCTGAAGAAGAAGGTGGACCAGACCGACAACGTCAGCTTCGCGCAGCTGTACCCCGTAGCGCCAGCATTGCGGGGCGAGGCGGCGCAAGCCTAGGAGCCCGCAGCCCTGTGGGCAACTGTCTTCTACTGAGATAGTCACAACCCGGCCCGGCAAAGCCGGGCCCTGTGGGAGCGCGCCTTGTGCCGGGACGCCGGACCGCGCGATCGAGGGCAAAGCCCTCGCCAGGGCACAAGATTACCCGTGCTGTGCGGTAGTGGCAGGAAGCACCGAATCCAGCCAGCTACCCTGGCAGCGCCTACTCGATTCCGGGGCCGCTTCGCGCCCCATCGCGGGCGGTCCGGCGTCCCGGCAAGCCCGCTCCCACAGGTTGGGCCCCCTTCGTCAGCGCTCGCTGGTTACGCCTGGCCTGCTTGTCCTTACTTGAACACCAACGCCTTCAACCCACCTGCCGGGTCCGCATCGGGAAACTCCGGCGGGTTTTCCAGCCGTTCGATGAACGCAAGCCCCGGCGCCTGCTCGGCCATGCCCTGGATCAGAAAGTCGGGGCCGATCGCGGGGTCGTTCACGCACGCCAGCACGGTGCCGCCGGGCGTCAGCAGATCGGGCAACCGCCGCAGGATCTTCGCGTAGTCCTGGGTCAGCGCGAAGCTGCCTTTCTGGAAGGTCGGCGGATCAATGATGATCAGGTCGTACGGTCCGTACTTGCGCACCTTGCCCCACGACTTGAACAGCTCATGCCCAAGAAACGCAACCTGACCCACGTCGTGACCATTGAGCCGATGATTGTCTCGCCCGCGGTTCAGCGCTGCCTTGGCCATGTCCAGGTTCACCACCTGCTCGGCACCGCCAGCTATGGCCGCCACCGAAAAGCCACAGGTGTAGGCAAACAGGTTGAGCACGCGCTTGCCCGCCGCCTGTTCGCGCACCCAGCGCCGGCCGTAGCGCATGTCGAGGAACAGTCCGCTGTTCTGCTTCAGACCCAGGTCGAGCTGGTAGCGCAGGCCGTCCTCGTCGATGATCCGGAGCTGGGTCGGTTCGCCCAGCAGCCAGTGGCCGGGGCTATCAGGCAGGTAGCGGTGCTGGATGATGATCGCCTGGCCGGTCCAGCGTGGCCCGGCGGCCAGCGTGCGCAGCATGGCTTCAAGCTCGGCCAGCTGGCCTTCGGGCGGTTCGCGGAACAGCGCTACCAGCAACACACCCTGCAACCAGTCGACGGTGATCTGCTCCAGCCCCGGCCAGCAACGGCCACGGCCATGGAACAAACGGCGGGTTTCTTCCGGCGCAGGGTCGAGGGCGGCGAGCAGGTGCTGCTCAAGGGTGTCGATCACGGAGGTCATGGCAAGGTCGCAGAAACGAAAAAGGGGGGCATTCTACCCCCCTTGCGCGCCGCTGACGTTATTCGGCCTTGATCGCGGACCGCCGGGAAGCCGAGCCCAACCACCAGCCTTGCTGCATGCCGGCCGCCGCCAGCAGGATCGCCGCCACGCCGACCCACTGCAGCGGCTGCAGGCGATGCCCGAAGGCAATCCAGTCGACCAGGATCGCGGCAATCGGGTAGATGAACGACAGTGCGCCGGTCAGCGCCGTCGGCAAGCGCTGGATGGCGCTGTACAGCAGCACGTACATGACGCCGGTGTGCACCACCCCCAGCGTGACCAGGCTGGCTAGCGCGGGCACCTCGGCAGGCAGGCCGCCGACATTGGCCCACGGCGCGAGCAGCAGGATCCCGGTGGTCACCTGCACCAGCGCGATCATGTGCGGCGGCGTGCCGGCGAGGCGCTTGATCACCAGCGCCGCCACCGCGTACAGCAGCGCCGCGCCCAAGGCCAGGGCGATGCCCAACAGGTAATCATCGCCGCTGCCCTGCTCGCTGCCATGGGCACTGACGATGGCCAGCATGCCAACAAAGGCCACACCCAGCCAGAACAGCTTGGGCGGGGTGATCTTCTCGCCCAGAAACACGGCGGCAAGCCCCACCAGCATGAACGGCTGGACGTTGTACACCGCCGTGCCGATGGCGATCGAGGCGCGCGAATAGGACGCGAACAGCAGCACCCAGTTACCGACGATCGCCACGCCGCTGAGCAGCGCCAGCAGGAAGGTGGTGCGGGTGAGCACGCCAGGCTTGAGAAAGCCCATGACGGCGCAGATCAGCAACAATGTGCCGGCGCCGAACACGCAGCGCCAGAACACCACATCGAGCACCGGCTGGCCCGACACCAGCACGAACCAGCCGATGGTTCCGGAAATCAGCATGGCGGCGACCATCTCGGTCGAGCCACGGCGCAATGAACTGTCCATCAGGCACCTCCTCTTGTTCGTGGCCACAGTATGCCCAAGGCCAAGGCCTACCCTCCAGCGGATATCGAAGGCCGATGCCGCCATCTGCCTTTACTATCAAGGCACATCCGGCTTTTCACCTGACGAGATCACCATGACCGACGACATCGACCAACTGCTGATCAATGCCCTGATGGACGACTCGCGCCGCTCGCTCAAGGCCCTGGCGCAGCACAGCGGGCTCTCCGCGCCCAGCGTCAGCGAGCGCTTGCGCCGACTGGAGGAACGCGGGGTGCTACGCGGCTACACCGTGGACATCGACCCTCGCTGCTTTGGGTATCAGCTTCAGGCCATTGTGCGCATCCGTCCACTGCCCGGCCAGCTGCAAGAGGTCGAACGGCAGATCGTGGCCATTCCTCAGTTCACCGAATGCGACAAGGTCACCGGCGAGGACTGTTTCATCGCTCGCCTGCACGTGCGCTCGATGGAGCAGCTCGACACGCTGCTGGACAAGCTGAACCTGCTGGCCGAGACCAATACCGCCATCATCAAGAAGACTTCGGTGAAGCGCCGGCTACCACCGATGAACTGACCGGCTCAAACTTGTACACAGAAATGTCACCTTAGGTGCCATTTTTGTGTGCACTCTAATCAGCGGCGCCCCAAGTTGTAACATTTATCCTGAAAATCTACCTGATCAATCGATCAACAAATTCCAGCGTCCAGAAATTAAACCTGTTCGGACGGTCAGCTAAAACAGCTGAAATTTCATATACCTAAACGCAATCAAGGTAAACGCGAATATGTCTTGATCTGATACTCACCGGCCTGTGGCATGGATCTGGCTTTAGGGTGTAGGTGTTTTGTATACAAATCGAACAAAACATACACACACATTGTTGCTCGCCCTGGTTTTCGAACCGGGACCGCGCAACCCGACCCAGTGATGCCAACGCCTGCACCGACGAGATGGCGCGCCCGTGCGCATGCCCGCTCCATCGCAGTCCGCACGCATCAGGAGCCTGACGAATGAGTAACAGCCTCGACCTTGCCCCTGAATCTTCCGTTGCCAGCACCCGCCCCACGTCCACCTCCACAGGCGCGCCACCGATGGTGGAACTCAGCCCGCGCCTGCATAACAGCGACCTTGCACCGACGCGCCTCGAAGGTCGCCGCTGGGGGCGCTACAGCATCTTTGCCTTGTGGACCAACGATGTGCACAACATCGCCAACTATTCCTTCGCCATGGGGCTGTTCGCCTTGGGGTTGGGCGGCTGGCAGATCCTGCTGTCGCTGGCGATCGGCGCGGTGCTGGTGTATTTCTTCATGAACCTGTCGGGCTACATGGGCCAGAAGACCGGCGTGCCGTTTCCGGTGATCAGCCGCATCGCCTTTGGCATCCATGGCGCGCAGATCCCGGCGCTGATTCGCGCGGTGATCGCGATCGCCTGGTTCGGCATCCAGACCTACCTCGCCTCGGTGGTGCTGCGGGTGCTGCTCACCGCGGTGTGGCCGCAGGTGGCCGCGTATGACCAGAACAGCATCCTCGGGCTGTCGAGCCTGGGTTGGGTATGCTTCGTGGCGATCTGGCTGGTGCAGCTGGTCATTCTTGCCTACGGCATGGAGATGGTGAGGCGCTACGAAGCCTTCGCCGGCCCGGTGATCCTGCTGACGGTGGCCAGCCTTGCCGGCTGGATGTACTTCCAGGCCGATGCACGTATCGCCTGGTCGGTGAGCGAGCCACTGACCGGCTTCGAGATGTGGCGCAATATTTTCGCGGGCGGAGCCCTGTGGCTGGCGATCTACGGCACCCTGGTGCTCAACTTCTGCGACTTCGCCCGCTCCTCGCCGTGCCGCAAGACCATTCGCGTCGGCAACTTCTGGGGCTTGCCGGTGAACATCCTGGTGTTCGCGGTGATCAGCGTGGTGCTGTGCGGCGCGCAGTTCAGGATCAACGGCCAGATCATCGACAGCCCGACCCAGATCGTCGCCACCATCCCTCACACGCTGTTCCTGGTGCTGGGCTGCCTGGCGTTCCTGATCGTCACCGTGGCGGTGAACATCATGGCCAACTTCGTGGCGCCTGCCTTCGTGCTCAGCAACCTGGCGCCGCGTCATCTCAACTTCCGCCGGGCCGGGCTGATCAGCGCCACCCTGGCGGTGCTGATCCTGCCGTGGAACCTCTACAACAGCCCACTGGTGATCGTGTACTTCCTCTCGGGCCTGGGCGCCCTGCTCGGTCCGCTGTACGGGGTGATCATGGCCGACTACTGGTTGCTGCGCAAAGGCCGGGTCAATGTGCCGGAGCTGTACAGCGAGCACCCAGGCGCAGCCTACCACTATCGTCGCGGCGTCAATCCGCGCGCGCTCGCCGCCTTCGTGCCGGCCGCGCTGCTGGCCATCGTGCTGGCGCTGGTTCCCAACTTCCACGGTGTCGCGCCGTTCTCCTGGCTGATCGGGGCCGGCATCGCCGCCGCGATCTACCTGCTGGTCGCGCCGCGCCATGTCCAGTATCACGACGTCAGCGGCGAGTGCATCGCCGTCGACCCTAGCAGCCATTGATTGCGGAGAGCCGTTCATGCGCATTCTGATCGTCAACGTCAACACCACCGAAGCCATCACCGAGGCCATCGCCGAGCAAGCCCGCAGCGTTGCCGCGCCGGGCACCGAGATCGTCGGCCTGACGCCGTGGTTCGGCGCGGAGTCGGTCGAGGGCAATTTCGAGAGCTACCTGGCCGCGATCGCCGTCATGGATCGGGTGATGGCCTATGAGGAGCCGTATGACGCCGTGATCCAGGCGGGCTACGGCGAGCACGGCCGTGAGGGCCTTCAGGAGCTGCTCAACGTGCCCGTGGTGGACATCACCGATGCCGCCGCCAGCACCGCGATGTACCTGGGGCATGCCTACTCGGTGGTCACGACCCTGGACCGCACGGTGCCCTTGATCCAGGACCGCCTCCGGCTCTCGGGCTTGTACGACCGCTGCGCCTCGGTGCGCGCCAGCGGCCTGGCGGTGCTGGAGCTCGAAGCTGACCCACGGCGCGCGGTGGAAGCCATCGTCGGCCAGGCTGAACGAGCCGTGCAGGACGACAAGGCGGAGGTGATCTGCCTGGGTTGCGGCGGCATGGCAGGGCTGGATGAGCAGATCCGCCAGCGCACCGGCGTGCCGGTGGTGGACGGCGTCAGCGCGGCGGTGACCATCGCCGAGTCGCTGGTGCGGTTGGGGCTGAGTACGTCGAAGGTCAGGACCTATGCCACGCCGCGGGCGAAGCGGGTCATCGGCTGGCCGATGCGGCTAGGCCGGTAGCGTCAAGCAGGAATTGGTGTGTAAAGGGCTGCCGCAGTTACTGTGGCAACTGTCTTCCATCCAAGGTAATCACAGCCCCCGGCCCGGCTTCGCCGGGCACTGTGGGGTGCCTTGTGTCGCGATCGAGGGCGCAGCCCTCGCCGGGGCGCAAGATCACGATCTTGTGCGATGCCGGCAGGGAACAAAGACAGTTGCTTCCACAGGGTTGCCATACACCTCAGGGATTTCCACAGAATCGCCGCGGCCTCACAAGCGCTTGCGCAACACCGCGCCTCAGCTAGGGCAGGTCTGCGCCCCCCCATCCAGCCCTTGGCGATAGTTACGGCTGAGCATGCTTGCCTTGCCATCGCGCCAGGTCAGGGTGATCACGTACAGCGAGTCGAAGTCATTGTTGTTCCAGTCTTCGGTGATCACCTGATCCTCACCCAACGCCTTGCCGGCCACGGCGTTGATCAGGTCGGGCAGATAGCCGTGGGACCAGGCCGTGTAGACCGTCGCGTTACGGTACTTGTCGCTCATCAGCTCTTCGGCCAAATCATCGGTGTCGTTGGCACCAAAGTCGATATTCACCGGCAGGCCCAGTTTGATCGCGCTCGGGCTGATGGTCATCAGCGGGCGAATGTAGCTGTAGCTGTCATCCCGGCTCCCCTCCTCGACGTGACGCGAAGGGTTTGCGGCGAACACGTAATCGGCGTTGCCGAACTTTTCTGGCAGCACCGTGGCCAGGTCCAGGGCACGGTTCAGCCCTTGGCAGTTGAGCTGTCCGAGGCCCTCGCCAGGTTTTTCCGCGTGGCGCAGGAACACCAGCGTCTGGGTACCGTCGACTGGCTCCGCGCGGCTTTCCATGACCTCCAGCGCAAGCGGAGCAATGACCGCGGCGAGCGCAAGGCCACCCAGCAAATGACGGCGACGGCGGATGAACGAGGTCAGCTTCATGGGCACGGACTCTTAGGCTAGAAAAGGGGTGTGGCGGCATCGCCTGACTACCCCGCGGCGAGCGCTGCGGGGCGTTCCTGTCAGGCATCCATCCTTGGAAGCGAGCGTGTATCAGAGTGCCATATCGGCGTTTGGTTCATCCGTGAGGCCAGATCCATGACCCACTGCTGACTGTAAACCGGATTTGTTGCCGATTTAAGACGCGGTTCAGTCGTCCCGCAGAACTTCAAAAGGCAAGACGGAGCCATCTGCCTGAGAGTTTGGCGATCCCCTGTTTTCGATGATTGAGACATCAAAGACCTGCTCAATCACTTTTTTGGCGCCTTGGTTCAAACTCCATGCGAAGAAAACCAGAAACCCAAGCAAGAACACGAAGAAAACCGAGCCCACAACACTTTGCGCGACACCCCACCAAAACCCAGGCTTGGCGCTCCTTATCTCGGCGCTCGCTCTATCGGAATAGTATTTGTCCAGTTCCGCAGCCTGCGTAGCCACGGATGCATCGAGAAAACCTTGAGCAAGCTGACTGGCTTGGTTCCGGTAGCTTTCCAGTTGGGTAACGCTGTTGCTGACATCGTGGAAGGGTGCCAGATCGTCATCGGTTGGCTCTCTGCCATGCCTTGTCTTGAACGCCTGTACATATTCGATCTTTTGCCGCTTGTACAGGGAGTAGGCGATGATGCCCAGGATATCCTGTTCATCCTGGACAAGCGTTGCATAGATGTAATTGTAGGCTCCGCCAGCCAACCTCTAATCCTTGCGCAAACGCGAGAAAGCCGCTTCGAAGGCAGCTTTCAACTCGGATCGGCTCTTTTTGGTACTTGAAATCACGCCCACTAATTCTCGTGGAAGCGTGATTTCCATCTGCGCACCGGCGGCGGAAAGTCGGGAGCTCGCTTCCCTGACAATTCGAGATGAAAAATATGATTTGGTCGGCATGGCATATCCTACGTCAAGAACATGGAGTCTGGCACCGCCAACGCTCGCTGCGGCGCAATCACCGCCGTAGCATTTCGCCAGATATTTCCGACCTTGTTGTAGGACCTATACCCGTTCGGTAAACGCACGAGGCCACGCCAAGCAGCGATCAGTCGTCCCGCGTCAGCACCTCGAGCAGCTCGATTTCGAAGGTCAGGTCTGAGTTTGGGGGAATCGAGCCTACGCTGCGGTCGCCGTAGGCCAGGTGAGCCGGGACGTTGAGCTTGCGTTTGCCGCCTACGCGCATGCCGATGAGGCCTTGATCCCATCCCTTGATGACGCGACCTGTGCCGATCACGCACTGGAATGGCTTGCCGCGCGACCAGGATGAGTCGAATTCGCTGCCATCGGCCAGCCAGCCGGTGTACTGGGTGGTGATCAGGGCGCCCTTGACCACGGCCTTGCCGGCGCCTTCCTGGATGTCGATGATGTGCAGTTCGCTGCTCATGCTGGCTCTCTTCAAGCGGATTTCGGGGTGCGGGTTTTATCAGGTCTGGCTGAACTGCGCCATGGCTTGCTCGCCGGTCAGTTGTTTGGTCTGGTTGGAGAAGCAATAGAAGGCGGGTTTCTGGTCGACGAAGATCTGCAGGTCGAAGAGCCACTCGGTGTCGTCGTCCAGAATGCCGACGGGGACTGCGTCGAAGCCGCCGGCCTTGAGGCGGTAGAACAGGTGGGTGCCGCATTGGCTGCAGAAGCCGCGCTGGGCCCAGTCGGAGGAGTCGTAGAGGGCGGGTTCGCGGCCGGTGTACTGGACGGGCTGGGTGGTGTGGACGACCAGGAGGGGGCCGCCACCCCATTTGCGGCACATCTTGCAGTGGCAGGCGTTGACGCTGGTGGAGTCGATGTCGAGGGTGAGGTGGGTGGCGCCGCAGAGGCAACTGCCGGTTTTTTGGGTGGGCATGGGGGTGGGGCCCTTTTTTGGGGGGTGGGGGTTTTAGATTAGCAGGGGGGCTTGGGATCAGGGGGGTTGGGCTTTTGCTTTTGGGTGAATATCCGTTTGCTGGGGTGGCGCTGAGTATGGTTTCGCCCTTACGGCGAGTCACTTTTGACAAGCGCCCGGTGTGCCGGCCCAGTCAAAAGTAACCAAAAAGGCTGGCCCCTCCATGGGCCCTCCGCTTCGCTTCGGGTCCCCTCCTTCCGGTGTCGCTCCGGGGCTGCGCGGCCCTGCTCGCGCCTTCGGCTTCGCCGAAGGTGGGCTGCGCCCACGCCCCTACACGACACCTCCACTCGGCCTGCTGGAAGGGGCGGTAGATCAAGAGCAAAGGCAAGAGCAAGAGCAAGAGCCAAGAGCCAAGAGCAGGCGCAGGAGCAGGAGCAGAAAAAAGCAGATCTGTTGAGCGACGCCCTACATGTGGGAGCGCGCCTTGTGCCGCGATCGGGCCCGCAGGGGCCGCAAAACCTGCAAACACGGTCTATCAGGAAAACGGCGATCTGGAAGTTTGGAGCTCAAGGCAGGGAAATCTTCCCACTTTCCATATTTCTTGTAGTCCATTTCCCAAGCATACTTATACCGCCTTAAAAGCCTTGCGATGCTGCTGGCACGGGTCTAGTCTCGACCGGTCGCTGAACATTCAGTGATCGGATTTAGCAGTCCGTACCAACTCAGGCATCAATCGCTTACCTTGACCGTGTCGCTGTTCGACAGCGGTAATTCATGGTGGCTGTATGCGGGGCACCTTCGGGTGCGCCGGGTGCCTGACTTGCCGGTCTGCTAACCCGCGTACAGCTGCCACCCTACGTTTAGCAGCGTGGCCTGGCAGCTCAACCCTCGTCAGGACTAGCAATCATGCTCAAGATCGTCCCCGATCCACCACCACACAACCATTCCCTCGAAGACATTCTCATCCAGACCTCGGAATACCTGGTCTGCGCCCTGACTATCGCGCAGGAAACGGTATTGATCTGTTCCGAGCCTGCTGGCCAGGCCATGACCTTGGCGACGATGCATGAAATCGACAGGGCCCATGGGCTGGTCGAAGTGGCATTGAGCAAGGTGCAGGCACGGCACTGAAACATCCCTGAAAACTTGCATGCTCCCTTGGAGTGGCGGTTTGACGTTCCAGGGGGGTTGGAGATTGATGATGAGTCATTTGAAGCATTTGAAAACCACGGGTACCGGGTCGTTTGGCGAAGGCGTTGGCGGGCGTGTTGCGGATCGCCTGTTCAAGGTCACGCCGGGGCACGACGCGGAGTATGCGTTGGAGCAGGCGACGGTGTTGATGGACTGCGTGTACAAGATGACGTTGCAGTCCGGGGTCGAGCGGGACGACATACTGGTGTGGGTCGCGCATTACCTGAGCGGCATGGCCAAGGCCCTGGTCGAGGATGTGGCGCATGGAATGATGAGCGGGCCGGTTCGGTAGGGGTGTGAGCTCGTCGGGAGTCTGCCCGGTCCTTTGGGCTGGGCGGTCGCGCGGAACGGGGCCATGAGCTGCTGCACATTTCAGGTAATGATGGTGTCCATGGCTGGGTTCATCTCGGGTAAGCCAGGGGTTTATACCGACTTTCCGGCAAAGTGAGGCATAGCCTTATGGCCTGCCGTTGCGGGGTGTCAGGGGGAACGCGATTGCAGGTTTTGCGGCCCCTGCGGGCCCGATCGCGGCACAAGGCGCGCTCCCACATGTACGGCGTCGCCCACCAGACCTGCTTTTGATCTGGCTCTGGCTCTTGATCCGGCTGTAGCTCTTACTGGGGCTGTGGCTGTTGCTGTTGCTGTTGCTGTTGCTGTTGCTGTTGCTGTGGATCTTGATCTTGCTCTTGTCTTGATTTGGCTTTGGCTTTGGCTCTGGCTCTGGCTCCTGCTGTTGCTCTTGATCTACCGCCCCTTTCCAGCAGGCCGAGTGGAGGTGTCGTGGAGGGGCGTGGGCGTAGCCCACCTTCGGCGAAGCCGAAGGCGCGAGCAGGGCCGCGCAGCCCCGGAGCGACACCGGAGCGAGGGGACCCGTAGCGAAGCGGAGGGCCAATGGAGGGGCAAGCCCTTTTGGTTACTTTTGGCTGGGCCGGCACACCGGGCGACTGCCAAAAGTGACTCGCCGTAAGGGCGAAACC
>NZ_DATELE010000230.1:0-5498 GCF_035277045.1 Pseudomonas sp. | reverse complement strand
TCCCAAGCTCTGCCTTCCCTTTCGCGCGGAAGCCCTCATGCCAAAACGCCGCCTCTACCTGATCGCCGGACTGTCGCTGATCGTGGTGCTGTGGGTGGCCGGCTACCTGCGCGAGGACAACAGTCCGGCCCCTCCGGCCTTGCCCAGCCACAGCTACAGCAAGGCGCTGCGCCAGGCACACGAGGGCTTGCCGGGGGCGGCGCGGGTGCTTTATCAGCAGCTGCAACGCACTGACCTGGCGCCCATCCGCCGCGCCGCGCTTTACGCCGAATTGCCCAACTACCCGTCACCGCTGGCATTGAAACTGGCAAGCCGCGACCTGCAACACGAGGACCCGCTGGTACGCCGCGCGGCCGTCGGCTGCATCGGGCGCATGCTGACCACCGGGCAGCGCAGCCTGGTGCTGGGGCCGTTGCTCGACGATGCGGAGCAAAGCGTGCGCTTTGCCGCGGTCGATGCCTTGCTCGGTCTGGAGCCGGATGAGATCGGCCTGTACATCGGCCCGCTGCAGACCGCGCTTGAGCAGTACCAGCAGGCGCTGCAACTGCAACCGGAGGATGCCGCCGCGCAGCTGCGCCTTGCCCGCCTGTACCTGCACGAGGACGCCTTCGAGCAGGCGGCGGCCGCCCTGAAGCAAAGCCTGAAAACCGCACCCGACAGCCTGGACGCCCTGGCAGTCCAGGTGCGGCTGCTGGAGCGCCAGGGCCAACACGACGCCTCGCGCCAGGTGCTCGCCAAGGCGCTGGCAGTGCAACCTGAATCGGCCTTCCTGCAACATGAGCTGGGCGTCTGGCTGACCCGCCATGACCAGCCGGAGTACGCCCTTCTGGCCTTGTCCCGGGCGGTCGAGCTGGAGCCTGATAACACCGGCTACCGGCAGGCACTGGCGATCGCGTTGCACGGCCTCGAGCAGACCGAGGCGGCCCAGCGCCAGCTCGAGACCGTGCTCAGCCAGCAACCGGCCAACCGCGAGGCACGGGTCTTGCTGATCGAGTACTGGAAGCAGACCGGGCAACTGCAGAACGTGCAAGTGCTGCTCGCCCAGCTGGAGCAGCAGAATCCTGACGATCCACTGGTTCAGCAGGGCCTTTAGCCCCCTCGTGAAACCAGGTGGAACTGCTGCGTCAGCCCCGTGGTCCAGTGATCATGGCAGCAGCCAAAGGCATGCGCGGACGTAATGCCCAATGATCACAGGAGATTCACCTTGGCCGTTTCGTTGTCTGTGGACGAACGCGCCCTGATCCTTGCACCGGCACCCCTGGGAAGCGAGACGTCCCGGCATTTGTTGAGAGCAGGCATCGGGTGCCTCCATGCGACTGACATCCTCCAGTTCGAACAACTGCTGACAGAGGGCGTCGGCGTGGCGATCATCGCGCGCGACTGCCTTCCCGCCAATGACCAGACCCCCGTTCATCGCTTCATCCGGCAGCAGCCGCCATGGTCGGATGTGCCTGTACTGCTGCTGGCAATGACGACCCCGCCCACGCCGCCCGATGACACAACCCTCTGCGCTGACACATCCTGGGTAGATGCGCTGGGCAACCTGTTCCGCGTGCCCTGCCCGTTCGATCCCGAGAACCTCGTGCACCTGGCCGAAAGCGGATTGCGCGCGCGCCGGCGCCAGTACCAGGCCCGGGACCAGCAAGCGCACCTGCAGACACTGCTGGCCGAACAGAACCAGCGCCTGCGGGCCGAGGCCCAGGCGCTGCACCAATCCCGCAAGATGGAAGCCATTGGTCAACTGGCCGGCGGCGTGGCGCACGACTTCAACAACCTGCTCACCAGTATCGGCGGCAGCCTGGAACTGATCGGCAAGCGCCTGGAACGTGGCCAGACCGAAGGCCTTCAGCCACTGCTGACCCTGGGCAAGGACGCCGTGGGCCGCGCGGCGCGCCTGACCCACCGGCTGCTGGCCTTCTCGAGCCGCCAGTCGCTGGCCAGCGAGGCGATCGACCTGAGGACCCTGCTGCAAGCCCAGAAGCTGACCGAAACACCCGATACGCCAGTCAGCCTCGAGGTCGAGATGGAACCCGGCCTCTGGCATGTCGAAGCCGATGGACAACAACTGCAGGTCGCCCTGGACAATCTTCTGCACAATGCTTGCGAAGCGATGCCCAACGGCGGTCACCTGCGGATCGCCGCGAGCAACCAGCGCATCGATCACGACACGTTCGCCAGCCAGAACCTGGTCAGCGGCGATTACCTGCGCCTGAGCGTCACCGATGATGGCCAGGGTATGTCGCAGAGCACGCTGGATCGCGCGTTCGAGCCGTTTTTCACCACCAAGCCCGTTGGCCAGGGCATCGGCATGGGCCTGTCCATGGTGTATGGGTTCAGCAAGCAATCACACGGTCATGTGAGCCTGCACAGTGAAATCGGCCGTGGTACGCGGGTAGACCTTTATCTGCCTCGCTACCATGGCGACGTGTCGCGGCCAGCCCCGGTCGCCAAGGCAGCCAACCTTTCGGCAAGCCGGGATGTGCTGATTGTCGAGGACGACCCTGAGGTCCGGCAGATCGTCTACCAGGCGCTGGCTGAAGAAGGCTACCGCTGCGCGTTGGCAGGTGACGCCAGCGAAGCGTTGCCGATGCTGCGGTCCTCGCGGCCAATCGCGCTGATGATCAGCGACGTCGGGCTACCGGGAATGAACGGGCGCCAGTTGGCCGAGATCGCACGCAAGTTGCGGCCCAACCTGCAGATCCTGTTCATTACCGGCTTTGCCGAAACCGCCATGGCTCGCAGCGGGTTTCTCGACCCGGGCATGCAGCTGATCTGCAAGCCGTTCGAGCTCAGCCACCTGCAGGAAACGGTCGCCCGCATCCTGGGCAGGCAAGGGACCGGGCAGGCGCAGGCGAAGCCCACGTCCCGGCCAGACAGTTAGCGGCCGATGTCTTCATTCCACAACTGTGGCTGGGCGGCGATGAAGTCGCGCATCAGCGCCTGGCAATCGTGTGACTGCACGACCGAGACCTCCACGCCCCTTGACCGCAACAGCTCTTCCTCGCCGAGGAAGGTCAGGTTTTCCCCCACCACCACCTTGCCAATGCCATAGAGCAGAATGGCGCCGCTGCACATGGCGCAGGGTGACAACGTGGTGTAGAGCGTTGCTGCCTGGTAGACGCTGGCGGGCTGCCGGCCGGCGTTTTCCAGCGCGTCCATCTCACCGTGCAGGATGGCGCTGCCGGACTGCACCCGCCGGTTATGCCCACGGCCGATGACACGCCCTTCGTGCACCAGTACCGAGCCAATCGGGATACCGCCTTCGGCCAGGCCTTGGCGGGCCTCCTCGATGGCAGCCTGCATGAATTGATCAGGGGTAGTCGTGTCCATCTTGATCCTCGATCCAGGGTCCGTTTTTTCGCAGGCTAGCACACCGCCAGCCTGGCATGGCAGCGCCGCGCGCGGAGGCTATGCTGATTAGGTTTCATCCGTTCCCCAACGCCGGCGAGCCCTTCACAGTCACGGGAGTCTGGTCATGAGCAAGAAAGTCCTGGTGGTGCTGACCAACACGGCCAAGTATCCGACGATCAAGCGGGCCACCGGGCTGTGGCTGGGCGAAGCGGTGCACTTCGTCGCGCAGATGGAAACGGCAGGGTATGCGGTCGACTACGTGAGCCCCAACGGTGGCTACGTGCCGGTCGACCCCCATAGCCTGCAGCTGGCGGCCGACATCGACTGGCAGTGGTATACCGATAAGGCATTCATGAACCGTCTGGGGTCGACCTTGCGCCCTGGGCAGGCCAAGGCCGCGGACTATTGCGCCATCTACTACACCGGTGGGCATGGGGTGGTCTGGGACTTTCCCGACAATCACGAACTGCAGGCACTTTCACGGGACATATTCGAGCGTGGCGGCGTGGTGTCGGCGGTATGCCATGGCGCGGCAGGTCTGCTCAACATCAAGCTCAGCGACCACAGCCTGCTGGTGAGGGGTCGCCAGGTGACGGGCTTTTCCAACATCGAGGAGAAACTCGCCGAGCTCGACAAGGTGGTGCCGTACCTGACCGAAAACGAGCTGGTCGCCCGTGGCGGCATCTACTGCAAGGCCGAGGAGCCCTGGGCGGCCTTTGCCGTTGCCGACGGCCGGCTGGTGACCGGCCAGAACCCGGCATCCGGCCAGCTGGTGGCGCAAAAGGTACTGCAGGCCATCAACTCCCAGGGACAGGCCTGACGTCCCGATGTCCTGAATCCCTGCCACGGGTCTACCCGGCCTACATCCCTGGCCAGAGCTTGTCGTTAAGCTTGAGCTTCTTGCTCCCGCAGGCCCGCAGCCTTGGGAGACCATCATGTCGAGGGGTAGCTCATGGCTCTGAAACAGTGCGCAGGCCGCAGCCTGCTGGATCTTGTGTTGCTGATCGCGATCGGCATCGCGCCGGTGTTCTGCGGCTTGCTGATCATGCTGATGCAAGTCGACAGGAAGCTGGACGCACTGTCGCGCTTCGCCGCTCACGAAGCCGTCCACCGTGTCGACCAGATCATCGGGATGCTGCATGAAAACAGCAGCCGAACCCTGCACCTGAGCGGCGGCGCGTGCCTTGAGGTGGCGCAGCAACTGCGCAGTCATGTGGCCGCCAACCCCACCCTGCGCTCGCTGGCGCTCACCACAGGCAACAGGCGCTACTGCGATTCGGTCGAAGGCGAACAGACCTTGCCCATCGAGCCCAGGCGCTTCTCCAAGCACCGGTTGTGGCTTGAACATGCCAACGGCGCGGCCTCCTACCCGCCGATCCTCAACTACTGGCTGCGCGCGCAGCCCAATGGGGTGATCGCCCAGGCAGACGCCCGCACGCTGGTCGGACAACTGGAAGGCTTTGAAAATGGCATCCTGCTCCGGCTCGAGTTCGGACCGGACCACCTCTGGCCGCAATACAGCGAGGCCGACGCCCTGCCGCCCGACCAGCGTGAGCACCAGGCACGGGCGAGCTCCGAGCAGTTCGGCTATTCGGTGCAGGCCGGCTATCCGTTGGGGCACACGCGCGGCGAGATGCTGCAATGGATCGTCATGACCCTGCCATCGTTGATCCTGGTGGGTATCCTGACCAGCGCGATCGCCTACTGGGGCATGCTCAGGCAAGGGCCCCGCCGCCGGTCAGTCACGCCCTGAACGCGCGCGGCCGACCGGCAGCGCCGGTTACTCGACGCTCAGCACGCCACGGCGTACCTGATCGCGCTCGATCGACTCGAACAGGGCCTTGAAGTTGCCTTCACCGAAGCCGTCATCGCCCTTGCGCTGGATGAATTCGAAGAACACCGGCCCCATCAGGGTTTCAGAAAAAATCTGCAGCAGCAGGCGCTTGTCCCCCGAATCGGCGGCGCCGTCGAGCAGGATGCCACGGGCCTGCAGCTCGCCCACCGGCTCGCCATGCCCGGGCAGGCGGCCTTCGAGCATTTCATAGTAGGTAGCGGGAGGCGCGGTCATGAAGCGCATGCCCAGGGCCTTGAGCCGGTCCCAGGTGGCGACCAGGTCGTCGGTGAGGAAGGCCACGTGCTGGATGCCT
>NZ_DATELE010000229.1:0-2034 GCF_035277045.1 Pseudomonas sp. | reverse complement strand
CTGGCCGCGCTCCTCGGGAGTCATGCCGCCGTCACCGGTGGTGGTGCTGGTGCCAGCGATGGTGGCGCCCCGGCCCAAGGCTTCCTTGGCGTTGGCCGACAGCGCGCCGAAGCTCATGCCGGCGATGGTGACCGGGATCTTCAGGTGGATCGGCTTCTTGGCGAAGCGGTTGCCCAGCACCACATCGGTGCCGCATTTCTCGCGGTAGCCCTCGAGCGGGTAGCGCGACACGCTGGCGCCCAGCAGCAACAGGTCGTCGAAGTGCGGGACGCGGCGCTTGGTGCCGCCGCCGCGGATGTCATAGATGCCGGTCTCGGCGGCGCGCTGGATTTCCTGGATGGTCAGGCGATCGAAGGTGGCGGACTCACGCAGCACCGGTGGGGTTTTCTCGCTCATGTGCAGTTCCTCGGATTCGGGGGCGGTTCAGTACGCCGACGCGTTGTCGACCTTGAAGTTGTAGAGCTCGCGGGCCGAGCCGTAGCGCTTGAAGGCAGCCGGGTCTTCGTCGAAGCCGGCGCGGTTGAGCAGTTCCTTGAGCTCCTCAAGGTGCTCGCCGCGCATTTCTTTCTCGATGCAGTCCGAGCCGAGCGACTGCACC
This sequence comes from Pseudomonas sp., assembly GCF_035277045.1. GTDB lineage: Bacteria > Pseudomonadota > Gammaproteobacteria > Pseudomonadales > Pseudomonadaceae > Aquipseudomonas. The sequence continues at coordinate 1,436 of NZ_DATELE010000229.1, read as the reverse complement.
GTGCCCTTCACGTAGATGCGCACCTCGTAGAGCGAGTCGCCCAGGGCATCGCCGGCATCGCCGCAAACTACTAGACGCCCGGCCTGGCCCATGAAGCAGCTCATGTGGCCGATGCTGCCGCCGACGACGATGTCGACGCCCTTCATCGAAATGCCGCAACGCGCCCCGGCATCGCCTTCGATCACCAGCAACCCGCCATGGGCAGTGGCGCCGGCGGCCTGGGAGGCGCTGCCCTTGATGCGCACCGCGCCCGACATCATGTTCTCGGCCACGCCCACGCCGGCGTTGCCGTGCACGGTGACGCTGGCGTGCTGGTTCATGCCGGCGCAGTAGTAGCCCGCATGGCCCTGGATATCCACGGACACCGCCTGGTTGATGCCCACGGCCAGGTTATGCTTGCCGTCGGGATGAGTGACCAGCCACTCGCGGTCCTGCATTTCGCCATGCAGGGCCTGGTTGAGGTCGCGCACCGAGGCGCTGGAAAGGTCGATGGTCTTCATGAAATTCTCCAGTAGTTCGGTCGGCAGGTCAGGCGCTTTCGCGCTCCCAGACGTACAGGGTGGCGGGCTGGGGTTCCCAGACCTTGGCCTTGTCGATGCCCGGCAGGCCAGCCAGGGCCTGGTATTCCGAGGCCATGGCCACGTAGTCGTCAGTCTCGGCGAGCACCGCAGGCTTGCAGGCGATCGGGTCGCGGATCACGGCAAAGCCGTTGCGGGTACCGATGGCGAAGGTGAAGAAGCCATCGAGGTCTTCCAGCGCGCCGTCCAGGGCTTTGGCCAGGGTGTCGCCCTGCTGCAGGCGCCAGGTGAGGTAGCCGGCGGCCACTTCGGTGTCGTTGTCGGTCTCGAAGGTGATGCCTTCGCGCTTGAGCTCCTGGCGCAGGCGGAAGTGGTTGGACAGCGAGCCGTTGTGCACCAGGCACAGGTCGGCGCCGGTGGAAAACGGATGGCTGCCTTCCATGGTCACGGCGCTCTCGGTGGCCATGCGGGTATGGCCGATGATATGGCTGCCTTTCATGCCCGCCAGGCCGAAGCGCTGGGAAATTTCGGCGGGCAGGCCCATGCCCTTGAGGATCTCGATGCTCTGGCCGGCGCTCATGATGCGCACGCCCGGTGCCAGCTCGGCCAGCGCTGCGCGGGCGGCGGCCTCGTCGCAATGGGCCTTGAGGACGGCGGCGCTGGCGTTCTGGAACCAGTCCAGCGAGCAGCCCAGACGGGCTTCCAGCGCGCCCATCAGCTCGCTCCAGGGATACGCGGCGTCGGTCGCCTGCAGGGTCAGCTTGACCCAGCCATCGGCCACCTCATCGCCATAGATGGCAAAGCCGGCACTGTCCGGGCCGCGGTCGGTCATGGCCTGGAGCATGGGTTCGAAGAGCGCGCCCAACTGGCTTTCCAGCGCCGGGTTCTTCAGGTACAGACCTACGATTCCACACATGG
>NZ_DATELE010000228.1:0-4934 GCF_035277045.1 Pseudomonas sp. | reverse complement strand
CGGGAAACAACCTTGAGCTGTTCGACCGCGTCGCCCAAGGCTACCTGACCGTCGCCAACCCCAAGACCAAGCTGATCCTCAGCGCCAACTGGCAGATCGACCGCTTCACCATCAACGCCGGCCTGACCCGCTACGACAAGGTCGTGGCCCGCGACGCCAACCCCGACTACGACGTGACCTACGGCGCCAAGTGGCTGACCGACCTGGAAGTGGCCTACGCGCTGACCGACAACTTCGACATCGCCGTGGGCGCCAACAACCTGTTCGACGTGCGCGCCGACAACAACGGCTACCCGGCCGGCGATATCAACGGCTTCCCGAAATTCGGCTCGATCTCGCCGTTCGATCCTTACGGCGGTTTCTGGTACACGCGCCTCGCCTACAACTTCTGACCCCACCCGACAACGCGCCCGCCGCACGCGGCGGGCGCCAGGAGATTCATCATGAGCCAAGGCCCGTTCATACTCGGCGCGTTCATCCCCGGGAGCCTCAGCGGCAGCGCGTGGCGCCTGCCCGAAGCGCCGCTGGACACCTTCAAGAGCCTGGAGCACTACCAGTACATCGCCCGCAAGCTGGAAGCCGGGCGCTTTCACTCGCTGTTCTTCAACGACACCCTGGACGTCAAGCTCGACCTGGCGCTGCAGCGCGGCCCCAACAGCGTGCGCTGGGACCCGTTGATCCTCGCTCCGGCGCTGGCTGGCAGCACTCGCCACATCGGCCTGATCGCCACGGCCAGCACCACCTACAACGAGCCCTACAACGTTGCCCGCAAGTACGCGGCCCTGGATCACCTCAGCGGCGGGCGCGCCGGCTGGAACCTGGTGACGTCGCTGGGTGGCGGCGAGAACTTCAACCGCCAGGAGCATGTCGAGCACGATGACCGCTACGCTCGTGCCGAAGAGTTCTACGACGTGGTCAGCGGCCTGTGGGACAGCTGGGCCGACGATGCCTTCGTCCAGGACAAGGCCAGCGGCACCTGGCTTGATATCGACAAGCTGCATGTCCTCGACCATCAGGGCGAGCATTTCCAGGTGCGCGGCCCGCTTAACGTCTCGCGCTCACCCCAGGGGCATCCCGTGGTGGCCCAGGCGGGCGCCTCCAGCGCCGGCAAGCGTCTGGCCGCCCGCGTGGGCGAGCTGATCTTCACCGCCCAGCACACCATCGAGCAGGGCCAGGCGTTCTACCAGGAGACCAAGCGCGCCGCCGCAGGCTTCGGGCGTCCTGCGAACGCGCTGAAGGTGCTGCCCGGCGTCTCGCCGGTGGTCGGCAAGACCCTCGCCGAAGCCCAGGCCAAGTACGACCGCCAGCAGGCGCTGCTGGAGCCCAAGGCCTTCCTCAGTTCCATCTCGCGCTTCGCCAGTCTCGGCTACGACCTTTCGGAGCTGCCCTTCGACGAGGTGGTGCCGCTGCCGCCGGCGTCGTTCACCACCAATACCCACCAAAGCCGGCAGAAACTGGTGTTCGACCTGATCCGCCGCGAGCGTCCGACCGTGCGCGAGCTGTTCAACAAGCTCACCTCCGGCGGCCACCGCATTCTCATCGGCACCCCCGAAAGCATCGCCGACGACCTCCAGGCCTGGCATGAGGCGGGCGCCGCCGATGGTTTCAACATCATGTTCAGCGGGCTGCACTCGGCCATCGACGACTTCGTCGACGGCGTGGTCCCGGAGCTGCAGCGCCGCGGGCTGTTCCAGCGCGAATACGCCGGCACCACGCTGCGGGAAAACCTGGGCCTGCCCTACCGCGCAAACCGCTTCTTCTAAGGAAAGACCATGCTCCGACCCCTGGCTTCACTAGGCCTCGCAATCGCCGTGACCCTGGCCGGCTGCGACGACAAATCCGCTCGGCAGGCCGACGCCAGCGCCCCGGCCCAGCCGCGCAACGGTGGGGTGCTGCGGGTGGCCTTCGACGGCGACCCCAACTGCATCGACCCGCAACAGGCGGGCAACAACACGGCACTCAACGTCGGGCGGCAACTGGTGGACTCATTGACCGACCAGGACCCGCAAACCGCCGAGATCGTCCCCTGGCTGGCCGAACGCTGGGAGGTCAGCGAAGATTCGCGCCAGTTCACCTTCCACCTGCGCGAAGGCGTGACCTTCGCCGACGGCAGCGCGCTGGACGCGGCGGCGGTCAAGGCGAACTTCGAGGCCATCATTGCCCTCGGCGCTCAGGCACAACTGGCCGGCACCTACCTGGCCGGGCTCGAATCCATCCAGGTGAGCGGACCGCTGAGCGTGCGCATCACCTTCAAGCAGGCCAACGCGCAGTTCCTGCAGGCCAGCTCGACCATGAGCCTGGGGCTGCTGTCCCCCGCGACCCTCAAGCACTCCGCCGAGGAACGCTGCCAGGGCGCGCTTGTGGGTTCCGGGCCGTTCAACGTGAAAAGCTTCGAGCACAATCGGCTGGTGCGCATCGAGTCCCGCCCGGACTATGCCTGGCCCTCGACCCTGGCCGAGCACAAGGGCCGCGCCTGGCTCGATGCGATCGAGTTCCACATCCTGCCCGAATCCGGCGTGCGCCTGGGCAGCCTGCTGTCAGGGCAGATCGACGTGAACACCGGCGTGGCCGTGCAGGACGAAGCGGTGCTGGAAGCCCAGGGCATTCCCTCCATTGCCCGCTCCAACCCGGGCATCGTCTTCAACCTGACACCCAATGAATCCCGTGCGCCGCTGGACGATGCCAACGTGCGCCGGGCCCTGAACAAGGCCATCGACCGCGACCAGTTCAAAGGCGTGATCTCCCGACACCAGAAACCGGCCAGTTCGGTGCTGGCCAGCAGCACGCCGTACTACCAGGACCTCAGCACCAGCCTCGCCTACGACCCCGAAGGCGCCGGCAAGCTGCTGGACGCCGCCGGCTGGACCAGGGCCGCCGATGGCTGGCGCGAGCGCGACGGCAAGCGCCTCGGCTTCGCCCTGGACTACTGGCAGGCCAGCACGCCGGTGCTGGAACTGGTACAGCAGCAGCTGCGCCAGGTCGGCATCGAACTGCACCTGAACAAATCCACGATTGGCCAGGTGAGCCTGGCGCAGACCTCGCTCAAGTACCAGCTGTGGTTCTTCAACCTGACCCGCGCCGACCCGGACGTGCTGCGCACGGTGTTCCTGTCCAGCGGGCGCAACGTCAACGTGCGGGCGCCGTCAGGGCTTGACCAGGCGTTGCTGGATTCGGCGGCCAGCCTCGATGTGCATACCCGCGGGCAGCTGATCCAGCAGGCCAGCCGTGAACTGGTGGAACAGGGGCACGTGATTCCCCTGGTGGAGGCCGCCACCGTGACCGCCTTCCGTGACGTGGTGCGCGGCCTGCACTACGAGGCCTCAACCCGTCTGCAGTTCTACGACACCTGGCTGGCACAGCCTGGGAGCCACTGACCGATGAGCCTTATCGACACGCGCCGGTTGTTGACCGGTCCCTGGCTCTGGCGCCCGGCCCAGGCCGCGCTGGTACTGTGGGCCGCCTTTACCCTGTCGTTCGCCATCCTGTATGCGCTGCCGGGCGACCCGATCGCGATCCTGCTGGCGCAGAGCGGCGAGCCGGGGACGGTGGACCCGGCCAAGGTGGCTGAACTGCGCGCCCGCTACCACCTCGACGGGAGCCTCTGGCAGCAATACGGCGGTGCGCTGTGGCGGTTGCTGCACCTGGATCTGGGCCAGTCGCTGCAAACCGGCAAACCGGTGGCCCAGGCGCTCGCCGCAGCGCTGCCGTCCACCCTGGCGCTGGCGCTCGCCGCGCTGATGCTGGCGGTGCCTCTGGGGATCGGCCTTGCGCTGGCGGGCTATCACATCCGTCGGCCGGCGGTGCGGAGCGCGCTGCAGAACGCTCCAGCCGTCGTCGTCTCGCTGCCGACCTTCTGGGTCGGGCTGCTGCTGTTGCAACTGTTCTCCTTCCAGTTGCACTGGCTGCCGGCCATGGGCAACCACGGCCTCGCCAGTCTGGTGTTGCCGGCCGTGACCCTGGCCTTGCCTGGCGCGGCGATGATCGCCCAGGTGCTCGGCCGTTCGATTGCCAGCGTTAGCCAGCAGCCCTTTGTCCAGGCCCTTCGCAGCAAGGGCGTCGGGCCTTGGCGGTTGCTTTGCGGCCATATCCTGCACAACGCGGCGATTCCCCTGCTGAGCGTGGCCGGCACCCTGCTGGGCAACCTGCTGGCCGGCGCGGTGGTCACCGAAACGGTGTTCTCCCGCGACGGCGTCGGGCGTCTGGCCCAGGCGGCCGTCTCCAGCCAGGACATCGCCGTGGTCCAGGGCGTGGTGCTGCTGGCCGCGGCCTTGTATGTGCTGACCAATCTGCTGACCGACCTGATCTATCCGCTGCTCGACCCGCGCATCCGCCCAGGAAACCGCCCATGATCCTGCAACCTGCCTATCCCCTCGCCCGCCCTGTGCGCTGGCCGGGTCTGCCCGTGGCGCTGAGCCTCGCGCTGTTCATGGTGATACTGGGCTGGGCCTTCTGGCCGGGCTTGTTCACCAGCGCCGACCCGCTGCTGGCCGACCCCACCCAGACGCTGCAAGGCCCTTCGGCCCAGCACTGGTTCGGCACTGACCATCTGGGGCGCGACCTCTACGCGCGTTGCGTGCACGGCGCGTCATTGTCGCTGCAGGCCACCGGCATCGCGGTGCTGGTGGCCCTGGTCGCTGGCAGCCTGCTGGGCGGTATCGCCGGCTGGCTTGGTGGCGTCGCCGATCGCGCCTTGGCGATCGTGGTGGAAGTGCTGATGGCGATCCCGGGCCTGCTGCTGGCGATGGCCATCGTCACCGCGCTGGGGTTTGGCACGCTGGAAATCGCCCTCGCGGTGGGCTTGTCATCGGTCGCGATCTTCGCGCGGCTGGCCCGCGGTGAAGTGCTGCGCTGGCGCACCCGCACCTTCGTCGAGGCGGCCCAGGTGGCCGGCGTCGGCACCTGGACCAACCTCTGCCGACACGTGCTGCCAAATG
>NZ_DATELE010000227.1:0-9368 GCF_035277045.1 Pseudomonas sp. | reverse complement strand
GTAGATGTTCTCGCGCAGCAGGTCCAGAGCGTCCTGGGCCATGGCCACCGCGGTGATCTCGATGTCTTCGTCGCCGATCAGGCGGGCGATGCTTTCGCGCTGCAGGTCATCGTCCTCCACCAGCAGGATGTGCTTGAGCTTCTGCGTCAGCTTGTCTTCAAGACGTGCGAAGACCTGCTTGAGCTCGTCGCGGCTGGTCGGCTTGACCGCATACCCCACAGCGCCCATGTGCATGGCCGCCTCGACCCGGTCCTCGACCGAGATGATGTGCACCGGAATATGCCGGGTGGAGGCCTGCTCCTTGACCCGCTGCAGCACGGTCAGGCCCGAGTGGTCGGGCAGGCGCATGTCGAGCAGAATGGCGTCGGGAACGTGGCTCACGGCCAGCTGGAAGCCCTCGTCGGCGGCATGGGCCACCAGGCAGCTGTAACCCAGTTCGTGGGCCAGGTCGTAGAGGATGCGGGCGAAATTCGGTTCGTCCTCGATGACCAGGATGCAGCGATTGCCGAACGGCGCCTTGTCGCGGTCATCGCTGAAGACAGGGACCACCGGGGTCAGCGGTGTGGGCGCGACTGGCAGCAGCGGCGCGGGCAGTTCCAGCACCGGGCGCTTGAGCGCTACTGGCGCGGCCTCTTCGGCCGGCGCCTCGTAGCGCTCGGGCAGGACCAGGCTGAACACACTGCCCTGCCCCGGCGTGCTCTGGACACTGATGTGCCCACCCAGCAGGCGCGCCAGATCACGGGAGATCGACAGCCCCAGGCCGGTGCCCCCGAAGCGGCGGTTGCTGGTGCCATCAGCCTGGTGGAATGCCTCGAAGATGACCTGCTGCTGGTCGGCGGCAATGCCGATGCCGCTGTCGCGCACGGTGAAGACAATGCCGGCATCCGCCTGATGACTGATCTGCAGGCTGACCTGACCGCGGTCGGTGAACTTGATGGCGTTGGACAGCAGGTTCTTGAGGATCTGCTCCAGTCGCTGGCGGTCGGTGAACAGCGAAGGCGGCAACGGCTCGTGCAGCTCGACCTGGAAGTCCAGGCCCTTGTGCTGCGCCAAAGGCTCGAACATGCCCCGCAAACCTTCCACCAGACGCACCACAGGGGTGTTTTCCGGGCGCATTTCCAGCTTGCCGGCCTCGACCTTGGCGATATCAAGGATATCGTTGATCAGGTTGAGCAGGTCATTGCCCGCCGAGTAGATCGACTCGGCAAACTTGATCTGCTCTTCGCTGAGATTGCCCTGCCCGTACTCGGACAGCAGCTTGGCCAGGATCAGCGAGCTGTTGAGCGGCGTGCGCAGCTCATGGGACATGTTGGCGAGGAACTCGGACTTGTACTTGCTCGAACGTTCCAGGTCTTCGGAGCGGGCCTGCAGCTCAAGCTGGGCCTTGTTGAGCTCGGAATTCTTGCGGTCCAGGGCGTGGGTGCGGTCGCTCAGTTGCTCGTTGGTCTGTTCCAGCTCGGCCTGCTGGGTCTCCAGGTGCGCCTGGGACTCCTTGAGCACCCGGGACTGCTCTTCGAGCTCTTCGTTGGCGGTCTTGAGTTCTTCCTGCTGCACCTGCAGCTCTTCATTGAGCTGCTGGGTCTCGGCCAGCACTTCCTGCAGGCGCTGGCGGTAGCGGGCGCTCTCGATGGACATGCCGAGGTTTTCGGTTACCCGCTCCAGCAGTTCGCCGTCACGCTCATCCAGCGGGCGCAGGAAGCCCAGTTCGATCACACCGTTGACCTGCCCGTCGTCACGCGCCGGCATCAGCAGCGCCGCGCGCGGCAAGCCTGAGCCCAGCCCGCTGCTGAACTGGAAGTAGTCCTCGGGCAACTGGTCCAGACGCAGCAGGCGGTTCTGCTTCAGAGCCTGGGCCAGCAGGCCTTCGTGGCTGCCGACCAACGGGTCGCGGGCCTGCGCCTGGGCATCCAGCCCATAGGTCGCGACCCGCTGCAGGTGGCCGTGGGCGTCACGCACGTACAGGGCGCCGACCACGCTGCCCAGATACGCCGCGAAGAACCGCAGGATATTTTCACCCAGCATCGGCACGGTCAGTTGCCCCAGCACCTGCTCGGCCAGCTGAGTCTGCCCGTTGCGCAGCCAGGCCTGGTACTCCAGGCGCTCGGCCGAACGCTGCTGGGCCTCAATGTTTTCCATATAGCTGTCGGACAGCAGCATCAGGTCACGCCGGCCCCGATAGGCGAGGAAGGCGCTGAGGGCGATGACCAGCAGGACAAAGGCTGAAATCGAGAGAATGGTGGTGTCCCGAACCTTCTCGTTGCGCGCCATGCGCAACTGCTGCTCGGTCGCCACGAAACCGTCGAACTCCTTGCGGATCTCGTCGGTGAGCCGCTTGCCGCGGCCGTTGCGGATCGGGGCCTGGGCATCGCCTCCGGTGCGGCGCAGGGCAATCATGTCCGAGCCGAAATTGTTCCATTCGCGCTGCAGGGCGGTCAGGCGATCAAGCCGGTCGACCTGCTGAGGGTTGTCTTCCACCATCTCGCGCAGGCTCTGCAGGCCACCGAATACGCGCGGCTTGGCCACTTCATAGGGGTCAAGGAAGCGCTCGTCCCCGGTCAGCAGGAAACCGCGCATGCCGGTCTCCATGTCGATGGTCAGCTTGACCGCCTCGTTGGCGTTGCTGATGACCCGGTCGGTGTGCTCGACCCACTGCATGGAGGTGAGCAGGTAATTGATCACCCCGACGAAGGCCACGGCGCTGAGCAGGCCGACGCCCAACGGCAGGCCGATGTTGCGGGTCAGCAGCTTGCGAAAGCTCTGCTGGTCCAGGGAAGCTGCTTGAATCATCTGAGGATGCCCGAACAAAAAGGTCCATCGAAGCAAATGTGGCGGATTCTTCGCAGTATCGCTGTCGATCCTGCTGCACCACTTTGGGGTTTGATGCGAGTTTACCTGCCTTTGATCCTTCTGGCAGAGCGCTTAGCCAGCATTTGAATATGACGCAGCGCAAACGTTCCATCGGGGTGCGCAGATCGCTATCCTGTTGGCGGGCCACGGGGAACTTTCTCCCTCCCCGCGCCCACAGAGTAGAGATCAATCCCTGAACAGGACCCCAAACATGCACCTTCTGGTAGTCGAAGACGACGACATCGTTCGTATGCTGATGGTCGAAGTGCTCGACGAATTGGGCCACACGGCCAGCGAGGCCGCGGATGCGGGCACCGCCCTGGCGATTCTCCAGGATCCGTCCCAACCGCTGGACCTGATGATGACCGATGTCGGCCTGCCCGACATGCGCGGCGACGAACTGGCCGCCAAGGCACGGGAACTGCGGCCAACGCTGCCCATCCTGTTTGCCAGTGGCTATGCGGAAAACATCAACGTGCCCGAAGGCATGTACCTGATCGGCAAGCCGTTCAGCATCGACCAGTTGCGCGAAAAGGTCGAAAGCATTCTTGGCAAGTAGCCAGCACCGCTACAGCGGTCTTCGCAGCAGATAGGTATCCATGATCCAGCCCTTGCGCCGGCGCGCACGTTCGCGCTGCTCGAGGATCTGCGCCTTGACCGCCTGCAGCGGCCCGCTGACCAGTATCTCGTCGGCGGTTCCCAGGTAGGCACCCCAGTAGATCATCAGGTCAGGGTCGTCGATTTCAGCGAAGGCGCAGCGGCCATCGAGCATCACCACCACATTGTCGATGCGCCCCTGCCTGGCCAGGCGGCGGCCCGGGACAACGGTCAATGGCTCACCGACGCGGTTGAGCGGGACCTGGTGGCGCGCCGCCAACGCCTGCACACTGCTGACGCCCGGGATGACGTCAAGCGTCAGCGCCAGGCCCTGCTGGCGGACGAGGTCGAGGATGCGCAAGGTACTGTCATACAGGCAAGGATCACCCCAGAGCAGGAAGGCGCCCACCTCTCCTGCCCCCAGCTCGTCCCGCAGCACCCCGGCGTACAACACCGCCCGTTGACGATGCCAGTCATCCACCGCAGCCCCGTAGTCAACTGAGACCGCGTTGCGCACGGGATCCTCGATCTGCACAAGCCGGTACTGCCCATCAGGAACATAGCGCGCAAGGATGGCGGTTCGCAGCGCTAGCAATTCGGCCTTGTCCGCGCCCTTGTCGAGCAGGAAAAACACAGTCGCGCGCCGCAGCGCCTCCACCGCCTCGCAAGTGATCTGGCGTGGATCGCCTGGTCCGATGCCAATCAGCAGCAGGTCATTCATTGCACGCTCCCGGAGTTTCCTCTACGCCAGCCTGACTGCCAGCGGCACACGGTCAACAGAACAACGCCGCCAGCGCTGCCCAGGCTTACAACACCGAGAAGTCATAGCTCACGATCACCCGTGTCTCGTCCATGTCCCTTGCCCACTTCTCGTAATTGCTGCGATAGGTCGAGTTGCGCAGCCGTACACTGACGTCCTTGAACGTGCCGCCCTGCACCTGATACCTGAGCTCGGAATCACGCTCCCACTCCTTGCCCTCGGCAAGACTGCCAGGCACCTTGATGTGGTCGCCATTGATATACCGGGAGAAGAAGCTCAATCCTGGCAGCCCCACCCCTTTGAAATCATAGTCGTAGCGCAGCTGCCAGGAGCGCTCCTGGGCGGCGGCGAAGTCGTTGACCTGGGCATAGTTCACCAGGTACGGATTGCTGCCATCGAGATACGGCATGGCGCTTTCGCCGTACATGCGCTGCCAGCCGGCGCTGAACTTGTGCCCGCCCAGGCTGTAGCCCAGCATGCCACTGAAGGCGCGGTGATCGATGTCACCCGCGCGCGCACTGCCAATGTCATCGCTCTTGATCACGCGCAGGTCCGCCGACACGCTGCCCACGGAAAGGGGCTGGCTGGCGACAAGGCCGAGGAAATGCTGCCGATAGACGTTTTCAAGTTTCGCCACCTGATACTGTGCGCTCAGCCGTTCGTTGAACCGGTAATCCAGCCCCGCCAGGTCAAAGTGGTCGGCCGTGGTGCCGCAGGCATAGCGCTTGTTCTTGCAATGCACGCGGATGTCCTGGCGATCGGTCGAGTCCCGGGCTACATACTTGTCCAGACGGGCAAGCCGAAACTTCAAGTCCTGGACCTCCTCCGACGTGACCATCGCACCTTGGAACATTGTCGGCAACAGGCGTCCATCATTGTATTTAAGCAACGGCATGTCCGGCATCATGCTGCCGTACTTTATAACCGTTCGCGATATACGCAACTTCGCCGCAGCGCCCAACTTGGCGTATTGATCAACCGCGCGCCGCGGGTCTTGACCGGACGATGGCAATAAACCACTGTTGCTGTCCGCGGGACTCGAGTCCAGTTTCAACCCGAGCATGCCCACCGCATCGACACCCAATCCGACAGGACCTTGGGTGTAGCCGGACTGTACATTCAGAATGAAGCCCTGCGCCCACTCTTCGCGTTTCGACGCGCCTTGACCGGAACTGCTGTGTCCGTCACGAAAGTCTCGATTGAAATAGACATTCCGGGCCTCCAGCCTCGCACTGCTGTCTTCGATAAAACCGGCTGCATGAACTGAAAAAACGCTACTCAAGACAAGCAGACCCGCGACACTACGGCCGGCTGCCAGGGAGAAAGGGGGAAACATGAAAACATCCAGAAAAGAAGGGTCGCAAAACAGGCCGGTACATCCGCACCAGCATTGTGCAGATACCAGGCGCGGCCTGGCGATGCGCTGCAATTGTCCTGCAACCGCTCTGAAATGGGCCATTGGACCATGGTCTAAAGCGTATTTCAGGAAGCGCGCGGCGCCGCCCTGAGTCCATTACGGACGACTATTCAACGTCCATCGAGGGCGCTTCTCTGGCTGTTTACCACCTCACCCAACACTACTACACTTACTTCTGGCAATACCGCACCGTTGTGGCCGTCGGCACGTGCGCTTATTTGTTTCCGGCCGCGCGCCGCCCAACACTTTCAGGAGTGATAAAAGTGTCCAGACTTGCAGAATTTCGTGCTGCCGAAAAAGCCCTCCAGGAGCAAATGGCGCAATTGGAAACACTAAAAAAGGATGCCGGCCTCAAGCGCGAAATCGAATTCGAGCAAAAACTGCTCGGGCTGATGAAAACCTACGACAAGGGCCTGCGCGACATTATCGCCCTCCTTGATCCCAAGGCCGTATCGCGCCGGCCGGCCACCGCGCCCAAACAACGTCGGGCACGCGTAGTCAAAGTCTACGAAAACCCACACACCGGCGAATTGATTCAAACCAAAGGTGGTAATCATCGCGGGCTGAAAGCGTGGAAGCAGGAATATGGCGCCAGCACCGTCGACAGTTGGTTACGCCAATGAATAATGCACACTAACTTCACGCTTTTTTCACATCGATTGCGAGAAGATCAAACCTGCTAAAGGATTAGCGCCCCATCTCGCCCGCTTCGGCGGGCTTCTAATTTCCGCGCCCTGCACCTGCAGGGCGCGTTTCATTTGCGCAATCGGTTCAGTCCCGTATCATAGTCGGCCTGTCAGTCCCGCTGGCGCCGCATGGCGCCGGCCCTGTTTCTGGAGTGCTCATGAGCCTGCAAGATCTGCAAACCCTGCCCGGCGTCACCGCGCAGCCGGATGCCGCCACCAGCCAATTCGTGTTCAACCACACCATGCTGCGGGTCAAGGACATCAAGCTGTCGCTCGACTTCTATACCCGCGTGCTGGGTTTCAGCCTGGTGGAAAAACGCGACTTCCCTGAAGCGCAGTTCAGTCTTTACTTCCTCGCGTTGGTCGACAAGGCGCAGATCCCCGCCGATGACGCCGCGCGCACCGAGTGGATGAAGTCGATTCCCGGCATTCTGGAACTGACCCACAACCATGGCACGGAGGACGACGCGGCGTTCGCCTACCATAACGGCAACACCGATCCACGCGGTTTCGGCCATATCTGCATCTCGGTGCCAGACATCCGCGCGGCCTGCGAGCGCTTCGAGGCCCTGGGCGTCAACTTCCAGAAACGCCTGACCGACGGCCGCATGAAGAACATCGCCTTCGTCAAGGATCCGGACGACTACTGGGTTGAAATCATCCAGCCGACCGAGTTCTGACCCGCCGCCCGGCCGGGCACGCTGGTCGCGCCGGGAACTTGCGGTCGCCCGCTGTGGTATATGGAAGTAACAGCTTTCATGCCACAGCGAGGTAAGGAAGATGCAAACCCTTCACTGTGAATACCGCGATCACACGATCACGGCCAATATCGTGACCCACCCTGGGTCGCCGATGCCATTCTCCGGGGGGTGCCTGATCACCGATCCCGAAGGCCAGGTCAGCAAGCGACAACCGCTGCCGCTCGACAAATCACATTTCACCGACCTTGAGAACGCCCAGCACGCGTCGCTCGCCCATGGGCGATGGCTTGTCGATCAGCAACTGGACACGTGAGCCAGGGAAGGCCGCACGATCACTGCCGTGCGGCCCTCCCACACCATCACGCTGGCGCCGGTTGCTGGTTCAGTTGCGCGCGTAGGCCACAGCCGCCGCCACTTGCTCCGCCGATGGCCGTACCCCTGTGTAAAGCACGAACTGCTCAAGGGCCTGCACGGCGATGACCTCGAGCCCGGTAATCACGGGCTTGCCCAATGACTGCGCGTACTCGATCAAAGGCGTCCTGGCGGGCATCGCCACCACGTCCATCACCCGCTCGGCCACGGCGATCGCTGTCGCGGGAAACGCCAGGTGCTCGGCCTCGGCACCGCCCGCCATGCCGATCGGCGTGACATTGATCAGCATCGGTGGACAGAGGTCGCCCAGCTCGGCCTGCCAGCGGTAGCCGCAGACATCCGCGAGTTGCCGGCCAGCCTGCTCGTTGCGGGCGATGATCAACCCTTGCCTGAACCCCGAATCACGCAGGGCACTGGCCACGGCCTTGGCCATGCCGCCGCTGCCCCGCAGCGCGAATGCCGTTTCAGGGTCTACCCGATGTTGGGCGAGCAAGTGGCGTACCGCCAGGTAGTCGGTATTGAAGGCCTTGAGGTGGCCATCGGTATTGACCAGGGTATTGACCGACTCGATGGCCGCGGCCGAAGGGTCGATCTCGTCGACCAGGGCCATGCACGCTTCCTTGAACGGCATCGAGACCCCGCACCCGCGAATACCCAGCGCGCGGATCCCGGCCACCGCGGCGGGCAGGTCCTGGGTGGTCATGGCCTTGTAGTAATAGTCCAGCCCCAGCTGCTCGTACAGATGATTGTGAAAGCGCACCCCGAACGTACCAGGCCGCCCGGCCAGGGAAATGCACAAGACAGTGTCTCTACTCGGTGCTACCGCCATGTTCGACTCCTTCGCAACATTCAGAGGGGATTATGCCTTAATTGGCCGTACGACCGCTGATCCCCCCTTACACAACCTTTACCCAGCGCTTGTACCCAGTTGACAGTTTTTGCGGTCAAATCCGCATGCCCGAACAAGGGTCTATCGCGAGGAACACCCAGATGAACCGTCATATCCCCAGAATCGCCCTGCTGGTCGGCGCCCTGGCTGTCTGCGGGCAGGCAGCTGCCCACGGTGGCGGCGGTGGCTGGCATGGAGCAGGCCCGATGCTGGGCGCGGCCGTGATCGGCGCTGTCGTCGGGGCGGCGGTCACCGGCGGCCAGGACCGGACCGTGTATGTCGAACGCCAACCGGTGTATGCGCCCCAGCCGGTGTATGTGCAGGCACCGCCGCCGGTCTATGTGCAGGCGCCGCCACAGCCTGTCTACTACCAGCCCTATCCAGTGGTGGAGCGCTACGTGCCCGCGCCGCCTCCGGCGTACCAGCGTTACAACGGCCCGCCTCCAGCGTACTACGGCCCACCCCGCTGGTAAGGCATACCGTTGAATTTGCCAATGACCACTATTGAAGCGGTTGATTTCACACCGCGTCGGCTGCTGCGTAAGGTAGGGCCATGTTTCAGAGGAGAAGTACTCATGGCCGCTATTACCATCATGTCCGTCATCGGCAGTGCCGTGCCCGCCCAGTTACGCGAACAAGGGCTGCTCGCCTGCTGGTACCTGGTGTGCAACGGTGAAGCCGTCAGCGGTCCGCTGCCCTCGCTCTCGGCCGCCCAGGCCCTGGTCGCGACACTGATTGCGTGACTGCGCAGTGCCCCTGGCCCGCCGACTGGCGGGCTTTTTCGTATCTGGGCATCGCATTCGCACACTGCGTTAAGCGTGGAAGCCCAAGCGCCACGAATGCCCCGTTCGTCCATTGCACGGCACTCCCATTGCCCTGAAACCTCTCACGATCAAGCGCGGATGCCCCGCGGTCCCGTCCGGAGAGCAAAAATGGATATAGATGAGAACGCCCCAGGCAACCTGTCCCAGAAAGGTGTAGCAGGCAAGACCGATACCGAAGCGGGGAGTGATCCCGGCAAGGGTGAGAAAGCAGCGCCGCTGCCTGACGATGCAGACGCATCGCTCGATGAAGAGATGCCGGATGTGGAGGCCAACAA
>NZ_DATELE010000226.1:0-6710 GCF_035277045.1 Pseudomonas sp. | reverse complement strand
CGCGATGCGCGATTGCCCAACCTGTACCTGGTCGGGGCCGGCACCCACACTGGCGCGGGCGTGCCGGGGGTGATCGGCTCGGCCAAGGCCACCGCTGGCCTGATGCTTGAGGACCTCCACGCATGAGTGCGCCAATGGACGACCCGACGCTGCTCGAGCACGCCCACCAGAGCATCGCGGTGGGTTCCAGAAGCTTTGCCGCCGCCTCGCGTCTGTTCGACGCACCGACGCGCCGCTCGGCCGTGATGCTCTATGCCTGGTGCCGCCACTGCGACGACGTGATCGACGGCCAGCAGGCCGGCCATGATGCCGTGCCCGTCAGCCGTCCCCAGGCCGAGCAATGCCTGGCGCGGCTGCAGGCACAGACCCATGCGGTCTACCAAGGCCAACCCTTGAGTGATCCGGCCTTCGCCGCCTTGCGCGACGTGGTGCGCCGCCACCACGTGCCACGTGGCGAAGCGCTGGACCTGCTTCGCGGCTTCGAGATGGACGTGGCCGAGTACCGCTACCGCACCTTCGACGACACCTTGCAGTACTGCTACCACGTGGCTGGCGTCGTCGGGCTGATGATGGCGCGGGTCATGGGCGCCAGCAGCGCGACGACCCTGGACCGTGCCTGCGACCTGGGCCTGGCGCTGCAGCTCACCAACATCGCCCGCGATATCATCGAGGACGCCCGGGTCGGGCGCTGCTACCTGCCCGAGCGCTGGCTCCAGGACAAGAACATCCCCGCGCAGCGCCTGGCGGACCCCGTGCACCGCGCTGCCGTGGCCGATCTCGCCCGCCAGTTGATCGAACACGCAGAGCCCTACTACGTCAGCGCGCAGGCAGGTCTTGGCGCCCTGCCCTGGCGCTCGGCCTGGGCGGTGGCCACGGCGGCGACGGTGTACCGCCAGATTGGCGTGAAGGTGCTGGCGGCCGGCAGCCACGCCTGGGATGCACGGGTATCCACCTCGAAGGGTGAAAAGACCGCGGCGGTGCTCACGGGCCTGTGGCGTGCGGTCAGTTCGCGCTGGCGTCGCTGGCCGGAGCGCCCCGCCCGGCTGTGGAACCGTCCGCGCCCGGTCGGCGCAGCGGCCCCTGGTGCTGGGCGCGAAGCTGCGCACGCAAGCGATCGATAGGCGGGGCGTACAGGAAGCCGAACGACACGCAGCGCTCCTTGCCCTCCACGGCATGGTGCATCAGATGCGCCTGGTAGAGCCGCTTCAGGTAACCGCGTCGCGGCACTACCCGCCACGGCCAGCGATGATGCACCAGGCCGTCATGCACGACGAAGTACAGCAGGCCATAGGCGGTCATGCCGGCGCCGATCCACTCCAGCGGGTGCATGCCGCTGGTGCCCAGGGCGATCAGCACGATCGCCAGCCCCGCGAACACCGCCGCATACAGGTCGTTCTTCTCGAACCAGCCCTCGCGCGGCTCATGGTGCGAGCGATGCCAGCCCCAGCCCCAGCCGTGCATGATGTGCTTGTGAGCGAGGTAGGCCACCGCCTCCATGGCGGCCAGGGTGGTCAGGAAGACTAGGGTGTTCGCGAGCATGGCCGGTCCTGGCTGCTGTAAGGGTCATTGTTGCTCTGAGGGCCCGAAGGCCCCGATCGTTCAGTGCGTCAGGCCACTATCGACCCTGGCATCGATCGCGCGCAACCGCCAGTGGCCGGGTGGTGTTCAGGCAAGCAGGCTCACCGTCTTGATCGCGGCCAGATGCACCGGATAAAAGCCGTACCCCCAACGCCCCACGGGCCAGACCGAAGGCAGGCCCTTGAGCCGCAGCAGGCCCGTGCCAAACGGCACCGACGCCCAGGCGGTGGCCAGCACGAGCCACACGAAGGGCTCCAGGACATGGGCCATGAGCCAGGAGTTGGTCAGGTTCGCGGCCATCGCCAGAAAGCCGGGCAGCATCCACCACCCGCTTCCTCTGGCCATTGCCAGCACTAGCGCGGCGGGCAGCAGCACGCCCGGCAGGCCGTACATAAGGGTGTCCTCCGCCAGGGTCGAGACGATCACCGCAATCAGGGCCAGTACGCCGCCCAGGCGCGTGGGATGGTGCACGCCCCAGGCGACCAGCAGCCCGAGGGTCAGGGTCGGCATCACGTTGAGCGTCGCCGAGCCGTTGTCCAGCCAACGATAGGGCCACTCGGACAGCACCGAGAACAGCACCAGCCAGCCCAGGTAGCGGCCATTGAATGGGGTGAACAATGCGCCGGCCGGCGAGCGCGCGACATTGGCCGCGATCGCCAGGCAGAACCACGGGAACGCCAGGCGCCCGATCACGAACAGCCACTCGGCCTCGGGCCACAGGTAGCGCAGGTGGTCGGCGATCATGCTGAGGATCGCCAGCCACTTGAGCAGGTCCAGGCCGGCGTTGCGTGCGGTCACTGGGCGTACGCTTCGGCGCCCAGGTACTGCCGGGTCCAGCGGGCCAGCGGCAGGGGCGGCTGCTGGTCGACGATGCGCCGCCAGATCAGCGCCATGTCCTGGGCATTGAACATCGAGGCGGCGCCCGAGCCGCGCCACATCTCCGGCGTCACCGGGGTCCAGCGGCCCTGCTCATCGCGGGCGGCCATCTTGAAGCGGAAGGTGTAGTTGCCCGGGTTGCCCATGCGCAGGTCGGTCACCACCAGGGCATCGCCGACGATGTCGTAGCGCAGCCAGTCGCCGGTGAACCAGCGCAGCCGCTCATGCAGCGGCGCGTCGTCGAGCATGCCGCGGGCGTCGAGATTGAGCGGCTGGCGCAGCCATTCGGGCGGTTCGCGATCGAACAGGCTGCTGATGCCCTCGTAGTACTGGCCGTCCGGGGTCTTGGCGATCACTCGCCAGACCAGGCTGTTGAAGGCGATCGGCACGGCGCGCACCTGGGTGACGGCGATCCCTTGCTTATCCAGTGCCGCGTGGAAGCGCTGCTCGGCCATCACCCGCCCGCCCAGGCCGAAGCCCAGGTAGGCGGTGCTGAACGCCAGGGCGGCGAGCAGCACCGGCACCCCGCGCCCGGTGAAGCTTTTGACCGCGGCAAAGATCACCGCCGCCAGCAGCGGCACGGTGTAGACCGGGTCGATGATGAACACCGCCGCCCAGCTCTCGGGGATCGAGTGGATCGGCCAGAACAGCTGGGTGCCATAGACCGTGAAGGCGTCCAGCACCGGGTGGGTGACCAGCACCAGCCAGAACGCCAGGAACAGCCTGGGCCCGCTGTAGCCCTTGTCCGGCCAGCGCCTGCGCGCCACGCTGGCGACCAGCCAGGCCAGCAGCAGGGCCAGGCCGGTGAGCATGAAGATCGAGTGGGAAAAGCCCCGGTGAAAGGTCATCTGCGAGACCGGGTCGGCGTAGCGGATCACCACGTCCAGGTCTGGCACCGTGGCCAGTGCCGCGCCGTAGAACAGCGAACGCCGGCCCTGTACCTTGCCCAGAACCGCGCCCTGCAAGGCGGCGCCCAGTACGGCCTGTGTCAATGAGTCCAATGTGGGTTCCCCTGCTGGTTGGTCAGGGGAACGTAACACAGGGGCGGGTGCGCTGTGGATTGCCCCGAGGGAGATTCGGGCCGGCACTTGCACTGTCTGCGCTGACCCCTTCGCTGGACAGGGAACAAAGACAGAACCTCCCACAGGACCCGGCTACGCCCGCGGTCGTGTGCTGCGACGCTCGGCCGCGTCGTCCCGCGCTGCCTGCAACTGGAAATCGAAATCCAGCCGCGCATACCGCTGGCCGTTGTCCTCGTGGAACACCACGTCACCCACCAGCCCCTCCCGGGTGGCGTAGGCAAAGTCATCCCACAGGTACTTCTCTCCCGACAGGTTGATCTGCGTGGTCAGGTGGCGATACCCCGGTGCGCTGATGAAGAAGTGCACATGGGCCGGCCGCTGGCCGTGGCGCCCGAGCTGGTCGAGGCACTCCTGGGTCGGGCCCTGCGGATCGCAGCCATAACCGGACGGTACGAGGGTGCGCGCACGGTAACGCCCTTGGTCGTCGGTGACGATGCGCCGGCGCAGGTTGTACTCGGACTGGCCAGGGTCGAAGAACGAATAGGTGCCCTTGGTGTTGGCATGCCACAGGTCGACCGTGGCGCCGGCCAGCGGCTGGCCGTGGGGATCGAGCACCTGGCCTTCGAGCAGCATCAGGGTCGCGACCCCCTCCTCGCTGCCGTCATCCATGCGCGCCTCACCTACGCTCAACGGTGCGCCAGCGACATACAGCGGGCCTTCGATGGTGCGCGGCGTGCCCCCGGCAAGCCCGGCCTCGGCGTCCTTGGCGTCCTGCAGCAGGTCGAGGAAATGCTCGACGCCCAGGCCCGCCACCAGTAGCCCGGCTTCGCCACGCCCGCCCAGCCGGTTTAGGTAGTCGACCGCTGTCCAGAACTCGTCCTCGCTGATGTCGAGGTCCTCGATCAGCCGGGCGGTGTCCTGCAGCAGGCGCAGGACAATGCGCTTGAGGCGCGGGCTGCCAGTGTCGTTGCCAACGCCTGCGGCCTCTTGGAAAAATGCCTGCAGCTCGGCGGTGTGGGAGATTTTCACGGTCATGAGTGTGTACCTTCTGTTGTTCTTGTAGAGGCGCGAATCAGCGGTCGTCGGCGTGGACCGAGGACGGGTGGCGGCACAGCCCGTCAACCTCGATATCCATGTACGGGAACAGCGGCAGCTGCATCAGGGTGTCGTGCAGCGCCTCGACGCTGGGCACGTCGAACACGCTGTAGTTGGCGTAGTGTCCGGCGATGCGCCACAGGTGGCGCCAGGTGCCCTCGCGCTGCAGGCGCTGGGCGAGTTCCTTTTCCTCGGCTTTGAGCGTCGCCGCCCGCGCCGGGTCCATGTCGAGGGGCAGCTTCACGGTCATCTTCACGTGGAACAGCATGGTGGTTCTCCTTGAGCGTCAGTCGGGGGTCAGCGCCGGGCGAAACGGGCCAGTCGCGCTTCATCGAGGGTCAGGCCGAGGCCTGGGGTATTGGGCACGTGCAGGTGGAAATCGCGGTACTCCGGGCCCTGAGTGACGATCTCTTCGGTGAGCAGCAGTGGCCCAAACAGCTCGGTTCCCCACGTCAGTTGCCGCAACGTGAGAAACGCGTGGGCCGAGGCCAGGGTCCCGACCGCGCCTTCCAGCATGGTCCCGCCGTACAGGGCGATGCCCGCGGCCTCGGCGATCTGCGCGGTGCGCAGCACGGCGCGTGGGCCGCCGTTCTTGGCGATCTTGAGCGCGAACACGCTGGCGGCGCCGTCGGCCGCGAGACTTAAGGCATCCTCGACGCTTTCGATCGACTCGTCGGCCATCACCGGCGCCAGGCTGCGCTGGTTTAGCCGTACTTGCCCGCCGCGATTGACCCGCGAGATCGGCTGTTCGATCAGATCGATGCCGTTTTCGCCCAGTACCTGACAACCCCGGATAGCCTGGGATTCGTCCCAGTACTGGTTGACGTCGACGCGCACGCTGGCGCGGTCGCCCAGGGCCTTCTTGATCGCCACCACGTGGCGCAGGTCCTGCTCCAGCGGCTTGGCGCCGATCTTAAGCTTGAAGAGGCGGTGGCGGCGCGCGTCGAGCATCTGCTCGGCTTCGGCGATGTCGCGCGCGGTGTCGCCGCTGGCCAGGGTCCAGGCCACTTCCAGGCTGTCCCGCACACGCCCGCCGAGCAACTCGCTGACCGGCAGGCCCAGGCGCTTGCCGTGGGCGTCGAGCAAGGCCGTCTCGATACCGGACTTGGCGAAGGTGTTGCCCTTGGCGATCTTGTCCAGCTTCTGCATGGCCGCGTTGATGTTGTCGGCCGCCATCCCAGCCAGCGCCGGAGCCAGGTGCGCGTCGATGTTGGCCTTGATGCTCTCGGGGCTTTCGTAGCCATAGGCCAGGCCTCCGATAGTCGTGGACTCGCCGATGCCCTCGACGCCGTCGCTGCACTTCAGGCGCAGGATCACCAGGGTCTGCCGTTGCATGGTGTGCATGGCCAGCGTATGCGGGCGGATGGTCGGCAGATCGACGATGAGCGTCTCGATGCGATCGATCACAGGGTGTGTCATGAGGATTCTCCAGTCGAATCGGTCTGGGCACGATGTTCAGCCCAGGTCGCCACCGCCCACGGGCAGGGTGACGCCGGTGATATAGGAAGCCTCGTCCGAGGCCAGGAAAAGGATCGCGCCCACCTGTTCGTCAATGGTGCCGTAGCGTTTCATCAGGCTGCTGTCGAGGGTCTGGTCGACGATCTGCTGGTACCAGGCCTGTTCGTCGGCACTCGGCTGCGCGCTGTTGCGCGGGATGCGCCGGGGTGGCGCCTCGGTGCCCCCGGGCGCGGTGGCATTGACGCGCACCCCACGCCCGGCGGTTTCGAAGGCAAGGCAGGCAGTGAGCGCGTTGACCCCACCTTTGGCCGCGCCATAGGGCACACGGTTGACGCCGCGGGTGGCGATGGACGAAACGTTGACGATGGCGCCGCTGCCCTGCCTGAGCATGTACGGCAGCGCGGCATGGCAGCACCACAGTGTCGGAAACAGCGAGCGGCGCACCTCGGCCTCGATCTGCGCCACCTCGTAGTGCTCGAAGGGCTTGGCCCAGATGGTCCCGCCCACGTTGTTGACGAGAATATCCAGGCGGCCGAAGGCCTCTACCGCCGCGGCCATGACCCGCGCGCAATCGGCGTGCTGTTCAAGGTCGGCGGTCAAGGCCAGCACGCCTTCTCCTTGCAGCTCGAAGACCAGCTCGGAGCGGTCCACCGCCACTACCTTCGCGCCCTCGGCCAGCAG
>NZ_DATELE010000225.1:0-4582 GCF_035277045.1 Pseudomonas sp. | reverse complement strand
CTTGCGGCACATCGGGCAGCGCGTATTCGCGCTCCAGGATTTCACGTTTCACCGCGCGCTCGAAGATTTCAGACAGGCACTGCACCTGCGCCTCGGCCAGCGTGTTGCCGGCACTCATGCCATTGCTCAGGTACAGGTTTTCAATCAGGTTGGAGGGGAAGTACACCACCTCTCCATCCGACTGACGCACATACGGCAGCGAGCAGATCCCGCGCTCTTCGTTGCCCGAGTTGGTGTCGTACAAGTGCGAGCCACGCAGCTCGCCATCGCGGTTGTAGACCGCGAGGCAATAGGCGTCGAGAATCTCCGCGGGCAGCGCGTCCTTGCGGCCCGGCTGGAACCAGCGCTCGTTCGGGTAATGCACGAACGGTGCAGTGGCGATGTCTTCGCCCCAGAACTGGTCGTTGTAGAAGAAGTTGCAATTGAGCCGCTCGATGAACTCGCCCAGCGCCGACGCCAATGCACCTTCTTTAGTGGCGCCCTTGCCGTTGGTGAAGCACATCGGCGAATGCGCGTCGCGAATATGCAGCGACCACACATTGGGAACGATATTGCGCCACGAGGCGATTTCGATCTTCATGCCCAGGTCGGCCAGAATGGCCGACATGTTGGCGATGGTCTGCTCCAGTGGCAGATCCTTGCCCGCGATATAGGTACTCGCGTTCGAACCCTGATCAAGCATCAGCAACGCCTGGGCATCGGCATCCAGGCTTTCCACTTCCTCGATCACGAACTCTGGGCCGGTCTGCACGACCTTCTTCACCGTGCAACGGTCGATCGAACGCAGGATGCCCTGGCGGTCCTTGGCGGAGATATCGGCGGGCAATTCGACCTGGATCTTGAAGATCTGGTTATAGCGGTTTTCCGGGTCGACAATATTGTTTTGCGAGAGCCGGATATTGTCGGTCGGTATATTGCGGGTCTCGCAGTACAACTTCACAAAGTACGCCGCGCACAACGCCGACGATGCCAGGAAATAATCAAACGGGCCGGGCGCCGAACCATCGCCTTTATAGCGAATCGGTTGGTCAGCCACCACCGTGAAATCATCGAACTTGGCCTCAAGCCGGAGGTTGTCTAGAAAGTTGACCTTGATTTCCATGCGGGAATACCATAATACCGAGCAAAACGAAGTGGCCGCCATTATCCGGATTTTTCGGCTGGAAGTCTTGGGCGATCTGCCCTGGCGGTTGGCGAGACCGGCCAGCGCCCGCCGCCGGTCGCCTACCTGCGCCCCTTCCGCCACCGGGTCCAGACTTTACTGTGCGACTCTAGAAAGGAGGCGTACGACAATGAGCAGTCTCTCATTGAGCGCGGTCATGGCAACCTTGCTTGCCGCGGCCAGCCCCACAGCGCTCTCAGGCACGACGACGGACTACAGCGCAGCCAGTACCGACAGCGAATCCGCTTCTTACCCGCCTTCGACCGACCCGGCACCCGCCATCAACCCCGATGAAGCCGCCGGCCTCACGGATGACAGCATCCAGGCAAACGGAAGAAACGGATCACATTCTCTCCATCCCGCCGCGCCGGTGAACGTCGATCAGGTCGCGGACGATGGAGTGTCCAGCGGCACCAGCAGCTCTGCTGCAGGTGATTGATGGATTTGCGGTGTCAGTGCCCCCACTGACACCGCAAGTCTGCACTGCACTCGATATCCTGTTGAATGGCATACCCTTCCCGTTAGCTCGAAAGGTTATTTGCCCCAAGCTCGGCAAGACTATGATGAACACTGTTCGACTGTGAATCGGCCCCGGTCCCGAAACGCTTCGTGCAGGAGGTATGCATGTGCCGCCACCCCCATTGCCGCAATCCCGTCCATTGCCTGGTCCCCCCCTACATTCTCAACTCCATCGCCCGCAACGGCACCCCCGCCCAGCGCAACGCGGCCCTCCACACCCGTGCCGTGGACAGCACCCTGCGCGCCATGCGCCTGTCTAACCAGAACCTGCGCCAGCCCCGGCGCAGCATTCAGCTGGCCCAGCGGCTGGAGAAGCAGCGCACGATCTACAGCGCGAACGGTACCCAGTCGCTACCGGGCACGCTCGCCCGTGCCGAAGGCCAGGCCGCGACCGGCGATCCCGCCGTGGACGAAGCCTACGACGGACTTGGCCTGACGTTTGATTTCTTCGCGCAGGTCTACGGTCGCAACTCCATCGACGATGCGGGCATGCGCCTGGATGCCACGGTGCATTTCGGCGAGGATTACAACAACGCGTTCTGGAACTCGGCGCAGATGGTCTTCGGCGATGGCGACGGCGAGGTCTTCAACCGCTTCACCATCGCCCTGGAGGTCATCGGGCATGAACTGTCCCATGGGGTGATCGAGGATGAGGCGCAGCTGGTCTACTTCAACCAGGCCGGTGCGCTGAACGAGTCGGTCTCGGACGTGTTCGGCGCGCTGATCAAGCAGTACGCCACAGGCCAGACCGCCGACCAGGCTGACTGGCTGATCGGCAAAGGCCTGCTGGCCCCGGGCATCAACGGCCAGGCGCTGCGCTCGATGAGCAATCCGGGCTCGGCGTTCGATGACGAGCTGCTCGGCAAGGACCCACAACCCGGCCATATGGACCAGTACGTCGACACCTTCGAGGACAACGGCGGCGTGCACATCAATTCGGGCATTCCCAACCACGCGTTCTTCCAGGTGGCCATGCGCATCGGCGGTCACGCCTGGGAGACGGCCGGCAGGATCTGGTATGACACGCTGAGGGATCCGCGGGTGCGGCCAGACATCGGTTTCCTGGCGTTCGCCCGGGTCACGGCGGACGTGGCCGGGCGCAGCCATGGTGTCGGCAGCCCCGTGCAACAGGCGGTCAGCGCGGGGTGGGCTGCCGTGGGCATTGTCATCTAGAGGAGCGCGGACGTGCTGATCGAACTGAAGCAAATCGGCGGGATCGCCTTTCTCCCGGGCCTTGCCAAACCTTCACGGCTGGATGTCGACACCCTGCCGCTGCTCGAGCAGGCAAGGATTCGCGAGCTGTTGCAGGCGGCGGATTTCTTCCGTCTGCCCGCCCAGTTGTGCCTGCCGCCAAAAGGGTCGGCGGACTGCCAGCGGTACCTGGTGACCATCTCCGACGGCGAGCCCGCGCGCGCGCACACCGTGGACATCATGGTGCCTGTCGAGAATCAGTACCTGCTGGAGCTTATCCGCTGCGTGCGCCAGCATGTCAAACAGCGCCGATGAGGCACCCTTGCGCCCCCATGGCGGTACGGTGGCTAGCGGCGAGGCAGCAGCCATTCCTCGAACTGGGCCGGTTCCAAGGGCCGGCTCAGGAAGTAGCCCTGGCCCTCGTCACAGGCAACGGAATCAAGCAGCCGCAGCTGTTCCAGCGTTTCGATGCCTTCGGCCGTGACGGTCAGTGACAGCGCCTTGCCAAGGCCGATCACCGCCTCCACGATCGCCAGGTCAGGCTCGCTCTCGCCCAGCCGGCTAACGAAGCTGCGGTCGATCTTGAGGCCATCGAACGGGAACGACCGCAGATAGCTCAGGGACGAGTAGCCCGTGCCGAAGTCGTCCATCGACAGCCTTACGCCCAGTGTCTTCAGCGCCCGCATCAATTCCAGCGCATGTTCCGCGTCTTCGAGCATCACGCTTTCAGTCACTTCCAGCTCGAGCCTTCGCGCCGCAAGGCCAGAAGTGGCCAGGGCGGACTTGACCCGCTCGACCAGTTGCTCGCCCTGGAATTCCTTCGACGAGATGTTCACCGACACGCACAGGTCATCGGGCCACTGCACCGCCTGCCGGCATGCCGTGTTCATCACCCAGTCACCCAAGGCGATGACAAGCCCTGTTTCCTCGGCAATCGGCACGAACGCATCGGGTGCCAGCAAGCCCCGCTCCGGGTGCTGCCAGCGCACCAGTGCCTCGGCGCCCATCATCTGACCGTCATTGATGCGCAACCTGGGCTGGAAGTGCAGCCGCAGCTCGTCGTGGCTGATCGCATAGCGAAGATCGCTTTCCAGCCGGCGGCGCTCGATGATGCGGTTGTTCATCTCGCTGTCATAGAAGCGCCAGGTGCCGCGTCCGCTGGCCTTCGCCTCGTACAGGGCAATGTCGGAATAGCGCAGCAGCTCGGCGGCCTGCGAGGCGTCCGTGGGCGCCATCGCGATGCCGACACTGGCGCTGACGAAGATTTCCTGGCCATCGATGACCATCACTTGTTCGATCAGCGCGATCAATCGCTGGCAAATGGCTTCGACTTCCGCGTGCTCCACCTTGCCAGCGACCACCATGACGAACTCATCGCCGCCCACGCGCGCTACAAGGTCCTCGGTGCGCACGCACTGCTTGATGCGGGCGGCAATCTGGCGCAGTACCCGGTCGCCGGTCGCGTGTCCGAGCAGGTCGTTGACCGGCTTGAACCGGTCCAGATCAATGGTCAGCATGACCAGGGGCGCGCCCGCTGCCAGGGAGGGTGCCAGCGTGCCTTCCAGGAAATCGCGCAACTGGTGCCTGTTGGGCAGCCCTGTCAGCACGTCGTGCCGGGAAAGGTACTCGACACGTTGGCGCGCTTCCATTTCTTCGGTCACATCAGTGGCGGTGCCGCGAAAACCCTGCCCGGCGATGGTACGCGCCGCC
>NZ_DATELE010000224.1:0-4460 GCF_035277045.1 Pseudomonas sp. | reverse complement strand
GGCGGGCAGTGCGGCGCTGCAGGACACTGCCAGCAGCAGTCGGGCAGGGGAAAAACGGATAGCGGATGACATGCGCAAACTTCCACGAAAATTGCGAACGAAGACAGGAATGAAAGCGCGGCGCCTGGTGGCGCCGCGCGGCACCCACCTCGAAGAAGTGGGTGAAAGGGCTTACGGCAGGGCGTAGGCCATGACGTAGTCACCACGATCGCTGGACTGGCGGGCGCCACCGGCGGTGATCACCACGTATTGCTTGCCGGTCTTGGGCGAGACATAGGTCATCGGGCCGCCCTGGCTGCCGACGGGCAGGCGCGCTTTCCAGACTTCTTCACCGTTGCCGCTGTTGAACGCGCGCAGGTAGAAGTCCTGGGTGCCGGCGATGAAGATCAGGCCGCCCTGGGTCGAGAGCGTACCGCCCAGGGTGGGCAGGCCGATCTTGATCGGCAGGTGCATGCGGATGCCGAGGGGACCTGTGTCTTCGACGGTGCCGACCGGTACCTGCCAGGCGACTTTGCGGGTCTTCATGTCGATGGCGGTGAGGGTGCCGAAAGGCGGGGCCTGGCACGGAATGCCGGCCACCGACAGGAAGCGGTTCTTGTTGACCGCGTACGGGGTGCCTTTGAGCGGCACGGCGCCCATGCCGGTGTTCAGCGCTTCACCACCAGACGACGCCTTGGCGTTCTTCTGCGCGGGAAGCATCTGGATCCACAGGCCCAGGCGCATGTCGTTGACAAAGATGAAGCCGTGGACCGGGTCGGTGGAGATGCTGCCCCAGTTCATGCCGCCCAGTGATCCCGGGAAGCTCAGCGACTTGTCGGTGCCTGGCGCGGTGTACAGGCCGTCGTAGCGCATCTGCTTGAAGTCGATGCGGCACAGCAGCTGGTCATACGGCGTGGCGCCCCACATGTCCGACTCGGTCAGTGTCTGCGCGCCGATCTGCGGCATGCCGACGGATTTGGGCTGGGTGGGCGAGTACGGCTCGTTGGGAATGTTGCCCGGCTTGACCTTGACGTCCTCGACCTTGGTCAGCGGCTGGCCGGTGGCGCGGTCGAGCACGTAGATCTGCCCCGCCTTGGTACCGATCACCAGCGCTGGCACGCTCTGGCCATCATCCTTGGTGAAGTCGATCAGGCTTGGCTGCATGGGCAGGTCGAAGTCCCAGAGATCGTTGTGCACGGTCTGGTAGACCCACTTCTCTTCACCGCTGGTCGCGTCCAGGGCGAGCACAGAGGCGCCGTAGGTGTGGTCGAGGCGGGTACGCTCGACGCCATAGATGTCGGTGGACGAGCTGCCCATCGGCAGGAACAGGGTGTTCATCGCCGGATCGTACGACATCGGCGCCCAGCTGTTGGGCGTGCTGCGCACGTAGGTGCTGCCGTCGGCCGGGGCGTTGCGGTCTTGCGGGTTGCCCGGGTCGAAGGCCCAGCGCATGGCACCGGTGATCACGTCGAAGCCGCGGATCACGCCGCCTGGCATGTCGGTCTGGACGTTATCGGCCACGCGCCCGCCGACCACCACGGTGGTACCGGCCATCAGCGGGGCCGAGGACAGCTGGTAGTAGGCGTCGGGAACATCGCCCAGGCCGGCCTTGAGGTCGACCTGGCCGTTGTCGCCGAAGCCCTGGCAGAACTCGCCGGTGTCGGCATCGACCGCGATCAGGCGGGCGTCGATGGTATTGGTCAGCAGGCGGCGCTGGCAGTTGGCGCCGGCCGGCACCACGGCCGCGGTGACGGGCGAGCTGTTGGGCTGCGAAGGCTGGGCCAGCGGCGCGGTGGCGTCGAAGTAGGCCATGCCACGGCAACGCTGCCACACAGCGGCCTTGGCGTTGATCGCGTTTTTCCACAGTTCCTTGCCGGTGTCGGCATCGAGGGCGATCAGGTTGTTGTGCGGGGTGCAGATGAACACCTTGTTGCCGATCTGCAGCGGCGTCAGCTGGTCTTCAGCGCCGTTGCCATCGCTCTCGGCGATGTCGCCGGTGTGGTAGGTCCAGGCCACCTTGAGCTTGTCGACGTTGTCGCGGTTGATCTGGTCAAGCGCGGCGAAGCGGCTGCCACCTTCGGTGTTGCCGTAGTGGGCCCAGTCCTTCTGCGCCTTGCCAGGCTCGACCGGGGACAGGCCAGGGCCCGTGCCGGTCGGTGCAACGGTGGGATGCGCGACAAACATGTTGCCGGCAGCAATCACCAGAGCGACCGCCATCACACCCGCCACGCCATAGGCAGCGCGGCCTGGCGTGCCGCCGTTGGCGCGCGACAGCAACGGATAGACCAGCGCCACCACCATGCCGATCGCACCGAACATGAAGATGCGCGAGAACAGCGGCCAGAACACCAGGCCGACATCGGCCACCGCCCAGATGGCGGTGCCGATCAGAAAGGCGGCGAACAGCCAGGCGCCTGCGGTCTTGCGCAGGGCAATGAGGATACCGGCGATGGTCATGGCCAGGCCGCCGATCAGGAAGTACAGGGAACCGCCGAGGCCGGCGAGCTTGATGCCGCCGGCCGCGAGGGCAAGGCCGAGCAAGGCGATGATGACGCCCAGGCCGACCAGAATGAAAGAGGTGGCGCCAGAGGCGCGCGGTGCTTGCTTCATGCCGAAAGATCTCGCTGTTGAATAAGCGAAGTTTATCCCCTTAGCAAGCTAATTAACAAGTTAGTACATAATGAAAACAGGACCAGTTGTCGCAGCGACAATTGGACACGGGTGCTTGAGTCAAGCGTAGGTCATCCTTGGGATACGGCCCTGACGCGGTGCGAAAGGGCCATGCAGGATCAGAAGCGGTAGGTTGCCGAGACGATCGCTGAACGGGCATCGCCGTACTCTATCGCCGAGGAACGCGCCGTGGTGCCGTTCTGCTGGCGTACCCTTTCCACGTAAGCCTTGTCGAACAGGTTGTTGACGTTCAGCTGCAGGTCCAGCTCGTGATTCACCTTGTAGGCGACCATGGCGTTGTGGACCCAGTAGGCATCCAGCCTGGCGGTGGTGCTGGAGGTGACGTTGCGCTCGCTGGCATAGCGTGCTCCGTAGCCCAGCGTCCAGCCCGCGGGCAGGGCATAGGTCGACCACAGGTTCATCGAGTGCCGTGGGGTGTTGGCCAGGGACTGGCCCTCGCGGGCGATCCCCGCCGGGGTGTCGGCGGCCTTGAGGGTTTCGCTGTCAAGGAAGGTATAGTTGGCGAACACCGCCCATCGGTCGCTGAGCTGGCCGCCCGCACCCACTTCCAGACCCTGTACCCGTTGTTTCCCGGCCAGCTGGGTCGAGCCGTCCGACATCGTCTCGCGGGCATTGCGCTTCTCTACCCGGAACAGCGCCGCGTCCAGGCTCAGCCGGTTGTCCAGCACCTCCCACTTGGTGCCCAGCTCCCAGGTTTGGTTCTTTTCTGGCGACAGGCCCTCGGTCGCCGCGCTCAGGCCTCTGCCGGACCCAACCAGGCTCTCGGCGGACGGGTTGAACGCCGTGCCCCAGGCCAGGTAGATGCGTCCGTTATCGGCCGGCTTGTAGACCAGACCCGCGCGGCCGCTGAGCACCCGGTCTTCAGACCCGAATGCCGAGGCCCCCTTGTCGGCGTCAACGCTGTGGGCCGTGGCCTTGAACCGGTCGTGGCGCAGCCCCAGGTTCAGGTCCCAGTGTTCATGCAGGGCGATGGTGTCGAAGAGGTACAGCGCCTGGTTGGTCAGCTCGGCCTGCGCCTGACTGGTGCGAGTCCTGGCGATCGGCCCGGACCAGCGGCCCGGTGGATTGCCAAGCGAATAGCCGTCGGCCGGATACCGTGCGTTTCCCAGGCCGTGGTTGTAGGTCCCCAGGTCCAGTGTCTCGCGGGAGACCTCGACACCCGTGACCAGGTCATGGCGCATGCCGGCAAGGTCCAGGCGACCGGTCAGGTTGGTCTGGTTGATCCACATCCGGGTGACAGCGTCGCGGCCATAGGCCTGCGGCCCGGCGGGCCGGTATCGGCCCGCGGGTACGCCGTCGGTGTTGACGTGGGAAGCCGAGACCGTGGTGTCACGGCCGGTGTGGCTGTAGCGGGTGAGGTTCTGCACGCGCAGGTCGTCGTTGAACTCATGCTCGAAGTCCGCCGTCAGGGTGCTGTGCCGGATCTGTTCCTTGTCGAGGTTCCGCCATCCGAAATAGGCGTGCCGGTCGACTCCGGCGAGCTTCTTGCCATCCCTGGCGGGGACACCGTAGTCGGGCAGGTTGTCATCCGCCAGATGAGATGCGCTGAGGGTCAGTCGGGTGGCGTCGCTCAGGCCCAGGCGCAGCGACGGCGCGATGCCCCAGCGCTCGCGCTCGATCCGCGCGCGCCCGGGCACCTCATTGTGATGGGCCATCAGGTTGATGCGCAGCGCGCTGTCGTGGCCCACGCCTTCGAGTGGCTGGTTGGTGTCCAGGGTCAGGCGCCGGTACTGGTCGGTACCGACACCGCCGCCCAGGTCAGTGAACCCATGCTGCTGCGGCTGCTTGGA
>NZ_DATELE010000223.1:0-2223 GCF_035277045.1 Pseudomonas sp. | reverse complement strand
TCTGCGCGATCTCGCTGCGGGCGACCTTGTTGCCGACGGTGTCCATCATGTAGGCGGCCTTGAGGGTCAGGAGCCGCGCCATGTCGATCTCCATGCGCGAGTCGGCGATCTTGTCGATGTTGCCGCCCAGGCGCGCAAGGGGCTGGCCGAAGGCCGTGCGCTGGATCGAGCGCTTGCACATGAGCTCGAGCGCGCGCTCGGCCATGCCGATCGAGCGCATGCAGTGGTGGATGCGGCCGGGACCGAGCCGGCCCTGGGCGATCTCGAAGCCGCGCCCTTCACCCAGCAGGACGTTTTCGTACGGAACACGGACCTCGTCAAACAGCACTTCGGCATGCCCATGGGGGGCGTCGTCGTAGCCGAACACCGGCAGCGGGCGGACAATCTTCAGGCCCGGCGCATCGGTGGGCACCAGAATCATCGAGTGCTGCTGGTGGCGCGGGCCATCGGGGTTGCTCAGGCCCATGAAGATCATGACCTTGCAGCGCGGATCGCAGGCGCCGGAGGTCCACCACTTGCGTCCGTTGATCACCCATTCGTCGCCGTCGCGCACGGCGGTGGCGGCCATGTTGGTGGCGTCCGAAGAGGCGACTTCAGGCTCGGTCATGGCAAACGCGGAGCGGATCTCGCCCCTTAGCAGCGGCTCCAGCCACTGGCGCTTCTGCGCATCGCTGGCGTAGCGCACCAGCACTTCCATGTTGCCAGTGTCGGGCGCCGAGCAGTTGAATGGTTCAGGGCCCAGCAGCGAGCGGCCCATGATCTCGGCCAAGGGCGCGTATTCGAGGTTGGTCAGGCCAGCGCCGGCCGCGGACTCGGGCAGAAACAGGTTCCACAAGCCTTCAGCGCGGGCGCGGGCCTTGAGCGCTTCCATGATCGCGGTAGGTTGCCAGCGGTCGCCCTCGGCCACCTGGCGATCGAACACGGCCTCCGCCGGGTAGACGTGGGCCTCCATGAAAGCGGTGACGCGCTCGCGCAGTTGCTGGACCTTGGGCGAATAGGCGAAATCCATGGGACACCTTTACGAAAGCAGGGACATGGGCACCAGCCTAGTTCAGCCCGCTCTATCCACCTAGCCTATTTTCGGCGTGTATTATCATTCATAACCGATATACGCTTGGCCCATAAAACCAACAACGAGTGGCGCCCATGAACCTCAGCAAGGTCGACCTGAACCTGTTCATCGTATTTGATGCGATCTACACCGAAGCCAACCTGACCCGTGCCGGGCAGATCGTCGGCATTACCCAGCCGGCAGTCTCCAATGCCCTGTCGCGCCTGCGCGAAACCTTCAACGACCCGCTATTCGTGCGTACCGCCCAGGGCATGGTGCCGACGCCCATGGCGCAAAACATCATCGGCCCGGTGCGCAGCGCCTTGGCCTTGCTGCGCACCTCGGTGCAGGAAAGCCGAATCTTCAATCCGCTGCAGGCCACCAAGACTTTTCGCATCAGCATGACCGACCTGACGGAAGCGGTGATCCTGCCGCCCTTGTTCCAGCGCCTGCGCCGTCTGGCGCCGGCCCTGGTGATCGAAAGCTTCCCGTGCAAGCGCCGCGAGACCACCAAGGAGCTGGCCGCCGGCCGCCTCGATTTCGCTGTCGACGCACCGCTCAACACCGACCCGCAGGTCCGCCATGTCAAGCTCATGCAGGACCGCTACGTGTGCGCCATGCGTCAAGGCCATCCGCTGGCGGACACCGCGCTGAGTCTGGACCGCTACCTGAGCCTCACCCATATCCATATCTCCAGCCGCCGCAACGGCCTCGGTCATGTCGACCTGGCACTGGGCAAGATGGGCGTACAGCGCAAGATCGCCCTGCGGTCGCAGCACTACCTGATGGCCTCGCAGGTGCTGCAGCAGACCGACATGGTCATGACCGTCCCCGAACGCTTTGCCCGCCGCCACCCGCTGCGCTACCTGAGCCTTCCGGTGGAAGTGCCGGCCCTGGAGACGCACCTCTACTGGCATGAGAGCACTGACCATGACCCGGCCAACCGCTGGATGCGCGAGCAGATCATCGAGTTGTGCCAGGCGGTGGTGGCGCGGGATGAGCAAGACGCCGCGGCGATGCCCACTTGAATCCGGACCGGCAAGCGTTTGCCGGACGACTGACGCCATATAACCAGAACGCATATTGATTTAGCTGAAAAACCAAACTCGAAAAATATTTTCTACAGAAATGCACAACAGGAGAAACCACGCTCGCATTTCCAAGGATCAAGC
>NZ_DATELE010000222.1:0-88020 GCF_035277045.1 Pseudomonas sp. | reverse complement strand
ACCTGATCCCATCCCGAACTCAGAAGTGAAACGATGCATCGCCGATGGTAGTGTGGGGTTTCCCCATGTGAGAGTAGGTCATCGTCAAGATTAAATTCCGAAACCCCTATCTGCATACGCAGGTAGGGGTTTTGTTTTTGTGCGTGAAAAAACAGGGCTGGCTGTTGCACATTTTGCACAGTTATTTTCAGTTCATGGCACTAGAATAGGGCCAACTTTTTCAGACTCAGAGCCTGTATGCCGGATCCGGTTGACGCCCAAGGGCTGTCAGAATTACCACTAGACAATCTGGTTGCCTGTCATGAGTGCGACCTGCTCATGCGTAAGCCAGAACTCGCCCATGGCGAAAAAGCCCTGTGTCCGCGCTGTGGCTACGAGCTTTACGCCAATCGTTACAACGTCGTACAGCGCAGTCTTGCCCTGGTCATTGCTGCCCTGTTGTTGTTTATTCCGGCGAACTTTTTACCCATCATGCAACTCAATCTGCTCGGGCAATCTTCGCAAGACACAGTGTGGAGCGGTGTTGTCGCGCTTTTTGACACAGGCATGCAAAGCGTTTCGGTAATCGTGTTCCTGTGCAGCATGGGGATTCCGCTGCTCAAGCTACTGTGCCAATTGGCCGTATTGTTGAGCATCCGTTTTGATGTCGGACGCAGCTACGGCCTGTTGCTCTATCGCATTTATCACCATATACGCGAATGGGGGATGCTCGAGGTTTACTTCATGGGCGTACTGGTGGCGATCGTCAAGCTGGCAGATATGGCAGCAATCACCGTAGGCCTCGGCCTGGCGTGCTTCATTGGCTTGTTGCTGATTCAAGTCTGGCTGGAAGTCGTGATGTCGCCTCACCAGATCTGGCAAGCGTTATCAGGAGAAGATGCTCATGCGGGCGATTGATGCAGGCATTCTGATTTGCAAGGAATGTCATGAATTGAACAGGCAGGAAGCTGATACCGATGAGCAAGTCTGTACGCGCTGCGGAGCGCTGGTGCATGCTCGCAGCCCGAATAGCCTGGTACGGACCTGGGCATTGCTGATTACCGCCGCCATTCTCTACATACCGGCCAATTTGCTACCGATCATGACCGTGAACTCCTTGGGCAAAGGTGCGCCGAGCACGATCATGGCCGGTGTGATCGAGTTGATGCACTACGGGATGTTCCCCATTGCGGCCGTAGTGTTCATCGCCAGTATCCTGGTGCCTACCTTCAAGCTGGTAGGCATCGCTTTGCTGCTGTTTTCCGTGCAGCGTCGTCAACCCCTTTCGGCTCGCCAGCGTATCTGGATGTACCGCTTCATCGAGTTCATCGGCCGCTGGTCGATGCTCGATATCTTTGTGATCGCCATCCTGGTGGCGGTCGTGAATTTTGGACGGCTTGCCAGTATTGAAGCCAATCTAGGCGCCATCGCTTTCGCCACTGTGGTGATTCTGACGATGCTTGCCGCCGTAACTTTCGATCCCCGACTGATTTGGGATAACACGGAGTCGGACGACGACCATGACTGATTTGCCTGTAGCGAAAACCAGACCGGCCTCCAACTGGTCTGCCATTTGGGTGTTGCCCCTGATCGCCTTGATCATCGGTGGCTGGCTTGGCTGGCGTGCTTACAACGAGAATGGCATCGAGATTCAGGTGCGCTTTGAAAGTGGCGAAGGCATTCAGGCCAACAAGACGGAAGTCGTCTACAAGGGCATGTCGGTCGGCAAGGTCAAAAGCCTCAAGCTCGATGACGAGGGCGGTTCCAAAGGTGTGATTGCCAGCATCGAAATGAACAAGGACGTAGAGCAATACCTGCGAACCAGCACGCGCTTCTGGCTGGTCAAGCCGAGCGTGACGCTGGCCGGTATTACGGGCCTTGAGACGCTGGTTTCGGGTAACTACGTTGCAATCAGTCCGGGCGAGGGTGAACCGGTTCGCAAGTTCAAGGCCCTGGCTCAGGAGCCACCGCTCTCCGATGCCCAGCCGGGTCTGCACCTGACCATCAAGGCTGATCGCTTGGGCTCATTGAATCGCGGCAGCCCGGTGTTCTACAAACAGATCAAGGTGGGGCAGATCAAGAGCTACGTGCTCTCTGAAGATCAGAGCACCGTAGAGCTCAAGGTTTTCATCGAACCGACCTACGCCAAACTGGTGCGCAAACACACGCGCTTCTGGAACGCCAGCGGCATCAGCATCGATGCCAATCTATCCGGTGTGAAAGTGCGTAGCGAGTCGTTGGCCAGCATTGTCGCCGGTGGTATTGCGTTCGCTACACCTGAAAACCGCAAGGACAGCCCGCCTACCGACCCAAGCCTGCCGTTCAGACTCTACGAAGACTTCGATGCAGCGGCGGCCGGTATCCGGGTCAAGGTCAAGCTCACCGACTTCGAAGGCTTGCAGGCCGGTCGTACGCCGGTGATGTACAAAGGTATTCAGGTCGGCAATCTCAAAGCGTTGAAGGTTGATCCCGATCTGTCCGGGGCCACCGCCGAATTGACGATGGATCCGTTGGCCGAAGATTACCTGGTGGACGGTACGCAATTCTGGGTGGTCAAACCGTCGATTTCCCTGGCGGGGATTACCGGCCTGGAAGCGCTGGTCAAAGGTAACTACATCGCTGTGCGTCCTGGCGACAAGGGTGCGGCGCCACAACGGGAGTTCGTGGCACGGGCCAAGGCACCACCGCTGGATCTGCGTGCACCTGGTCTGCACCTGGTGTTGTTCACGGAAAATCTCGGCTCGCTGGAAGTCGGCAGCCCGGTTCTCTACAAGCAGGTCAAGGTCGGTTCGGTACAGAGCTATCAGTTCTCGCGCACCAAGAAACAGTTGATCATTGGCGTGCACATCGAGAAGGAGTATGAGGATCTGGTCAACGCTTCGACACGTTTCTGGAATGCCAGCGGCATCACGCTCACGGGCGGGCTGACCGGTGGGATTCAAGTCAAAAGTGAATCGCTGCAAAGCTTGATGGCCGGCGGTATTGCGTTTGAAACCCCGGAAGCCAAGGCGCCGCTACGCAAGCGCATCCCACGTTTCCGCTTGTTCGCCAGCCATGACGACGCCACGCAAAAGGGTTCGGTGATCACCATCAAGGTAGACCGCGCCGATGGTTTGCGTACGGGCACGCCGATTCGCTTCAAGGGCCTGGATGTCGGCAAGATCGAGGACGTTGACCTGAGTGACGACCTGCAATCGGTGCTGCTGACCGCGCGGATAACGGAAGTGCCGGAGCGCATTGCCCGGGTCGGTAGTCAGTTCTGGGTGGTCAAGCCTGAGCTGGGCCTGATCAAGACGTCAAACCTCGAGACCCTGGTGACCGGGCAGTACATCGAGGTGCAACCGGCGCCGAAGAATCTGGGGCCGCAAAACAACTTTGTGGCTTTGGCCGCTGCGCCGGAAACGGCCAGGCAGGAAGCGGGATTGAGTCTGGTACTGAGCGCCGCTCGTCGCGGTTCGCTGAAAGCCGGCGTGCCGGTGACATATCGCGAAATCACCGTGGGCAAGGTGACGGGTTATGAGCTGGGCCAGACCGCTGATCGTGTATTGATCCATATCCTGATCGAGCCGAAGTACGCGCCACTGGTACGCAGCGGCACTCGGTTCTGGAACACCAGCGGTTTTGATTTCGATGTCGGCCTGTTCAGAGGTGCAACGGTGCGTACTGAATCCCTGGAGACGATGATTCAGGGTGGTGTCGCCTTCGCCACGCCGGACGGCGAGCGCATGGGCAGCCCGGCGCGACCGGAGCAGACGTTCGCGCTGTTCGATAAGTTCGAAGAGGAATGGCTGACCTGGGCGCCGAAGATTTCGCTGGGTAAATAGTCTGAGGGTTATGTGGCGTCAGTGATGACGCCTTCGCGGGCTTGCCCCGGGCGGCGCTCCGACGAAGAGGCCCTGAAGTTCACTGCAAAGCTAAATGACCCACCTATGAAAAAGGCCGCAATCCATTGGATCGCGGCCTTTTTCATTGCCTTCGATTCAAGCGTCAGACCGCGTCCAGCTCCGGTTCATCTGCTTGCTCGTTGATCGTCGCCTTCACCTGGTCGTGACGACGGATGTACTTCCAGTCCGCCTCGTCGATGTAGATGCCGGAGGGGCCGCTGCCGCCTTCCAGATCGATGGCGACACTGGCGCAGACCTGCGGCTTGACGCTCGCCAGGATCGGCACGAAGCCCAGTTGCAGGCTGGTTTCCAACAATGCGGCCTGGTTCTTCTCGTCGATGTCCGCCGCTTCGTCGAGGTAGTACGGCAGGCGCACGCGACCGGCCTGGTCACGGTCCATCAAGTGCAGCAACAAGTACATGTTGGTCAGCGCTTTGATGGTCATGGTGGTGCCGTTGGACGCCGCGCCGTCGATGTCGGTGTGGATCACCGGCTGGCCATTGACCTTGGTGATTTCGAAAGCCAGTTCGAACAGGTCCTTGAGGCCGAGCTGGTTGTGGTTGGCCGCCACCAGCCGTGCCAGGTACTCCTTGGCCTCTTCGTTCTTGTTGTCCTGCTCGGCACTTTGGCTCAGATCGAAGACCGACAGGGTTTCGCCTTCTTCGTACTGACCGGCGCTGTGGATGATCTGGTCGATGTGCTTGAGCGCTTCCTTGTTCGGAGCGAGGACGATGCGGAAGCTTTGCAGGTTGGAGACCTGGCGTTTGTTGATCTCGCGGTTGAACAGTGCCAGCTGGTGTTCGAGGCTGTCGTAGTCGCTGCGGATGTTGCGCAGGGTCCGGGCGATGTCCGTCACGGCGGCACGGCGAGCCTTGCCCAGGGTCAGGGCTTCGTCGGTGCGGTGCGCATAGGCGTTGATCAACAGTTGCAGGCGACGCTCCATATCGTCTTCGCTGTCGAACTTGGCCACGCCCTTGAGGCGCACCTGAGCGTACAGCGCTTCGATCTGGCCATCGGCCCGCAGCAGGCCCTGCCAGCTGTCCTGATAGTCATTGAGCAGCGGCAGCAGGTTGTCCATGGAGTCGTCGATCGGATCCATGAACGGTGTGCCGAACGGCAGGTCCGCCGGCAACAACTGACGGCGGCGCAGGGCGTCGTCGAGGGTGCGTTGCTTGGCTTCCATGTCGCCGATCTGACGGCCGACCAGTTGCAGCTTGGCCGACAGTTGCTGGACGCGCTCGGTAAAGGCATCGCTGGAGCGCTTCAATTCGTCCTGTGCGGCTTCCATCTGCGCCATCTGTTCCAGCTTGTCGCCTTCTTCAGCGCTCAGGGTTTGCGCGCGACGGAAATCTTCCAGGGCTTTCTGCGCATCCAGCACTTGCTGGTACAGGACTTCGGTCCGGGTCTTGCTCGCGGCGCGGTCGGCGGCCACGGCCTGCTGGGTTTTCAGTTGCTTGAGTTCTTTTTCCAGGCGTTCTTTCTGGTCGCGCAGGGCCGCGCGGTCAGCCAGGGCCTGCAACGCCGGTGGTTCGATGTGCGAGATGTCGATGGACAGGCCAGGCACTTCGAAGCGTTCGCCTTTGAAACCGTCGAGGATCAGTTCCACGGATTTGACCCACTCGCCATCGTCGTCAAGGGTGATGCCGTGTTCACCCAGCGGCAGGCTGAACAGTGCGCTGTTGAACAGGCGCATCAGGCGTTCGACGTCTTGCTGCGAGAACTCTTCGCGCAGGCGGGCGTAGCTGTTGTTATCGGCGTGATCGAGTTGCTGCTTGACAGACTTTAGGCGTTTTTCCAGGTCGCGCAGGCGTTCGTCCAGGTCTTCGGCGCTGAATTGGCGCGATTGTGCCAGCGCACCGGCCAGTTCGTCGTGGGCGTCCTTTGCGGCCAGCAGTTGCTGTTCCAGCACCTTGACGTCATCGACCAGGGCAAAGCGATGCTTGAGCACTGACAATTCGCCGAGCCAGCGCTGGATGCCGGTGATTTCCCGCTCCAGGCGCATCAGCTCCTGAGTGCCACCGCGCTGGTCGTTTTGCAGGGCATCCTGCTCGTTGCGGTAATGTTCGGCCTGAATGGTCAGCTCCTCTTTGCGCGCACTGGCGTAGTCCGACCAGGTGCCGAGCAAGGAGTCGAGCAGGGGCGAGATCCGGTGCAGTTTGCCGCGCAGGAGGTCACGTTGTTTCACGCCGTTGGCCAAGGCTTCGACCAAGGGGCCGGCGGCGACCAGCGAGTTGTAGTCTTGCTCCATGCGTCGTACATCGCGGAACGCTTCTTCGCACGCGGCAATGTAATCGACGCTGCCGGAACGCAGGCTGTGTTCGAAAGCATCGAGGAACAGTTGCTTGAGCTTGGCCGCAGTGATTTCGCGCATGTGCAGCAGGTTGATGAACAGCGCGCGGAAGGTCTTCAGGCTTTGCTCGCTGGTGGAGCGCAGCGGGATCAGCGTCAGGTCCAGCGGGATCGAGGTGTGGCCACCGACCAGCAAACGGCGCAGCTCATCCGGCTTGAGTTCGTAGGCCTTAAGGCCTTCGCGCTCAAGGTTGGTGAACAGCTCTTTCTGGCGCAGGCAGGTATCGTTTTTCTGGTAGTGGGCCAGGTCCAGTTTGCCGGTATAGGCAAAGAACTGGTGACCGAAACCGCCGCCCGGGCCACGGCCGACCACACCGATCACATGGGGACCGTGGGGCAGGTTCACTTCGACCAGGATGTAACTGGTGTCCGAGGCGAAGTAGAAGCGTCGGGATTGTTCCAGGCTGTATTTGCCGAAGCTCATGTCCGACATGCGCGCCAGGATCGGGAACTGCAGGGCGTTGATCGAGGCGCTCTTGCCCAGGTTGTTCGCCCCGTAGACCGACAGCGGATGCTCCAGCGGGAACAGCCCGAGGCTATAGCCGGCGGTGTTGAGCAGCGCGAAGCGGCGGATGCCGTAGCGTTCCTGGCTCATGCGTCGATCTCCTGTTGTTCTTCGGCGATAGCCCGGGCCAAGGCCTGCTCTTCGCTTTCCTCACGTGGGCTGATGATGTCG
The DNA here is from genome assembly GCF_035277045.1 of Pseudomonas sp. Taxonomy (GTDB): domain Bacteria; phylum Pseudomonadota; class Gammaproteobacteria; order Pseudomonadales; family Pseudomonadaceae; genus Aquipseudomonas. Next base: position 81,132 of record NZ_DATELE010000222.1, on the reverse strand, counting down.
AGCGGGTCTTCGGCCAGCACCGGGATCGGCAGGGGCAGATCGCCATGCAGGCTGGCGGCCAGGTCCCGGTCCTGCTGCACCGACAGGCACACGTCGAGGAAACGGTGCATCGGTGGCAGGAAGCGGTAGATGCCGTTCTCTTCATGGGCGAAGCCCAGCTGGGTCATGCGGCGCATGATCTTTTCCTCCAGCTCGTCCGGCGTCTGCACTTCGGCCTGGATGAACAGGTCGCGGTATTTCTCGAGCAGCGAAGGCAGCTCGTCGCGGCCGAGGCTGCCACCGTCGAGCACCGCCATCGGGTCACGGCCCTGATCGGCGAGGTGCTCGACCAGGATGAAGGTGAACAGCGACAGGCGCTGGGCGGTCTTGTTGACCTGCGCGGACGCGGCGGCAAGCTCCGGGACAAAGTAGTAGAAGCCGCGGGTGTCACAGACCAGCTCGAAGCCCAGGGACTTGAACAGGCCACGGTACTGGTCCTGGAAATTCGACAGGTGGGCATACAGCTCGGGGTCGCGGCGGCTGATGTGAAAACCCTTGAACAGCTCGCGGAAGATCGGCGCGAGCTGCGACAGTTCGGAAAGATCAAGATGCATTGGCAGGGCTCGCGTTGGTTTCAGGCGATGGCGTGCGGCTGGAGGTCAGGGCGAAGGAGCGCAGGCTGACCTGGTGTTCGTGGGTGGTGTACTCGCGGCGTGCCAGGCGTTGACGGCTGAAGCGCTTTTCACGCGAGAGGCGCGAGAACCAGTACAGCAGCTCGTCGGTGGCGCCTTCAGGCTCCTGCTCCAGCAACCAGACCATCAGGTCGGGCAGGGGCAGGGCGTTCTCGCAGCGCTGGAGCATTTCCTTGACCGTGCGCGGGGCGTTGGCCGGCGCGGCCTTTTCGGTCTTGTGCGCCTTCGGGAACTGCGCAGGCTTGGGCTCGAAGCGCGCCAGGGCATAGACATACGCCTCTACCTGACTGGCGCTGCCGAGGAAGGTGCTCTGCGGCCGGGTGAACAGCGGCAGGGCGGCATGCGGCACGGCGTCCAGGCCCTTGCGGCGGATCACGGACAGGGCCAGGGCGGCGCCGCGGGTGACGGCATTGTGGCGGCGGGCTTCCTCGCGCAGCGGCAGCAACAGCTCGCGGGCGTGTCGCAGGGTCAACTGGGCGCTGGTCTGCATCTCGAGGATGCGCGCATGGGTACGCAGCAGCATGTCGTCGTCGACCAGATGGCCCAGGCGCGCCTGCTCGCCCAGCAGGCGCAGCAGCACGGTCTCGACCTTGCGCACGCCTTGCTCGAAGGCGCCATCGGCGTTGACCAGCGAGATCATCGGCTCGACGTATTCGTCCCAGGTGGCGAGCACTTCGGCGTAGCGCTGGCGCAGCGGAATCTGCCGGTCACTGGTCTTGGCGCGCTCGGCCACGGCGACCAGGGCCTGCTCGTCGTTGTCGAGCTTCTTCAGCACGTCGCGCACACGCATGTCGAGCAGGCGCAGCTGACGGGCCAGGTCGTCGCTGTCCCGATTGTCGAAGGCGTCCTGGATGTGGCCGGCCAGTCGCTCGAGGTGGCGCAGGTAGGCCTCGATCTCCAGGCACAGGCCCAGGCGGTGCTCGCGGCGCAGGTAGGCGAGGAAGTCGTGGATCTGCGCATTGAGCTCGAAGCGGTTCGGGCTCTTGGCGACCGGGACCAGGATGTCCAGGCGAATCCACACGTCGAGCAGCTGGGTGATGTCCTGCGGTGTGCTGTCCAGTTGCTGCTGGGACAACTGCTGGCGCAGTTCGACCAGGCTCAGCGTGCCTTGGTCGAAACGTTCGCACAACGGCTCGAGCAAGGCCCAGTGTTCGGCTAGGGCGCGCAGGACGCGCTTGGGTTCGATCATTGGCGGGTCGACTCGTTGCCAAAAAAAGGTGGGGGATTGTACTGCATCGACAGGGCAGGGTTTCACCCCCGATCGGCAACAGGGGTTTTCTGCCCATCAACTGCGGCGCGCGGCGCGCAAGGGCGGTAGAATAGCCGACTGTCTTTTTCCCCCGGATGCCCGCGCCTTGTTGACCGAGTCCCGCCGCCGCGCCTACCTCAACGCCATGCAAGTGGTGCACTGGCTGCCGCGTGCCGAACTGCCGTTCGCCGCCAGCTCGCGCCCCGAGCTGCTGTTGCCGGTGGCGCCGGTGGCCGCACCCGCGCTCGAGGCGCTACCCCGGGCCGAGGTGCCTGCCGCCCCGGTGGTGCGCCCGAGCGAGCGCGTGAAGATCGAGATCCCGCGCCCCGCGAGCATCGCCAAGGCCGCCAGCAAACCGGCCGAGGCGCCGGTCGAAGCACCGGCCCCCGTGGCGCGTCCCACCCCCGTGCCGCCCCCGCGTTTCGCGCTGCAGCTGCTGCGTGCGGGCAACTGCCTGCTGCTGGTCGAACTGGTCACTGGCCAGCCGTTCCAGAGCCGCGACCCTTCCTACCTGCTGCTCAAGGACATGCTGCGCGCCGCGGGCCTGCCCGACAGCCCGCAGATCATTGGCGAGCCGGTACGCTGGCCGCTGCTGGTCCGCGGCAGCCTCGACCAGGGGCCGGACGCGGCGCGTGACTTCGTCCAGGGCTTTGTCCAGGTGCAGATGGAAACCGCGCCCTGTGGCTGCCTGTGGCTGGTCGGCCTGCCCGCCATGCGCTTTGCCGGCGGCGTGCAGGATGATGCGTACTACCAAGAACTGACCGTGCCGGGCCTGGGTACCGCATGGGCCTTGCCCGGCCTTGAACTGTTGATGGACGAGCCGCCGCGCAAGGCGCACGTCTGGCAAGCGATGCGCCGGCTGATGGCGCGCTGGAAGTCTGCTGAATGAGTGACCCGATCAGTTTCCGCCGCATGACCGAGGCGGATCTGGATGCCGTGCTGAAGATCGAATACGCCGCGTTCAGTCATCCCTGGACCCGCGGGATCTTTCTCGATGGGCTCAAGTCGTATGAAATCTGGCTGATGTTCGAAGGCAGCCAGCAGGTCGGCCACGGCGTGGTCAACGTGATCATCGACGAAGCGCACCTGCTCAACATCACCGTCAAGCCCGAGAGCCAGGGCAAAGGCCTGGGCCTGCGCCTGCTCGAGCACCTGATGGGCCGCGCCTACGCGCTCAATGGCCGCGAGTGCTTCCTGGAGGTGCGCGCGAGCAACCAGTCGGCGTACCGCCTGTACGAGCGCTATGGTTTCAATGAAGTCGGCCGGCGCCGGGATTACTATCCGGTGGCTGGCGGGCGTGAAGATGCCCTGGTGATGGCCTGCACCCTGTTCGAGTGAGGGTGTGACTCAGGCCCGTCATACATGGGTACCCCCTGATGAGGCACTGACATGCACGACCTGCAGGAACTGATCGACAACAACGCACGCTGGGCCGACGCCATCACCCAGCGCGACCCCGACTTCTTCGCCAAGCTCGCGCGCCAGCAAACGCCCGAGTTTCTCTGGATCGGCTGTTCGGACGCACGCGTGCCCGCCAACGAGATCGTCGGCATGCTGCCCGGTGATCTGTTCGTCCATCGCAACGTTGCCAACGTGGTGCTGCACACCGACCTGAACTGCCTGTCGGTGATTCAATACGCGGTGGATGTGCTCAAGGTGAAGCACATCCTGGTGACCGGCCATTATGGTTGCGGCGGCGTGCGCGCTGCCATGCAGGACCGTCAGCTGGGATTGATCGACGGCTGGCTGCGCTCGATCCGCGACCTCTATTACGAGAAGCGTGACGAGCTGGCCCCGCTGGAAGGCGAGGCCAAGGTTGATCGCATGTGCGAGCTCAACGTGATCCAGCAGGTGGCCAATGTCGGGCACACCAGCATTGTGCAGAACGCCTGGCACCGCGGGCAGGGCCTGTCGATCCATGGCTGCATCTACGGCATCAAGGATGGTCGTTGGAAGAGCCTGGACACCACCATCAGCGGACCCGAGCAGTTGCCGCCGCAGTATCGGTTGCGCAAGCTGGAGTGATGGCTGTGGAAAAGTGATACCTGTTGAAAAGTAATACCTGTGGGGAGTGATACAGACATGATCACCAGATGGACCCAAGGATGCATGCTGGCGGCCGCGCTATCGTTCACGCTCCCCACCCACGCCGACGACCGCGACATCTGGATGTTCGCCCAGTGGGCCGGCGATCACGAGAACCGCCGCTTTCGTGACATGCTGGTCGATGCACGCCTCTACGGGATTGTCCCCATCCACCAGTTGCTGCGCTCGGCTTCCGACTGGCGGTTGTGCAACGCCTCGCCGTTCGCGATTCCACCGACCCGTCAATGGCCAGCCGTACGCTCCACCTTGCAGCTGATCAAGGCCCTGACCGAGCAAGGCCAGCTCCGCCAGTTCGAGGTCGTCTCGGCCTACCGCGATCCCCGGCTCAATGCATGCGCGGGTGGCGCGAAGGACAGCGCTCACACCCGGGCCTTCGCGGTCGACGTGCTGCTGCCGGACTGGGCCGACCCCAATCCGCTGTGCCGCTTCTGGCAGCAGCATGGGCAGCAGTGGAACATGGGCCTTGGGAGATATCCGTCTGGGCGGATCCATATCGACACGGCGGGCTACCGCACCTGGGGCGGGGATGGCAGCGCCGGGTCGTCATTCTGTCCGCGCCTGGCGACCCATCAACGCGTTGAAGCAAAACGCGGGCAATAAAAAAGGGCCTACCTTTCGGTAGGCCCTTTTTCACGTTTGGTGGCTACACAGGGACTTGAACCCCGGACCCCAGCATTATGAATGCTATGCTCTAACCAACTGAGCTATGTAGCCAAGTGGCGCGCATTATTAGCTCGAAACGCCTCCCTGTCAACACCCCGATTCAAAAAAATTAACCTACGATCAAACGCTTAGCCCCAAGCCCTCGATCAACGCACGACCAGCGCCTGGCCGAGCAGGCTGTGAACCTGCAGGTTCTGGTCATGGGCGAGGGCGTCGAGGCTGGCGGCGGCGCGGTCGAGATTGAAGTCGCCGCTGATGCGCAGGCGAGCCTTCTGGTCATCCAGCAGCCAGACACGCTTGCCTTGGTAGCCCGCCAGCCGTTCGATGACGTCCCCCAGGGGCATGTCCCTGGCTTGCAGATGCCCGGTGCGCCAGGCAGTGCGCGTCTGGCCGTCGATCCGCTCGACCGGGCCAGTGCGCAGGTCGTCGAAGGTGAGGCGCTCTCCGGCCGAGAGCAGGCGTTCGTTACCTTGGTCGCCGACGCCGGCCTTGCCTTTGAGGACCACTACTTCGTTCTGTCCGGCACCGCGCGCCAGCATGATACGAGTACCGTAGATCTGGACGCGGGTATCGCCGACCTGCACCTCGAACGGGCGCCCGTCCAGCTCGACTTCCAGGTATGCCTGCCCCTGCACCAGCTGCAGCATGCGGGTGCGCCCGCGCAGGTCGAGGTTGACCGCGCTGGCGCTGTCCAGGTGCAGGGTCGAGCCGTCGGGCAGCCGCACGGATCGGCGTTCACCCGCGCTGGTGGGCAGTTCGCAGGTCATGCGCTGCAGCACCGGCCAATAGAAGGCGAGCAAGCCTGCGACCAGCAACAGGAACAAGGCGGCAACGCCCTTGCCGCCATGACTGCGCAGCGTCGGGAGCGGTCGTGGCCGTGGGCGGGGCGACGCTGGCTGGAGCTGATGCCAGTAGGCCTCGACGGCAGCGAAGGCCAAGGCGTTGTCCGGGATCTTGCGCCAGGCCTCGAAAGCCTTGCGCTGGCTTGCTGGACACGCAGGCTCGCGCAAGCGGGAAAACCACTCGATCGCCTCTTGCTCTGGATCGCCAAGAGTCGAGTCTTGCAGGGCGGGCATTGGGCACATGGGCTTGAATCGGCTCGCGATAGGGCGGGGGATCCGCCAGGATTTACGGGGCTACCGAAGATCGGATGCTAAATATATTGAGAACCATTTACAAGCACGCGGCAGATAGCCGGTAAAAACAGTGGCATTGTGTCGAGTTGTTTCTTGATAATTGGATCCCGATACCGCGGACGGATGTATATTTCATGGCTATCAGCAGTACCCAGACCAGTACCTCGGCGAGCGCCAGCGCGAGCCAAGCCAATCCCTTGGTGATGCGCATCATCGGCTTCTGCGCCCTGGCCCACCTGATCAATGACCTGATCCAGTCGGTGCTGCCAGCCATCTATCCGTTACTCAAGGCCAACTATGACCTGAGCTTCGCGCAGATCGGCCTGATCACCCTGACCTTCCAGATCACTGCCTCCCTCCTGCAGCCATGGGTGGGGTTCTACACCGATCGCAAGCCGACCCCAAACCTGCTGCCTTTGGGCACGCTCTGCACCCTGGTCGGTATCGTCATGCTGGCGTTTGTCGGCAGCTTCCCGATGATCCTGCTGGCCTCCGCGCTGGTCGGTATCGGCTCGTCGACTTTCCACCCGGAAACCTCGCGCATCGCGCGCCTGGCCTCCGGCGGACGCTTTGGCCTGGCGCAGTCGACGTTCCAGGTGGGGGGCAATGCAGGGTCCGCGTTCGGTCCGCTGCTGGCGGCGGCAATCGTGATCCCGTTTGGCCAGGGCAATGTCGCCTGGTTCGGCCTGGCCGGGCTGTTCTTCTTTGGCGTGACGCTGTTGCTGCGCCGCTGGTACAAGGACCACCTCAACCAGTTCAAGGCCCGTGCCGCGGCCCAGGCCGCCCACGGCCTGTCGCGCCGGCGGGTGATGGCGGCGCTGGTGGTGCTGGGCTTGCTGGTATTCTCCAAGTACTTCTACATGGCCAGCTTCACCAGCTACTTCACCTTCTACCTGATCGAGAAATTCGACCTGTCGGTGGCGAGCTCGCAGCTGCACCTGTTCCTGTTCCTGGGCGCGGTGGCGGCGGGCACCTTCTTTGGCGGGCCGATCGGTGACCGCATCGGGCGCAAGGCGGTGATCTGGTTCTCCATCCTGGGCGTCGCGCCGTTCACCCTGGCGCTGCCCTACGCCGACCTGTTCTGGACCAGCGTGCTGAGCGTGGTGATCGGCTTCATCCTGGCTTCGGCATTCTCGGCCATCGTGGTCTATGCCCAAGAGCTGGTGCCGGGCAGCGTGGGCATGATCGCCGGGATCTTCTTCGGCCTGATGTTCGGCTTTGGCGGCATCGGCGCGGCGCTGCTGGGTTATCTCGCCGACCTGCGGGGCATCGAGTACGTCTATACCCTTTGCTCGTTCCTGCCGTTGTTCGGCCTGCTGGCGGTGTTGCTGCCTTCCACCGGCAAGCGCTGAGTATCCCGAGGCTTGTTGTTGACACATCCATTCATGACCACAGCCACAGCGTCGGTCATGAATGGATCACTGCAGGCGGTACGGCCTAAAAACTCCCGCGCAGCGTCACCGACACATTGCGCGGATCACCCCAGTAGTACCCCGTCGGGGTTGGTGCGACCTGGCGATAGTACTTTCTGTCAAAGATGTTGTTGGCGTTCAACTGTAGCGAGTAGTGATCGTTGAAGCGGTAGTTCACCATGGCGTTGTACACCGCGTAGCCCGACTGCGACGCTTCGGCGGTGCCGCTGCGGTTGTAGATATCGCTCTGGGCCTGCACGCCGCCGCCAACGGTCCATGCCTCGAGCTCGCCTGGCAGCCGGTAGCTGGTGAACAGGCGTAGCATGCGCTTGGGGTCGGTGGTGCGGATGGCGTTGCCAGCGTTGGTGGCAGTGTCCTTCAGGTACTCGGTGGTGTTGTAGGTGTAGCCACCCGTGACCTGCCAGCCCGGCAGCACTTCGCCCGACACCTCCAGTTCGAAGCCCTGGCTGCGGTTCTTGCCCGCCGCGACCTTGCAGTAGCCACTGGCATAGTTGGGCAGGCAGGGGTTGGGGCCGCTCACATCGTCAAGCGGGTTGCCAACCTGATAGATGCGAAAGAACGCCAGCGAGGTGTTCAGGCGACCCTCGTAGAACTCACCTTTGATCCCCGTCTCGTACGCCTCGCCCTTGATAGGCTCGAGCACCGAACCGCTGGTGTCGGTGGCGGTCTGCGGGTTGAAGATCTCTGTGTAGCTGGCATAGGTGCTGAAGTGCTCGTTGAGGTCGTAGATCAGTGCGGCATACGGCACGATCTCGTTGTCGACGCTGAACTTGCCGTTCGAGCGGACGTTGTTTTCCTGCTCGTAGTCGTACCAGTTCGCGCGTGCGCCGATGATCGCGGTCAGCGGCTCGGCCAGCGAAATGCGCCAGGTGGCATAGGCAGCTTCCTGAGTGGTGCGGGTGCGCACGGGATGCGCGGTGATGTTGATGCTTGGTTCGGCCAGACTGGCCTTGGGGTCCCACTCGCGCAGGTCGAACATGCCGGAGATGGAATTCTGCGTCGCCGATGCGTAGGAGTCGTTGCGGATGCGTTCCACGCCGAGCATCAGGTCATGGGTTCTGCCGAACAGCTCGAACGGGCCATTGAGCGTGGCGCTCAGGTTGTTCTGGACACTCTCCCCGCCATCACCCTCGGTGACCTGATAATTCATCAGATAGGGGTTGCGGGTGGGGTTGGCATCCCCGGTGGCGCGGCTGAAATAGGTCTGCTTGAACCCATGGTCATCCAGCTCGAAGTGCGTGCGCAGGGCCATCAGCTTGAGCTTCCAGTCGTTGTCGAAACTGTGCTCGAGCTCGGCGAAGGTCTGCAGGTTGCTGCGGTCCCAGCGGTTCCAGTCGGCGCCCAGGTAGGTGCTGCGCCCGAAGGGCAGGGGCGAGCCGTCGTAGTTGGCCGGCAGGTTGCCCCAGGCGCCGGTGGCGTCCAGCTTCGTCCATTCCAGGCCGGTGGTAAGGGTGGTGCTGTCACTGAGGTCGAAGGCCAGCACGCCGTAGAAGACTTCCTTGCGCTCCATGCGCGAGTCCTGGAAAAGATCCTTGTCGTCATGCACGGCGATTACCCGCCCGCGCACGTTGCCGGTCTCGGTCAAGGGGCCCGACAGGTCGGCAACGTAGCGCTGGGCATCCCATGAACCCAGGGTCACGCTGCCTTCGCCCTGAAATTCGCGGGTCGGGCGCTTGCGCACCAGGTTGACCGTGCCTGACGGGTTGCCCGCGCCACGCAGCATGCCGGTGGCGCCCCGCAGAATCTCGGCGCGATCGAGAATCGCCGAATCGCTCTGGACGAACGAGCCGCCGCCGCTGCCCTGCGCCACGGTGGCGCCGTCGTACTGGATGGCGTCGATCGAATAGCCGCGCGAGTAGTATTGCACCCGTTCGCTGTCGAAAAGGTTCACCACCACGCCAGGGGTCTGCTCCAGCAGGGTGGTGAGGTTGGTGATGTTCTGGTCGTCCAGGCGCTGGCGGGTCACCACGGTGACCGACTGCGGGGTGTGACGCAGGGTCTGGGGGGTCTTGCCGATGGTCACGGCGCCGGTGGTGTACGAGCCGCTGTGCTCGGTGGTCTCGCCCAGGTAGTTGCTGGAAATGGCGGTGGCGCCCAGCTCCATGGCGCCGTTGGCATCCATCGCCGGGATCAGCAGAAAGCTGTTGTCGCCCTGCTGCTGCGCCTGTACATCGCTGCCTGTCAGCACGATGGCCAGCGCCTGGCCGCTGTCATGGCGGCCCTGCACACCCTGGGTGGTCTTGCCGTGAAGGCTGTTCGCATCGAAGGACAGGTTGAGGCCGCCTTGCCGGGCCAACTGGTCGAGCGCCGGGGCCAAAGGGCCGGCCGGTACTTTCCAGTCGCGTTGCTGGCTCTGGCTGGCGGGGGCCGCGTGGCCCATGGCGGGGAAGGTGCACGTGCCGGCCAGCACAAGGCCGAACAGCGCGGCACGAACTGCGCTGTGCAACCTGTCATTACGAAGAGAACTGGGGTGAATCATCGACCGCTCCTGGAAGATATCAAGACCACTTTTCGGGCTTTGTTCCTTCAGGACGGACGAGAATGAGATTCCACCTCATTATTTTTCAGAATTTTCATGCAGCGCTGATGCTCACCCAGTAACGCGTGCGGTAGTCGATGCGCACCGGCAGCGAGCGGGCGATCAGCAGCAGGATCTGGTCGGTGTCGGCCAATTGATATGTACCGGAAACCTTGAGCCCGGCGACCTCGGGCGCGCAGCGCAACAGGCCGGGACGGTAGCGCGCCAGCTCGTCTACGAACTCGCCCAGCGGCATCTGCTGCACGCTCAGCACGCCCTCGGTCCAGCCCCAGGGATCGCCGTGCAGGCTGACCGCCTTGAAGCCGCCGAACGGGTCGAGTTGCAAGGTCTCGCCTGGATGGACCAGGTGCGGCGTGGCCGAAGACGGATACAGCGCCACCTCGCCGCGCTTGACGGCCAGCAGCAGGCCTTGGCTGTTTTCGCGCAGCAGCAGCTGGCCGTCGGCGGTTTGCAGCTCGCCCAGCCGGGTAGTGATGCGGAACGGACGATTGTCGCCTGGGTTGCTGTCAAGGCTGACCTCACCGCGCACCAGGGTCAGCAGGCGCTGGTCGGCGGTGTAGCGCACGTCGACGGCGCTGGCGCTGTTGAGCTGGACAAGACTGCCATCGCGGCCTTGCAGGCTGCGGCGCTCGCCGATCCTGGTACGGGTATCGGCGAGCATCGCTGGCAAGCCCAGTGGCTCGCGCCCCATCCAGCCCAGGCTGCCGCCGACAGCGAGCACGGCCAGCAGCTTGAGGCTGTCACGGCGATTGATGCGCTGGCGCCGCGTGCTGTCCAGCGTGCGCCGGCTGAGCTCGGAGGGAAGGCTGGCGAGCTCATCGCTCATGCGGCTGACCCGTTGCCAGGCCTGGGCGTTGTTCGGATGGCTGGCCAGCCATTGCTGGAACTGCAGCTCGGTGTGCGGGCTGGGCTGCTCGAAGCGCAACCTGACCAGCCATTCGATGGCCTGGTCGACCTGGGGTTGCCCTGGTACCTGATCAGGCGTCGGCATAGCGCAGCCGGTAACAGGCGGCCAGGGCCTTGGTCAGGTCGCGCTCTATGGTTGCGCGTGACACGTTCAGTTGCGCGGCGACCTGCGGGATGCTCAGGCCATCGAGCTGAGCGAGCAGAAACGCTTGGCGCGCCCGCTGCGTGAGTTGATGGAGCATCTGGTCGAGACGTTCAAGGGTGTCGAGGATGATCAGCCGCTGCTCTTCGCTGGGAGCCTGGGCCTCGGGCAGATGGGCGAGGCTTTCCTGATAGGCCCGCTCAAGCGCGCGGCGGCGGAACTGGTCGATCATCAGGCCACGGGCGATGCTGCTCAGGTAGGCCTTCGGTTCCTTGAGAGGGGAATACTGGCGAGCCCGCAGCAGTCGGACGAACGTGTCCTGGGCCAGGTCGGCCGCGTTCTCGTGGCAGCCCACCCGTGTCCGCAGCCAGCCGCGCAGCCAGGCATGATGGGTTCGATAGAGCAGATCGACCTCGGCCGGTTTCAGCATGTCATTCATCCGCATCGTATCGACAGCCCTACGCCTTGGTGTGATTGTGAATCGTTCTCAATTTTAGGCGGGGTCGTGGGGAAAGGGCAATGGGTGAGGGCAGGCGCGCAAAGCCGCGCTCAATACTTCCCCAACATTCCCGCGCAAGAATCGGAGCCTCACGGCCCCCGGGTTGCGCTACGATCAACGTTCATCTCTCTGCAAGGCAGGCGACATGGACCCCTCTCAGTCATTCGCCGATGCAACGCGGTTCCTGTCCGGCCTCGACCCCGACTGGGCGCGTCACATCGCAACCATCGGGCCCTGCCTGCATCAGCCAACTCCGGCCCGCGAGCCCTTCGAAGCGCTGGTGCGCGCCATTGCCTATCAGCAGCTTCATCCGCGGGCAGGCGATGCGATCCTTGGGCGGTTGCTGGCGTTGTTCCCCGCGGAGGCCTTTCCAACACCAGCCCAGTTGCTGGCCAGCGATCTGGAGAGGCTGCGCACCTGCGGATTCTCGGCGAACAAGCTGGCGACGATTCTAGGCATCGCCCAGGCGCGCCTCGACGGCGTGGTACCCAGCCGGGAAGAGGCGCTGGACCTCAGCGACGGGGCGTTGATCGAGCGGCTGGTCAGCCTGCGCGGCGTTGGCCGCTGGACGGTGGAAATGCTGCTGATCTACAGCCTGGAGCGGGGTGACGTGCTGCCGATTGACGACTTCGGCGTACGCGCGGGCTATCGTCGCCTGAAAGGGCTGGACAAAGCGCCGACACCGGCGCAGATGCGCGCGCTGGCGGCAGTCTGGAGCCCGCATCGGACCGTGGCCTCGTGGTACCTGTGGCGGGCCTGATGCGGCAAGCGAACGGGAGGAAATCGACATGACCTTCACCACCGACCCCCAACGCTGGCAGGCCGTGCTGGACCGCGATGCCAGCGCCACCGGCCAGTTTGTCTATGCCGTGCGCACGACCGGGATCTACTGCCATCCCGGCTGCAGCGCGCGAACCCCGAAACGCGAGAACGTCGAATTCTTCGCCACGCCAATGGCCGCCCAGGCCGCTGGCTTTCGTCCCTGCCAACGTTGCATCGGCGGTCCCGGCCAGCGCAGCGAGTGGGTGACCCGCGCCTGCCGTCTGATCGAGGCCAGTCCGGAACCCGTAAGCCTCGCGCAGCTGGCGCAGCATTTGGGCATGAGCCCCTTCCATCTGCAGCGCCAGTTCAAGGCCGAGACGGGCGTTACCCCCAAGGCCTACGCCTCTGCTTTCCGCGCGCGGCGGGTGCGGGAGCGGCTGGGTGACGCCTCGGCTTCGGTCACTGACGCCCTCTACGGCGCCGGCTTCAACTCCAACAGTCGGTTCTACGAGAGCGCCGGGCAGCGCCTGGGCATGCGCCCGCGCGAGTTTCGTGCAGGCGGAGCGGGCGTGACCATCCACTTCGCGGTCGGCCAGTGCTCGCTGGGCGCGATCCTGGTGGCGCAGAGCGAGCGCGGCCTGTGCGCCATCCTGCTCGGCGACGATCCCGAGCACCTGTTGGCCGAGCTGCAGGAGCAGTTCCGCAGCGCCCGGCTGATCGGCGGTGATGCCGGGTTCGAGCAGCTGGTCGCCCAGGTGGTGGGCTTTGTCGAGGCGCCGGTACTGGGCCTGGACCTGCCCCTGGACGTGCAGGGCACCGCCTTCCAGGAGCGGGTGTGGCAGGCCCTGCGCGAGATACCGGTGGGCGCCCGGGCCAGCTACACCGAGGTGGCCGAGCGGATCGGCGCCCCGGGTGCGGTACGGGCGGTGGCGCAGGCTTGTGGGGCAAACCGTCTGGCGGTCGCCATCCCCTGTCACCGCGTGGTGCGCCGCGATGGAGGCCTGAGCGGGTATCGGTGGGGCGTCGAGCGCAAGCGTCAGTTGCTGGAACGTGAAACGCCTCCTGTCTGAGCCCCATCCGGCGTAGAATCCGCCCCGTCGCGACATGAAAGAGGAAAGTTCGATGAGGCGCGTAAGCCTGAACAGTTTGTGCACGGGTATTCTCGCCCTGATGCTTTGGGTGGCCCTGCCGGCCTGGTCGGCCACTGATACGGCGGCGCCGCGCACGGCGATCGCCGAAATGCCGGCGCTGGCCGAAGATGCCACGCTGGACCAGTTGAGCGACCGGCTCGACCTGATTCGCCAGGGCGTGACCAGCAACGCCAACGACGACCTGCTCGCCCAGTTGCGCCAAGGCGCCTTGCAGGTGCAGCGCCAGGCCGACGCACTGGGCACCGAGCGGACGGCGAATCTTCAGCGGGTCGATGACCAGCTCAACGTGCTGGGGCCGGTCCTGCCTGACGAGGCCGACAGCATCAAGCGCCAGCGCCAGCAGCTCACGGCCGAGAAAAAGGCCGTCACCGCCCAGGTCCAGCAGGCGACCCAGCTTGCCCAGTCGGGCCGTGACCTGGCGGCGCAGATCATCAACCTGCGCCGCGGCCTGTTCAACTCACAGGTCACGTCGCGCGCGGCCAGCCCGCTCAGCCCGGCGTTCTGGTCAACCCTGATCCGCCCGACCGCCGACGACCTGGGCCGCCTGCGCGACCTGCGCGACGAAGCCGTCGCGGCCGTGGACAGCGCGGTCAGCGCCGGAATCCGCGGCTTTTTCATCGGCAGCCTGATCGCTGCCATTCTGGTCTGGACACTAGGGCGTCGTCTGCTTGAACGATTCCTTGCCTGGGCGGTGCTCCGCTGGCTGCCCGAAGGCCGGCTGCGGCGCAGCGCGCTGGCGCTCGGGGTCGGCCTGGCCACGCTGACCACCATCGGCGGCGCCGTCTCGCTGGTGCGCTGGGGGCTGGAAAACAGTGCCGAGCTGGGGCCCGATATCGCCAGCCTGACCAACCAGATCCTGACCCTGGTGGTGTTCTGCTCCTTCATCGCCGGGCTAGGGCGGGCGATGCTGATGCTGGCGCGCCCGTCCTGGCGCCTGCCGACCATTCCCGACGAAGTGGCCTCGGCCTTGCACTGGTTCGCCCCGGTGCTGGGCGGGGCGCTGATGCTGCTGCTGACCCAGGAACGCATCAACAGCGTGATCGCCAGCAGCCTGGCGCTGACCGTTGCCACCAACGGGCTCACCGCGCTGGTTGTCGCGGTGATCTACGCGGTGGCGCTGGTGCAGTACCGCCGGATCCGCCGGCAGCATCAGCTGGAGCGCCCGCCGGGTCTGGCAGGGCTGATTCCCTTCGTCATCACCGCCTGGGTCGCGGCGATCCTGCTGACGCTGCTGACCGGCTACCTGACCCTGGCCTATTTCCTCACTGGCAAGCTGCTGTGGATCAGCGTGATCGCGACCTGCACCTATCTGCTAGTGGCAGCGTTCGGTGACCTGTGCGAGACATTGCTCTCACCCCGTCAGCCGGGCGGCCTGGCGCTGGCCTCCGCACTGGGCCTGGCGCCGCGTCATCAGGCCCAGGCCAGCACCGTTCTGGCGGGCGTGGGTCGCACGGTGCTGCTGTTCACCGCCGCCTTGCTGGCTATCCTGCCGACCGGTACCAGCCCCGGTGAGCTGTTGCTGAGCCTTGGCGACTGGAACGTCAGCGGCTCCAAGACCCTGGGCAACCTCAACATCGTCCCGCAGGACATCCTGGTGGCGCTGGTGCTGCTGGTCGGTGGCCTGTTCGGGCTGCGTGTGCTCAAACAGTGGCTGAGCGAGCGCCTGCTGCCAGAAACCGAAATGGACGCGGGCATGCGTGCCTCGCTGGTCACACTGGTCGGCTACCTCGGCTTCCTGTTCCTGGCGATGCTGGTCATGTCGATCCTGCGCATCAACCTCACCAGCCTTACCTGGGTGGTCAGTGCGTTGTCGGTCGGTATCGGTTTCGGCCTGCAGGCGATCGTGCAGAACTTCATCTCCGGCCTGATCCTGCTGACCGAGCGTCCGGTGAAGGTGGGGGACTGGGTAAGCCTGGCCGGTGTCGAAGGTGACATTCGCCGGATCAACGTGCGCGCCACCGAGATCCAGATGTCCGACCGTTCAACGGTGATCGTGCCCAACTCGCAGTTCATCTCGCAGAACGTGCGCAACGTGACCATGGGCAACGCCCTTGGCGTGGTCGGCATTACCCTGACTTTGCCGTTGGAAACCGACGCCTCGCATGTGCGCGAGTTGTTGCTTGAGGCCTATCGCGAGCACGAGGCGATTCTCGATGCGCCCTCGCCGTCGGTGAGCTTCAAGGACCTGACCAGCACCGGCCTGGTGCTCAGCGTCAGCGGCTATGTCGCCGGCCCGCGCGCGGTGTCCGGGGCGCGTAGCGACCTGCTGTTCACCATTCTCGGACGGCTGCGCGAGCAGGGGATCGCCCTGTCGTCGCCGCAGAGCATGGTGTTGCTGCAGGACACCGCGACGCGAGGGCCTGACGCGGCGTCGTGATGCTGCAACTGCGGGGCGGGGCCCCATAGGTCCAGCGCCACCGTTCGGGGGTGCGCTGTGCCTGAGCGGGCCTCTTCGCTGGCAAGCCAGCTCCCACAGACACAGCGCCGTTACTACGGACAGCGCTGTACCTGTGGGAGCTGGCTTGCCAGCGAAGGGCCGTCCTGACACACAGATTACGGCGTTGATACCAAGGGCGGCGCTAGAGACACCGCGTCACATGCTTCACCGACTGATACCCCGCCAACCCCCACGGCCCCAGCTCCCGGCCGATGCCGCTGCCCTTGGTGCCGCCCCACGAGGTTTCAACGAACACCGCCTGGATCGAGTTGATCCACACATGCCCGACCTCCAGCGCATCGGCCACGCGCTCGGCGCGTTCGATGTCGGCCGAGCACACGGTGGCAACCAGCCCGAAGTGGCTGTCGTTGGCCAGGACAATCGCTTCGGCTTCCGTGGCAAAACGCCGTGAGCACAGCACCGGCCCGAAGATCTCCTCGGCCCACAGGCGGCTGTGCGCAGGCACGTCGGCATACAGCGTCGGGCTGACGAACCAGCCAGGCCGATCCAGGTTTTTCCCGCCCGCAAGGCACTCGAGGCCTTCTTCACGCGCGGTGGCAAAATAGGCCGCGACCTTGAGCCACTGGCCCTGGCTGGTCAGCGGGCCCATGTCCACTTCCTCGGTCAGCGGATTGCCCACGCGCAGGTTTTCGAGGGCCGCCTGCAAACGGGGCAGCAAGGCGTCGGCGATGCCGTCCTGGATCAGCAGGCGCGAGGTCGCCGAGCACATCTGCCCGGCGTTCCAGCTGATGCCCGCGACAATCCACTCCACCGCCTGATCCACGTCGCAGTCATCGAACACGATGATCGCCGACTTGCCGCCCAGCTCCAGTGTCACCGGCCGGCACTGGCTCGCGGCGCTGCGCATCACCAGGCTGCCGACGGTGTTGCTGCCGGTGAACGAGAGCTTGTCCAGGCCGTCATGGCTGCTCAGCGCCGCGCCGGTCTCGGCCTTGCCGTTGACGATGTTCAAGACGCCGGGCGGCACGCCCAGCGCGTCGGCGATCTGGCCGTAGGCCTGCTCGACCAGCGGAGTGACTTCGGACGGTTTGAGCACCACGGTGCACCCGGCTGCCAAGGCGGGTGCGATTTTCCAGGCGCTGGTCACCAGCGGGAAATTCCACGGCACGATCAGCCCGACCACGCCGACCGGCTCCAGCCGGGTACGGGCACTGAAACCGGGCGCCGCCAGTGGCACGTCGGCGTTCCTGCCCGGCAGCTGTTCGGCCAGCCCGGCGTAGTAGTTGAAGGTGGCCACGGCATCGTCCAGGTCCACCTCCGCCTCGTGGCGGGGCTTGCCGTTGTTGCGCATCTGCAAGGTGATCAACGCCTCGCGGCGCTGGCCCAGATGCTCGGCGAATCCTCTCAGGTAGGCCGCGCGCGCGCTGGCGCTGTGATTTTTCCAGCCCGGCAGCGCCCGGCGTGCCGCAACGACGGCCTGGTCGACCTGCTCGACGCTGGCGGCGCGCAGCTCGGCGAAGGGCTCGCCCAGCGACGGGTCATGGACAGTGATGCAGTCGGCGCCATTGCCTTCGACCCAGTGGCCATCGATGTAGTGCGGTGAAGTCATGATCGGTTTCCAGTCAGCGATTCAGGTCATTCAGGCCATGTTGGCGGTGCCCAGCGAGACGCAGGCGGTGCTTTTCGAGCGCACCCAGCGCGGTCCCTCGGGGCCATACACCGCGGCGGGTTCGGGGAACAGGTTGAGCAGCGCCAGGTACAGCACGCAGGCCATGCCCAAGGTGACCGGCAGACTGATGTCGATACCGCCCGCGATCTCGCCCAGCGGCCCGACGAACTGCCCCGGCAGGTTGACCAGGCACAGGCCAAGCGCCGCGCTGGGAATCCAGGCGCCCATGCCGCGCCAGTTCCAGCCATGCTGGAACCAGTAGCGGCCACCGCGCTCCCCGCGCGTGAACACCTGCAGGTCATCAGCGTGATAGAAACCGCGTCGGGTGATCAGGCCCAGGATCATGATCATCATCCAAGGGCTGGTGCAGGTGATGATCAGCACGGCAAAGGTCGACACGCTTTGCACCAGGTTGAAGCTGAAGCGGCCGATGAAGATGAAGGCAATCGCCGCCACGCCGATCAACACGGTTGCTGCGGCGCGGCTCAGCACGCGCGGAAACACGCTGGACATGTCCAGCCCGGTGCCATACAGCGCCGTGGTGCCGGTGGACATGCCGCCGATCACCGCGATCAGGCACACCGGCAGGAAGAACCAGGCTGGCGAAATGGCCAGCAGGCCGCCCACGTAGTTGTTGGCCTCGATGTACTGCGGTGCCTGGGAAGCCACCAGCGTGGCCGTGCACAGTCCGAAGAAGAAGGGAATCAGGGTGCCTGCCTGGGACGCGATCACCGCCAGCATGATCCGGGATTTCGCGGTGTGCCGAGGAATGTAGCGCGACCAGTCGCCCAGGAACGCCCCGAACGACACCGGGTTGCTCATGGCCAGGATCGCCGAGCCGACGAAGGCCGCCCAGAAGCCCGGTTGGCCGAGGTTCACGCTGCCGGCATAGCCCGCGTCAAACGGCCCCGCGAAGGCGGCGATACCCAGCAGGAACAGCAGGCTCGACGCCCACACCGCGATCTTGTTGACCCACAGCATGAAGCGAAAACCGAAGATGCAGACCACCAGCACCAGCACCGCGAACAGGCCGTAGGCCAATCCCAGCGTCAGGTCGGTTTCCGGCAGGCCCGCCAGGCGCTTGGCACCCCCGATCAGCGCATCACCCGAGCTCCACACCGACAGCGAGAAAAACGCCACCGCCGTCAGCAGCGACAGGAACGAGCCGACGATCCGCCCGTGCACCCCGAAGTGCGCCCCGGACGACACCGCGTTGTTGGTGCCATTGAGCGCACCGAACAGCCCCATCGGCGCAAGGATCAGCGCGCCGACGGCAACCCCAAGGATGATCGCCCACATTCCCGCCTCGAAGGACAGCCCGAACAGCACCGGAAAGCTGCCCAGCACCGCGGTGGCGAAGGTATTGGCGCCGCCGAAGATCAGGCGGAACAGGTCGGTGGGCGAGGCGTCGCGTTGGTGGTCGGGGATCTGCTCGACCCCATTGGTTTCGATACCAGTCGATTGGCTCATCGTAAGGCTCCAGCGCTGTTGTAGTGGCCCGGCGCAGTAGCGCGGGCCTTTTTATGGGTGCGATGGCAGTGCGGCAACGCCGCGAAAAAGTCAGGCCGGGGAGACGACCGAAAGGTGCTCGTGGCACGCCAGCCAGCGTTCGCCGTGCAGGCGAAAGACAATGGTCTCGCGTTCCTGCAGTCGATGCTCTACGCCGCCTTGGCGAATATGCGTGGCCACATCGTGCATGAAGATCGCCACCTCGCCTTGCACGCTTACGCTGGCATTGCTCGACTGACAGCCGAGCACGGCAAAGCCCTCGGCCTGCCACTGCTGCCAGAGATCCTGGTAGGCGCGGCGCGAGTGCAGCGGTTGCGGCAAGGTGTGGAAGAAGAAGCTGGCGTCTTCGCTGAAACAGTCGAAATAGCGCGCGGTGTCATTGCTGGCGAAGGCGTCCACGAGGTCGGCGGCGGCTTGCCGAACCTGGGCTTGGAGGATCTGGTCCATGGGGCTCACGATTATTGTGATTGTCGTGGACCGATTCTGGTGAGCAGCGCCCCCGGGACAAATCCCCAGCGGCAAATAATCAGTTCAGGAATTTGTGAACCAATGTGAGCAATCGGGAAAAGGCAGGTGAAGGTAATCAGGGGCGATCTGGTAACCGACCAAGTAACCGACCAAGTAACCGACCAAGTAGATGGATACGATCAACCCTCAAAGCCGCTTGCCATGCCCCAACAACCACAACAGATACACCCCTCCAAGCAGCCCCGTCATCAACCCGATCGGCAGGTTCACGCTCGTCGCCAGCCGTTGGCTCATCAAGTCCGCGGCCATCAGCAACACGGCCCCCAGCAACGCGCCTGAAACCAGCGGCACCTCTGGCGAGCGTGTGAGCCGACGGGCGATCTGTGGACCGGCGAGGGCGATGAAGGCGATGGGACCGGCCGACGCGGTCGCGACCGCCGTCAGTGCCACTGCGGTCAGCACCATTACCCTGCGGGTGCGCTCGGTCGGAACGCCAAGCTGGCTGGCCATCTCGTCGCCCATCTCCAGCAGGTTGACGCGGCGGGCGTGGTAGAGCGCCAAGGGCACGACCAGAAGCAGTGCGCAACCGGCGGGCAGCACATGCGACCAGGTGCGCGTGTTGAGCGAGCCGGCCAGCCAGAGCTGCGCGAACATCGCCTGGTCGAGGTTGCCGCTTACCAGCAGCAGGTTGTTCAGCCCTGACAAGCTGGCGCCAATGCCGATACCCACCAGCACCAGGCGGTAGCCGCCGCTGGAGCCGCCCTTGCGCGCCAGCAACAATACCAGCAGCGCGGTAGCAAGGCCGGCGGCCACTGCGGCGACAGCGGTGGCCAGGGGACCGGCGTCGAACAGCATGATCTGCACGATCGCACCGCTGGCGGCTCCGGTGGTGAAGCCGATCACGTCCGGCGAGCCGAGGGCATTGCGCGAGATCGACTGGAAGATCGCCCCGGCCATCCCCAATGCCGATCCGACCAGGCAGGCGGTGAGCAGCCGCGGCAGGCGCACCCGATGGATGACGCGCTGGGCGGTATCTTCCGGCCCGCAGCCCAGCAGATGGGCAAGTACTTCGCCAGGGCCCAGTGCCAGTGTGCCGGTGCCCAGCAATATGGCGGCGAGCACCAGCCCGACTATCACCAGCAGCAGGCATACCAGGACAGCCCTGGGCCGATAGCGGACCGACCGTCCACCCCAGCGTAACGCATGGACCGGACTCATGCCGCTCACAGCCGGCTCAGGCGAAAACGCCTGACCAGGAGGATGAAACAGGGTCCGCCCAGCAGCAGGGCGATGACCCCGGCAGCGATCTCCGCCGGGATCGCGATGACCCGGCCGAGCACATCGGCACCCAGCAACAGGGCCGCCGCGATGGGCGCGGCGTACAGCATGATCCAGCGGTAGTCGGGCCCGACCAGCATGCGCGCCAGGTGCGGGGCCACCAGGCCGACGAAGCCGATCGGCCCGGCGATCGCCGTTGCCGCGCCGGCCAGCAGCATGACCGACAGGCAGGCCAGCAGCCACGTCAGGCGCAGGTTCATGCCCAGCGCCTGGCCAAGCTCCTTGCCCAGGGCCAGGGCATTGAGATTGCCAGCGATGGACAGGGCTAGCATCAGGCCCGAGGCGATTGCCACGGCAGGCAGTTCGAGCAGGTGAAAGCCGCTGCCGGAGAGCGAACCTGCCGCCCAGTTGCGAAAACGGTCGAACACCTCTGGCGGGACATTGAGCACGATGATGCCGGTCAGTGATGCCAGCATCACCGACAGGCCCGCGCCCGCGAGCACCAGCCGTACCGGGTTGGTGCCGGTTTCATGGGCCTGGCCGAGCAGGAATACCACCATTCCCGCCAGACCTGCGCCGAGAAACGCACACCACAGGTAGTGGGACATGCTGGTCAGGTCGAGCAGCACCACGCTGGTGATCACCGCCAACCCGGCACCTGCATTGATCCCCAGCAACCCCGGCTCGGCCAGCGGATTACGCGTGACAGCCTGCATCACGCTGCCGGAGACCCCCAGAGCCAGGCCCGCGAGCAAGGCAATCAGGGTGCGCGGCAGCCGCAGTTCGCGGATCACCAGGTGCTGATCATTGTGCGGATCGGCTGCGCGCAGGGCATCAAGGGTGGTCGTCAGGGGAATGTTGCTAGAACCAATGGCCAGGCTCAGCAGGGCGAGCAGCACCAGCAACGACAACCCGATCAGCAGTCCTCGGCTACGCCCCGCACGACGGCGCACAGGCGAGCGGGGCCGCGCCAGGTCTGTGGACATCAGGCCCATGGCTCAGCGGAACTGCCCGGCGACCGTGTCGATCATCTGCTGGCCAGAGTAGTAGTCGATACGAAACGAACTGGGGCCCAGCGGATACACCCTCTTGTGCTGCACCGCGGGCAAGTTGGCCAGGACCGGGTCGGCGAGAAAGGCTTGCACGTCGGCATCGCTGCCGCCCAGCAGGAACACGCTGTCGCCGTTGATGGCGGCAGGCAGGTTCTCACGCGAGATGAACTGGAAGTCCGACGCGCGGGTGACCTTGGCCGCCAGCGCCGCAGGCAGCTCCGCCACCTTGAAGCCCAGCGCGCTGAGCAGGCGTGCGTGGGGGCTGCTGCCACGGCCGATGGAAAAACTGCCGGCGATGTTGTAGCCGATCACGTTCACGGTACCCGGCGGGGGCGTGAAGCTCGCGGCCGCCTTTGCAGCGTAGGCATCGAAGCGCTCGATGGCGGCCTGCGCCTGCTGCTCGAGGCCGGTGCGCTTGCCGAGCTCGGTGGCGATTTCCTGCCAGCTCTGGTTGGAGTAGTTGACGACCATCACCGGCACGCCCTGGGCCTCGATCTCGCTGCGGTAAGGCGCGACGCTGTCGGCACCGGTGGCCGAGGCGATCAGCAGGTCGGCATCGCTGGCCACCACCGCTTCGATATCAAACCGCAGGTTGCGGTAGAGCACCTCGACTCCGCGTTCGTCCGCGACCTGGGCCCACTGGGTGAAAAAACCCTTGGCGTCGGTGAGCTTGCTGGGCGTGGTCGCGGCGCTGGCAACCAGGGGCGCCTGCATGGCCAGGAGAATCCCGGTGACACTGGGCGTGGTCGAGACGATGCGCCTGGGCTGGGGATCGGCGGCAGCAGGCGCGGCGTGTCCCAGCAGGGAGAGGGCGGCGGCGAACATCGGCAAGGCAAGGCGGCGCAATACGGTCACGAGGGTGCTCTCAATGATAATGCTTCTCGTATATGCTATTCCATAATGTAGAATAGATTCCACATTTCCTTTCAGATGACATCGACTTCACAGGACTCCACCTAGATGACTCACTGCCTGCACGCGCAGAACGTGACCTTGCGCCGCGACACCCGCACCATTTCCCAGGGGCTTTCCATCGCCATCCCCGATGGCGCGTTCACTGTCATCGTCGGGCCCAACGCCTGCGGCAAGTCGACCCTGCTGGCGGCCCTGTCCCGCTTGCTGGCGCCGGTGCATGGCCAGGTGGTGCTCGATGGCAGGGACATCCACCAGTTGCCGGCGCGGCAAGTCGCCCGGCGCCTGGGCCTGCTGCCACAGAGCGCCCAGGCCCCGGACGGCATCAGCGTGGCCGAGCTGGTGGCACGCGGGCGTTATCCGCACCAGTCTTTTCTGCAGCAGTGGTCGAAGGCCGATGAGCAGGCCGTGAGGCAGGCGATGGCGGCCACCCAGGTGACCGCCCTCGCCGAGCGGATGATCGACGAACTGTCTGGCGGCCAGCGGCAACGAGTGTGGATAGCCATGGTGCTGGCGCAGCAAACCCCGCTGTTGCTGCTCGACGAGCCAACCACCTACCTGGACATCGCCCACCAGATCGAGTTGCTGGAACTGCTGGCCGATCTCAACCGCCAGGGCCGCACGGTGGTCGCGGTGCTGCACGACCTGAACCAGGCGTGCCGTTATGCCACACACCTGGTGGCGATGAAGGACGGGGCCATCGTTGCCGAAGGGACACCTGCGGCGATCTTCACCGAAACGCTGGTGGAGGAGGTTTTCGGGTTGTCATCGCTGATCATCCCCGATCCGGTCAGCGGCACGCCGATGGTGGTACCGCGGGGGGTGAAACAAAAGTCCACCGCCGCGGCTACACGGGATCGGCGTCGGGAGTAGGGGTGGCGCTCGCAACCACGCCCCCTGTGGCCTGGTTCACCCGGCCGCACGCATGGAACAACGCATAGCGGTCATCGGCGGTGCGCATCTGGCCCAGGTCACTGACCGTCGTCATCACGCACACGATCTCCTGCTGCGCATCGAACACTGGCGCTGCCTGCCCGGTGACGTGCGAGAGCAGATGGCTGGTCATCTCCGCCCAGCAGCGTTCGCGGACTTCGTCCAGCAGCGCCTCGCTCGGTCGGGCGCCACGAAAGTGCGCGGGCTGCTGCTTGCGCGCGTCATCGATCACAGCCTTGGGCAGGAATGCCTGGAACACCAGTCCGCATGCCGTGTTGTCGATGGGCAGGATGTCCCCGAGCGCCAGCGGGTTGATCGAGAAATACGCACTGCGATGCCAGCGCACCAGGGTCGGCCCGCGCGCCGTCCAGATGGCCACGCCACCGCTCGCCGCATGCTGCAGGGTCAGGGATTTCATGTGCTGGGCGGCGACCTCCACCGCGTCGACGCGCTTGAGCGCGGCGATGCCGATGTTCAGCGCGGCCGGGCCCAGGTCGTACAGGCCGGTCAGCGGGTCCTGCTTGGCCAGTCCCTCCTTCACCAGGCTCTGCAGGTAGCGGTGCGCCGTCGAGCCGCCCGTACCCGTGCGCCGGGCCACTTCGCCCAGGGCCAGCTCGGATTCGGCGTTGGCCAGGGTATTGAGAAAGCGCGTGGCAATCGCCACCGACTGGATGGTGCCCGAGCGCTTCTCGCTGGATGGATCCGCCGCGTCATCCGACGGCTGCTGCGAACTGTTCAACGGCGTTTTCTCCTCAGTGAAGGGGCAATGATACCGATTCCTTGCGTCTTGCGGCATGGAGGTGTGCATCGGCCACTCACCTGGCCATTTCACTTCGAGGAATAGATTCTTTATTGAGGAATATGATGGCGCCGTGATAGCCTTATTGCTAAACGGGATCATTCTCATTTGGAGAGAGCAGTTGTGAAGGTCTACACCCATCGCTCAATCGGTCATGGCATCGGTATCGCCAGCCTTTCATCGTTGCTTTCGGCGTTCCCGGCGCTTGCCCAGGAAACCGGCGTCACCGAAAAACCGGGGCTCACGCTGGACGCCTTGGTGGTCACTGGTGAAAAACTGGAGCGCCAGCTCAAGGACACCGCGTCTTCGGTCTCGGTGATCACTGCCCGCGACATCGACCAGCGCGAGACCGGCAATGCCTCGGTCGCCGAAGTGATCAACGACATACCCAACGTGACCTACACCGACACGGTTGGCGCCCCGATCATCCGTGGCCAGGACACCCAAGGCCCGAACAACGGACAGAACGTGTTCTGGGGCGGCACGGTGCCGCGCGCCACCATCAACCTCGATGGCCATTACCTGAACTACAACGAGTTCTACTACGGCGGCACTTCGGTCTGGGATGTGGACAGCATCGAGGTATTCCGCGGCCCGCAGACCACCTCCCAAGGCGCCAACGCCATCGCCGGCGCGATCATCGTCAACACCAAGGACCCGACCTTCATCCCCGAGGCCGCCTACCAGGCGGAGATCGGCAGCTACCATTCGCGGCGCACCTCGCTGGCGGTGTCCGGACCGCTCTCGCAGGACTTCGCCGGGCGCCTGGCGGTGGACTATTCAGGCCGCGATACCTTCATCGACTACAAGAGCCCGAGCTTCGCCAGCCGCGGCACCGACCAGGACTTCAGCGCCCTCAGCGCCCGCGCCAAGCTGCTCTGGCTGCCCAGCGCCATCGAAGGCCTTGAAACCAAATTCACCTTCTCGCACGGCAACAGCAACCGACCTAGCCAGGAAGCCGCCTCACGCCCGTTCGACAAGCTCGACCACCTCACCACGACAATGCCCAACTGGAAACAGGACACCAGCACCAGCATCCTCGATGTGTCCTACGACCTGGGCAATGGCATGCGGTTGTTCAACCAGGCGCAGTACTCGCTGTCATCGGTGCACCGGCGCGTGGGCGGGGCAGGGGAAGGCGATGCCGACATTCGCCAGAAGAATGCCTCCAACGAATCGCGCATCACCTTTGGCGAGCATCAGGATCAGCTCAGCGGCCTGGCGGGCGTGTTCTACGCCCGCACCACCAGCGATGAAGCGCTGAACCTGCGTGGCCTTTCGGCCTTCGATGACACCAAGAAAAACCTGGGTGTGTTTGGCGAACTGAACTACCGCCTCACCGACCGCTGGACCCTGACCACCGGCCTGCGCTACCAGGAGGACCGCATCGAGCGCCTCGGCAACTCGGTGCTGGCGCCTGCCGAACTGGACTATGAACACACGTTCCGCGCCTTCCTGCCCAAAGTGTCCCTGGCCTTTGCCGCGACCGATCAGTGGACCGTCGGCGGCATGCTCAGCCGTGGCTACAACCCGGGCGGCGTCGCGCTCAACCTCACCACCCGGCAGTGGTCGCAGTTCGATGACGAGTCGGTCTGGAACTATGAGCTGTTCAGCCGCGCGAGCCTGCTCGATGATCGCCTGCACCTGAACACCAACCTGTTCTACATGGACATGAGGGACGCCCAGTACAACATCCCGGTGATCATCTCCCCCGGCGTGTCCCAGTCCTACACCATCAACGCCGAGAAAGCCCACGCCTACGGCCTGGAGCTCGACGCCGACTACCAGCTGCTCGACAACCTGCGCCTCAAGGCCAGCGCCGGCGTGCTGCGCACCCGAATCGACGAGATCAGCAGCAACGCCAGCTACGAGCACAACGAGTTCGCTCGATCACCGGGCTACAGCATCACCTTCGGGCCGAGCTGGGACATCACCGATCGCCTAAACCTCAATGCCCAGGTGCGTTACCTGGATGGCTACTACTCCGACACGGCCAACACCTCGTCCTATTCGGTCAAGGCGTACACCCTGACCGATGCACGCATGAGCTACCGCTTCAACCAGCAGGTGCAGGTGTATGGCTATATGAAAAACGTGTTCGATGACCGTTCGCCGACCTACATCCAGGAGAACCGCGGCATTGGCGGCACCGAAGCCAGCATGACCCAGCCACGCACCGTGGGCATCGGCATCAAGGGCGCGTTCTGACCTCAGCAACTGGAGACAACTGACTCATGACCCATCCCAAACGCCTGCACATCGGCATGTCCCTGGCCCCGACCTGGCTGAGCAACGACGCCTGGCGCCGGCCTGACAGCAACATCGAGGGCATCTTCACGGCTGAGTTCGCCATCGACATCGCCAGGCGTTCCGAGGCGGTGCACCTTGACTTCGTCTTTCGCCCCGACGTCAGTTGCCTTATGGCGCCAGGCATCGAGGCCAGCTCCGGCGTGGCCAGCCTCGACCCGTCGATCCTGCTGGCGGCCGTGGCACGCGAGACGACGCGCATCGGCCTGGTGTCGACCGTGTCCACCACCTTTTATCCACCCTATGTGGTTGCCCGGCAGTTGCAGTCGCTCAACTGGGTGAGCAAAGGCCGGGTCGGCTGGAACATCGTCACGGCCCTGCAAGGCCACGAGAACTTCGGGCTGGACGCCATGCCCAGTGCTGCGGAACGCTACGCGCGCGCCGCCGAATTCACCCGCCTGGTGCATGAACTGTGGGCCAGTTTTCCGCATGAGGCGTTGCTGATCGACCGTGAGCAAGGCCGCTACGCGGATGCGTCAAGGGTGCGCCCGGTCGACCATGACGGGCAATACCTGCGGGTCAAGGGGCCGCTGAACCTGCCGTCTTTCCCGGGCCCACGCATACCGCTGATCCAGGCGGGCGCTTCGGACAGCGGCCGCGATTTCGCCGCGTCCGTGGCCGACCTGGTATTCGCGCCAACCCCCGACAAGGACGCCGCGCTGGAACTGCGCCGCGACCTGTCCCGGCGCGCCGAGCACCATGGCCGCTCGCCCGCCGACGTGCGCCTGCTGCCCGGGCTGAGCCTTTACCTGGCCGATACCCGCGAACAGGCGCGTGAGCTGTTCATGCAGACCCATGCGCGGGTCGACCGGAACCGCCGGTTCGCCTCGATCAGGCAGATGATCGGCCTGGACCTGAGCGAGTGGCCGGCCGACCGCCCGATCACCCGCGCCGATCTGCCCGCAGCCGTGCAGGACGCGGGCAACAGCACACACCGCAACCTGTTGCGGCGCCTGCTCGAGCGTGAGTCCTTGCGGGTGGATGAGTTGCTGCTGCGCCCGGAAGTCATCTCCGCCGCGCACTGGCAGGTGATCGGCACGGTCGACGATGCCGTGGAGCAGATCGCCGACTGGGCCGCCTCGGGCGCCATCGATGGCTTCATCGCGGCGCCGGGCGGTTCGGTGGACTCGGTGCACCGGTTTCTCGAGCAGGTGGTGCCACGGCTGGTCGAGCTGGGGCTGTTCCGCGATCGCTATCAAGGGACGACATTCATGGAACACCTCCAGGAGGCGTGACCACGGGAACTGGCTCAGACCGCGAAGTGCGCTTCGAGGGCGGGTGTGAAGTGCGAGCAGTTGATGGGGGCATAGCAGCTTGTGCTGGGTCTACTTCATGTATCCGGCGTAGCTGCCATCCACCAGGAGCGAACATTCAGGCAAGTATTTCAATTCCATATTTATCCACGATGGATAGCAGTTTGAGGGCCATGCCGCTGGGGCGTTTATCACCAATTTCCCACTGCTTCACCGTAGACACGCTGGTATTCAAATAGCGCGCAAATACAGGTTGGCTAACGTGGCTTCGTTGGCGAATAGCCTTGATCTGCTCGGGTGGAATTTGCGCCGGAATCTCTGCCAGGCAGGATTCATCGAAGTCACGCATGGTCGCCTTATCAACAGCGCCGACGCTCAGCAGTGCCGTTACCGAGCTGTGAATTGACTCGAAAGCCTCGCTTTTGAATTTTTTACTCATGACAGATCTCCGTAAACTCTCTTCCATCGAGCAGATGCTGCACCTGCTCTGGCGTCAGGCCTTCATAAATCTTCGCCAGCTTTCTGAAGGCCATTAGTTCTTTCTGAGTAATATTGTCCTGGTTCTGCTTGGCGAAGAGAAACTGATACACCCAGTAATGCCGTCCCTTGGCGAGAATGATGGAGCGATGCCTGTTTTCGTTCAGACGCTTCTTCCATACCCCGCCACCCAGATCATCCGCTTTTCCTTGCCTGATTTCCTGCAAGGCCTGGCAAAGCTCAATATCCGAGATTCCGCATTTTTCCGCCCTGCTGCTGAAGCTCCTGGTTTTGAAAACTCTTTGCATGGTTCCCTTCCTTTATCTGAAAGGGTACCACTAGGTGATAGAGTTGTCTTCGTCACTGGTCGCAATTCATATGGCTCCACCTATCACGGTCAACACACGGTGGACATCGTGCTGGCACGGGAACTGGCTCAGACCGCGAAGTGCGCTTCGAGGGCGGGCGTGAAGTGGGAGCAGTTGATGCGGGCGTGGCGATGGTAGTCGCGCGTGACCGAGAACGCCGAGCCCGGCATGAGCAGGACTTTCTGCCGGGCAAGGGTACCGATCAGCTCCGTAAGATCGGCAAGGTCCGGATGATCCGCCCAGAGAAACATCCCGCCCTCGGGGACAATCTCGAACTGCCAGCCCCGGTTGCGCAGGGCGTGCTGGGTCAGTGCCTGCTGGGTGATCAGCTTGTGCTGGATCTGTTTCATGTGTCCGGCATAGGTGCCGTCCACCAGGATGGTATTGACGAAGCGCTCGCAGAACGCCGGCACCGCCACAGACGTGAACAGTTTCAGGCGGGTCAGCGGCTCGACCAGCGCCTGCGCGCAGGCGATGTAGCCCACGCGCAGCGAGGCGGACAGGCATTTCGAAAAGCTGCCGATGTAGATCACCCGCTGCAGGTCGTCGAGCTCGGCGAAGGTCTGGCGCAGCTCAGGGCTGAAGTCGCCATAGACGTCATCCTCCACCACATGGAAGTCGTGCTCGACCGCCAGGCGCAACACCTGAAAGGCATTGTGCGGGGTGATGTTGCCCCCGGTCGGGTTGTGGAAGGTGCTGTTGCAGAAGAATGCCCGGACCTTGTGCCGGGCAAGGTGGGCCTGCATCTCGACAATGTCCGGCCCGCTTTCGGTACGGCGAATTCCTACCACATGCCCGCCCGCCAGCTGGATCAGCTTGATCAGGTTGCCGTTGCCCGGCTCGTCGACAAACACATGATCGCCGGGTTGGATCAGCAGCCGGGCAACCAGGTCCATGCCCTGGGTCGCGCCCAGGGTGGTGATGATCTGGCTGGGCGCGACGTCGATGCGCGTGCGCCGCTGCAGGTGCAGCGAGAGTTGCTTGCGCAAGGGCAGGTAGCCGGAGATTTCGCCGTATTCGGCCAGTGAGCTTTGCTCCAGACGCGCGGTGCGGCGGATTGCCTTGGCCAGCAGGTCGGTGTCACGCCAGGCGGGTGGCAGCCAGCCGCAGCCAAGCTTGGTGTAGTCGGAGCCGGCCTGCAGGAGCCTGAACAGCGGCTCGCCCGCCATGCTGTCGGGTTCGAGTCTGCTCGTCAGCCGTTCGGGCCTGCCCGTCACGAAATAGCCGCGACCAGGGGAGGCCTCCAGCACCCCCTCGCTCACCAGCCGCGCGCAAGCCGACACGACCGCGTGATAGCTGGCATCGGCGGTCGAGACGAATTTCCTGATCGAGGGCAAGCGTTGCCCGGCTGGCCACTCACCGTCCTTGAGGCGCTGCTTCAATGCGAGGTAGAAGGCATCCGCGCTCATTGGGACATCACCAGACCGATAGAAAAAACAGCCTAACAGTTCGCTGTAAACACTGTCGACTGTGCGCCCGCAGGAACCGGGCAGGTGCAAACATGCGCCTTGTCCACAACACGAGCAGACCCATGAACAGCACGCTTCCCCCACGAACCTACCTGTACTTCGCGGCGCAATCCATCAACCTCACCACCGCTGTGATGTCGGTGACCATGGCCGCGATCACCGGCGCGGCGCTGGCGCCTGCGGCCGGCCTCGCGACAGTGCCCTACGGGTTCCAGTTTCTGTTCGTGATGCTGGCCACCTATCCCGTGTCACGTCTGATGAGCCGGATCGGGCGCAGGAAGGCATTCATGATGGGGTCGATTCCCTTGCTGGTCGCAGGCGTCACCGGTTACTGGGCGGTCCGGCATGAGCAATTCGTCCTCCTGGTGCTCAGTCATGCGGCGTTGGGCGTGTACATCGCATTCGCCAACTTCAATCGATTCGCGGCCACCGACAACCTGGACCAGAGACTCAAGCCCAAGGCCATCTCGCTGGTCGTCGCCGGTGGCGTCATCGCCGCGGTGGCTGGACCGAGCCTGACCGAACTGCTCAGGGATCTGGACGGATATGCGATGTTCTCGCTGTGCTACGCAGCCTTCATCGGGTTGGCGGCGTTGTCGTTGCTGATTGCCTGGTGTCTGCCCGAGGCTGGCGTCTCGCCAGGCGCCGATAGCGCGCGCACCCTTGCCAAGGCCTCCCGGACATTGCGCTGGTCCCCCGCCATCACCATCGCAATGGCCGTCGCGGCGGTCGGCTACGGCATCATGAATCTCCTGATGATCCAGGCATCGATGCACATGGGGCATATGCACGAGGACTTCTCGGCTATCCGCCTGGCGATACAGTGGCATGTGATCGCCATGTTCGCGCCTTCCTTCTTTACCGGCGCGATCATCGGCAAGCTCGGGGTGAGAACCACCCTCGTCTCGGGGCTGGGGATGCTCGCTGTGTGTGCGTTGCTCAACGTCGGCTCGCAGGGCCATACCCTGATGACGCTTTCCCTGATCATTCTGGGGCTTGGCTGGAACCTGACCTACGTGGGCGGGGGCGCGTTGCTCTCACAGGCCCTGCAAGGGAGCCCGGATGCTTTCCAGGTGCAGGGAAAGAACGACCTGGCGATTGCCGTCTGCGCGACGATCGGGGCCTTCACGCCGGCGTTCCTGCTCAGCTCCTTGGGCTGGGTCGGCACCAATGGGCTGTGCATGGTGCTGGCTATCTCGCTACTGGTCGCAACGCTCGGACTACTGCCCAGCCGCTCGAAGGCGGAATATTCCATGGGTGGAGCGGAACAGGCTCGTCAGCAGCAGCGGGATCCGGACCAAGCTTGAAATAGAAACTTCTGGAGGCAGCCATGAATATCGGTTGGCGCTCCCCTGGGTCCACAAGTCCGCTCTTCACGTATCCAGCGCAGATCCACACAGTACGGTCAACGCGCGGCGTACATCGTGCAGGCATTGCTCGGTCTGCGGCCCAGGTAACTGGTCGAACATGTGCGGCACTCCCGGGTAGAGATGAAACTCGACGGGCACGCCCGCATGGGACAAGCCACGGGCGAAGGCGAGGTTTTCGTCGACGAACAGATCAAGCGCGCCTACCGCCATGAAGCTGGGCGGCAGCCCGTGCAGGTCTTCGGCAAGCGCCGGCGAGAACAGCATCCGGCGGTCATCGTCCACCGGGTAGGCACCCTGCAGGCAGCTCCAGCAGAACTGGTTGGCCACCGGCGACCAGCCAACGGAGCCGGTGGTGGGATTGGAATCGGCACAGGCCGGCGATCCGGTGCGGTGGTCGAGCATCGGGTACACCATCACCAGACCCGTTACTCGATACTGTGCCCGCTCCCGGACCAGCAGTGCGAGCGCGGCGGCAAGCCCGCCGCCGGCACTGTGGCCGTGCAGGATGACGCGCTGGGTGTCCACGTGCAGGACCTGGGCCTGCTCGAAGATCCAGGCCAGGGCCGCGTAGCAATCCTCCAGCGGCGCGGGGAAGGGATGTTCAGGTGCAAGTCGGTAATCGACCGCAACGATCAATGCGCCCAGTTCCACGGCCAGGTCAGCGAGATAGTCGTCCGCCATCTCAGGGCGGCCCAGGACAAAACCGCCGCCATGCAGGTAGAGCAGGGCGGGGGTGGCCGCGCCTTGCGGCGTTGGCCAGTAGAGACACAGGCGCAGACGCTGCTTGCTGCCCAGCTGCAGCCAGCGTTCTTCGCAGCGGGCATTGGGCGTGGAGGGGAAGGTGGCGTCCACTCGGCTGCGAATAGCGTCCAGGGACTGCAGGGACCAGTGCGATGCAGGCTGGTCACGAAATGCCCGGTAGGCGGGATGCAACAAGTGATCGTGGCTCAAGGCCCAGGTCCTCGATGGGTAACCGCCCAAGGCCTGGGCGGTTGGACTTCAAGCATGGTCGACTAGAGCCAGGCCTTGATCTGGGCGCTGACCGCCTCCGTCGAGATACCGTAGCGGTCGTGCAGCGTCGGCAGAGCCCCCGCATCGAGAAACGCATCGGGCAGGGCGATCTGCCTGAACGTCGGGGTCACGCCATTGCGCAGCAACACACCGGCAACCGCTTCGCCGAGGCCGCCGATGATCGAATGGTTTTCCGCGGTGACCACAAGACGCCCCGGCTTGCGGCATTCGGCCAGGATCGTCTGTTCGTCCAGCGGCTTGATGGTCGGCACATGCAGCACGGCCACATCCACTCCATCGCCCCGCAGCTTCTCGGCGGCTTCAAGCGCCCGCATGGTCATCAGCCCGCTGGCAATGATCAGCACGTCGTTGCCGGTCCTCAGGGTCTTGGCCTTGCCGATCTCGAATGTGTAGCCATATTCCTCGAGCACGACGGGCACGTTGCCGCGCAATAGGCGCATGTACACCGGGCCATTGTGGGCGGCAATGGCGGGCACGGCCTGCTCGATCTCGAGCGCGTCGCAGGGGTCGACGATCATCAGGTTGGGCATGGCCCGGAAGATCGCCAGGTCGTCGGTGGCCTGATGGCTCGGCCCGTAGCCTGTGGTCAGTCCCGGCAGGCCGCAGACGATCTTGACGTTGAGGTTTTCCTCGGCGATGGCCATGCAGATGAAGTCATAGGCGCGGCGCGAGGCGAACACGGCGTAGGTGGTCGCGAAGGGCACGAAGCCTTCGCGCGCCATACCGGCGGCCGCGCTCATCAGCAGCTGCTCGGCCATGCCCATCTGGTAGAAGCGGTCCGGGTTTGCCTTGGCGAAGATGTGCAGGTCGGTGTATTTCGACAGGTCCGCCGACAATCCGACGATGTCCTGGCGCTGCTCGGCCAGCGCGGCCAGCGCATGGCCGAATGGCGCGGAGCGCGTGGCCTGCCCTTCGGCGGCGATCGAGGCGATCATCGCCGAAGTGGTCAGGCGCTTCTTGCCGGTTTCGGAGGCGGTATTGTTGACGGTGCTCATACGTTTTTCCCTACCTGAAGAGTGTCCAGCGCCTGGTTCCATTCGTGCTCGTCGACACGGATGAAGTGGGTTTTGTCTCGGGTTTCGAGGAAGTCCACGCCCTTGCCCATGCGGGTGTCGCAGATGATCACCCGGGGCTGGGCCCCCTGGTGAGCGCGCGCCGCATCGAAGGCCGCCACCAGCGCCGGCAGGTCGTTGCCATCGACCCGCTGGGTGAACCAGCCAAAGGCCTGCCAGCGGTCGACGATGGGTTCGAACGCCAGCACTTCGCTGGAGTGCCCGTCGGCTTGCTGATTGTTCACATCGATGACCGCGATGAGGTTGTCCAGCTTCCAGTGCGAGGCCGACATGGCCGCCTCCCAGGTCGAGCCTTCGTTAAGCTCCCCGTCGGACAACAGGTTGTAGACGAACGAGGCGGACTGTTTGCGCTTCAGTCCCAGGCAGGCGCCGACGGCGATGCCCAGGCCATGGCCCAACGAGCCTCCGGTGATTTCCATGCCTGGCGTGTAGGCGGCCATGCCAGACATGGGCAGGCGGCTGTCATCGGCTCCATAGGTCTCAAGCTCGTCCAGCGGGATGACACCGGCCTCGATCAACGCTGCGTACAAGGCGATCGCGTAGTGCCCGATCGACAGGTAGAAACGGTCGCGTTGCTCCCACTCGGGGTCATGCGGGCGGTAACGCAGCGCATGGAAATAGGACACCGCCAGCAGGTCGGCAGCGCCCAGGGCCTGGCCGATGTAACCCTGGCCCTGCACTTGGCCCATGCGCAGCGCATGGCGACGGATGTTGTAGGCACGTTCAGCCAGCGATGGCGATTCGGTGTGTGTTGCAGCAGTCATGGTGGACTCCATTAACGATTGACCAGGGCGGCGGGAATCCGCAGAACCAGCAGGGCACCGGCAAACAGCACGGCGGTGATCAGGTACATGCCAATGGCGCTTGAGCCGGTGGTGGTGGTGATCCAGCCGATCAGGTAGGGCGAGCAGAATCCCGCCAGGTTGGCGAAGCTGTTGATGCCGGCGATACCCGCGGCGGCCGAGACCCCGCCCAGCAGGGTGGTGGGCAGCATCCAGAACAGCGAGGAAGCCGACAGCACACCCGCGGCCGCAAGGCACAGGCTGAGCATGGAAAGCGTGAGGTTCCCACCCATCAGGGCAGCGAGTGAGAGCCCGGTCGCGCCAGCGGCCATCGGGATGATCAGGTGCCAGCGGCGCTCCTGATGCTTGTCACCGCTTCGGCCCATCAGCAGCATCGCGACGATGGCGCACAGGTAGGGCACGCTGGTGAACAGGCCAATGTGCAGCGGGTCGGACACCCCGGCATTGCGCACCAGGGTCGGCAGCCAGAACGTAATGGCGTACTGGCCCATGACCACGCAGAAGTAGATGCCCGCCAACAGCCACAGGCGGCGGTCACGAATGAACGCACCGACCGAGGCATGCGTGACCTTGCGGCTGTCGTCCTCGGCCAGCTCCTTCTTGACCAAGGCCTTTTCGTCATCCGTGAGCCAGGTGGCCTGGTCAACGCCATCCTTCAGGTAGCCAAGTACCATCAGGCCGACCACGACGGTAGGAATGGCTTCGATCACGAACATCCATTGCCACCCGTGCCAGCCCTGCACGCCGGCGAATGCATTCATGATCCAGCCAGACAGCGGCCCGCCGATCATGCCCGACAATGGAATGGCGATGAACCACAGCACGGTCATGCGCGCACGGCGGTAGGATGGAAACCAGTAGGTGAGATAGAGCAGCAGCCCCGGTGCCAGGCCTGCCTCGGCGATGCCGAGCAGAAAGCGCAGCGCATAGAACTGCCATGCGGTCTCGACGAAGGCGAACAGGGCCGAGATGATGCCCCAGGAAATCATGATGCGAGCGATCCAGCGGCGCGCACCGACCCGGTGAAGAATGATGTTGCTGGGCACTTCGCAGAGAAAGTAGCCGATGAAGAACATGCCGGCGCCGAGACCGTAGACGGCCTCGCTCAGCGCCAGGTCGTTCATCATCTGCAGCTTGGCAAAGCCCACGTTGACGCGGTCCAGGTATGCGCACAGGTAGCACAGCATCAGGAATGGCATCAGCCGCCAGGCGGTTTTACGGTAGGCATTGGAGCGGACAGAGACGTCGGCGTCCA
Organism: Pseudomonas sp.; assembly: GCF_035277045.1. GTDB lineage: Bacteria > Pseudomonadota > Gammaproteobacteria > Pseudomonadales > Pseudomonadaceae > Aquipseudomonas. Next base: position 45,450 of record NZ_DATELE010000222.1, on the reverse strand, counting down.
GGGACAGGGTAGTCATGATGGTCTGATCTCTTGTTGTTATCGACAGCTAACGGCTGCGACGTCGATTCAGAACGGCGCTGGCCAGGTTGGCCAGCGCAAGGTCCATCAGTGAATGAGCATGCCCCCATTCACATCCAGCGTGATACCGGTCAGATAGGAGGAGAGGTCGCTGGCCAGGAACAGCGCGGCGTTGGCGACATCCTGCGCGGCACCCAGGCGGCCCAGCGGAATGCCCTCGATGATCGCGTGACGCCGCTCGTCCTGCATCAGGCCGCCAGTGATGTCCGTATGAATGAGGCCAGGGGCGATGGAGTTGACCCGCACGTTGTCGGGCCCCAGTTCACGTGCCATTGCCTTGCCCAGGCCCAGCACGCCTGCCTTCGCGGCGCTGTAGTGGGGACCGCCGAAAATACCACCGCCGCGCTGCGCCGAGACCGACGACATGCAGACGATGCTGCCGCTGCGTTGCTCGCGCATCTGCGGGATCACCGCCTGCGACATCAGCAAGGTGCCGCGCAGGCTGACGTCCAGCACCTTGTCGTAATCGCTGCCGCGAATGTCCAGGGTTTTGAGAGGCTGGGTGATACCGGCATTGTTCACCAGCACATCGATGCGGCCAAAGTGTGCGAGCACCTGCGCGACGGCGGCATTGACCTGCGCCTCGTCGGCGACGTTGGCGCCCAGGCCCAGGTGCCCGTCGCCCAGGGAGGCGGCGTCGCGGGCAGCGGCAGGGTCCAGGTCGAGTACCACCACCTGCGCGCCTTGCTGGGCGAAGGTCACTGCGGTGGCGCGGCCGATCCCGCGAGCAGAAGCGGCGCCGGTGATGATGGCGACTTTGCCTTGAAGAAGCATGCGAATGTCCTCTGATTATTTTTATGGAGGTCGACCAGCTGTGATCGATGGCTCAGCTTGTTCCGCATGGCATCGGCCAGCAATAACGCAAAAATAATCCGATGCTGAAAAAAATTCAGCACTCGTCACAGCCGGCGCCTGGTGCTTCAATGATTCGATCCGCTGACCCTGATAATTCTGGAGCTGATACGTTCATGGACACTGCTGATACGGGGGCGCCTGTCATCCCGCCGCTCAAAGCGATTCAGGCCTTCGAACAGACTGCCCGGTTCGGCAACATTGCCAGGGCGGCCGAGGTATTGGGACTGGTGCCTTCAGCCGTCAGCCATCAATTGGCCAAGCTTGAGAGCATGATCGGCAGGCCATTGTTCGTGCGCGCCGCGCGAGGGGTCTCGCTGACGCCGGTCGGAGAGCAGTACCTGGCAGAGGTCAGTGGCGTGCTGCACAGCCTGGCCGTGGCGACCGAGCGGGCGACCAGCGATGTCAGCCTCGATTGCCTGAGGCTGCACTCATCCCCAAGCTTCGGGCTGCTGTGGCTGATGCCGCGGCTGGAAGCCTTTCGCTCGGCGCATCCCGATATCCAGATCAACCTGTCGTGTTCTTACGAGTCGCTGCATTTCAGCCGTGACAAGATCGACGTGGACATCCGCCACGGCGTGCCCAACTGGCCCAGCTACGAAGTGCGCACCGTGCGCAACGAGCGATTCACCGTTCTGGCGTCTCCCAAGTTGCTGGCAAGGTGTCCGGTGAATGCGGCCGTCGACCTGCTTGGGCGCGAGCTGATCCTGTCCGAGGCGACCTTGCTGAAATGGCCGCAGTGGTTCGCCCAGCATGGCCTGGCCAGGCCTGAACAGCCATATGCCTTGAGCTTCGACCGCTCGTACATGTCGCTCGAAGCCGCCAGCCATGGGCTGGGCTTCGCATTGGAAAGCTCGATACTGGCGCGAAAATACCTCGCCGCTGGCGACCTCGTGGAGGTGGCTCCCAGCATCCTCAGCGCGCCGGTGGCGGCGCATCACCTGGTATTCCCCAGAACTCACTCCAGCTTTCCCCGGGTGCGCCGGTTCCTGGCATGGATGGAGGGTGAGCTGGGGCATGAATTTACGTACTGACGCGGCAGGGCACCGCTACGGCGGAGTCAGCAGGAACCTGTCCGGCAGCGCAAAGCAAAAGACCGCGGCAAGCCGCGGTCTTTTTGTTGAAGCTGTTTTTACATCAGCATAGACGTTGAACCGGAAGTCATTGGGTTCAGGCCTTATGAAGCCTGGATTTGGGTGCTATCAAGCGGGATGTGTACCCGCTTTTAAACCCGCTTTTGAAGATGCTTATGGTTTCGTTATCTCACCGGAGTGGTGCCCTATGAGCCGTCGAATCACGTTTAAAGTAGATCCATGGTAACCAGGGCGTCGGCCATACGGTAGCCCATCGCTTTGTAACCTGCTTGGCGCTTATCCCACATTCTCACCAGCGCGGCATTCCCCTCGTCAACGAAGTCGATCACTCGCACGTCAGCTTTGTCGGCATGTGATCGATGCAACCGTCCTGCATACTGCTGGAGGATTCCCTTCCATGAGATAGGCATTGCCAGCACCAGCGTGTCCAATGGCGGATGATCGAAGCCTTCACCCACTAGTTTTCCCGTTGCCAAGAGTACTCGTGGTGCATCAGGGGGGAGGCACTCAAGCTCATGCATACGGGCAATTCGTTGTTTTTTAGGCACTCGCCCATGAAGTGTGAAAAGGTTGTTCACGCGGTGCTTCAACTCCAACTCCAAGGTATCCACATGCTCCGTCCGCTCTGTTAGCACCAGAATTTTTCTACCTTGGCTGTACGCCAGCTCGATCTCCGAGACGATTTTGGCTGTGCGCTCAGAGTCGTCTGCTAACTTCCGAAAAACGTCTTGGATTCCAGAACCGTCGGGGACCACCACAGGCTTTGGCAGCAGTCGAGGTACGACAGATAGATCATGAGGTGCGCTCGCCGGTCGAGCGGCAGAGTGTCGGATCGGTCCGCATTGCATGAAAATGATTGGCTGTTGCCCATCTCGTCGCACTGGGGTTGCCGTAAGGCCCAACACGTATCGTGCAGTCGCGGTTCTCAGTAGTGCCTCGAATGACACTGCTGACAGGTGATGACACTCATCGACGATAATTTGCCCGTAGTTTTTTACGTGATCGCTGATCTCACCTTTTCGCGATAACGATTGCATTACGGCAATATCGATGATGCCTGTAGGTTTTGCTTTTCCGCCCCCAATCGTTCCAACCACACCCTTGCCAACACCCAAGAACGCTTGCACGCGTTCTTGCCACTGTCTTAATAATTCGGTCCGATGCACAAGTATTAATGTGTTAACGCCACGTCTAGCAATCAATGCAGCTGCGCTGACCGTTTTGCCGAACGCCGTAGGTGCGCAAAGAATTCCGGTATCATGATTCAGCATTTTGCCGATGGCATCTTCCTGGTCTGGACGCAAGGTCCCGAGGAAACTCACGTCAATCGGGTCACCGGCGAAGCGTTCATCTTGAAACTCAGGAGAGATGCCATTTACCCCTAGCAGCTCCAGTGCAGCATCCAGGCAGCCACGTGGCAGCGCAATATGTTTGGGGAAGTTCTGGGCGCAACCGATTATTCTCGGCTTGTTCCACACCGACATGCGCATGGCTTGAGCTTTGTAGAATTCGGGATTTTGAAACGCGGCTAGCCGGACAAGCTGGTTTGCTAATGGTTGCGGCAACGCCGACTTTTCAAAGTAAATCATGTTAGCCAGCGTGACGTTGATAGAGGCTGGCAATGGGCACGTCAATTTTGGTGACTTTGACTCACGGGCCTTCCAAGGTTCTGCATCGCCGTCGTCGTCAACATACATGACTCCTGTAGGGTCCTGCTTCCCCATCGCTTGGGTGACAACGAACGGAATATCCTCCGGAGGCATTTTCTGAACCGATGCTAAGAAGGCCCACTGATCGAGATAAGGTTCAAGCTCGCTGTCGACAAAAACGCTGTTGTTGTGAGCTCTGGCTCGCTTTTGCAATGGAAGCGCGATGAGATTTCCGAAGCCGCCTTTAGGCATGTAGTCCTGATTTGGGAACAACCGATCATAAGAAGTGAGTGCCAATTGGCGTGTACGTTCACATGCATGGCTGATGATTGCCGCACCAAGACGTCGGGCATCATGAGCGGGAACACTTTGCTTGAAGAAAATCCAGCAATGAGCGCCTTTACCTGAACGGGATATTTCCAGTGCCATTGGTACGTTCAGTTCATGACACGACTGAGCGAAGGCTCGTGCATCATCACGCCATTCGGCTTCATCAAAGTCGACCGCCAGAAGATAGCAGGTGTCATCCGGGAGCAGGGGGTAGATGCCAATAACCACTTCACCAGCTAGATGGCGATAAACGACCTCATCGGTGAGAGGAAGTAGCTGACGATTACCGCAGTCCCCGCATTTAATTCGGGGCTTTTCACAAACGCCAGGTTTCCATTCATTTGCGCAGGCGGGTGTGTATCCTGATTTGCCTGACTTGCTTTCCCAGCGAATTGGATAAACGTCTGTCCTACCACGAAACAAGCTCCGGAATAGGGCAAGCTTTGCTTCTGTGCCGAATTGTTGTGTGTGTTCTGCTTGAACAACCTCGATCTTGACTGGCTCGGCCGGCAGACGCCAATCGATGCCATGAGCATCCAGCAAGGCGACCAATCTTGCATTTTCAGCCTTTAGCTTCGCCACCAGGCTAGTATCTATCACCGTCTTCAGCCTCTACGTCCCAGGTGAAGCTTGTAGCCTCTCGCTACAATCCTCAGTGAACCAGTAAGCGTAGAGGTTACCAAACAATAGCCCTTGCGATGACGAGGTGTCCAACTTCAGGTTTTCGTGAAGCTTGAATGGGGCCGGCTTCGCTAGTCTTGGGACTGACCTTCCACCCACCTCGCGTTTCAACTACAGCCATGATCTGTGTCCTCTCTTAGCTAGCCTGAAGTCCATCCTCACGTCATCCCGCCAAGAATGCTGAGTGTTATCAGGGATCAAGGCCCCTGCGACCTGTGAGGGTGTCCACTGACGCGGGACTGGCGGCTCCTTACGACCAAGAGCAAGGGCATCTCATGATCTGGCCTCCTGAGCACCGATAGCGGTGGGCGGGTGGAGGCTGCACTGGCTGACGAGACCAGCGCCGCGAGATCCTGAGCCACAAGCAAGCAGCAATGCGATGACCGGGGCATGCCTGACTGTCAGTCAGGTGCAGTCCATTCCCTGGGCTGCGGCACCATCATCTACAGCGCTGTTGCTGGTGACATCGGCGTTTGTCACGCCGATTGTCACGAGGGGGATTGCCGCAAAGCCATGTGCGATCAGGGCTGCAGCAGTGTCAGGAGCGCCCGTCTCTTTTCTGGAAAAAGAGACGGGCGCAAGTTGGCGCAAGAATCGGCCAAGCGATTAGGTTGCTGCAGGACAGCGCAGTACGGTGTAGCTGGCGCACGAGGGCCATGAGGTTAAAGAGCACCCATCACCGGGAAGGTGACCGGGCGAGCTGCCGGATGCTAATCGCCCTTGGGAGAACCACCGCATAAAGCGGCGTGACCTTGAAGGTTCGGGTCACCTGGGTGCTGCCAGCGGCAGCGCTTCGAGGCTTCTTTCTAGCGCCGGTGGGATGGCTGGGTCAATCAAGTTAGGCACTGCTCATTGCGCCAAAATTCGATAGCGGAAAGAGGTAGCCGTGAGTGGTGGTGAGTGGACGATGGGCCGTTTGTCGCCTTCTTGATGCGAGCCCCCTGTGCATGGGAATGCGGAGCCTTCCTATGCGCAGGGACTTTGACTGAAAAGCCGTCGTTCACGTCGTACCACGGCGACAGTCGCCACCGATGTCGCCTGCTGCCGGCCAAGTCGCACGTGGGATGTCGCCAGTGTCGCCGCTGTCGCCACACCGTGGACGCGTCTTTATCGGGCCATGCTCTTGGTGATCGGCGTAATATTCGTTTCCCCGCGCATCCATGCGTCGAGCATATCTGCCCACTGCTGCATCATGACTGTGCGATCTGCCAAGTATTCCGCCTGATTGTAGGTGCGTCGCACCGCGTTCGGTTCAGCATGGGCAAGTTGACGCTCAATCCAGTCTCCCGGATAGCCCAATTCATTGAGGCGGGTGCTCCCCGTGGTCCTGGTGGCATGAGGGCTGTACTTCCCACTCCAGCCCAAGGATTTCAGCATCTGGCGAAACGACGCCGCGACCATGGGTTTCGAGCGTTCATCTCGATGGGGGAAGAGGTGCTCGTATTTGCCAGTGACGGTTTGCAAGCCTCGTAACATTGCGACAGCCTGAGTTGGCAGGGGCACGTTGTGCTCTTTACGCTTCTTCATTCGCTCGGCCGGGATACGCCAGCGAGCTGCATCCAGGTCGAACTCTGCCCAGCGGGCTTCGACTGCTTCATTGGGTCTGCATAGCGTCAGCCACATCAGGCGAAAGGCGATTTCTGTTTCATGACGCCCGCAGTGGCCTTCCACGTCGCGTAAAAGCTGGCCAATTTCATCGGTTGTTAGCGGACGTTTGTGCTGAGTTTTGTTAGCGGGTAGGGCGCGGCGGACTGGATAGACCGGGTCTGTATCTGCTCGCAGCGTCGAGACGGCGAGTTCGAAAATACCGGACATGCTCCGTTTAGCCGCCGCAGCGACCGTCAGGCCGTTTTTCTTGGCGGAAGTAGTGAGCACATCAAGGATGTGGGCGGGGGTAATGCTCTTGATCGGCCACGGACCAATCTTCGGGAACACTACGCGTTCGAGCATTTCCAGACGCTTGACCTTGGTGATGTCTTCCCAGTCTTTGAGTGCCAGCCACTCCCGCGCGACCGCCTCGAATGTAGTGGCGTTGTCTTGCTGCTGCTTGATGCGTAGCAGTTGTCGATGTCTGGCGGGATTGATGCCTTGTTTCACCAGGTCTCGGGCCTTGATACGTTCTTCGCGTGCTTCTGCCAGGGTAAAGCGTCGACCTTTACGACGTGCCAGGGCGTCTTCATCACTCTCGCCACGGGGCGCAATGGCATAGTCACCCACCGCGAAGGTGCTTTCCTTGGTGGTGTCTGTGATACGGATACTGAATCGGTAGCGCCACGCTTTGGTGCCGTTGGGTTTGACCTCGAGATACAGGCCTTTTCCATCCGTGAGTTTGTAAGGTTTGTCCTTGGACTTCGCGGTGCGGCATTGGGTATCAGTAAGCATCGTCTGATCTCCGGTTTTCGCCATACCCGGTTTTTGAAATCGGGTTATGGGCGTCGTACCCGGAAGAGTAGTCAACGAACGCTCGGATCTCAATGGATGAAAATGGTGGCCCAAAAACACAAAACCCCCGTATCGCCTGACGATCACGGGGGTTTTGAAGGCTTTCAAGTACCGTGGAATTCCACGGCATCCATCAGACGTTAAAACGGAAGTGCATCACGTCACCATCCTTGACGATGTACTCCTTGCCTTCCAACCGCCACTTGCCCGCTTCCTTCGCGCCGCCTTCACCGTTGTACTGGATGAAGTCGTCGTAGGCGACCACTTCGGCACGGATGAAGCCTTTTTCGAAGTCGGTGTGGATCACGCCGGCGGCCTGTGGCGCGGTGGCGCCGATGCGCACGGTCCAGGCACGGACTTCCTGGACGCCTGCGGTGAAGTAGGTCTGCAGGTTGAGCAGGCCGTAACCGGCGCGGATGACACGGTTCAGGCCGGGCTCTTCGAGGCCGAGGGCCTCGAGGAACATGTCTTTCTCTTCGCCTTCATCGAGCTCGGCGATCTCGGCTTCGATCTTGTTGCACACCGGCACCACGACCGCGCCTTCTTCCTCGGCGATGGCCTTGACCACATCCAGGTGCGGGTTGTTCTCGAAGCCGTCTTCGGCGACGTTGGCGATGTACATGACCGGCTTGCTGGTCAGCAGATGGAAGCCGCGGATCACGGCCTTCTCATCGGCGCCCATGTCTTTCATCAGGCTGCGCGCAGGCTTGCCTTCGGTGAAGTGAGGGATGAGCTTCTCGAGGATGGCCTTTTGCGCCAGGGCGTCCTTGTCACCGCCCTTGGCGTTGCGGGCAACCTTCTGCAGCTGCTTCTCGCAGCTGTCGAGGTCGGCGAAGATCAGCTCGAGGTCGATGATCTCGATGTCGCGCTTGGGGTCGACGCTGTTGGAAACGTGGATCACGTTTTCGTCTTCGAAGCAGCGCACCACGTGGGCGATGGCGTCGGTCTCGCGGATGTTGGCGAGGAACTTGTTGCCCAGGCCTTCACCCTTGGAGGCACCGGCAACCAGGCCGGCAATGTCGACGAACTCCATGGTGGTCGGCAGCACGCGGTTCGGCTTGACGATGGCCGCGAGGGCATCGAGGCGCGCGTCGGGCATCGGCACGATACCGCTGTTCGGCTCGATGGTGCAGAAGGGGAAGTTCTCAGCTGCGATACCGGACTTGGTCAGCGCGTTGAACAGGGTGGACTTGCCGACGTTGGGCAGGCCGACGATGCCGCAATTGAAACCCATGGGAATTCCCCTCTTGAGAGATCAGGCCTTCTGGCTGTGCAGTTCGCGCATCGCCTTGGCGAAGTCGCCAGCGAGCACATCGGGCAGCACGCCGAGGGCAAAGTCGATGCTGGCGTCGAGCTTGTCCTGCTCGGTGCGCGGCGCGCGACCCAGGACGAAGTTGGAGACCAGCTTGGCATCCCCCGGGTGGCCGATGCCGAGCCGCAGGCGATGAAAGTCGTTCTGGTTGCCGAGCTGCGCGATGATGTCGCGCAGGCCGTTGTGCCCACCATGGCCGCCGCCGCGCTTGAGCTTGGCAACGCCGGGGGGCAGGTCGAGTTCGTCGTGCGCCACCAGGATGGCCTCCGGTCTGATCCGGAAGAAATTGGCCAATGCCGCCACGGACTGGCCGCTGCGGTTCATGTAGGTGGTGGGAATCAGCAAACGAACATCGTTGCCTTGATGGCTGAATTTAGCCGTCAGGCCGAAATACTTACGGTCAGCGTTCAATGACACACGCTGGGCGCTGGCAATACGTTCAACGAAAAGAGCCCCTGCGTTATGCCGGGTCTGTTCGTATTCGGGGCCGGGATTTCCCAGGCCGACGATCAACTGGATGGCGGTCACGTAGGGGCTCTTCCTTGGAGTTGGTGGGTTACGGTGCGCGGCACTGTAACCCGATCAACACCGGCGCGCGAGTGGATTACTCGGCAGCGCCTTCTTCAGCTTCTGGAGCAACGCGCGGTGCGTGGACGTTGGCAACAGCCTTGTCATCACCGTGGGCCAGGGCTACGAACTCGACGCCTTTCGGAGCTTTGAGGTCCGACAGGTGGATGATGGTGCCGATTTCGGCATTGCCCAGGTCGACTTCGATGAACTCAGGCAGGTCCTTGGCTTCGCAGGACACTTCGATCTGCGATTCAACGTGCGAGATCTCGCCGCCTTTCTTGACCGGCGCTTCTTCGTTGATGAAGTGCACAGGAACAACAGCGGTCAGCTTCTGGCCAGCAACGACGCGAACGAAGTCGGCGTGCATGATGAACTGCTTGGCTGGGTGACGCTGCATGGCCTTGACGATGACGTTCTGCTTTACGCCGTCAACGTTCAGCTCGATCACGTGGCTGAAGGCAGCCTCGTTTTCGAACAGCTTGGCGATTTCCTTGGCCACGATGGTCAGGGACTGGGCTTCTTTATCGCCACCGTATACAACGGCAGGGATGCTCAGAGCGTGACGCAGGCGGCGGCTCGCACCTTTCCCCAGGTCAGTACGCGCTTGTGCGTTCAGGATGAAATCGGTCATTTTGCTTCTCCAAAATAGCCAGCCCCGAGTGGCGCTTGCGACCAGCGCCAACGCGGGGTGGGCAAAAAAGCCCCGCCCCAACGGAAGTGTTGGGGCGGGGCGCTTTTCATCAACGGGTGTTTCGCGTGGGGCAGGGCCCTTAGCGGAACATCGCGCTGATCGATTCTTCGTTGCTGATGCGGCGGACCGCCTCGGCGACGACCGGTGCGATATCCAGCTGGCGGATACGGTCACAGGCTTGTGCTGCAGCGGACAGCGGGATGGTGTTGGTCACCACCAGCTCGTCCAGCACGGATTTCTCGATGTTCTCGATCGCCCGACCCGAGAGGACAGGGTGCGTGCAGTAGGCATAGACCTTCGCAGCGCCGTGTTCTTTCAGGGCCTTGGCCGCGTGGCACAGGGTGCCGGCGGTGTCGACCATGTCGTCTACCAGGATGCAGGTGCGCCCTTCGACGTCGCCGATGATATGCATCACTTCGGAGTGATTGGCCTTTTCACGGCGTTTATCGATGATACCCAGGTCGACGCCCAGGGACTTGGCAACGGCACGTGCACGCACGACGCCACCGATGTCCGGGGAGACAATCATCAGGTTCTCGAAACGCTGGTCTTCGATATCGTCGACCAGAACGGGCGAGCCGTAGATGTTGTCGACGGGAATATCGAAGAAACCCTGGATCTGGTCAGCGTGCAGGTCGACGGTGAGAACACGGTCGATACCCACGACAGTGAGCATGTCAGCGACAACTTTGGCGCTGATGGCTACACGTGCCGAACGCGGACGGCGGTCCTGGCGGGCGTATCCGAAGTACGGAATCACGGCGGTGATTCGGGAGGCTGAGGAGCGGCGGAAGGCATCGGCCATCACTACCAGTTCCATCAGGTTATCGTTGGTTGGCGCGCAAGTCGGCTGAATGATGAAGACGTCTTTACCGCGGACGTTTTCATTAATCTCAGTGCTGATTTCGCCGTCGGAGAATTTGCCGACAGAAACATCACCCAGTGGGATATGCAGCTGACGTACGACACGCCGAGCCAGATCGGGGTTAGCGTTCCCCGTAAAGACCATCATCTTGGACACGCGCAGTACCTGAAGGCTGAGGGTATACCTGGATGAGTATAAGGAAAATGGCAGGGGCGGCTGGATTCGAACCAACGCATGGCAGGATCAAAACCTGCTGCCTTACCGCTTGGCGACGCCCCTGTATCTGTTGCTTTCGAGTACCTGATACTCGATTCCTAGAGCAGACTTTGCAGCGTGCGATGCAACATCGAAATGTTGCTTCCTTTTGCCACAAACCCTGTTTGGGTCTCTGAAAGAAGGGCCAGAACTTTATCAGCTTCAGCTTTGCTTGGGAAGGCCCCAAACACACAACTTCCAGTTCCGGTCAGTCTTGCATCAGTGAACTTGCCAAGCAAATTCAACGAGTTACGTACTTCTGGGTAACTCTGCTCAACGACCGGTTGGCAGTCATTACGACTGTTTCCCTTGGGAACGGGGCGCATCTTAAGGGGCAAGGAATCACGTGTCAACAGCGGATGTGAAAAAATTTCTGCTGTACTAACAGCGACTTGCGGGACGAGCACGACGTACCAAGGCTCTTCGGGATCGACCGGGGTAAGCTGTTCGCCGACACCTTCGGCGAAGGCGGCATGCCCGCGCACGAACACCGGCACGTCCGCGCCAAGGGTCAGGCCCAGCTCGGCGAGCTGGTCGAGGGTGCAGTCCAGCTTCCACAGATGAGCCAGGCCCAGCAAGGTGGTGGCCGCATCCGAACTGCCGCCGCCAATGCCGCCGCCCATGGGCAGGACCTTGCGCAACCAGATATCGGCGCCCAGCGGACAGCCGGACAATTGTTGCAGCTGGCGCGCGGCGCGCACGATCAGGTTGCTGTCATGGGGCACCGAGTCGATGGCGTCGTGCAAGCGGATGTCACCGTCCTGGCGCACCGCGAAACCCAGCTCGTCGGCATGGTCGATGAACTGGAAGACGGTTTCGAGCAGGTGATAGCCGTCCGGACGGCGGCCCAGGATGTGCAACCACAGGTTGAGCTTGGCGGGAGCGGGCAGTACCAGTGTTGCGTGCCGCATGCTCAAAGGCCCAGCTGGCGCGGCTGCCAGTCCTTGACCACCAGGGTCACGTCGAGGTTCTCGCCGTGCAACTTCAGGCGTTCTGGCAGCCAGTAGCCGTTCTGCTCGGCGTAGCTCAGGTATTCGACCTTCCAGCCATCCTGGGCGAGGCTCGCCAGGCGGCTGTCGCCATCAAGGGTAAGCTGGCTCTTGCTGTCGGGCGCGGGCAGGCCGCGCACCCACCAGACCAGGTGCGAAACCGGCAGGCGCCAGCCGAGTTGTTCTTCGAGCAGGGTCTCCGGGCTTTCAGCTTCATAGCGGCCCTGGTTGGCCACCTCCAGCACCACGCCGCCGGGGCGCCCGGTCAGGCGCGCGGCGCCGCGGCCGAGCGGGCCGGCCAGGCGGATGTCGTAGTAGTCCTGGCGCTGCAGCCAGAACAACGTGCCACTGCCCGAGTCGCGCGGGGCACGGATGCCGACCTTGCCGTTGATCTGCCAGCCGTCGAGGGCGGTCAGCTGCTGCTTGTGCTCGCGCCACTGCTGAGGGTTGCCCTGGCCCTGCAAGGCCTCGCGCGAACCAAAGCCGGCGCAGCCCGCCAGCAGGGCGATCAGGGTGAGGGTGATGCAATGGCGCATGAACATGGTCTAGAGAGTCTCGGATCCGGTCAGGCGCAGGACAGTCTTGCGCAGGATAGGGCTGTCGGGCTGGGTTTCGAAGGCATCGGCCCAGACCTGGCGCGCCTCGCGGCGCTTGCCATTGGCCCAGAGCACTTCACCCAGGTGAGCGGCGACTTCATGGTCGGGGTAACGCTCCAGGGCCAGGCGCAACAGGCGTTCGGCCTCGTCGAGGTTGCCCAGGCGGTAGTTGATCCAGCCCAGGCTGTCGAGCACGGCCGGATCATCCGGGTTGATCTGGTGCGCCTTGTCGATCAGCGCCTTGGCTTCGGCCAGGCGGCTGGTGCGATCGGCCAGGGTGTAGCCAAGGGCGTTCAGCGCCATGGCGTTTTCGGGCTCGCGGGAGATGATCGCGCGCAGGTCTTTCTCCATCTGCGGCAGGTCGTCACGCTTTTCGGCCAGCATGGCGCGCGTGTAGAGCAGGTTGAGGTCGTCGGGGTAGCGCTGGATGGCCTGCTGCAGCACCTGGTCGGCCTGAGCCTGCTTGCCGTTGTTGCCCAGGCTTTCGGCTTCGATCAGGTAGAGCTGGATGGCGTAGTCGGGCTGGGCCTCGCGTGCCTCGGCCAGCAGCCGGGAGGCCTCGGCGCTGCGGCCGTTGGCGATGAGGATATCGGACTGGCGCAGCAGCGCTGGCAGGTAGTCGGTGCCTGGGCCTACGAGCGCGTATTCGCGCAGCGCGCCTTCAGGGTCGTTGCGTTCTTCGCGGATACGGCCAAGGTTGAGGTGCGCGGCGTCGACATTGCTGTCGCGTTCGACCAGCTCCTGCAGATAGCCCTCGGCCTCGTCCCATTCCTTGTTTTCAAGGCTCACCAGCGCCAGGGAGTAACGCAGCTCGTCATCCTCGGGGTACTGCTGGACCAGGCTGACGAACTCGGCCTTGGCGTCGGCCAGGCGGTCCTGCTCGACCAGCATGCGCGCATAGGTCAGGCGCAGGCGCTTGTCATCAGGGTTCTCGCTGATGGCCTTGCGCAGCAGCGGCAGTGCGTCAGGACCACGGTCAACGGCTTGCAGCAGGCGTGCCCGCAGCAGGATCGGGGCGATCTCGCCTTCCTGCGGCGGGTGCTCTTCAAGCAGGTCGAGCGCGGCCTGGGCGTTGCCGTCCTGCTGCAGCAGCAAGGCCTTGCCAAACACCAGCTGGCCGTTGTCGGGGTACTTGACCAGCAGGCGGTCGAAGCTCTGTTGCAGGCCATCGCGGGTCGACTGGTCGGTCTCGGCGGCCGACAGGGCGAGGAAGTCGAAGTGGGTATCGCCCTGGCCCTGGAGCACCTTTTCCATGTAGGTCATGGAGTCGTCGTAGCGACCCGCGCGGGCCAGCTGGATGGCGGCCGCGCGCTGGGCATCGAGGTTCTTCGCGTCGTTGCGCGCCCAGATGAGGGCCGTGTCGAGGGCGGGCTCGTCGGCGCCCAGGTACTCGGCGATGCGGTAGGCCCGTTCGGACACGGCCGGATCCTGGGTCTTGATGGCCTGGTCGACATAGTTCTGCAGAGCGATGTCGAAGCGATTGCGCTGGCCTGCCAGCTCCGCGGTCAGCAGGCTGTACAGCGTTTCCTGGCTGAACGAGCCGTACACCACGGGCGCCGCCGGTTCTGCCGGGGTGACGTCGGCGGCCGGGGCTGCGGCCTCCCGGCTTTGCGGGGCCAGGCTCTGGCAGCCCTGGAGCAGGGCGAGGGCAAGCAGCAATGCGTAGGATCTATTCATAAATGAGGGCTTTGTACGGCTAACCGGCGGTCAGAACATCATGACACAAGCACAGGGGCAAAACCCACCTGCGATGGACTCGGTTTATTAGGACAATAGCGAACGGTGGTTGTTCTGAATCCTGCGAAGTAGGACAATTATCGGCTTCCCGTCACAACCAGCGACCTTGCATGGCCTTTCTTGCCCTCGGTATCAACCATAAGACTGCCTCGGTAGACGTACGCGAGCGCGTGGCGTTTACTCCAGAGCAGCTGGTCGATGCCTTGCAGCAGCTGTGTCGGCTGACCGCCAGCCGCGAGGCGGCGATCCTGTCGACCTGCAACCGTAGCGAGCTTTATATAGAGCAGGACCACCTGGCAGCCGACAGCGTGCTGCGCTGGCTGGCCGAGTATCACCAGCTGAGCCTCGACGAACTGCGCGCCTGCGCCTACGTCCACGAAGAGCACGACGCCGTCCGGCACATGATGCGGGTCGCCTCCGGGCTCGACTCGCTGGTGCTGGGCGAGCCGCAGATTCTGGGCCAGATGAAGTCGGCCTACGCCGTGGCGCGCGAGGCCGGCACCGTCGGGCCGTTGCTCGGGCGCCTGTTCCAGGCCACGTTCAGCGCCGCCAAGCAGGTGCGCACCGACACCGCCATCGGCGAGAACCCGGTATCGGTGGCGTTTGCCGCCGTCAGCCTGGCCAAGCAGATCTTCAGCGACCTGGGTCGCAGCCAGGCGCTGCTGATCGGTGCGGGCGAAACCATCACCTTGGTCGCCCGCCACTTGCACGAGCAGGGGGTGCGCCGCATCGTCGTCGCCAACCGCACGCTGGAGCGTGCGAGTATCCTGGCCGAGCAGTTCGGCGCGCACGCGGTGCTGCTGGCCGATATTCCCCAGGAGCTGGCCAACAGCGACATCGTCATCAGCTCCACCGCCAGCCAGTTGCCGATCCTGGGCAAGGGCGCCGTCGAAAGCGCGCTCAAGCAGCGCAGGCACAAGCCGATCTTCATGGTCGACATTGCCGTGCCGCGGGATATCGAGGCACAGGTCGGCGAGCTGGACGATGTCTACCTTTATACCGTCGATGATCTGCATGACGTGGTCGCCGAAAACCTCAAGAGCCGCCAGGGCGCGGCCCAGGCCGCGGAAGAACTGGTAACGGCCGGCGCCGAGGATTTCATGGTGCGCCTGCGCGAGCTGGCGGCGGTGGATGTGCTCAAGGCCTACCGCCAGCAGAGCGAACGCCTGCGCGACGAAGAACTGAACAAGGCCCAGCGCCTGCTGGCCAACGGCGCCAACCCCGACGAGGTGTTGGCGCAACTGGCGCGCGGCCTGACCAACAAGCTGCTGCACGCCCCCAGCGTGCAGCTGAAAAAGCTCTCAGCCGAAGGCCGCCTCGATGCGCTGGCCATGGCTCAGGAACTCTTTGCCCTCAATGAGGGTTCGACGGATAAAACCCCGCAATGAAAGCGTCGCTGCTCAATAAACTGGACACGCTCCAGGACCGCTTCGAGGAACTGACCGCCCTGCTGGGCGATGCCGAGGTCATCAGCGACCAGACGCGTTTTCGCGCCTATTCGCGCGAGTACGCCGAAGTCGAGCCGGTGCACATCGCCTACCAGGCATGGCGCAAGGTCCAGGATGACCTCGAGGGCGCCCAGGCGCTGCTCAAGGACGCCGACCCCGACCTGCGCGAGATGGCCGTCGAGGAAGTCCGCGACGCCAAGGACCAGCTGGTCGTGCTCGAGTCGCAGCTGCAGCGCATGCTGCTGCCCAAGGACCCGAATGACGGGCGCAACGTGTTCCTGGAGATCCGTGCCGGCACCGGTGGCGACGAGGCGGCGATCTTCTCGGGTGACCTGTTCCGCATGTATTCGCGCTATGCCGAGCGGCGTGGCTGGCGCCTCGAGATCCTCTCGGAAAACGAAGGCGAGCACGGCGGCTACAAGGAGATCATCGCCCGGGTCGAAGGCGACAGCGTGTACGGCAAGCTCAAGTTCGAGTCGGGCGCGCACCGCGTGCAGCGGGTGCCCGAGACCGAATCCCAAGGGCGTATCCATACCTCGGCATGCACCGTGGCGGTGCTGCCAGAGCCGGACGAGCAGGTAGCGATCGAGATCAATCCGGCCGACCTGCGCGTGGACACCTACCGCGCCTCGGGCGCGGGCGGTCAGCACATCAACAAGACCGACTCGGCCGTGCGCATCACCCACTTGCCGACCGGGATTGTCGCCGAGTGCCAGGAGGAGCGGTCGCAGCACAAGAACCGCGCCCGTGCCATGCAGTGGCTGTCGGCCAAGCTCAACGACATCCAGACCAGCGCGGCGCAGAACGCCATCGCCACCGAGCGCAAGCTGTTGGTGGGTTCCGGAGACCGCTCCGAGCGCATTCGCACGTACAACTATCCACAGGGGCGGGTGACCGATCACCGCATCAACCTGACCCTGTACTCGCTCGACGAAGTCCTGGCCGGCGGTGTCGACGCCGTGATCGAGCCGCTGCTGGCCGAATACCAGGCCGACCAACTCGCCGCCCTGGGGGATTGATGACCATCATCGCCAGCCTGCTGCGCGCCGCGCAGCTGCCGGATTCGCCCACCGAGCGCCTGGACGCCGAACTGCTGCTCGCCGCCGCCATCGGCAAGTCGCGCAGCTACCTGCACACCTGGCCGGAGCGGATCGTCAGCAGCGAGGCGGCGCAGACCTTCGCCAGCTACCTTGCGCGCCGCCGCGGCGGCGAACCGGTGGCCTACATTCTCGGGCAGCAGGGGTTCTGGAAGCTCGACCTCGAGGTCGCGCCGCATACCCTGATCCCGCGCCCTGACACCGAATTGCTGGTCGAAACCGCGCTTGAACGGGTGCCGGCAAGCCCCGCGCGGGTGCTTGACCTGGGCACCGGCACCGGCGCCATCGCCCTGGCCCTGGCGAGCGAATGCCCGGCCTGGCAGGTGACCGCGGTCGATCGCATCGACGAAGCCGTGGCGCTGGCCGAACGCAATCGCCAGCGGTTGCGCCTCGAGAATGTGCAGGTGCGGACCAGCCACTGGTTCGACAGCCTCGCCGGCGAGCATTTCGACCTGATTCTCAGCAACCCGCCGTACATTGCCGCCGAAGACCCGCACCTGGTGGCCGGCGACGTGCGTTTCGAGCCGAGCAGCGCGCTGGTCGCGGGCGCCGATGGCCTGGACGACCTGCGCACGATCATCGCCCAGGCTCCGGATTACCTGCTGCCAGGTGGCTGGCTGTTGCTCGAACACGGTTTCGACCAGGCCGCCGCGGTTCGCGCGCTGCTTGCCGAGCGCGGCTTTGCCGACGTGGACAGCCGCCGCGACCTGGGCGGGCACGAACGCATCAGCCTGGGACGCCTGCCATGCTGAGCGACCAGGAACTGCTGCGCTACAGCCGGCAGATCCTGCTGGCGCAGGTAGACATCGATGGCCAGTTGAAACTCAAGCAAAGCCGGGTACTGATCGTCGGTCTCGGTGGCCTGGGTTCGCCGGCGGCGCTTTACCTGGCCGCGGCGGGTGTTGGCGAGCTGCACCTGGCGGACTTCGACACGGTCGATGTGACCAACCTGCAGCGCCAGATCCTCCATGACAGTGCTACCGTCGGCCTGAGCAAGGTCGACTCGGCCTTGCAGCGCCTGGGCGCGATCAACCCCGAGATCACCCTCGTCGCGCACCGCCAGGCGCTGGACGAGGACTCGCTGGCGGCTGCCGTTTCGGCGGTCGACCTGGTGCTCGACTGCTCCGATAACTTCGGTACCCGTGAAGCGGTCAACGCAGCCTGCGTCGCGGCTGGCCGCCCATTGGTCAGTGGCGCCGCGATCCGTCTCGAGGGCCAGCTCTCGGTATTCGACCCGCGCCAGGCCACCAGCCCGTGCTACCACTGCCTCTACGGGCATGGCAGCGAGGCCGAGCTGACCTGCAGCGAAGCGGGGGTGATCGGGCCTCTGGTCGGCCTGGTCGGCAGCCTGCAAGCACTCGAAGCGCTGAAGCTGCTGGCCGGGTTCGGCGAGTCCCTGGTAGGGCGGCTGCTGTTGATCGATGCCCTGGGCACGCGCATGCGTGAACTGCGGGTCAAGCGCGACCCGGCCTGCACGGTGTGCGGCGCGCGGCATGGCTGAGCACCTGGCGCCGGTCGGCGTGATGGACTCCGGCGTCGGTGGCCTGTCGGTGCTGCGCGAGATCCAGAACCTGTTGCCGGATGAGTCGTTGCTCTATGTGGCCGACTGCGGCCATGTGCCCTATGGCGAAAAGTCCCCGGACTACATTCGCCAGCGCTGCAGGCTGATCGCCGACTTTTTCCACGCCCAGGGCGCCAAGGCCATGGTGCTGGCGTGCAACACCGCCACGGTCGCCGCGGTCGCCGACCTGCGTGAGCGCTATCCCGGCTGGCCGCTGGTAGGCATGGAGCCTGCGGTCAAGCCCGCCGCGGCGGCCACCCGCTCGGGTGTCGTCGGGGTGCTGGCGACCACCGGGACCTTGCAGAGCGCGAAATTCGCCGCCTTGCTCGACCGCTTCGCCAACGATGTGCAGGTGGTGACCCAGCCCTGCCCAGGGCTGGTGGAATGCATCGAGAAGGGTGACTTGAACAGCCCGGTGCTGCGGCAGTTGCTGCAGGGCTACGTGCAGCCCTTGCTGGCCGCCGGTTGCGACACCCTTATCCTGGGCTGCACCCATTACCCGTTCCTGCGTCCGCTGCTGGCCGACCTGGTCCCGGCCGACGTGGCGATCATCGACACTGGCGCCGCGGTGGCGCGGCAGCTGCAGCGCCTGCTGCGCGAGCGCGAATTGCTGGCGGCCGGGCCAGCGCGCGAGCCGCAATTCTGGACCAGTGCCCGCGCCGAAGACCTGACAACCATCCTGCCAATGCTGTGGAAGAAATCCGCCGGTGTGCAACGCTTCACGTTGTAAAAAAAACGTGAAAAAAGCGATGCAAAAGCTGAACTATCGTACTACCGGCGATTTCTACAGATCTGTCTGAAGAGGCAGAATAATTAACAACAGCACTAGGAAAAAGGATGTTTCTCATGAAGAAACTGTTTTGTGTGGCGGCGATTGCCGCTGTGACCCTGGGGCAAGCATTCACCGCGCAGGCGGCAGACGTATCACTGTCGGTAGGGCAGACCGGCGATTCAACCATGGTCTACCGGCTGGGCCTGCAATCCAACTGGGACAAGAGCTGGTGGCAGACCAGTGTCGGGCGCCTGACCGGTTACTGGGATGGGGCCTACACCTTCTGGGATGGCGACGAGACGGCCAGCAACCACAGCCTGTCGTTCGCACCGGTGTTCGTCTATGAGTTCGCCGGCGACTCGGTCAAACCTTACATCGAGGCGGGCATCGGCGTCGCGGCATTTTCCAGCACCGAGCTTGAAAGCAATCAGCTGGGTTCTTCCTTCCAGTTCGAAGACCGCATCGGCTTCGGCCTGCGCTTCGCCGGCGGCCATGAGGTCGGTGTGCGGGCTATCCACTACTCCAACGCCGGCATCACATCGGACAATGATGGTGTCGAGAGCTACAGCCTGCATTACCGCATGCCGCTCTGACCTGCGCGGCTGCCCTGGCCTGCAGGGCAGCCGGTTGATCACCGGGACGATGGCGCACCACCCGCGGCTCGACGCTCCCCGTCAACAGAGGCAGGGCGCTGGATGGCTCAGCTCTCGGGTATCAAGCGGACAGGGACTTGAATGCCTCAAGTGCCCGTTGACGGCTTTCGCCCAGGTCCACGATCTGCTGATGATAGGGACAACCTGACGAGCCCGCTGCCTTTGAGGCGGGTGAATGGATGACTTTCTTGTCCACCGCCGCCAGTTCCGGTATCCACTGCCGGATGAACACACCTTTGGCGTCGAAACGCTGGGATTGGGTGACCGGGTTGAATATCCGGAAGTACGGGACCGAATCCGTGCCTGTCGAAGCGCTCCATTGCCAGCCCCCATTGTTGGCCGCCAGGTCGCCATCGATCAGGTGACGCATGAAGTGCCGCTCTCCCAGGCGCCAGTCGATCAGCAGGTTCTTGGTCAGGAACATGGCCACCACCATGCGCAGGCGGTTGTGCATCCAGCCGGTGGCGAGCAGCTGGCGCATGGCCGCGTCGATCAGCGGAAAGCCGGTGCGGCCCTCTTCCCAGGCCTTGAGTTCTTCGGGGGCATCGCGCCAGGGCAAGGCTTCGGTGTGCGAGCGGAAGGCGCGATGACGCGACACCTGTGGATAACCGACCAGAATGTGTTTGTAGAACTCGCGCCATAACAGTTCGTTGACCCAGGTCTGCACGCCGCTGCTGCCACCGTCGAACTCGCCGCGGTTGTTCGACATCGCCGCATGCAGGCACTGGCGTGGGGAGATCACGCCAGCGGCCAGGTACGCGGAGAGCTGGCTGGTGCCAGGCTCGGCCGGGAAATCGCGCTGGTGCAGGTAATCATCGACATCTTCATCGATGAAGGTCTGCAACCGGCGCTGGGCTTCTTGCTCCCCGGCGGGCCAGAGGTCGCGCAGGCTTTGCGCCGGTGACGCGAACCCCTGGATGTGCTCGGGCACCGCGTCGCTGTCGACCGGCACGGGTGCCTGGCGATGCACCTGTGGCGCCATGGCGGGCAGGCTACGGTGCAGGTGTTCGTGACAGGCTCTGCGGAACTGGCCGAACACCTGGTAGTAATGGCCGTTGCGGGTCAGGAGGGTGCCTGGCGCGAACAGCAGCTGGTCGAGGTAGCTGTGGGCACCGATACCGGACGCCTTGAGCAGGTCGCGGGTGGTTTCATCGCGGACGGTTTCGTTGACGCCGTACTCGTCGTTCCAGTGCACCGCCTCGATCTTGAGCTCGCGGCAGAGCTTGAGCAGGGCCTTGGGCACCTTGTCCCAGGTATCGACCTTGCGGATGAGCAAGGGAATATTCAGTTTTCCGAGTGACTGCTGCAACTCGCGCAGGTTGCGCAGCCAGAAATCGACCTTGCACGGCGCATCGTCGTGCGCGCGCCATTGCCCGGGGCTGACGATCCACACCGCCACGGTGGGCCCGCGTTCGCAGGCAGCGCTCAGGGCGGTGTTGTCGTCGATACGCAAGTCGCTGCGCAGCCAGATCAGTTGCATTGAGGGGTGTCTCCGGTGGATGGGGCGTCGCTCAGTTGTTGCAGCCTGTGCAGCGTGGCCTGAGGGGTGTCGAGCAAATAAAGGCCGGGCGCTTGCAGTGCATGCAGGTCGGCCTGATGGATGGGCAGGGCAGGGCCGCTCAGCAGCTTGGGCAGCGCGATCAAGGGCAGGCTGCGCTGCAAATCTGGCAAGTCGATGCGCCGACCCAGGCTCATGACCAGGGCGCGCGGTTGCAATTGCCGGACGGCCTCGCGCAACTGGCTGCCGGTCACCGGCCACTCAAGCACCTCGACCGGGTAACCGCTGCTGCTGAGCAGCCAGGCGCACAGCCACAGGTGCGCGTCGAACGCCTGGTCGCTGGTGCTGACGATCAGCACCGGCGGGCCCTCGAGCGAATGGTTGTTGTGATAGACCCGCGTGCCCAGCTTGCTGCGCAGCCAGGAGTGGAAAAACACCTGCTCGAGCTGAGCATTGAAAGGGCTCAGCCAGCGCCGGGCCAAGGTATCGAGTACCGGCAGCAGCAGGCGTTCGCAGAGGGTCACGGCCGGGTAGAGCGCCATGGCCTGATTGAGCTGCTGGTCAAGCGGACGTTGGGCGAGCTTGCCGATGGCTTCGACCAGTTGCTGGCAGCGCACCGGCCAGTCGCCTTGGGGAGAGGGCGCCACGGCCTGTTGCTCGCTGTCGAGCAGCGCGCGTACCTGGCCCACCGAGGCGCCGCGTTCTAGCCAGCGCAGAATGGCCTGCACCCGCTGCACCTGCTCGGGCGAGTAGAGCCGGTGGCCCTTGCTGGTGCGCTCGGGCGCGAGCAGACCATAGCGGCGCTCCCAGGCGCGCAGGGTCACCGGATTGACCCCGGTCAGGCGCGCGACTTCACGGATGGGCACCGGCGTTTCAGATGACATTGCGCAGGCCCATGCTCGCGGGATGCGGGTTGAGGTAAGCCTGCTGCAGCAGGTACGGGTCCGGGTGGTTATGCAGATGATGCTTGAGCAGGGTCATGGGCACCACCAACGGCACGATGCCCTTCTGGTACTCGCTGATCAGGCGCTGCAGTTCCGATCTGTCGTCGGTGCTCAGGTCATCGCGCAGATAACCGACCAGGTGCTGCAGCACATTGCAATGTGTGCCACGGCTGGCGCAGCGGCGCAGGGCCTGCATCAGCTGGCCAAAATAGCGCGCGCCGATCGCCTGTGGATCGTCCTCGCGGCTCATGGTGCCCAGCAGCCGGCCCAGCGCGCGATAGGCCTGGGGGTTGTGGGCCATCAGCAGGTACTTGTAGCGCGAGTGGTAGCGGATCAGCGCGCCGCGGCTGAGTCCTTCGGCCAGCAGCTGCTGCCAGTCGGCATAGGCGTACACGCGGGTTATGAAGTTTTCACGCAGCACCGGATCATGCAAGCGCCCTTCCTCTTCGACCGGCAGGTCAGGGCGGCGGGCGCAGAACGCTTCGGCATAGGCACCGCGTCCCCGCTTGACCGCCGGATGGCCATTTTCCTGATAGACCTTGACGCGTTCGAGGCCGCACGACGGCGATTTCTGCATGAATACGTAGCCACAGATATCGGTGAGTTCGGCCGCCATCTGCTCACCGTAGGCGCGCAGCGGGCCAGCCAGGTCGAGGGAGGGATTGCGGCTGCCGGTGACCGCAGGGTGGTCCGGGTCGCCGACCAGGCGAATGGCTTCACGCGGGATGCCCAGGCCGATGGCAACCTCGGGGCACAGTGCTACCCAGTCGAAGTGCTCGTCGAACAGGTCGCGGCACAGGGCCGAGGATTTGTGTCCGCCGTTGAAACGCACGTTGTCGCCGGTGAGGCAGGCGCTGATACCGATACGGGGTTTGTCGTGGGGCGCTGGGTTGTTCATCACTGCCTCCAGGAATACTTGTACAGATGACTTTTCCTGTACAAGTAAATTCCATCACAGTGGGCAGCGCATGAAAACAGGTTTCTGCTGTCTGGCGATTATTCGTTGTGCTCGAGGAGCCTGCGGGCTGCCTCCTGGCCGCTGAGCCATGCGCCTTCGACCCGGCCGGACAGGCACCAGTCACCACACACATACAGCCCGTGATCGGCATCGGCCAGCGCGCCCCATTCGTGGGCTGCTGCCGGCCGGGCGTAGAGCCAGCGGTGGGCGAGGGCGAAGGTGGGCTCCGGGACCACGCAGCCGACCAGTTCGGCGAATTCGCCCCAGAGGTGTTCGATGACCGCTTCGCGGGACAGGTCGATGTGCTGCTTGCTCCAGTTCGACGAGGCATGCAGCACCCAGGTATCGAGCTGCTCGTCGCGCCCCGGCTTGCTGCGGTTGCGGGCCAGCCAGTCGAGTGGGTTGTCCTGCACGAAGCAGCCTTGCATGGGGGTATCCAGGGGCGTCTGGAAGCCTAGGGCGATGGCCCAGGTGGGCTCCATCTGCACGCCCGCGGCGACGGCGGCCAGCTTCGGGGTGGCGGCCAGCAATGGCGTGGCCTGTGGCGCCGGCACGGCGATCACCACGCTGCTGAACGGGCCATGGCTGCAGCCCTCGGTATCCTGCAGGTGCCAGTACTGCTTGCCGCGGAAGACCTCGGCGATGCGGCAGCCAAAATTGACCGTGACGTCCTTGAGCATCCCTCGGGTGATCGCGCTCATGCGCGGCACACCCACCCAGCGTACCTGTTCATCGGGCGAGGGGGTGAGTTCGCCGTTACGGTAGTTGTACAGCTGCGGCTTCCACTGCTCGGCCCAGCCGGCGCTCACCCATTGCTGGATCTGGTCGGTGAAGCGGCGGTCGCGGGCGGTGAAGTACTGGGCGCCGAGATCGAGCGCGCCGGCCTCGCTGCGTTTGCTGGCCATGCGGCCACCGCTGCCGTGGCCCTTGTCGAACAGGTGAACGGTCTGCCCGCCCTTCTGCAGGGCTTGGGCGGCGGACAGGCCGGCGATGCCGGCCCCGATGATTGCGATAGGTACTGTCATGTTGGCCTCTTCGAACCTTGCTGAGGGCAGGCTACGCTGCTTGGCAAACCTGTACAATGCCCAAAACTTGTATAAGGTTATTCCGCTCGATAGGACAGGTTGGCCTATGTTTTATCCGAGAGCCTTGGGTTAAAAAAGTGCCTTGCTTTTAAAAATAGACCAAGGCCACGCCTCAAGAGGACACAGCCATGCATATATTGCTGACCGGCGGTACGGGCCTGATCGGCCGACACCTCTGCCACTTCTGGCGCGGACAGGGGCATCGCCTGACGGTCTGGAGTCGCAGCCCGAGCGAGGTGCCCAGGCGGTGTGGCCCTGGGGTGCGCGGCATCGCGCGGCTCGAAGAGCTGGCCGCCGATGATCCGGTCGACGCCGTGATCAACCTGGCCGGTGCGCCGATTGCCGATCGGCCCTGGACGGCCTCGCGGCGCACACTGTTGTGGGCCAGCCGCATCACGCTCACCGAGCAATTGCTGGCCTGGTTGCGAAGCCGCGAGCAGAAGCCCGCGGTGCTGGTGTCCGGCTCGGCCGTGGGGTGGTATGGGGATGGCGGCGAGCGGGAACTCAACGAGGCCTCGCCACCGGTGAAGGAGGACTTCGCCAGCCAGTTGTGCATCGCCTGGGAAGAGACCGCGCAGCGCGCCCAGGCGCTGGGTATTCGCGTGGTGCTGGTGCGTACCGGGCTGGTGCTGGCCAGCGATGGCGGCTTCCTGTCACGCTTGCGCCTGCCGTTCAAGCTGGGCCTGGGCGGGCCGCTGGGTGATGGGCGGCAGTGGATGCCCTGGGTGCACATCGACGATCAGATCGCCCTGATAGATTTTCTGGTGCAGCACGCCGATGCCAGCGGTCCCTATAATGCCTGCGCGCCTGAACCGGTGCGCAACCGCGAGTTTGCCAGGCGCCTGGGCAAGGCCTTGCATCGCCCGGCGGTGCTGCCGCTGCCCGCACTGCTGCTGCGCGCCGGCCTGGGTGAGTTGTCTGTACTGCTGCTCGGTGGGCAGCGCGCGCGACCGGTGCGCCTGCAGGCGGCCGGGTTCACTTTCCGCTTCAACGATCTGCAATCGGCGCTGGACAATCTTTCCAGTCGCCTCTGAAATAGGACGCTGCATGACCGATCACGCTCTGCTGCTGGTCAACCTGGGCTCGCCGGCCTCAACCTCGGTGACCGATGTGCGCCGCTACCTCAACCAGTTCCTGATGGACCCCTACGTGATTGACCTGCCGTGGCCGATGCGGCGGTTGCTGGTGTCGCTGATCCTGGTCAAGCGCCCGGCGCAGTCGGCCCATGCCTATGCCTCGATCTGGTGGGATGAAGGCTCGCCGTTGGTGGTGCTTACCCGGCGCCTGCGCGCGGCGATGCTAGAACACTGGCCCCACGGCCCGGTCGAAATCGCCATGCGCTATGGCCAGCCGTCGATACCCGAGGTACTCGAGCGCCTGGCCGCCCAGGGCGTGCGCAAGGTGACCCTGGCGCCGCTTTATCCACAATTCGCTGACAGCACCGTGACCACGGTGATCGAGCAGGCCCGGCAGACCCTCGAGCAGCAGCGGCTGCCCCTGCAGATGAGCGTGCTGAAGCCGTTCTATGACAGGCCCGAGTACATCGAGGCCCTGGTGGCCAGTGCCAGGGAGCACCTGCAGCAGGATTACGACCACTTGCTGCTGAGTTTCCACGGCCTGCCCGAGCGTCACCTGAAGAAGCTCGACCCTACCGGCACGCACCGTTTCCAGGACCCGGACTGCTGCAAGGACGCCAGTCCAGAGATGCGCGCCGTGTGCTATCGCGGGCAATGCCTGGCCACTGCCAAGGCGTTCGCCCGGCAGATGGGCATTCCTGACGGCAAGTGGTCGGTGTCGTTCCAGTCGCGGCTGGGCCGGGCGAAGTGGATCGAACCCTATACCGAGACGCGGCTTGATGAGCTTGGCAAGGCGGGTGTGAAAAAGCTGCTGGTGATGTGCCCAGCGTTTGTCGCCGATTGCATCGAGACCCTCGAAGAGATCGGTGATCGCGGGCGCGAGCAGTTCATCGAGGCGGGGGGAGAGGAGCTGGTGCTGGTGCCGTGCCTGAATGACGATCCGCAGTGGGCGCGGACGTTGGCAGGGATGTGCGAGCGGGCGTGATGTTCAGGTTGCCAGTGCGGGCCTCTACGCGGCCCGCGCTGGCAACCTGAAATCAACTGGATGAACCCGAATCAGGGCATCTGTTCATCCAGCGGCTTTTTCTTCCAGCTGTCATTGCCCGGCAGCAACAGGTTCAGCGCGATCGCCACCACGGCGCACAGGGCAATACCCTTCAGGCCCCAGTCATCCGGACCATCGCCACTGCCCACCAGCACACCGCCAATACCGAACACCAGGGTCACCGAGACGATCACCAGGTTGCGCGCCTCGGACAGGTCGATCTTGTGGCGGATCATGGTGTTCAGGCCCACCGCCGCGATCGAGCCGAACAGCAGGCAGAGAATGCCGCCCATCACCGGAACCGGAATGCTCTGCAGCAATGCGCCGAACTTGCCGATGAACGCCAGCACGATGGCGAACACCGCCGCCCAGGTCATGATCTTCGGGTTGTAGTTCTTGGTCAGCATCACCGCGCCCGTCACTTCGGCGTAGGTAGTGTTGGGCGGACCGCCCAGCAGGCCAGCCGCGGTGGTGGCCAGGCCATCGCCGAGCAGGGTGCGGTGCAGGCCGGGGGTTCTCAGGTAGTCCCGCCCGGTCACGCTGCCCACCGCGATCACCCCACCGATATGCTCGATGGCCGGCGCCAGTGCAACTGGCACGATGAACAGGATCGCCTGCCAGTTGAACGCGGGTGCGGTGAAGTTGGGCAGCTCAAGCCAAGGCGCCGCGGCGATCTTGGCGGTATCGACCACGCCAAAGGCGAACGACAGGCCAAAGCCCACCAGCACGCCCGCGATGATCGGCACCAGGCGGAAAATGCCCTTGCCGAAGACCGCGACGATCAGCGTGGTCAGCAAGGCCGGCATGGAGATCAGCATGGCCGTGCCGTAAGGCACCAGCACGCTGCCGTCACCGCCCTTGCCCATGGCCATGTTGGCGGCGATCGGCGCCATTGCCAGGCCGATGGAAATGATCACCGGGCCGATTACCACCGGCGGCAGCGTGCGGTCGATGAAGCCGGTGCCCTTGATCTTCACGGCAAGGCCCATGAAGGTGTAGACGAAGCCGGCCGCCATGATCCCGCCCATGGTCTCGGCCAGGCCGAACTGGCCCTTGGCGAGAATGATCGGGGTGATGAAGGCAAAGCTCGATGCCAGGAACACCGGTACCTGGCGACCCGTGACCAGCTGGAACAGCAAGGTCCCAAGGCCCGCCGTGAACAGCGCGACGTTAGGGTCCAGGCCGGTGATCAGCGGCATTAGCACCAGCGCGCCAAATGCCACGAAGAGCATCTGCGCGCCCGAGACGACCTGGCGCCAGAGCGGGTCGTTGAAGCCGTCCTGCATGCTCAAGCGTCCTTCTGCTTGGTGCCGAAGATCTTGTCTCCGGCATCGCCAAGGCCTGGGATGATGTAGCCGTCTGCGTTCAGGCGCTCGTCAATCGAGGCGGTGTAGATCTTCACGTCCGGGTGAGCCGTCTCGACCGTGGCGATGCCCTCGGGGGCAGCGACCAGGACCATCGCGCGGATGTCGCGGCAACCGGCCTTTTTCAGCAGGTCGATGGTGGCGACCATCGACGCGCCGGTGGCCAGCATCGGGTCGATGATCAGCGCCAGGCGCTGGTTGATTTCGGGGGCGAGCTTTTCCAGGTAGGTGTGCGCCTCGAGGGTTTCCTCGTTGCGCGCAACGCCCACGGCGCTGACCTTGGCGCCCGGGATCAGGCTGAGCACGCCGTCGAGCATGCCGATGCCGGCACGCAGGATCGGCACGACAGTGATCTTCTTGCCAGCGATCTTCTCGACTTGTACCGTGCCACACCAGCCTTCGATTTCGTAGGTTTCCAGGGGCAGGTCCTGGGTGGCTTCGTAGGTCAGGAGGGCGCCGACTTCCTGGGCAAGTTCGCGGAAGTTCTTGGTGCTGATATCGGCACGGCGCATGAGGCCGAGCTTGTGACGGATCAGCGGATGGCGGATCTCACGGGTAGGCATAGGGGGAAGGCTCCGGAATGCGGGCAAAAAAACCGCGCTAGATTAATCTATTCAGCCACGGGTGTCCTGTAGTCCTTTAGCACGGTAGTCCATTACTACTTGATCTGATGCGTGCGGGTGCGTACCTTTGCCCGCTTTTCTCAACCGCCACCCCCCGGAGAGCGTCATGTCCGCCGATCTCGAGCACATCCGTCAAGTCATGCGCGAGGCTGACTGCCTGTACAACGAAGCCCAGGTGGAAGCCGCCATCGCCCAGGTCGGCGAGCAGATCTGCCAACAACTGGCCGACACCAATCCCGTGGTGTTCTGCGTGATGAACGGCGGCCTGATTTTCGCCGGCAAGCTGTTGACGCACCTGCAGTTTCCACTGGAAGCCTCGTACCTGCACGCCACTCGCTACCGTAACCAGACCAGCGGTGGCGAGCTGTTCTGGAAAGCCAAGCCGGAAGTCTCGTTCATCGACCGCGACGTGCTGATCGTCGACGACATCCTGGATGAAGGCCACACCCTCAGCGCGATCATCGACTTCTGCAAGCATGCCGGCGCCCGCAACGTGTACACCGCGGTGCTGATCGACAAGGACCATGACCGCAAGGCCAGCCCGGACCTCAAGGCCAACTTCGTCGGCCTGCCGTGCGTCGACCGTTACATCTTCGGCTACGGCATGGACTACAAAGGCTACTGGCGCAACGCCAATGGCATTTTCGCCGTCAAAGGGATGTAAGCCATGCGCCAGCCTGCGTTCATCGATCAATCGTTGTTTGCCGGGCTGGCTGAAAAGGCCGCCGGCAATCCCCGTGGGCGCCAGCACCACAACTTCCATGAGATGGCCGACCCGTGCCATCGCATGGCGGTGGGGCTGCAGCCAAGCACCTATATTCCGCCACATCGCCACCTGAGCGATGACAAGGCCGAATGCCTGATCGT
Organism: Pseudomonas sp.; assembly: GCF_035277045.1. Classification (GTDB taxonomy): domain Bacteria; phylum Pseudomonadota; class Gammaproteobacteria; order Pseudomonadales; family Pseudomonadaceae; genus Aquipseudomonas. The sequence continues at coordinate 16,318 of NZ_DATELE010000222.1, read as the reverse complement.
GCTCAAGGGCCGGCTGGGCCTGCTAATCTTCGATGACCAGGGGCAGGTGACCGACAAGCGCGTGCTGCAGGCCGGCGGCGACTGCCTGGGCGTGGACCTTGCGCCCGGCACCTACCATGGGTTGGTGGTGCTGGAGGCCGACAGCATTCTGTTCGAGTGCAAGGCCGGCCCGTATCGGCCGGTCGGCGAAGGCGAGCATGCCCACTGGGCGCCGCGCGAGGGTGAAGACGGCGTCGCCGAGTACCAGGCCTGGATGCTCGCGCAGTTTGCATGACCCCCATGCTAGAGTGCTCCTTCGTTGCCAAGGAGCCCTACATGCGTGCCATCCTACCCCTGCTGCTGGCCCTGAGCCTGCCCGTCGCGGCGGCGCCCCTGCACAGCCAGTTCCTGCCGCCTGACGATCTCTCGCTGCGTCAGGAAGCCCCCACCGCCCAGCAGTTGCTGCAAGTCACCGACTACTCGGTGGTGGTGGCCGCCCAGCGCCAGTCCGACCAGCAACCCATTCCCATCACGTCCTCGCTGGTGCTACGGCTCAAGGGCAAGCCGTTGAGCAAGGGGGCGACAATCGCCCAGGTGCTGGTCAACTTCGATGGCGAGGGCGGCAAGAGCCTCAAAAAGCCCGTATTCGACGACAACACTCGCACCTTGACGCTCAACTACCCATTGGCCAGCTACCGGGTGGTCATGGACCTGCTGCGCAACGAGACGCTTTACGTGCAGTTCCTCACCTACGCCAACGGCCACGTCTGGGCCGACCTGCACACCGGCACCGTACGTACGCGTTGAGGCCTGGCGCTGGCGGGGGGTACACTGCCGTCCTTTGAAATATCCCGTGATGGTCCAGTTGGAGCCGGCAATGCGTAAAGACAAGAAACAGGTAATTGGTGACGAGATCAGCGACGACTACATCAAGTCGTACCTTCAGTTCGAGCCGGCCGATGGCGTGACCTCGCCGGCCCACCACAAGCTGATCAAGGCCTACCGTGGCCTGCGCGTCGATGACTTCGAGCGCTTTGTCGGTTTCTTCGTCGAGGCCGGCCTGGACCTGGACGGCAAGGACGAGCATGGCAAGACCTTCGTCGAGGTGATCGCCGACCAGCGCAACGCGCCGGAGTACATCGAGATCATCCAGAACGCCGGGGGCTGAAGCATCGCCCATAAAAAAACGCCCCGAGGGGCGTTTTTTTATGGGCGATGCACTGATCAGGCGTAGTGCTGGGCCGGGCTGGCTTCCACCAGTTCCAGCGCCTGGTCGTTACTGGCGCTGATCTTGTGGTACAGGGCAGCGTCGGTGGCCAGGGTCTTCTCGCGGGCCGGGAAGATTTCCTTGAGCTTGGCAGCCCAGGCACCCTTGGCCTGCTCGGGGAAGCAGCGCTCGATCAGTTCGAGCATGATCGACACGGTCACCGAGGCGCCTGGCGAGGCGCCGAGCAGGGCGGCGAGGCTGCCGTCCTTGGCCGCGACCAGTTCGGTACCGAACTGCAGCACACCGCCTTTCTTCGGGTCCTTCTTGATGATCTGCACGCGCTGGCCGGCCACTTCCAGGCGCCAGTCCTCGGCCTTGGCCTCGGGGTAGAAGCGGCGCAGCGCCTCGAGGCGTTGTTCCATCGACTGCATCACTTCGCTGACCAGGTACTTGGTGAGGTCCATGTTGTCGCGGGCGACGGCGAGCATCGGGCCGATGTTGCCCAGGCGCACCGACAACGGCAGGTCGAGAAGCGAGCCATGCTTGAGGAACTTGGTGGTGAAACCGGCGTAAGGCCCGAACAGCAGCGACTTGTTGCCATCGACAACGCGGGTGTCCAGGTGCGGCACCGACATCGGTGGCGCGCCGACGGCGGCCTGGCTGTAGACCTTGGCCTGGTGCTGGCGGACGATCTCGGGGTTGTCGCACCGGAGCCACTGGCCGCTCACCGGGAAACCGCCGAACCCTTTGCTTTCCTCGATACCGGACAATTGCAGCAGCGGCAGCGCCGCGCCGCCAGCGCCCAGGAACACGAAGCGGGCATCGACCTCACGGCTGCTGCCGCTGTTGACGTCCTTGATGGTGACGCTCCAGCCATTGGCCGTGCGGCGCAGGCCGGTGACCTTCTTGCTGTACTTGACCTGAGCGTTGTCGCTGGTGCCCAGGTGCTTGAGCAGCTTGTTGGTCAGCGCGCCGAAGTTGACGTCGGTGCCCTTCATCACGCGGGTAGCGGCAATATGCTGGTCGGCGGGGCGGCCGGGCATCATCAGCGGCATCCACTCCTTCATCACGGCCTTGTCTTCGGTGTACTCCATCTCGGCGAAGGCATGATGCTGCTTGAGCATCTCGAAGCGCTTCCTGAGGAAGTCGACACCCTTGTCACCCTCGACATAGCTCAGGTGCGGGACCGGGTTGATGAACGCGCGCGGCGAACCGAAGCCGCTCTTCCTGCTCAGGTAGGCCCAGAACTGGCGGGATACCTCGAACTGGGTATTGATGTGGACCGCTTTCTTGATGTCGATGCTGCCGTCGGCAGCCTGGGGCGTGTAGTTCAGCTCGCACAATCCGGCGTGGCCGGTACCGGCGTTGTTCCACGGGTTGGAACTCTCCGCGGCACCCGAGTCCATCGCCTCGACGACTTCCAGCTTGAGCGTCGGGTCGAGTTCCTTGAGCAGTACGGCCAGGGTGGCACTCATGATGCCCGCGCCTACCAGTACCACATCAACTGATTCGTTCTGCGCCATTTACCGCGTCTCCAAAATCTACAGCACCAAATTGACAGCATAGGACCCCCGGTTGCCCAGGATCGCCATGTCCGATTCTTCGCAGTTCTTGCAGCTTCGCGGACACCGCCAACCGGTCTTTGCGTCGCTCTATTGAACGCATTGTAACGCGGGTGCGGCAATTCGACTTATGGTCAAGGTGTCCGATTTGCGTTATGGACCGGTTTAGTCACCCATGATGGATGAGCACGGTTGCCGGCTGCTCGGGGCTGTTCGGGACGCATCTGTCGCTTTTGCACATGCCAGACTGTTCATTTGCTCGCCACACTCTTGTGAAGTTGTGAAAACCCGTTTTTTTTCACGCTCTTTTGGAGTCGTGAACCTCAAAAGGACTGCGCGATGGCAACCCGCAGGTTCAAGCAGGCAGACGGCCGGGAAATGCAGGCACATCAGCGGATGCAGGACCTGAAGTGGAAGGCTCTCTGTGGGCGAAGCGGGGAGGTGCCGGTGGTGGAGCCGGCGATTGCGGGGCCCGATCAGGAGACGTCCTTATAATCGGGGAGAAATTATAACGGGGTAGCGGCCGGAAAAGGTCGTTTTCAGGAAGATTTATTACGGTTTTTGTCAGGTAAGCAGGGTGCGTGGCCGCCACCGGCTGTTTGCGCTCGCGCAAACCCGAGCGCTCGCAGGTAGCGGGCAGCCTAGCCAGCCCAGGTGGACTTCCGATACCTGCACCCAGCCGCTGCCGCCGGGCGGCTGATCGCATTGCTTGAAGGCCAGGCAGTTTCCAGCACTGTCGAGGCGGGCATAGCACGTATTGCGAGGGCGCCGGAAGAGGAAAGCTCGGAGCGAGGCCATGGATGTGTCCTTATCGTATGGGGCTGGCGCAAGGATACGGGTTCGTCTGTGAAAGCCTTGTGACAGCGTGCCCGCCCGATGGCTGGCCTGATGCTGGCTGGGTATACTGACGCCTTTGCCGCTTATTTCTGGAGAAATGCGCATGTTGCAACGTCTGTTGTTCGGTTTGATCGCGGTGGCCAGCCTGAGCCTGGTCGGTTGTGCCCACAGTCCGCAACAACTCAGCCCCCAACCCAAGCTCAACGCGCAGCTGGCAGCGGTTGGCCGTGGCCAGCCGGTGGTGGTGAAAGTGGTTGATGGCCGGTCTTCGCAGGCGCTCGGCACCCGTGGCGGCCTGTACCCCGAAACCAGCACCATCAGCGTGTCCGGTAACGATGTCGTGCCCAAGCTGCAGGCCCAGGCCGAGGCGGCCGTGCGCCTGCTCGGCTTCACTCCGACGGCCAATGCCTACAACGCGCCGCAGCTGACCGTGACCCTGGCCGAGCTCAAGTACCAGTCGCCCAAGGAAGGCATGTACGTCACCGAGGCGACCATTGGCGCGACCTTCCGGGCCGATGTATCCAACGCCGGCCGCCGCTACAGCGGCCGCTACGGTGCGTCGCTGGACCAGCGCTTCGGCATGGCGCCCAACCAGGAAACCAACACCAAGCTGGTAGGCGACGTGCTCAGCGACGCGCTGACCCGCCTGTTCAAGGACCCGACCATCGGCCAGGTGCTGGCCGAGTAAGGTTGCCTACGCGAACTGCATGAAAAAAGCCCGGTGCCTGTCAGCAGGCATCGGGCTTTTTCGTGTCTTCATTCTGTCGCAAAGCGCAGGCGAGGGCTGGTGGCTTGTATAGAATGCCGGCCTTCGCTGTGCTCAATCGAGGTTCCGCAATGTCGCTGCACATGCTCTGGGGGCTGCTGGCCGCCCATCCGGCCAAGTTGATCAACCTGCTGGCCCTGCTCATCACCTGCCCGGGCGGCCTGCTGCTGCAGAGCGCCCGCCGTTGGGAGGCCAAGGCCCGCCAGCTCGCTGGCGATGACACGCTCGCCCGCGAACTGCCGGTGCACCGCTTCTACTACATCCTGGGCTTTGCCAGCCTGGCGATGGCGCTGGTGCTGTCCTGGTTCAGCACCTGGATCTGATGGATCAGCCTGCCTTTACCTGATACTGGTTGCGCACGGGTGTCGCGTATTGCTGGATCAGGTACGGCCGCTGCTCCGCCGGGCAGGCGTCCAGGCGGCGTTGCCACTCGGCCTGGGCGGTGGCGAGCTCCGCGGCCGGGAACAGCGACTTCGCGCTCGGCACCTGCAGCGCCGGGTCGGCCTGGTCCCACATGGCGTACGCCAGGTAATGCGCCGGGAACAACCGATAGCCACTGAGGATCAACCGGTCGATCTCCACCGCCAGCTGCTTGGTGTCTTCGAAGTACTCGGTCACCGGCGGGGCGAAGTTGATGTGCACCCGGCCTTTGTAGCCGGTAATGCCCTGGGCGATGCTGATGTCATCCTCGCCGGGCGCCTTCTTGTAGGTGCCGGTGGTGGCGCGGATGTACAGCTCGCGAGCCTTGGCCTGGTCGCACGGGTCGTATTCGTAGCTGATCGACACCGGGATCAGGTTCAGGCCCTGGATCACCGCGCCGAACGGCTCGTCCTTGCGGCTCATGTGGAACATCTTGAGGATCGCCGAGTCGGTACGGTCGTCGCCGTCCTTGGCCCGGCCCTCGGCCTGGGCGATCCAGATCGAGGCGCCATCGTTGCGGATGGAGTGATTGATGTACGCCGACAGCAGCTGGTAGGCGGCGAGCTTCTCGCGGCGCCCACTGATCGAGCGGTGCACGATGAAGCTTTTGTTCAGGCGCATCATGTCGCTGACAAAGGGCTTTTGCAGCAGGTTGTCGCCGATGGCGATGCGCGGCGTCGGCAGGCCGGCGTGGTAGACCGCGTAGTTGACGAAGGCGGGGTCCATGACGATGTCGCGGTGGTTGGCCAGGAACAGGTAGGCGCTGCCGGACTTGAGCTGCTCGACGCCGGTGTAGGTGACACCGTCGGTGGCCCGTTCGATGGTCTGGTCGACGTAGTACTCGACCTTGTCCTGCAAGGTCGAGACACAGCTGACGCCCGCGAATTCCTTGCGCAGGCGCTTGGCGATCAGCGGCTTGAGCAGCCAGCCGAAGGCACCGGCCGCCCGCGGGAAGCGGAAGTGGGTGAGGATATCGAGGAATGCCGGGTCGCTGAGCAGGCGTGCCAGAACAGCAGGGACCTCAGCGTCGTCGTATGGTCGGATGGCATCGAATTCGCCCATCATGCTCTCTTGTTGGAAACGGCTAGGGTAATAGATAGGGCCGGGGTCCGGGAAAACGGCTCGAACGCGCGCAGGGCCTGTAGACAGACCCGCGATTATACGCACAAGTCACCGCGGAGGCCGCGATGCTGGAAACTGCACTCTACGATTGTCCCTACTGTGGCGAGCGGGTCGAGACCACCGTCGACCTTTCTGGCGGTGATCAGACGTACACCGAGGATTGCCAGGTCTGCTGCCGTCCGATTGTCTTCGTCCTGCAGGTGCATGGTGAAGAATGGATGCTCGATATCCGGCGCGAGGATGAATGATGCGGCGAATCTATGATCCGGAAAGCCTGCTCGAGGCCGAGTTGCTGATTGGCGTGCTCGCCAGCGAGGGGGTCCGGGTGCACCTGGTCGGACGAGACCTGGTGGGGGCGGTGGGCGAGCTGCCGCCCCAGGGGCTGCTGGGCCTGGCGGTCGCCGATGAGCAGGCCGATCACGCACGCGCGCTCATCGCCGCGTACAATGGCGCCCAGCCCCTTGTCGGCGACGAACCGCAGACTTTTCCCGGAACCCTGATCTGCTAGGGTTCAAGACCCCAGGTTTTTATCGCCAATGTGTGGACGCTACGCCCTGTTTCGCTGGACCCCCGCCTTTGCTGCCTTGCCCGGTTTTCCCGCCGGCCAGCAGCCGCAGTGGAACATCTCGCCTGGTGGCTCGGTGCTGATCCAGCGCCAGCTCGACGGCCAGCCCCAGCTGGCGCGAGCCCGCTGGGGCCTGACCCCGGCCTGGCTCACCGATCTGTCACGCACCCCGGCCCATGCCCGTGCCGAAACCCTGGTGGAGCAGCCGATGTTTCGCGAGGCGTTTCGCCAGCGGCGCTGCCTGATGCCTGCCAACGGTTTCTATGAGTGGCGCGGCACGGCGCGCAAGCGTCCCTATTGGCTGACGCCAGGGGAGGGGTCATCCCTTTATTTCGCGGCGATCTGGGAGGCCTACCCGGTGCAGGACCAGGTCTGGCTGAGCTGCGCGGTGGTCACCCAGGCGGCGATGAACCAGCGGCGGCCGCTGATCCTCGATGCCGAGGGCCAGGCGGCCTGGCTGGACCTGGACACCCCGTTGCCCCGCCTGCACGAGCTGCTTGTCAGCCAGCCGATCAGCCTGCGCGAGCGGGTGCTGGCCCATTTCATCAATGATCCCAAGCTTGATGCGCCCGAGTGCCTGACGCCGGGCTGAAGGCGCCCGCGTCCTGGAAAAACTGCCTGCTGGCTATGGCGGGGGCATGCGACTCGGCCTAGGATAGCCGGCATGTGAAAAGGGAGTGTCTTCATGCGTAAATCATTTGTAGTCGGCGTCCTGGGCGCCAGCATCCTGCTGGCGGGTTGTCAGGCGGTGAACACCACCAGCGGGGGCGCGGTGGGCGTCGAGCGCAAGCAGTACATGTTCAGCATGCTCTCGACCGATGAGGTCAACCAGATGTATGCCCAGTCATACCAGGAGACGCTGGGCGAGGCCTCGACTCAAGGCGTGCTGGACAAGACCAGCGCCAACGCCAGGCGCGTCAAGGCGATCGCTGACCGCCTGATCGCCCAGGCGCCCCAGTTCAGGCCCGATTCCGCCCAGTGGCAGTGGGAGGTCAACCTGATCCAGAGCGATGAGCTCAACGCCAACTGTGGCCCAGGCGGCAAGATCATTTTCTACAGCGGTCTGATCGACAAGCTCAAGCTCACCGACGACGAGATCGCCGCGGTCATGGGCCACGAGATCGCCCACGCCCTGCGTGAGCATGGCCGTGAAGCCATGTCCAAGGCCTATGGCGTGCAGATGGCGCGCCAGGGCGCGGGTGCCTTGCTCGGCCTGGGCCAGGACAGCCTGGCGGTCGCCGACACCGTGGTGCAGTACGCCATGACCCTGCCCAATAGCCGCTCCAACGAGAACGAAGCCGACCTGATCGGCCTGGAGCTGGCGGCACGCGCGGGCTTCGATCCGAACGCCGCGATCACCCTGTGGAACAAGATGACCCAGGCCTCGGGCGGCTCGCAACCGGAGTTCATGAGCACGCACCCGGCGTCGAGCAGCCGCATTGCATCCCTTCAGGCGGCCATTCCCAAGGTGATGCCGCTGTATCAGGCCGCCAGGAAGTAAAGAGGCCGGCGCGTGGGGCCGCGGCGCGGCCCCTTGCATGTCCGGCAAGGTCAGCCTACCCAGCCGCTGGCCTTCATGGCCGTATAGACCGCGACCGCGGCGAGCACGAAGAAGGCGGCTGACGCCAGGCGGCGGATCAGCGTAAGCGGCAGTTTGTCGGCGGCGAAGTTGCCCGCCAGCACCACCGGCACGTTGGCGATCAGCATGCCAAGGGTGGTTCCGATGATGACCATGATCAGGTGTGGATACTGCGCGGCGAGCATCACCGTGGCCACCTGGGTCTTGTCGCCGATCTCGGCGAGGAAGAAGGCGATCAGTGTCGTGACGAACGGGCCGAAGCGCCGCGCGGCGCTGGCTTCGTCGTCGTCCATCTTGTCCGGTATCAATGTCCAGAGGGCAGTGGCGGCGAAGCTGGCAGCGAGAATCCAGTGCAGGACAGTCGCGCTGAAGAAGCCGCCTACCCAGGCGCCGACCGCACCCGCAGCTGCATGGTTGGCCAGGGTGGCGGCGACGATGCCGGCGATGATTGGCCAAGGCTTGCGAAAGCGGGCGGCAAGGATGAGCGCAAGCAGTTGCGTCTTGTCGCCGATTTCGGCGAGCGCGACGACCGCGGTGGGGATGAGCAGTGATTCCAGCATCAGGTTTCCTACGGGGGCGGGTCGACACGGCTATGACACGTACGACCTCCCCGCCCCGGGTAAGGTGTGCGTGTCATAGGTCTTGTCAAACCCTGGGTTCGTCTGCGCGAACCGTGGGTCGCACGCGCCATGGCCTGAGGGCCAAGTATGTTGACGCGTGCCGGGCGAGCTGGGTGCTCGCGGGAGACTACTCCCCTAGGACGGAGCGGATTCTGCCTAGGACGGACGGTTTCGGCAAGTGTTGATTTTAACCGCGTGTTGCCTGGTAGATCTTGAACCCCTGCGCCTCGATGCGCGTCTGGCAATTCCCCAGTGCCGCTTCGATCAACGGTTTGTAGCGCAGGAAACTGTTGGCAACCAGCCGCATTTCGCCACCTTTTCGCAGATGATCGCGCGATTTGCTCAGCAGTGTTTCCGATGTCGCATAGTGCGTGTGAACGCCGGTATGGAATGGCGGATTGCTCAGGATCAATGCCAGGTCCATCGGCGCCGCATCGATCCCGTCGCCACTGATGACTTCGCCTTCAAGCCCGTTAGCCGCCAGGGTCAGCCGGCTGCTGGCCACCGCGAAAGCATCCACGTCCAGTAGCGTCACCCGGCTCTCGGGGTACCGGCGCTTCACCGTCGCTCCCAGTACCCCGGCGCCGCAGCCGAAGTCCAGCACGTCGCCCACCGGGAGGTTGTCCAGGTGCTCCAGCAGCAGGGCGGTTCCCTTGTCCAGGCGGCCATGGCTGAACACGCCAGGCAGGGTCACCACCTGCAGCGGCCCATCGGCCAGTGGCAGTTCGAAGCGCTCCGCCAGGCTCTCCAGCGGGCGGGCCTGCGGCACGTTCTCGACCGTCACCTGCCACAGCTGGCAGTGCCGCGCGCTGTCCAGCTTGCGCGGCTTGCCGTATGCCTGCAGCAGCTTGGCACCACCTTCGATGCCGCCACGCTTCTCGCCCACCAGGTACAGCTCGCGCCCGGCCAACCGCGCGGCCAGTGTGTCGAGCAGGTAGGCGGCGAGGTCGCGTGACTTGGGCATGAACAGCACGGCCGCGTCGAAGTCCACCTCGGGGGCGCTGACGCCGTAGTGGCTACGTCCGCCAAAACGGCTGTCGAGCAGCGCCTGGTCACCGGCGTGCCAGGTCCAGCCGCTGGCCTGCGGCAACTGGCCAAACAGGTCGTCCGCTGGCAGGCCGGCCAGCATCACCGGCCCTTGGAAAAGTTCGGCCTGACGGAGCAACACTTCACTGCGCGGGTCCATGGACGCCTCCTGAAAAAAGGGGCGCAGTCTACCAGAGCCTTGCCGGGCTTAGCTGACGACGCGCCGCGGCTGGCCGGCGAAAAAGCCCTCGGCGTTGTCGGCAAGCTGACCGACGATGCGTTGGCGTGCCTCGACCGCGCCCCAAGCGCTGTGCGGCGTCACGATCAGACGGGGGATGTCGGGCGCCAGCAGCGGGTTGCCATTGACGGGAGGCTCCACGCTCAGCACATCGGTCGCCGCGCCGCCCAGGTGGCCCGCGCGCAAGGCATCGGCCAGCGCCTGCTCGTCGATCAGACCGCCACGGGCGGTATTCACCACCAGCGCGCCTGGCTTGAGCAGGGCCAGTTCACGGGCGGCAATCATGTGGCGGGTCTGCTCGTTGAGCGGGCAGTGCAAGGTCAGTGCATCGACTTGTGGCAGCAGCTCATCCAGCGCCAGGCGGCCTTCGCGGGCGGGGCGGCCGGGAATCTGGCCGAGCAGCACGCGCATGCCGAAGGCTTCTGCCAGCCGCGCCACGGCACCGCCCAGCTCGCCGTGGCCGAGCAGGCCCAGGGTCTTGCCTTCGAGCTCGACAATGGGAAAGTCCAGCAGGCAGAACTGGCTGGCCTTGGCCCATTGGCCGTCGGCCACTGCCTGGCGGTAGTCGCATAACCGGGTGGCCAGCGCCAGCAGCAGGGCAAGGGTGTGCTGGGCCACCGAGGGCGTGCCGTAGCCCTGGCAATTGCAGACCGTGATGCCTTGGGCGCGAGCGGCCGCCAGGTCGACGTTGTTGGTGCCGGTGGCAGCCACCAGGATCAGCTTGAGCTGCGGGTTGGCGGCAAGGCTTGCGGCATCGAGCATGACCTTGTTGCTGACGACCGCGGTCGCACCTTGCAAGCGCTCGGCGACCTGCGCGGGCGTGGTCCCCGGGTACAGCTGCAAACTGTCGAACTGCTGCTCCAGGGGACTCAGGTCGAGGTCACCCAGGTCCAGTGACTGGTGATCGAGAAACACGGCGCGACGCGGGCTTGGCATGGGCACTCCGGTGGCAACGAGGCGTGGGGCCTCAGGACGGGTAGCTCCAGACGTTAGCGTCTTTTGCCGGGAGATGCCATTGGCCACAGGTCAGCCAAAAGCGCTCTGAACAAGGTGAACTGAAGCTGGCGGCACCTCGCCAGTCATACTCGCACCGGTCAAATCATTCCTTTGGCTGATTTGACCGACCGGTCGTCGTTACTAGAGTAAAGGCCTGACTTGCCCAGCCTGTGTACTCCAGATAAGGGATTCCCATGTTGCAGACACGTGTCATTCCTCCGGCCGAAGGGGCCTACGCCTATCCGCTGCTGATCAAGCGCCTGCTGATGTCAGGCAGCCGCTACGAAAAAACCCGCGAAATCGTCTACCGTGACCTGCAGCGTTTCACCTACCTGCAGCTCAACGAACGCATCGCGCGCCTGGCCAACGTGCTGACCGAGGCGGGCGTCAAGGCTGGCGATACCGTGGCGGTCATGGACTGGGACAGTCACCGCTACCTTGAATGCATGTTCGCCATCCCGATGATCGGCGCGGTGGTGCACACCATCAACGTGCGCCTGTCGCCCGAGCAGATCCTCTACACCATGAACCATGCCGAAGATCGCTTCGTGCTGGTCAACAGTGACTTCGTCGGCCTCTACCAGGCCATCGCCGGGCAACTGACCACGGTCGAGAGAACCGTGCTGCTCACCGACGGTGAGTCACGCACCGCCGAACTGCCCAACCTGGTCGGTGAATACGAGCAGCTGCTCGAGGCGGCCAGCGCGCGGTACGATTTCCCGGACTTCGACGAGAACTCCGTGGCCACCACCTTCTACACCACCGGCACCACCGGCAACCCCAAGGGCGTGTACTTCACCCATCGCCAGCTGGTCCTGCACACGCTGGCCGAGACCTCGGTCACCGGCAGCCTGGACAGCGTGCGCCTGCTGGGCACCAACGACGTCTACATGCCCATCACGCCGATGTTCCATGTGCACGCCTGGGGCATCCCCTATGCCGCGACCATGCTCGGTCTCAAGCAGGTGTACCCGGGACGCTACGAGCCCGAGATGCTCTGCGAGCTGTGGCGCAAGGAGAAGGTCACCTTCTCGCACTGCGTGCCGACCATCCTGCAGATGCTGCTCAACGCCAAGGGCGCCCAGCAGGAAGACTTCGGTGGCTGGAAGATCATCATCGGCGGCAGCGCGCTCAACCGCGCCTTGTACGAGGCGGCCAAGGCCCGTGGCATCCAGCTGACCGCGGCCTACGGCATGTCGGAGACCTGCCCGCTGATCTCCTGCGCGCACCTCAACGAAGAGCTGCTGGCCGGCAGCGAGGACGAGCGTGTCAGCTACCGCATCAAGGCGGGCGTGCCCGTGCCGCTGGTGGAGGCGGCGATCGTCGACTGCGACGGCAAGTTCCTCCCGGCCGATGGCGAAAGCCTGGGCGAACTGGTGCTGCGGGCCCCTTGGCTGACCATGGGCTATTTCCAGGAGCCTGAGAAGAGCAAGGAGCTCTGGGAAGGGGGCTGGCTGCACACCGGCGATGTGGCCACCCTCGACAGCATGGGCTTCATCGACATCCGCGACCGCATCAAGGATGTGATCAAGACCGGCGGGGAGTGGATCTCCTCGCTCGACCTCGAAGACCTGATCAGCCGCCATCCGGCGGTCCGCGAAGTGGCGGTGGTCGGTATCGCCGATCCGCAGTGGGGCGAGCGTCCGTTTGCCTTGCTGGTGTTGCACGAGCAGCAGAGCATCGACGCCCGCGCGCTCAAGGATCACCTCAAGCCGTTCGTCGAGCTGGGGCACATCAACAAGTGGGCCATCCCCAGCCAGATCGCCGTTGTTACTGAAATTCCCAAGACCAGCGTCGGCAAGCTCGACAAGAAACGCATCCGCGTGGATATCAGCCAGTGGCAGGCCAGCAACAGCGCATTCCTATCTACTTTGTAACTTGGCGTGTGGGTCGCGCGTCCCAGTGGCGACCCCCGTTCCAGAGAGCCCGGTGGCTTGTGAAAGCAGGAATATGAGCCATGCTTGCCACTGCCATCACACAGGCTGGCCGCTGGGGCGGCCGGTAGCAGGGCGCAAATCACACTTTAGAGGGATCTGGCACCTGTGCGTGCTGGCTATAGTCGGGCCAGGGGATTTTCAGGAACGGGGGTAGGCGTCGACGCAGGCGCGGCCTCCAGGTGCGAGCACACCGGGCATCAGGCCGTCTCTGAAAGGACTCACTGCCATAACAAAAAAGTACATGGAGTAGCGTCGATGACATCAGCAAACCTGTTCTGGCGCCGGGCCAAGCTGCCCCTGGCCGTCAGCCTCGCTTCCACGCTCGCCGGTCCCGCGTTCGGCGTCAGTTTCAACATCGGTGAAATCGAAGGCCAGTTCGACTCGTCGCTCTCCGTGGGTGCCAGCTGGTCGACGGCCAAGCGCAACGAGAACCTGATCGGGGTCAACAACGGCGGCAAGGGCCTGTCGCAGACCTCTGACGACGGCCACCTGAATTTCAAGCGCGGTGAAACCTTCTCGAAGATCTTCAAGGGCATTCATGACCTGGAGCTCAAGTACGGCGATACGGGCGTATTTGTTCGCGGCAAGTACTGGTACGACTTCGAGCTGAAGGACGAACACCGCGACTTCAAGGACATCAGCGACTCCAACCGCAAGGAAGGCGCGCAGTCCTCCGGCGCCGAGCTGCTCGATGCTTTCGTGTACCACAACTATTCCATCGCCGATCAGCCAGGCTCCGTGCGCCTCGGCAAGCAGGTGGTGAGCTGGGGCGAGAGCACCTTCATCGGCGGTGGCATCAACTCGATCAACCCGATCGACGTGTCCGCGTTCCGCCGCCCCGGCGCCGAGGTGAAGGAAGGCCTGATCCCGGTCAACATGTTCTATATCTCCCAGAGCCTGACCGACAACCTGTCGGCCGAGGCCTTCTACCAGCTCGAATGGGACCAGACGGTCGTCGACAACTGCGGCACCTTCTTCTCCCAGCCTGACATCATCGCCGACGGCTGCACCGACAACCTGCGCGTGCTCAACAGCAGCCGCACCCTGCCGGCGGCGGCCCAGGGCTTCCTGGCCACCCGCGGCGTCGATGTCAACGCCGAGGGCGTGAAGGTGGGCCGCGGCGCCGACCGTGACGCGCGCGACAGCGGGCAGTTCGGCGTGGCGCTGCGCTACATGTTCGAGCCGCTGGACACCGAGTTCGGCGCCTACTTCATGAACTACCACAGCCGTGCGCCGATCTTCAGCGCCACCGGCGCCGCGCCTGCGGTGTTCGGCAGCCTTGCCACGCTGCCCCCGGCACTGCGTGCCCTGGCGCCGTTGATCGTGGCGGGCAACTCGCAGTACTTCGTCGAGTACCCCGAGGACATCCGCCTCTACGGCCTGAGCTTCTCCACCACCTTGCCCACCGGCACGGCATGGAGCGGTGAGCTCAGCTACCGGCCCAACGCGCCTGTGCAGTTGAACACCACCGATATCCTGTTCGCCGGTGTGCGCCCGATCGGTGGCGCATTGAGCAACGCCTCGCTGCTGACCGGTGTGCCCGGCGAAGACCTGCACGGTTACCGCCGCAAGGAGATCACCCAGTTCCAGACCACACTCACGCACTTCTTCGACCAGGTGATGGGCGCCAGCCGCATGACTGTGGTGGGCGAGCTGGGCATTACCCATGTCGGCGGCCTGGAAGACGCCCGCGAGACGCGCTACGGCCGTGATCCGGTCTACGGCCCCGGCCCGTTGCCGGCCACCGGCGGCGCCAACACCTGCCAGGCGCTCAACACCAGCACCATCGCCGGTGCCGGTGCCGGTACCTCGACGGCCAACCTGCGCCGCAAGTGCGAAAACGATGGCTACACCACCAGCACGTCCTGGGGCTATCGCGCACGGGTGATCTGGGACTACAACGACGTCTTCGCCGGGGTCAACCTGAGGCCCAACGTGGCCTGGTCCCACGACGTTTCCGGCTACTCGCCGGGCCCTGGCGGCAACTTCGAGGAAGGCCGCAAGGCGGTGAGCCTGGGGGTCGATGCCGAGTACCAGAACACCTACACCGCGAGCCTGTCGTACACCAACTTCTTCGACGGCAAGTACACCACCGTGGATGACCGCGATTTTCTCGCCCTCAGCTTTGGCGTGAACTTCTAAGAACATTGATCCAGGACGACACCAGAATGAATACAACCAAGAGTCTGCTGAAGGCCGGTGTACTGGGCCTGTCCCTGCTGGCGAGCAGCGTCATGGCGGCGGTTTCCGCCGACGAGGCGGCCAAGCTCGGGTCCACCCTGACGCCAATGGGCGCCGAGAAGGCCGGCAACGCCGATGGTTCGATCACCGCGTGGCAGCCGCTGGCCAAAACCGCCGGCAGCGTCGACGCCAAGGGCTTCCTGTCCGACCCGTACGGCAACGAGAAGCCCAAATTCACCATCACCGCGCAGAATGTCGAGCAGTACAAGGACAAGCTCTCGCCGGGTCAGCTGGCGATGTTCAAGCGCTACCCCGACAGCTTCAAGATCCCGGTCTATCCGACTCACCGCGGCTCGACCGCGCCGGACGACGTGTTTGCCGCCATCAAGGAAAACGCCACCAAAACCACCCTGGTCGAAGGCGGCAACGGCCTGAACAACTTCAAGACCGCGGTGCCGTTCCCGATTCCCAAGTCTGGCCTCGAGGTGATCTGGAACCACATCACCCGCTATCGCGGAGGCAGCGTGACCCGCCTGGTGACCCAGGCCACGCCGCAGCCCAACGGCTCCTACAGCCTGGTGTATTTCCAGGACCAGTTCGTGTTCCGTGACAAGGTCAAGGACTACGATCCCAACAACCCCGGCAACGTGCTCTTCTACTTCAAGCAGAAGGTCACCGCGCCGGCACGTCTGGCGGGCACCGTGCTGCTGGTCCATGAAACCCTCGACCAGGTCAAGGAGCCGCGCAAGGCGTGGATCTACAACGCCGGCCAGCGCCGTGTGCGCCAGGCGCCACAGGTGTCCTACGACGGTCCGGGGACCGCGGCCGACGGCCTGCGTACCTCCGATAACCTGGACATGTTCAACGGCGCGCCAGACCGCTACGACTGGAAGCTCGAGGGCAAGAAGGAGCTGTTCATCGCCACCAACAGCTACAAGCTGGACTCGCCGAGCCTGAAGTACGCGGAAATCCTCAAGCCAGGGCACATCAACCAGGACCTCGCGCGCTATGAGCTGCGCCGCGTGTGGCACGTGGTTGCAACGCTCAAGCCCGGCCAGCGGCATATCTATGCCAAGCGGGACTTCTACATCGACGAGGACACCTGGCAAGCCGCCGTGATCGACCAGTACGACGGTCGCGGTCAGCTGTGGCGGGTGTCCGAGGCCCATGCCCAGGACTATTACAACTCCCAGGTTCCCTGGTACACGCTCGAGGCCATCTACGACCTGCAATCGGGCCGCTACCTGGCGTTGGGCATGAAGAACGAAGAGAAGCGTGCATTC
>NZ_DATELE010000221.1:0-3604 GCF_035277045.1 Pseudomonas sp. | reverse complement strand
ATGCAGGCAGAAACCCGCGGTAAGGTTGACGAACTGCTGTTGAAGCAGGGCGAGCTCCAGGCGCGCATGCAGGACGCCGAACAGAAGCTGGTCAATGCCGGCAAGAAGCATGAGCCCGAGGTTCAGCAGTCCGCCGGCCAGCTGGTGTCGGCGAAAATGGCCGAGGAGGGCGTGACCAGCACCTTCCGCGGCTCGCGCCGTGTCGAAGTCCCCCGCGCTGCGATTACCTCGGCCCCCGACTCCGGCGGCAGCCTGGTTCAGACCGAGCGAGTGGGCGTGATTCTGGCTCCTCAGCGCCGCCTCACCATTCGCGACCTGGTCGCTCCCGGCAACACCGACAGCAACGCAGTGGAATACGTCCGTGAGACGGGCTTCACCAACAACGCCGCGATCGTTGGCGAAGGTATGGCCAAGCCGTACAGCGACCTGAAGTTCGCCCTGGAAAACGCGAACGTGCGCACCATTGCGCATCTGTTCAAGGGTAGCCGCCAGATCCTCGACGACGCCTCGGCGCTGCAAAGCTACATCGATGCCCGTGCTCGTTACGGCCTGCTGTTGGCCGAAGAGGCTCAGCTGCTGTACGGCAACGGCACTGGCAACAACCTGAAGGGCATCATTCCTCAGGCCCAGGCCTATTCGGCCCCGGCGGGCGTGGTGGTCGAAGCGGCACAGCGCATCGACCGCATCCGTCTGGCCCTGCTGCAAGCGATGCTTGCCGAGTTTCCGGCGACCGGCGTCGTCCTCAACCCGATCGACTGGGCGGCGATCGAGTTGCTCAAGGATGCCGAGGGCCGCTACATCATCGGCAAGCCGCAGGAAGGCACCGCGCCGCGACTGTGGAACCTCCCGGTTGTAGAGACCCAAGCCATCGTGCAGGACCAGTTCCTGGTCGGCGCCTTCAGCCTGGCTGCCCAGATCTACGACCGCATGGGCATCGAAGTGCTGGTGTCGACTGAGAACGACAAGGACTTCGAGAACAACATGGTGACCATCCGCGCCGAAGAGCGCTTGGCGTTCGCCGTGTACCGCCCCGAAGCGTTCGTTACCGGCCCGCTGACCGGCGAGTAATCCTTCCCGCTGAGCGCCGCCTGCGGGCGGCGCCGCTGACCGAGGAGATGTGCAGATGGCACGTGCAAACTCGAATGGTTCTAAAACCCCGGAAGCGATCGCAGCTTCCCCTCCAGGCGATATGGAGCCTGGAAGCGCGGCGCTGACCGGCTCCAGTACCCCGGATGACGCGCAGATCACTATCTACCCGATCCGCAGCTACCTGGACGGTAAGGAAATCCGGCGTGCGGGCGGCGAAGGCTACAAGTCGCCGAAGCATGACGCCGTTTCCCTGATCGCCGCTGGCCTGGCAACCGATAAAGACCCGAAGGCCTGACATGAACGTGATCTCGACCGAAGAGGCTCTACAGCACCTGCGGGCCGAAGAAGACGACAGGGAGCAGGTGGAGCTATATCTGGCTGCCGCCGAGGACAGTGCTGCGCGGTTCATGAATCGGCAGTTCTACGCCAATGCTGATGACCTGGCGGCTGCGGTTCTGGAAGGGACCGCCGGCCGAAATCCGATCTTGATCAATCCGTCGGTGCGCGCTGCGTGCCTGCTCATCCTGGGGTCTCTGTTCGAAAACCGCGAAGATGCCGCAAGCGGGGCGTCCTTCAGCGAATTGCCGATGGGCTCCCGCTCGCTGCTTACTCCGTACCGAATAGGTTGGGGGGTCTGATGCGCGCAGGCACGCTGAGACATCGGATCGATATCCAGGAAAAGCTGTCTGTCCGAGACCCAAATACCGGCGAGTTTGGCGAGCCGGAGTGGGTCAGTCGGTGGGAGCGATGCCCGGCCAGCTTGAAACCGTTGTCCGCCAAGGACTTGATCGCGGCCCAGGCAGGCCAGTCTGAGGCGACGGCGAGGGTGGTTATTCGGTACCGCACTGGCGTGTTGCCAACGATGCGCATTGTCCATCGCGGCGAGATTTACAGCATCGAAGGCCCTCCACTGGAAGACGCCAAGTCGGGCCTGGAATATCTGACGATTTTGGTTTCGAAGGGGGTGAGGGATGGTTGATCAAATCAGCGCCCGTCTCCAGGGCCTCAAGCCTTTGACGGAAAAAATGCTTGGTCTGGCGCCGAAGCTTCGCCGCAAGGGCCTGCGCAAAGCTGCTCGGCAGGCAATGAACGTTGTGCGCGACGATGCCAAGGCCCGCGCCAAGGCAATGGATGACCCGAAGACTGCCGAGAAGATCTTTCGCAACATCGTGACTCAGGAAGCTGGCCGCCAAGGGCAGCGTGAGGGTGGCGTTGTGATGAGGGTGGGGATTCGCGGTGGCGCCGGCTCGAACCAGCACAGCAAGGACGCCAGCGGAAACCCCGGCGGCGACACCAGACACTGGCGTTACATCGAGTTCGGCACGCAGTCGTTTGCGCCGGCGCCGTTCATGCGACCGGCTCTTTCCACCAACGTGAACACCGTAACGGATCGCTTCGTGAGGGTCTTCACGCAAGAGATTGATGCCGCACTCAAGGGGGCCTGATGGATCCGCCAATCTTTTCCGTGTGCTCGTCCGACGCCGGGGTCGGCGCACTGCTGGGCGCGGGTGTGGATTGCCGGCTCTTCTCGTTCGGCGAGGCTCCGGCGGGCACGGTGAAGCCGTATGTGGTCTGGAATCTAATTTCGGGTAGCCCCGAGAACTTTCTCGCCGGGCGCCCAGATGCCGACGGGTTCACCCTGCAGGTCGACGTGTATGCAGCCACTGGGGGCTCCGTCCAGGCAGTAACCAAGGCACTTTGCGCCGCCATTGAGCCGCGCGCATACGTGGCCCGCTGGGGCGCCACAGACCGCGATCCGACCACCAAGGACTACCACCGAAGTTTCGATGTGGACTGGATCGTCCGTCGTTAATTCGACGCTCGAGCATTTACGGCTTCGCGATGCAGGGCCAACCAAACACGCAGCCTAGGCCCGTACAGCCGAACGGTGGATGTTCGTTCATCCGTCCGCCCCGGCTGCGTTTCTTTTCAGGCTACAGCTAGGGGGCACCCGAAAGCGCCTTCCCTGGGGCGTTGCTGTGGCCGATCTATTTCCAGGGCTCATTGCAGGGGATTCGTTATGACAAAGCTGATTGTTGGCGACACCGAGCTGAACGTGATCGACCATCGCGGACAGCCGTGCCTTACCCTCTCAGAGGTGGCAATCGCGCTCTACGGGAAAGGGGGTGACCAAAGTGACGCACCCCTTGAGTCGATGATTCGGCAAGTCCAGAAGCTCTATCTGCGCCACGCCGACGAATTCACCGCGACCATGACTGCCATGGTGAAAATGCAGACCCGAGGCGGCGAGCAAGAGGTTCGAGTATTTAGCCTGCGCGGTGCCCACTTGCTTGGCATGTTCGCTCGGACTGATCGGGCTAAGAAGTTCCGCCGTGACGTGCTCGACGTTCTTGATGAGCAGTTACGCCAGGGTGAAACGCTCAGTGCCGAGTTCCAGCGAGCCTTGCTTGAATACAGTGGCAAACAGGCGGTCGCCAGCTTGTGCGGGAAAGGCTTGCGCCAGTGGCAACGACAGAAGCCGCCCCTTGAAGCGAAGCTGAGCGATCTCGCTTCG
>NZ_DATELE010000220.1:0-12361 GCF_035277045.1 Pseudomonas sp. | reverse complement strand
AAATTCGCGTGGTTAGCGCTAAAGCATCTAACCCTGCCCAAGCCCACGGACCCAAGGTAACCTCCCATGAGCGTTCAATTCATCGGCATGATCGGCCACCGGCTGTCTTCGGAAATCCACGACCCTACGGGCCCGATCCTCGACAAGGCCTACATCACACGCTTCGCCCAGGCCCATGAAGAAGCCGGTTTCGACCGTATCCTGGTGGGCTACTGGTCCGATCAGCCAGACGGCTTCCTAGTCACCGCGCTGGCCGGACAGGCGACCTCGCGCATCAACTTCCTGCTGGCGCATCGCCCAGGCTTCGTCGCCCCGACCCTGGCCGCGCGCAAGCTGGCTACCCTGGAGCACCTGCTCGACGGCCGCCTGGCGGTGCACGTCATCAGTGGTGGCAGCGACACCGAGCAACGCAAGGATGGCGACTACCTCGATCACGACCAGCGCTACGCCCGCACCGACGAGTTCCTGGAAGTGGTGCGCAAGGTCTGGACCGAGAACGCGCCTTTTGACCACGCCGGCCAGTACTACAAGGCCGAGAATGCCTTCTCTGCGATCAAGCCGATCCAGCAGCCGCACCTGCCGGTCTACTTCGGCGGTTCCTCGCAGGCCGCGCTGGAAGTCGCAGGCAAGCATGCCGACGTGTTCGCCCTGTGGGGCGAATCGCTGGAGCAGACCGCCGAAACCATCGCCCTGGTGCGCGAGCAGGCCGCGCGCCATGGCCGTGAGGTGCAGTTCAGCGTGTCGTTCCGCCCGATCATCGCCGATACCGAGGACGCCGCCTGGGCCAAGGCCGAGGGCATTCTTGGACAGGCCCGCGCGAGGCTCGAGCGGGCCGGCCCGGTAATCGCCAACAAGCCGCAAAGCGTCGGCGCCCAGCGCCTGCTGCAGACCGTGGCCAAGGGGGAGCGCGTCGATGAGCGTCTCTGGACCGGCATCGCCAGCCTGGTAGGCGGCGGCCACAACTCCACCGCGCTGGTCGGCACCCCCGAGCAAGTCGCCGATGCCTTGCTGGCCTATTACGACCTGGGCGTGACCAGCTTCCTGATCCGCGGTTTCGATCCGCTGGAGGACGCCGTGGACTATGGCCGCGAACTGCTGCCACTGACCCGCGCCAAGGTCGCCCAGCGCCAGGCGCAACGCAGCGCCTGACACCCCCTACATATTCATGGACGAGACCGCACGCGCGGATCGGCATTTACCTGACGTGCCCGGACGGCACCTGGAGAATTCGCGTGCGCTACATCAAACAACTGGCGGCCGGCGTGCTCGCCGCTTCGATCAGCCTGGCCGCAGCAGCTCAGACCCTGGTGGTCGGCGACCAGAGCTTCAACACCCGCGCCGTGATGGAAGCGGCCGGGGTGCTCGACGACTTGCCCTATACCCTTGAATGGAAGCAGTTCACCGCAGGCTCCCCGGTGGCTGAAGCCCTTAACGTTGGCAGCCTCGACCTTGGCCTGCTGGGCGACGCGCCACCGCTGTTCCTCGGAGCCCTGGGCGCGCCGATCAAGGTGATCGCGGTCACCCGGCAGAACCTGGGCGGCGTGGCCATCCTGGCGCGCAAGGATTCACCGATCAAGACCCTCGAAGACCTGCGTGGCAAGCGTGCCGCCATCTGGAAGGGCTCATGGAGCCAGCAGCTGCTGTTCAGCGCCTTGGACAAGGCCGGCATACCGCGCGATGCCCTCGAGCTGCGCTACCTCAGCGCCCTGGATGCCTCGCATGCCCTGGACGGCGGCTCGGTTGACGTGATCGCCACCTGGGAGCCCTACGTGACCCAGCAAGAGCGCCAGGGCGCGCGGGTACTCGCCACCGCTGACGGGCTGATCCCGGCACAGAGCTTCGTGGTCGCCAACACCCAGGCGATGCAGGACAAGCGCCCGCAGATCAACGATTTCCTGCAGCGCCTGAAAAAAGCCCGCGACTGGACCCTGAGCGACCCTGCCCATACCGAGGCCTATGCCGACGCCTGGGCCAAGCGCACCCGCGCCGACCGCGACATCGCCCGCGTCTGGTTCGCCCGCGCCCGTACCGACGTTGCGCCGCTCGATCCCAAGGTGCTGACCGAGGCGCAGAAAACCGTCGACTTCTTCGCAGGGCTTGGCCTGATCAAGTCCTACCCGGCCGCCAGCCTGTTCGACACCTCGTTCAGCGCCGCCCTGCAACCCACCACCGCGCAGGTCACCCCATGAGCCAGTCACGCAAACGACAGATCAAGCTGGGCGCGCTGACCATGGGCTGTGGTGGCCCGGGCCGTCACAACCTGTGGCTCGACCCTGAGCTGCCGAGCGATGCCAGCGTCAATATCGACTGGTACATCGACATCGCCCGCCAGGCCGAGGGCGCGCTGTTCGACCTGATATTCATCGTCGACAGCCAGTTCATTACTCCAGGCTCGCCCTCGCACTACCTCAACCGCCTCGAGCCGCTGACCCTGCTCTCGGCGCTGGCGGTCAGCACGCGTAACCTGGGCCTGGTCGGAACCCTGACCACCTCGTACAACGAACCCTACAACGTGGCCCGCCGCCTGGCCTCGCTGGACCTGATCAGCAAAGGCCGCGCCGGCTGGAACGTGGTCACCAGCGGCGACGCCGGCACCGCCGGCAACTATGGCCGCGACGAGCACTACGACTACGACACCCGCTACGGCCGTGCCCAGGAGCATGTCCAGGTGGTGCAAGGGCTGTGGAACTCGTACGAGCATGACGCCTTTGTGCGCGACCGGGCCACGGGCCAGTTCCTCGACCCTGGCAAGCTGCATGCGCTGAACCACAAGGGCGAGCATTTCTCGGTGGCCGGGCCGCTGAACATCCAGCGCTCGCCGCAAGGACAGCCGGTGATCTTCCAGGCGGGCGACTCGGAGCAGGGCCGGGAACTGGGCGCGGCGACCGCTGATGTGGTGTTCACTCATGCAGCGAGCATCGAGCAGGGGCAGGCGTTCTATCGCGACATCAAGCAGCGGGCGGTAAGGCTGGGACGTGATCCGGAGCAGTTGCTGGTGCTGCCGGGTGCCGAGATCTACGTCGGTGACACCGATGAACATGCGCGCGAGATCGAGCGGCATTATCACCAGGCCGATCACAGCTTCGAGCTGGCCCTGAAAGAGTTCGGCCGTAACTTCGGCTGGCACGACTTCAGCCAGTACGACCTGGACGCCCCGTTCCCGCAGCAGAGCCTGGAAGCGGCGCGCAGCAGCTTCTTCACCAATGCCAAGCGCATTGCCGACCAGGCGCGGGAGAAAGGCTTCACTCTGCGCCAGGCCGTCGAGTTCGGCCGCCAATTGCGCCCGGGGGCGTTTAGCGGGTCTGCCGAGACCGTTGCGGCGAAGATGACCGAATGGTTCGAGGCGCGGGCGCTGGATGGGTACAACATCTACATCGGCCATCCCGGGCAGTTTCGGCGGTTTGCCCAAGAGGTGGTGCCGCTGTTGCAGGAGCGGGGGGTGTATCGTACTGAGTATGAAGGTTCGACGCTGCGTGAAAGTCTGGGGCTGCGGATCGCCCGCTGACTACCACGCAGTGCCCTGCTGCATCGGGCAAGAGCCAACCTCGGCCCCGGCCTCGCCGGGCCTTTGGGGGAACCTGTCTGTGTCCCCTGCCGGCATCGCACAATCTTGTGATCTTGCGCCCCGGCGAGGGCTTCGCCCTCGTTTCGCGGCGCATCATTATCGCGTTGTGCGATGTCGGCAGGCTACAAAGACAGTTGTCCACAGGGCCCGGCGGGCCGGGGGTTGTGAGCACCTCGGTGGCAGACAGTTGCTCCCACAGGACCCGGCGATGCCTGGCAGGGGGCTGAGATTGCCTTGGGTCTAGGCAGTTGCCCCCACAGTGGCGAGCCTTGAAGTGACCGAGCTCCACAATGGCCAGCCTTACCGGGACTCAGGTCCACCTGGGCCAGTTTCACTCTGCCCGGTTCCACAGCCACCAGCCTCACCGGGGCGGCGCGGCAATATTGCTCAGGCTACGTCCGCTTCAACGCGGCGCACCGTGTTGCGGTTTTCCGGCACGGCAAGGCCGAAGTTGTCACGCAGAGTCTGGCCTTCGTATTCCTGGCGTAGCAATCCGCGCGTCTGCAGCAGCGGCACCACCAGCTCGGTGAAATACTGCAACCCGTCGGGCAGCAGCGAGTTGATGATGAAGCCGTCGGCGGCGCCATCCTCGAACCAGTCCTGCAGCGCGTTGGCGACTTCTTCCGGGGTGCCGGTGAAATCACGGCGTGGCCGCGAGAAGCGCAGCGCCACTTCGCGCAAGGTCAGGCTGTGCTCGCGGGCCTGCTGCTTGATCTGGTCGGACGAGCCCTTGTGGCTGTTGCTGCCCAGGTCGCCCAGGTCTGGGAAAGGCGCGTCCAGGTCGTGCTTGCTGAAGTCGTAGTCGTTGAAGGGCCGGCCCAGGGCGACGATGGCGTCCTCGATGCTCACCAGCTCGACGGCCTGTTGGTAGCGGCGCTCGACTTCCTCGGCGTCGCGGCCCACGATCGGCCGGATGCCCGGCAGGATGAACAGCTCGTCCGGGTTGCGGCCGAACCCCGCGGCGCGGCGCTTGAGGTCCTGGCGATAGGCACGTGCCTCGCTGAACGACTCGGGGCTGACGAAAATGGCATCGGCGTTCTGCGCGGCGAAGTTACGGCCGTCCTCGGAGGTGCCCGCCTGGAAGATCAGCGGCTGGCCTTGGCGCGAGCGCTGGATGTTGAGCGGGCCCTTGACCTTGAAGAACTCGCCCTGGTGATCGAGCGTGTGCAGCTTGTCGGGGGCGAAGAACTCGCCGCTCTGCTTGTCGCGGGTGAAGGCGTCGTCTTCCCACGAGTCCCACAGGCCTTTCACCACGTCGACATGTTCGCGGGCGATGCGGTAGCGCGTGGCGTGAGGCGGGTGCTCGGCCTTGCCGAAATTGTCGGCGGTGCCCGAGAGCCAAGAGGTGACCACGTTCCAGCCGGCGCGGCCGCCGCTGATAAGGTCCAGCGAGGCGAACTGGCGGGCGACCTGGAAGGGCTCGGTGTAGCTGACGGTCACGGTGGCGACCAGGCCGATGTGTTCGGTGACGGCGGCGAGCGCCGAGAGGATGGTCAGCGGTTCGAAGCGGTTGAGGTAGTGCGGGCTGGATTTGGCGTGGATGTGCAGGCTGTCGGCGATGAAGGCGAAGTCGAACTTCGCGGCTTCGGCCAGCTGGGCCTGCTGCTTGTAGAAACCGAAGTTGACGCTGGCGTCGGCCAGCGCGTCCGGGTGGCGCCACTCTCCCCAGCCGTGGCCGACACCGTGGATCATGGCGCCGAGTTTGATGTGTCGCTTGGTCATGGGTGGAACTCCTGTTCGTGGGTCAGTTTTTTTCGTCCGGATATCTGTATGTCGGGCATGGCTTGAGGCCTGCTTCAGGCAGCCGCCTTGCGGCCCGGTATCGCCTCGATCAGCTCGCGGGTGTACTCGCTCTGCGGCCGCCCGAACACCTGGTCCACCAGCCCGTGCTCGACCACACGGCCCTGGCGCAGCACCAGTACCTGGTCCGCCATGTTGGCCACCACCGAGAGGTCGTGGGACACCAGCACGTAGGCCACGCCGAGGTCGCGCTGCAGCTCTTCGAGCAGCGCCAGGATCTGCGCCTGAACCGACACGTCCAGCGCGCTGACCGGTTCATCCAGCAGCAGCAGGTCCGGCTGCAACGCCAACGCCCGGGCAATCGCCACGCGCTGGCGTTGCCCGCCCGACAACTCGCGGGGCAGCCGGTCCAGGTAGCCCACGGGAAGATGCACACGGCCGATCAGCTCTCGCGCGGCTTGCTCCAGGGCGGCGCCCTTGGCCAGGCCGAACGACACCAGCGGCTCGACGATGCTGTCGAACACGGTGAACCGCGGATCAAGGGCGCCAAACGGATTCTGCTGCACCAGCTGCATGCGCCGGCGCAGCGGGCGGAACTCGCGCCAGCTGAGATCGGTGATGTCCTGCTGCTCGAACAGCACACGGCCGTGGGTCGGCTTGTCCAGCCCCAGGGCGATACGCAGCGCGGTGCTCTTGCCCGAGCCCGATTCGCCGACGATTGCCAGGGTCTGGCCGGGGAACACCTGCAGGTCGAGGTTCTCCAAGGCTACGAAGTGGCTGTCGCTACCCTTGGTCGGCGGTAGCGCGAAGGTCTTGCCCACGTCCTTGAGGGTCAGGATCGCCTGCCCCGTGGACGCCTTGAGAGGGCGTGACGGGCGCCGGCTGGCAAAGGCCGGCGCGGCGCCGATCAGGGCCCGGGTATAGGCGTGCTGAGCGGCTTCAAGGATCTGCCGCGGCGGGCCTTGCTCCACCAGCTCGCCCTGTTTCATGACCAGCAGACGGTCGGCGCGGTCAGTCGCCATGCCCAGGTCGTGGGTGATGATCAGCAGCGAGATGCCGCGCTCGCTGACCAGCCGCTGCAGGTGATCAAGAATGCGCCGCTGCACCGTGACATCCAGCGCGCTGGTGGGCTCGTCGGCGATGATCAACCGGGGATCGCCCGCCAGGGCAATGGCGATCAGCACCCGCTGGCGCATGCCGCCGGAGAGTTCATGCGGGTACTGGCGCGCGCGCAGCTCGGGTTTGTCCAGGCCGACCTGTTCCAGCAGCTCGAGGATGTCGGCGTCGATGGCCGGATAGCGCCGCCCGCGGGCCAGCACCAGCGCTTCGCCGATCTGCTGGCCGACGCGCAGGGTCGGGTTGAGGCTGACGAGTGGGTCCTGTGGCACCAGGCCGATGGTGCGCCCGCGCAGCTGGCGCTTCTGCCGCTCGCTGGCGCGGCTGACGTCGAGTCCATCGACCCGCACGCTGCCGCCGCAGATGCGGGCATTCTCGGGCAGCAGGCCCAGCAGGGTGTTGGCCAGTGTCGACTTGCCAGAGCCGGACTCGCCGACGATGGCCACTGTCTCGCCCTGGACCAGGGAAAACGACAGGCCCTTCACGGCCGGCACAAACTGCCCACCCACGCGGTAGCTGACCTGCAGGCCCTGGATGTCGATCAAGGGATGTTGGCTCATCGCTGGGTTTCCTCGAAGGTACGGGCGATATGGTTGAGGCTGAACACCACCGCCACCACGAACAGCCCCGGCAGCAGCGAGACCCAGGGCGCGGTGATCAGGAAGTGCCGGCCGTTGGCGATCAGGGTGCCCCATTCGGCGGCAGGCGGCGCCGCGCCAAAGCCCAGGAAACTCAGGCCCGCAGTGGCAAGGATCGCCGCGCCGAAGTCCAGCGTGGCGAGCACCGCCACCGGGCCCCAGGCGTTGGGCAGGATGTGCCGCAGCAGGGTCCGTCCCCAGCTCGCTCCACCCAGGCGCGCGGCCTCGACATACGGCAAGGTCTTGACCCGCAGGACCTCGGCGCGGGTGGTGCGGGCAAAGCCTGGGATGATGCCGACGCCGACCGCGATGGCGACCGGCACGGTGCCGAAGCCGATCGCGGTGACGATGGCCAGGGCCAGCAGCAGGCCGGGCAGGGCCAGCAGCACATCGACCACGCGCATGATCAGCGCATCGATGCGCCCGCCCGCGAATCCTGCCAGCACGCCCAGGCCCAGCCCGCCGGCCAGGGCGATGCCAACCGCCAGCAGCGCCGCCTGCACCGACAGGCGAGACCCGTGCACCACGCGGGTGTACAGGTCGCGCCCCAGTTCATCGGTGCCGAACCAGTGCAGCGCGTTGGGCGCGGTGAGCTTGTCCGCGGGCGAGGTGGCATAGGGGTCGAAGCTGCTCAGCAGTTGCGGCAGCAGGGCGCTGGCCAAGGCGAACAGCACCACCAGCACGGCCAGGCTGAAGCCTGGGCGGCGCAACAGTGGACCCACCAGCGTGGTGGCCCGGTTCAGGCGGCTGCGGCGCTTCCACAATGGGGCGGCTTCGGGCTGGAACAGTCGGGTATCGGTGGTCATGGGCTACGACACCTTTGCGGTACGCGCGATGCGCGGATCAAGGAAGGGGTAGAGCAGGTCGACGATCAGGTTCACTGCCACGAAGGCCGCGGCCGACACCGCCACCACCGCCAGCACCACCGGGATGTCCTGGCGCAGCACCGCCTCCTGCGCCAGGCGGCCGACGCCGTTGCGCGCGAAGATGGTTTCCACCAGCACGGCGCCCGACACGGTGTTGCCCACCTGCAGGCCGATCAGGGTGAGGATGGGCAGCGCGGCGTTGCGCAGGCCATGTCGCGCCTGCACCTGCCAGCGGCTCAGGCCCTTGGCGAACGCGGTGATGATGTAAGGCTCCTGCCACACGCCCTGAAAACCGCGCTGCAGCACCTGGGCATAGACCGCGGCGCTGGGGATGGCCAGCGTCACTGCCGGCAGCACCAGGCTGTCGAAACCGCGGCTGCCGGTGGCGGGAAACCAGCCCAGGCTAAAGGCGAAGACCTGGATCAGCAGCAGGCCCATCCAGAACACCGGCACCGAGAAGCCCAGCGATGGCAGCCGCGCCAGGGCGACTTTCAACGGCTGCCAGCGAATGTAGGCAGTGAGATAGGCCAGCCCGACGCCACCGACCAGCGACAGCACGATCGCCAGGCCTGCCAGCGACAGGGTCTGCGGCAGGCGTTCGATCAGCAGCTCGCTGACCGGGCGGTTGAGCGACAGCGACTGGCCGAAGTCACCCTGCACCGCGCCCGCCAGCAGGTCGCCATACTGCTCGAACAGGCCCTTGTCGAGCCCGTAGTAGGCCTTGGCCTGGGCCAGGGCCTCGGGTGACAGGCCGTCGGCCTCCATGCCCGAGGCGCTGAGCATGATCGACAGGGTATCGCCGGGCAGCAGGTAGAGAATGAAGTAGGTGATGCTGTAGGCGCCCCACAATACCAGCAGCGCCTGGCCGACCCGGCCGATCAGGTAGCGTTTCATGGCTGGCCGACCTCGATATCGCCAAGCAGGGCAAAGCCCTCGGCGGTCCAGCGGAAGTCCTTGACCCGTGGCGACGTCGCGGCCTGCCAGACCCGCTCATACAGCGGGAACGCCGAGCCTTCGTCCACCAGCAGGTCCTGCAGCGCGCCGTAGGCCTGGGCGCGCTGGTCGCCGGCGGTCGCGGTGATGCCGCCATCGAACAGCGCCTGGGCCTTGGCCAGGGTCTGTGGCTCGTAGGTGTTGGTGGCAAGGCTCGCGCTGTTGGCCGCGCGCGGGTCGAGGATGGTCTGCAGGATGATCGGGTCGGCGCGAGTCATGTAGGTGGACGTCAGGTCGTAGCTGCCCGAGGCGTTGCTGGCCACCCATTCGGCGCGCGTCACCACGTTGAGCTTGAGGTCGATGCCGACCTTGCGCAGCTGGTCCTGGATCAGCACGTCGCCCGCGGTCTCGGCCGGCGACAGGTTGTAGCTCAGGGTCAGGCGCTTGCCGTCCTTGTGGCGGTAGCCATCGGCGCCCTTGCTCCAGCCGGCCTGGTCGAGCAACTGCTCGGCGCCTTTCGGGTCATAGGCGAGCTTGTCGGCCTGAGGCTTGAAGTACGGCGTGGTCACGTCGAACACGCCGGTCACCACCGGGAACTGGGCGTTGTAGACGGTGCTGGCGTAGCTCTTGCGGTCGATCGCCTTCTGCAAGGCCAGGCGCACTTCGCGGTCGGCCAGCAGGCGGCCGTCGCGGGTGTTGGGGTAGAGGTTGAGCGCCGGCCCTGGCAGCGAGCGGCTCTGGATGGTCGCGCCCTTGGACTCGAACAGCTTCAGGTCGACTTCCGAGAACGGGTTGCGTGGCCAGAGGATGTCGGCCTTGCCCTGCAGGAACAGGCCGTTGCGCACGCTTTCCTCGGGAATGTAAGTGATCTCGACAGCATCCAGGTGGGCCTCGCCGCGATTCTTCACGTTGCCCGAGGCCCAGTGGTAGCCCTGGCGCTTGACCAGCCGGGCGCCGACCTCGGGGGTGTAGTGCTCGAGCACGAACGGCCCGGTGCCGATGATCTTGCCCAGCGAGCGTTGTTTCTCGGTCAGGGCATAGGACGCTGGCGCGAGGATCGCCAGGTTGGTGGTCGAGGTGGCCTGCAGGAAACCGGCGTTGGGGCGCGACAGCACCAGCCTGACGGTGAAGTCGTCGACCACCTCGGCGTGGTCGTAACCGGCCAGGTAGGTGGCGCCGAAGGTTGCCGGCAACTGGGTGGCGAAGGCCTTGTTGCTGTCGAAGGCGGCCTTCACCGCCTTGGCGTCGAAGCGTTCGCCGTTGCTGAAGGTCACGTCCTGGCGCAGTTCGAAGGTGTAGCTCAGCGCGTCGTCGCTGACGCTCCAGCTTTTCGCCAGCCACGGGATGATCTTGCCACTGTCAGGATCCTGGTCGGTCAGCGACTCGGCGACGTTGCGCAGCAGTACGCGGTGTTCGAGCCAGTAGACCTGGAAGGGGTCGACGCTGACCAGGGTGGTGTTGTCGCCCCAGAAGGCGATGTTCAGGGTCTTGCCAGCGTCCGTGCTGTCGCCCGAGGGCGAGCAGCCGACGAGGGCGAGCGCCAGGGCGCTGGCGGCCAGCAGGCGTGTTGCGAGGCGTTGTTTGCTCATCGGCGTGTCCTGTGTGAGACGGGGGCGCTTGCGCGGGATCAGTCCTTGTAGTCCTGGCCTTCGCGGTCCAGCTGGCGGATCAGCGCGTCCCAGTGACGCTGGATGCCTTCGCCCAGCCCGTCGGAGAAGCGCTTGGACTGCTCGTGCACCTTGGCGATGGCCTGTGGCGAGGCGTGCTGCAGTTCGGCATTGCCGCCCGCCTGCGCCGCGACCTGGATGTTGCAGGCGCGCTCCAGGCCATGCAGCTCGCGGAACGCGTGTTCGACGCTGACACCGCCGGTGAGCAGGCCATGGTTGCGCAGGATGAGGATGTTGCTGGTGCCGAGGTTGGCCACCAGCCGCTCTTGCTCGTCCAGGTCCAGGGCCACGCCTTCGTAGGCGTGGTAGACCACGCGGCTGTAGTAGGCCAGGGCGTGCTGGGAGATCGGCAGCAGGCCGTCGCGCTGCGCCGATACCGCCGCGCCGTCACGGGTGTGGGTGTGCAGCACGGCCTTGAGGTCGTGGCGGGCGCGGTGGATGGCGCTGTGAATGACATAGCCGGCCTGGTTGATGCCCAGGCCCAGCGGGTCGTCGATGATCTCGCCGTCGACATCCACCTTGACCAGGTTGGAGGCGGTGATTTCATCGAACAGCAGGCCGAACGGGTTGATCAGGAAATGCTCGTCCGGGCCGGGCACGCGGGCCGAGAAGTGCGTGTAGATGTGGTCGGTCCAGCGAAACAGCGCTGCCAGGCGGTAGGCCGCGGCGAGCTTGACGCGAACCTCCCATTCCTCGGCGCTGACGCGTTGGCGGACATTGTGGGTGGCGGTGGGCAAGGCGGTCAGGGCGTTCATCAAGGGCTCCGGTGTTTAATCAGAATCAGTGCGAAAGGGTCAGGGCGTCCCGGCCAACCTGGCCGAGCACCACGTCGTCCTGCGGGGTATGGATGCGGCTGCAGAGCACGTCGCGGTAGTGCCGCTCCAGCGGGTTCTTGCGTGAAAGACCGGGGTTGCCGGCGGCCTCGATGGCCAGCTCGACGGCGCGGATGGCGTTGCTGCTGACCAGGTGCTTGAGCTGGCCGGCATGGCGCGCCTCGACCTGGCCGCTGGCGGCGCTGTCGAGCAGCGTGCGATTGGTGAACAGCAGGGTGTCGATGCGGCCGATCACCTCCTGAAAACGCGGCAGGCTGGCCAGCGGCGCGCCGAGGTTGGAGGGCGCGCGGGTCTGCAGGAAATCCACCAGCCAGTCGCGTGCGGCCTGGGCCACGCCGTCGTACAGCGCAGGCAGCAACACCGACATCCACAGCAGGCCCTGGCCGTCGAGCTCGGCGCGCGGGGCGCTGAGGGGACTGACGGACACGGCATGGTCGAGCGGGATCAGCACATCGTCGAAGCGCACTTCATGGCTGCAGGTGGCACGCATGCCCAGGTGGTCCCAGTCGTCGACGATCTGGATGCCCGGGGTGTCCTTGTGCACCAGGTAGCCGCCCACCAGCGGGTCGGCATCGTCGCTGCGCGCCCACACCAGGTACCAGGTCAGGCCATGGCTGCCGGTGGAGTAGATCTTGCTGCCCGACAGGCGCCAGCCTTCGGCGGTGCGCCGCGCCAGCGTGGCGGGCAGGCCGCCGCGGGCCGGGGTACCGAGCTCGGGTTCGACGCGAAAGGCATTGATCAGCGCGCCGTGCTCGACCGCCTCGCGTGCCACCCGGGTACGCAGGTGCAGGGGCCAGCGCGCTTCGTCCTGCAGGCGAAAATGCTGCAGGTACTGCATCACCAGGATCAGCGCCGAGGCCGGGTCGCCCTTGCCGACGGCGCTGATCACCCGGCGCGCGGTGGCAAGGTCCGCGCCGCCGCCACCCAGCGCACGCGGCACGGTGAGGCCGAGCAGGCCGTACTGGTGCAGCAGCTCGAAATTGTCGCGGGGGAACGCGCCGCT
>NZ_DATELE010000219.1:0-56437 GCF_035277045.1 Pseudomonas sp. | reverse complement strand
CCGCGTGGGAGCTGGCTTGCCAGCGAATGGGTCAGACACTGCGGATCCAGGACTGGATGACCTTATTTCCCCGTCCACTCCTTCACCCGGTCCGGATGCTTGGCCACCCAATCCTTGGCCGCGGCTTCAGGCTTGGCGCCTTCCTGGATCGCCAGCATCACTTCACCGATCTCATCCTTGGACTGCCACGAGAATTTCTTCAGGAACTCGGCCACCTCGGGCGCCTTGGTGGCCAGCTGCTTGCTGCCAATGCTGTTGACGGTCTCGGCCGCGCCATACACGCCCTTCGGGTCATCCAGGAACTTGAGTTTCCACTTGGCGAACATCCAGTGCGGCACCCAGCCGGTGACGGCGATGGACTGCTGCTTGGCATACGAGCGCCCGAGCTCGGAGGTCATGGCGGCACCGGAACTTGCCTGCAGCTTGTAGCCGGTCAGGTCGTAGTCCTTGATCGCCTGGTCGGTCTTGAGCATGACGCCTGAGCCGGCGTCGATGCCGACGATCTTCTGCTTGAAGCTGTCATCGGTCTTGAGGTCGGCGATGCTGGTGGCCTTGACGTATTCGGGGACGATCAGGCCGATGCGCGCATCCTTGAAGTTGGGACCGTAGTCGACCACCGCGTCCTTGTTCTTGGTCCAGTACTCGCCATGGGTCACCGGCAACCAGGCCGAGAGCATGGCGTCGAGCTTGCCGGTGGCCACGCCCTGCCACATGATGCCGGTCGCCACGGCCTGCAGCTTCACGTCGTAGCCCAGCTTCTGCTTGATCACTTCGGCGGCAACGTTAGTGGTCGCCACGCTGTCGGCCCACCCGTCCACGTAGCCAATGCTTACTTCCTTGGCCATCGCCTGCGCGGCACTGATGGCCAGTGCCAGGGCGGTGCCCACTCCCAGGAGTTTTCGCATTTTCATCAAAGCATCCCCTCGTCAGGTCTCGGAGAGTGCATCATCGGCCTGCGGGGGTGGACAACCTGATCTGTCAGCGACCTCCAGCCAGCGATCCACGACATCACATAGCCATTAACGCCACGCGCCTCCCCTGCCCTGCGCGATCTTTGCATGCCAAAGCGTTGACGCCGGGCGTTTGCGGTTACTATCGGCGCTTTGCCCTCGTCGACGGACCGCCCCATGCCCGGCACCGCCCGCCCTTTGCTGCCTTTCTACCTGCTCGCCTGCGTGGCCGCCTTGCTGGCCCTGGGGGGGCTCTGGTACGGGCTGGGCAAGCCGGTGCAGCTGCCTGATGCGGCCAGTGCCACGCATAAACTGCAGTGTGCCTCCTATACGCCGTTCGACAAGGACCAGTCGCCGTTCGACCAGCCGTTCAAGCTGCGTCCGGCGCGCATGGACGCCGACCTGGCGCTGCTGGCCGAGCGATTCCAGTGCATCCGCACCTATTCGATGACCGGTCTTGAGGCAATCCCGGCGCTGGCGCGCAAGCACGGGCTCAAGGTGATGCTCGGTGCCTGGGTGAACGCCAACCCGGTGGACACCGACAAGGAAGTCGCCGCGCTGATCGCCCAGGCCAACGCCAACCCGGACGTGGTCAGCGCGGTGATCGTCGGCAACGAGGCCTTGCTGCGCAAGGAAGTCACCGGCGAGCGCCTGGCCAGCCTGATCCACCGTGTGAAAAGCCAGGTGCAGGTGCCGGTCACCTACGCCGATGTCTGGGAGTTCTGGCTGCAGCACCCGCAGGTGGCCCCGGCGGTGGATTTCCTGACCATCCATCTGCTGCCCTACTGGGAGGATGATCCGCGTGGGATCGAGGATGCGCTGGCGCATGTCGGCGAGGTGCGCAGGCAGTTTGGCGAGCGCTTCGCGCCCAAGGACATCGTCATCGGCGAGACCGGCTGGCCCAGCGAGGGCCGCCAGCGCGAGACCGCCCTGCCGAGCCGGGTCAACGAGGCGAAGTTCATCCGCGGGTTCGTGGCGATGGCCGAGCAGCACGGCTGGCACTACAACCTGATCGAGGCGTTCGACCAGCCCTGGAAGCGCGCCAGTGAAGGCGCGGTGGGCGGGTACTGGGGGCTGTATGACGCGGATCGCCACGACAAGGGGGTGCTTGAAGGGCCGGTGAGCAATCTGCCGTTGTGGCCCCAGTGGTTGCTGGCCGGGGTGGTGCTGTTTGCTTCGACGCTGATGCTGGCCGGGCCTGCGCGTGATCGCCGCGCCGCTGTGCTGCTGCCCTTCCTGGCGGCCCTGGGCGCGGGGTGCCTGGGGTTGTGGGGCGAGCTGATGCGCACCAATGCGCGGTTTGCCGAGGAGTGGGTCTGGGCGCTGTTGCTGGCCGGGCTGAACCTGCTGGTGCTGGCGCATGGGGCGCTGGCGCTGGCCCGCCGCGACGGCTGGCGCCAAGGGCTGTTTGCCTGGCTGGAGGCGAGAGCCGGCTGGTGGCTGACGGCGGCCGGGTTTGCCGCGGCGGTGAGCATGCTGGCGATGGTGTTCGATCCCCGTTATCGCAGCTTCCCCAGCGCAGCGCTGCTGTTGCCGGCGCTGGCGTACCTGCTGCGGCCTGCGGCGGCGCCCAAGGCGGAGATCAGGTTGCTGGCGGTGATTGTCGGGATGGGGATCGTGCCGCAGCTGTATCAGGAAGGGTTGAGCAATCAGCAGGCGTGGGTCTGGGCGGTGGTGAGTGGGTTGATGGCCATCGCGCTGTGGCGCGGTTTGCGGCAATCCAGATCCCTATGACCGGCGAAGCCAGGGCATTGTTGGAGCGTGCCTTGTGCCGGAACGCCGGACCGCGCGAAATGAGGGCGTAGCCCTCACCGGGGCGCAGAAATGTCGAGTTATGCGATGCTGGCAGGTAGCACAGAACTCAGTCTGGTACCCCCTCTGCAACGCCGGTGCAATGTCGGGATATGGCCTCAGGAAGACCGCACCAACCGCAGTCCAGCCAATACAACGGCAAACACAGCAAGACTTGCGGTATACAGCACCAGCGCAGGAATGCCGAACGCCAACGCCGCCACGGCAATCCACCTCCCGCCCTGACGCGGCACCACCTGGGCGATCAAGGCCAACCCCAGCGCGCTCCACGCGATCACCCGGAAATGAATCCCCAGCCCCAGCACCGAGCGCACCTGGCATTGCCAGTACGCGCCAGGCTCGGCGCACAGCCCGACCCACTGCCCATCTTCCATCAACCCATAACGCACCCCGTAGCTCGCGGCCAGCCACAAGGCCAGAAAGGCCAGCAAGGCGATCAAAGGTAAAGAACGGGACATAGGCCTCTCCGGCGACGGTTACAAACGGCCAGCATACGTGCGTGGTATGTTCAGATGATACGTTTTGAGCGATAAATACCCCAGCGCCCGGCAACTTTGCCACCGTGCGCGGGGTCTTAGCCTGCGTACCGCATTTTGCAGTATCTCTATGGGGGTTTGAATGCTTCGATCTATGCGCCTCGCTGCCGTGCTCGGCGGTGTGCTCCTGAGTGCGGCCGCGACGGCGCGGGACATCGACGCCGCGAGCTACGGCTACCCCTTGACCAACCCGTTCGAGGCGACCATCGCCACCACCCCACCGGAGCTGCGCCCGACGCTGCCGACCGATGAGGACATCACCCAGAACGACTACACCCTGAACCTGCGCCCGGAGCGCTCGTTCACCTTGCCGGACAACTTCTGGCCGGTGAAAAAGCTGACCTACCGCCTGGCCCGCCAGGACCACGAGGCGCCGCTGATCTTCCTGATCGCCGGCACCGGCGCGCCGTTCTCGAGCAGCATCAACGAGTACCTGAAGAAGCTCTACTACCAGGCCGGCTTCCACGTGGTGCAGCTGTCCTCGCCCACCAGCTACGACTTCATGAGCGCCGCCTCGCGCTTCGCCACCCCCGGGATCAGCAGCGAGGACGCCGAGGACATGTACCGGGTGATGCAGGGCGTGCGCGCCCAGCACCCGCGCCTGCCGGTCAGCGAGTTCCATCTCAGCGGCTACAGCCTGGGCGCGCTCGACGCAGCCTTCGTCGCCAAGCTCGACGAAACCCGGCGCAGCTTCAACTTCAAGCGCGTGCTGCTGCTCAACCCGCCGGTCAACCTGGTCACCTCGATCACCAATCTCGACAAGCTGGTGCAGACCGAGGTGAAGGGCGTCAGCAGCAACACCACCTTCTATGAGCTGATGCTGAGCAAGCTGACCCAGTACTTCCGCCACAAGGGCTACATCGACCTGAACGAGGCGCTGCTCTACGACTTCCAGCAATCGCGCCAGCACCTGTCGAACGAGCAGATGGCGATGATCATCGGCACCTCGTTCCGCTTCTCGGCGGCCGATATCGCGTTCACCTCCGACCTGATCAACCGTCGTGGGCTGATCATTCCGCCCAAGTACCCGATCAGCGAGGGCAGCAGCCTCACGCCGTTCTTCAAGCGGGCCCTGCAGTGCGACTTCGACTGCTACCTGAGCGAGCAGGTGATCCCGATGTGGCGCGCCCGCAGCGATGGCGGCAGCCTGCTGCAGCTCAACGACCAGGTGAGCCTGTACGCGCTGAAGGACTACCTCGCGACAAGCCCGAAGATCGCCGTGATGCACAACGCCGACGACGTCATCCTCGGCCCGGGCGACATCGGTTTCCTGCGCCAGGTATTCGGCGACCGGCTCACGCTCTATCCCCACGGCGGGCATTGCGGCAACCTCAATTACCGCGTCAACAGCGACGCCATGCTGGAGTTCTTCCGTGGTTAAGCACCTCTTGATCGTCTCCGCCCTGGTGGCGAGCACTGGCGCGATGGCAGCCGAGACCGCCCCGCGTACCAGCGTGATCGAAGCCGACGTGATCGACACGCCCGCGGTTGAAAGCGATGGTTTCACCGATCCGCTGCGTGCGCTCAAATTCAACCCGGGGCTCGACCAGCGCGAGTTCGAGCGCTCGACCTTCGATGCGCTCAACGTGTACGACCCGTTCGAATCGGTGAACCGGCGCATCTATCATTTCAACTACCGCTTCGACCAGTGGGTGTTCCTGCCGACGGTCAGCGGCTACCGGTACATCACCCCGCATTTCGTGCGCACGGGGGTGAGCAACTTCTTCAACAACCTGGGCGATGTGTCGAGCCTGGCCAACAGCCTGATGCAGCTGAAACTGCAGCGCTCGGGGCAGATCACCGCGCGCTTGATGTTCAACACCATTCTCGGTGTGGGCGGGCTGTGGGATCCGGCGACCAGGATGGGCCTGCCGCGCCAGAGCGAGGACTTCGGGCAGACGCTGGGCTTCTATGGGCTGGATGAAGGGCCCTACCTGATGCTGCCGGTGTTCGGGCCCTCGAACCTGCGCGACACCACGGGGCTGGTGGCGGATTACCTGGGCGAGCGCGAGGCCAATTACCTGGACTTCGCCGATGCCAGCGATGACCAGCCGGCGCTGACCGTGCTGCGCGCGGTGGACAAGCGGTATACCACCAGCTTCCGCTATGGCCAGCTCAACTCGCCGTTCGAGTATGAGAAGGTGCGGTATGTGTACACCCAGGCGCGGAAGTTGCAGATCGCGGAGTAGATTCCATCTGTGGGAGCGGGCTTGTCCCGCGATCGGGCCCGGAGGGGCCGAAGAACAGGCAATGCCAACTTGCCTGATTCACCATGATAGCCGGTTCTACGGCCCATTCGGGCCCGATCGCGGCACAAGGCCGCTCCCACAGGTGGCCACCGCTATTTCTTGTCGTAGAGCTTCGGCTCCCCCGGCGGCCGTGACTTGAACCGGCGGTGTGCCCACAGGTACTGCTCGGGACACTCGCGGAGCACCCCTTCCACCCACTGGTTGATCCGCAGGCAGTCGGCCTCTTCGCTCTCTCCCGGGAAATCCGCCAGCGGCGGATGCACCACCAGCCGGTACCCGCTGCCATCCGTGAGCCGCCGCTGGGTGAACGGGATCACCTGCGCCTTGCCCAGCCGGGCGAACTTGGTGGTCGCGGTGACCGTCGCCGCGGGAATGCCGAACAACGGCACGAACACGCTCTGCTTGGCGCCATAGTCCTGGTCCGGGGCATACCAGATCGCCCGGCCCTTGCGCAGCAGCTTGAGCATGCCGCGCACATCGTCGCGCTCCACCGCCAGCGAATCAGCATTGTGCCGCTCGCGGCCGCGGCGCTGGATGAAGTCGAACAGCGGGTTGCCATGCTCGCGGTACATGCCGTCGATGGTATGCCGCTGCCCGAGCAGCGCGGCGCCGATCTCCAGGGTGGTGAAGTGCACGGCCATCAGGATGGCACCCTGCCCTTGCTGCTGCGCGGCCTGCAGGTGCTCGATGCCTTCGATGTGCGCCAGCCGCGCCAGCCTGGCCTGGGGCCACCACCAGCTCATGGCCATTTCAAAGAACGCGATGCCGGTCGAGGCGAAGTTTTCCTTCAGCAGGCGCTGCCGTTCGTCGTCGGACAGCTCGGGAAAACACAGCTGCAGGTTGCGCGCGGCGATCCGCCGACGCTCACCGGCAACCCGGTACATCAGCGCACCCAGCGCGCGGCCGAGCCCGAGCAGGGCCTTGTAGGGCAGCTGTACCAGCAGCCACAGCAGGCCCAGGCCCAGCCACAGGCCCCAGAAACGCGGGTGCAGGAAAAGGGGACGAAAACGCGGGCGATCCATTGAAGCTTCCACAAAGACATGGGCCGGGCATTCTACAACGGTTCGCTGCTGGTTGCGGCTAACCCAGGTAATCGTTATAACCTTGGGCACTTTTATCGTTACAAGCCGTCTATGCAGACCATGAGCCTCAACCAGACACCCGACTCCGTACCCGTGTTCCAGCTCAAGGGCAGCATGCTTGCCATTACTGTGCTGGAACTGGCCCAGAACGACCTCGAAGCCCTCGACCGGCAACTGGCGGCGAAAGTGGCGCTGGCGCCCAATTTCTTCAGCAATACGCCGCTGGTATTGGCCCTGGACAAGCTGCCCGCGGGCAGCGGCGCCATCGACCTGCCCGGCCTGATGCGCGTCTGCCGCCATCACGGCCTGCGGACCCTGGCGATCCGTGCCAGCCGCATCGAGGACATCGCCGCGGCGATCGCCATCGACATGCCGGTGCTGCCGCCCTCCGGCGCCCGCGAGCGCGCGCTCGAGCCCGAGCCCGAGGTAAAGCAGCCCGAGCCGCCTCCGGCCCCCCCCGCGCCGGCCGAGCCTGAAATCAAACCGACGCGCATCATCACTTCGCCGGTGCGCGGCGGCCAGCAGATCTATGCTCAAGGTGGGGATCTGGTAGTGGTGTCGTCGGTCAGCCCGGGTGCGGAACTTCTCGCCGATGGCAATATCCATGTGTACGGCGCGATGCGCGGCCGGGCCCTTGCGGGTATCAAGGGCAATACCAGAGCGCGGATCTTCTGTGCGCAGATGACCGCCGAAATGCTCTCGATCGCTGGCCAGTACAAGGTATCCGAAGACCTTCGCCGTGACCCGCTGTGGGGCGCCGGGGTGCAGGTCAGCCTGGCCGGTGACGTGTTGAACATCACCCGCCTTTAACGGATACTTGCCGCCATTTTCTGCGCAACTTGTTTCCATGTTGCCGTTTTTTGCATTTTTAGGGACTCGACGTCCTTTTCTTTAGGGGTGAAGCACCTTGGCCAAGATTCTCGTGGTTACATCCGGCAAGGGTGGTGTGGGCAAGACCACCACCAGCGCCGCTATTGGTACCGGCCTCGCGCTGCGCGGCCACAAGACTGTCATCGTCGACTTCGACGTCGGCCTGCGTAACCTCGACCTGATCATGGGCTGCGAACGCCGCGTGGTGTACGACTTCGTCAACGTGGTCAACGGCGAGGCCAACCTGCAGCAGGCCCTGATCAAGGACAAGCGCCTTGAGAACCTGTACGTGCTGGCCGCCAGCCAGACCCGCGACAAGGACGCGCTGACCCAGGAAGGCGTCGAAAAGGTCCTGATGGAGCTCAAGGAGCAGTTCGAGTACGTGGTCTGCGATTCGCCGGCCGGTATCGAGAAAGGCGCCCACCTGGCGATGTATTTCGCCGACGAAGCCATCGTCGTGACCAACCCGGAAGTATCGTCGGTGCGTGACTCGGACCGCATGCTCGGCCTGCTGGCCAGCAAGTCGCGCCGCGCCGAGCGCAACGAAGACCCGATCAAGGAACACCTGCTGATCACCCGCTATCACCCCGAGCGCGTCAGCCAGGGCGAGATGCTGGGCGTCGAGGACGTCAAGGAAATCCTGTCGGTCGCGCTGCTGGGCGTGATTCCCGAGTCGCAGGCGGTGCTCAAGGCATCCAACCAGGGCGTGCCGGTGATCCTCGACGACCAGAGCGATGCCGGCCAGGCCTACAGTGATACTGTTGACCGCCTGCTGGGCAAAAAAGTGGAACACCGATTCCTTGATGTGAAGAAGAAGGGATTCTTCGAGCGCCTGTTTGGAGGCAACTAACCCATGAACCTTTTTGACTTCTTTCGTGCCAGCAAAAAAGTAAGCACCGCCTCTGTCGCGAAAGAGCGTCTACAGATCATCGTGGCGCACGAGCGCGGTCAGCGCAGTACCCCGGACTACCTGCCAGCCTTGCAGAAGGAGCTGGTCGAGGTGATCCGCAAGTACGTCAATATCGGCTCCGATGATGTGCAGGTCGCTCTGGAAAACCAGGGCAGCTGCTCGATCCTGGAACTTAACATCACCTTGCCCGATCGCTGATCGGCGCCCCGGGTAATCCGCCACGGCGACGGCCGGGCCGGCAAGACAGTTGCCGGGTCCGTCCGTCGCCGTTGGTGTTTGCAGAGAACTCGCAATGCCGCTGTCGAATGTCCACGTCCTGTATGAAGACGCCGCCATCCTGGTGATCAACAAGCCTACCCTGCTGCTCTCGGTGCCTGGACGGGCCGACGACAACAAGGACTGCCTGATCACCCGCCTGCAGGAAAACGGCTACCCCGATGCCCTGATCGTCCACCGGCTCGACTGGGAAACCTCGGGGATCATCCTCCTGGCCCGTGATGCCGACAGCCACCGCGAGCTGTCCCGGCAATTTCACGACCGCGAGACTGAGAAGGCCTACACCGCTCTGTGCTGGGGCCAGCCAGCGCTGGACAGCGGCAGTATCGATCTGCCGCTGCGCTACGACCCGCCGACCAAGCCGCGGCATGTGGTCGACCACGAGCTGGGCAAGCATGCGCTGACGTTCTGGCGCGTGCTCGAGCGGTGCGGGGATCATTGCCGGGTCGAGCTGACGCCGATCACCGGGCGCTCGCACCAGTTGCGCGTGCATATGCTGTCGATCGGGCATCCGCTGCTGGGGGACCGCTTGTATGCCAACCCCGAAGCGCTGGCGGCCCATGAGCGGCTGTGCCTGCACGCGAGCATGCTGAGCTTCACCCACCCGGTTTCCGGGGAGCGGTTGAAGTTCGAGTGCCCGGCGCCGTTCTGACGGACCGAGTCTACCCTGTTCGCGGGCAAGCCCGCTCCCACAGGTACCGCGCTGCTCTTGGGGCCAGCGCTGCACATGTGGGAGCGGGCTTGCCCGCGAACAGGGGCGACACAATCCCCACCCAATTACGCTAAACTCGCGCCACTGCTGTCTGGAGTGTTTTATGCGCGATGCCCTGAACCAAGGCCTGATCGATTTCCTCAAGTCTTCCCCCACGCCCTTCCACGCCACCGCCAGCATGGCCATGCGCCTCGAGGCCGCCGGCTACCAGCGCCTGGACGAGCGCGACAGCTGGGCGACCGTGCCCGGTGGTCGCTACTACCTGACCCGCAACGATTCCTCGATCATCGCCATCAAGCTGGGCCGCCATTCGCCGCTGATGGGCGGGATCCGCCTGGTCGGCGCCCACACCGACAGCCCGTGCCTGCGCGTCAAGCCGCAGCCTGAGCTGCAGCGCCTGGGCTTCCTGCAACTGGGCGTCGAGGTCTACGGCGGCGCGCTGCTCGCCCCCTGGTTCGACCGCGACCTGTCGCTGGCCGGGCGGGTTACCTTCCGCCGTGACGGCAAGGTCGAAAGCCAGCTGGTCGACTTCAAGCTGCCGATCGCGATCATTCCCAACCTGGCCATCCACCTGAACCGCAC
The DNA here is from genome assembly GCF_035277045.1 of Pseudomonas sp. Classification (GTDB taxonomy): domain Bacteria; phylum Pseudomonadota; class Gammaproteobacteria; order Pseudomonadales; family Pseudomonadaceae; genus Aquipseudomonas. The sequence continues at coordinate 46,458 of NZ_DATELE010000219.1, read as the reverse complement.
CGCCAACGAAGGCTGGACGATCAACCCGCAGAACGAGCTGCCGCCGATCCTGGCCCAGGTGGCCGGTGACGAGCGCATCGACTTCCGCGCCCTGCTCACCGAGCAGCTGGCCCGCGAGCACCAGCTCAACGCGGACGTGGTGCTCGACTACGAGCTGAGCTTCTACGACACCCAGGATGCCGCGCTGATCGGCCTGAACGGCGACTTCATCGCCGGTGCCCGCCTGGACAACCTGCTGTCATGCTTCGCCGGCCTGCAGGCGCTGCTGGCGGCCGACAGCGACGAGACCTGCGTGCTGGTCGCCACCGACCACGAGGAAGTCGGCTCCTGCTCGGCCTGCGGCGCCGACGGCCCGATGCTCGAACAGACCCTGCGCCGCCTGCTGCCCGAGGGCGATGACTTCGTGCGGACCATCCAGCGCTCGCTGCTGGTGTCGGCCGACAACGCCCACGGCGTGCACCCCAACTACGCCGACAAGCACGACGGCAACCATGGGCCCAAGCTCAACGCCGGGCCGGTGATCAAGGTCAACAACAACCAGCGCTACGCCACTAACAGCGAGACGGCCGGGTTCTTCCGCCACCTGTGCATGGCCGAGGAAGTCCCGGTTCAGAGCTTCGTGGTGCGCAGCGACATGGGCTGCGGCTCGACCATCGGGCCGATCATGGCCGGGCACCTGGGCGTGCGCACGGTCGATATCGGCTTGCCGACCTTTGCCATGCACTCGATCCGCGAATTGTGCGGGAGCCAGGACCTGGCGCACCTGGTGAAGGTGCTGACGGCGTTCTACCGTAGCCAGGATCTGCCCTGAGGCGGCAGGTTCGGGGGCCCTTGAGATCAGGGGCCCCTTCCTGACTGCCTGCCCTGATGGAACGCCCCTCCCTCGCCTGCGCACCCACTGATCCCGATCAAGCCACACCTCTGGAATCAGGCCTATCCTTGTAGTAGAGCGTCTCCCCCGCACAAGGACCTTGCCCATGACCGCCTTCCATTCCATGTTTATCCCGGTCATCGCCGGCCTGGCGTTGCTGACCGTGGGTTTCAGTTTTCGCGAGCGCAACATAGGCGTGCTGATGATGTGGATCGGCACCATGGGCATGCTCGGGCTGATGTGCTGGAAGATCCTCGAGAAACTGGCCTGAAAAATCCTCTACACTCGGGCATTCGTTTGACCCTGAGGTAGATTTTCCGGTGCCTGCTCTCCTGCGTAGCCTGACCCTGCTGTTGCTGTTCCTGTTCATCGCCCCTGTCCAGGCCGCCGGCCTGCCCGGCCTGCTCGGTTCGAGCGCGCCCGCCCAGGCCGAATCCACCGAGCCGCTGGGCAAGTCCCTCGACGAGGTGATCAAGACCCTGGAGAACGACCAGCAACGTACCAAGCTGCTGGGCGATCTGAAAAAGCTGCGCGACAGCACCCGCCAGGCCCAGCCGGCCCAGGACCAGGGCGTGCTGGGCCTGATCGGCGGGACCCTGCACGATTTCGAAAAACAGTTCAGCGGCGATGCCAGCCCGTTCCGGCGCTGGGCGCTGGAGATGGAACAGGCGCATGCCGAGCTTTCCGACCTGGTGGTGCCGGTGCACCAGTGGCCGGCGATCCTGTTCGGATTCGCCGCGATCATCGCTGTCTGGAGCCTGCTGGCCTACGCCTTCAACTGGATCGGCCACCGGGTGCGCGTGCGCTTCGGCCTGACCGAGGAGCTGCCGCAGCACCCGCGCACCTGGGACCTGGTGCGCTTTGCCCTGCGCAAGCTGGGGCCCTGGCTGGTGGCGCTGGTGTTCACCGTGTACCTGAGCTTTGCCCTGCCCTCTTCGCTGGGCAAATCGATGGCGATGGTGCTGGCGTACGCGCTGGTGGTCGGCACCTGCTTCTCGGCGATCTGCGTGATCGCCTTCTCGCTGCTCGACGGCCCGCACCGCCACCGTGCCCTGTACATCCTGCGCCACCAGGCGTTTCGCCCGCTGTGGTTCATCGGCAGCTTCGCGGCCTTTGGCGAGGCGATGAACGACCCGCGCCTCACCACGGCCCTGGGCACGCACTTGGCCCATGGCCTGGCGACCCTGGCCAACGTGCTGGCGGCGTTGTCCACGGCGCTGTTCATCCTCCGTTTCCGCCGACCGATCGGTCATCTGATCCGCAACCAGCCGCTGGCGCGGCGGCTCAATCGGCGAGCCCTGAACGACACGCTGTCGATCCTGGGCAGCTTCTGGTATCTGCCGGCGATGGTGCTGGTGGGGATCTCGCTGTTCGCCACCTTTGTTTCGGCCGGCGACACCAGCACGGCGTTGCGCCAGTCGCTGATGTGCACGGTGCTGGTGGTGATCTGCATGGTGCTCAACGGGCTGGTCCGCCGGCATGCGCTCAAGCCGCGCAGCAACCGCCGCCACGTGGTGTATGCCGAGCGCCTGCGCAACTTTGGCTACACCCTGGTGCACCTGTTCATCTGGCTGCTGTTCATCGAGCTGGGGCTGCGGGTGTGGGGGCTGTCGCTGATCAGTTTCGCCGAAGGCGAAGGGCATGACGTAAGCCTGCGCCTGCTGGGCCTGATGGGCACGCTGATTGCTGCCTGGCTGGTGTGGATCCTGGCCGACACCGCGGTGCACCATGCGCTGGTGGGCTCGCGCCGAGGCCTTGCCAATGCCCGCGCGCAGACCATGATGCCGCTGATCCGCAACGTCATGTTCGTGGCCATCTTCATCATCGCGGTGATCGTCGCGCTGGCCAACATGGGCATGAACGTCACGCCGCTGCTGGCCGGTGCCGGTGTCATCGGCCTGGCGATCGGTTTCGGTGCCCAGTCGCTGGTGGCCGACCTGATCACCGGCCTGTTCATCATCATCGAGGACTCGCTGGCGATCGACGACTACGTCGATGTCGGCGGCCACCTGGGCACGGTCGAGGGGCTGACCATCCGCACCGTGCGCCTGCGTGATATCGACGGCATCGTGCATACCATTCCGTTCAGCGAGATCAAGAGCATCAAGAACTACTCGCGCGAGTTCGGCTACGCGATCTTCCGTATCGCCATCCCCCACAGCATGAACATCGACCAGGCGATCGGCCTGATCCGCGATGTCGGCCAGAAGCTGCGCAACGACCCGCTGATGCGCCGCAATATCTGGTCGCCGCTGGAGTTGCAAGGGGTGGAGAGTTTCGAGTCCGGTTCGGCGATTCTGCGCGCCCGCTTCAAGACCGCGCCGATCAAGCAGTGGGAAGTGTCACGCGCGTTCAACCTGGCGTTGAAGCGCCAGCTGGACGAGGCCGGGCTGGATCTCGCGACGCCGCGGTTGTCGGTGCAGGTGATCACGGCGGGGGGAGAGACGGTGCCGGTCAAGGGTGGCGTGGAGGGCTGACCGCTAGCAGGCCGGAGATCCCCGGGCCGGGTCCGGCGGGCCTTGGAGCAATTGTCTTGGTCCCCTGCCGACATCGCACAACGCGGTAGTGATGCGCCCCGGCGAGGGCTTCGCCCTCGATCGCGGCACAAGGCTCCCACAAGGGACTGCTTCGCAGTCCCGGGCGCAGCAATGCCCGGCGCAGCCAGGGCATTTGTGGGAGCAACTGTCTTCCACCCAAGGCGATCTCAGCCCCCGGCCCGGCAACCCCGCGCCCCGGTCCCGGGGTCAGGAAACCAGCCTCATCGGGCAATTGCCCGGATACAAATGGCATCATGCCGCCAATATTCCAGATCACAATCAATCACTCGCCCTTGCCGGTCGCTGTTGATCCGGGTGATATTCAGCCCCGGACTCCCCACCGACACTTTCAAGGCTCCCGCCGCCGCACCAGGCAATGCCGTGGGCAGCACCTCGAAACACACCTGCCCATACTCAATCCCGTAATACCGGGCATAGGTCTGCGTCAACGAGCCTCCCAGTTCCAACTCAAGAATCCCCGGAAAATAACCAGGATTCAGATACCGCTCCACATACAGCACCGCCCGCCCGTCAATCCGCCGCAGCCGACACACCTGGATCACACTCGACAACCCCGCCAACCCGAGCCGCGCGCAGATTGCCGCACTGGCCGGCACCAACCGCGCCGACAGCAACTCGGTTGCAGGCTCGCGTCCCTGCCGTCGCACCATCACCTCGAAATGACTCCGCTCACCCAGGTCGTAGATCAACCGCCGTCCGGCAACAAACCAGCCCCGCCGCTCCTCCCGATAGACAAGCCCCTGCGCCTCCAGCTGCACCAACGCTTCTCGCAAAGTGATCCGCGTCGTCGCGAACACCTCGCTCAGCACCCGCTCGGCCGGCAACTTCCCGCCAGGCGCCAGCAACCCGTGCTCGATCTGCTCCTGCAGGGCCTGGCAAATGGCTGTTACCGCACGCGCTGGCAATGACCGCATCAGGGCTACCCACCTGGACTAGTCCAGCACCCCGGCGGGGCACTTCCCCAAGGCTTGGAGAATAGTGCAAGCCTAGGCAGCCCCAATGACCATCCGATGACACGCGGGCACCCCAGCCCCTGCAACATCCGGTCAACCCCTTGCGTATCAGCCAGTTGAAGATGGTCTACGCTGTAAACCCAGGGTCTGCCTCTGGCGCGGGCTACATCAAACTGTCACGCACCCGCCCTAATTTGGCTCAGGTATTGCTGACCTAGACCACCCCACACAAGGTCTGCCCTCACAACGATTGCAAGGCACCCCAAAGGAGCTTCGGATGAAAAAGTTCTTCATGGCGTCACTGCTCGGCTCGGCCATTGCCCTGAGCACCTCGGTCATGGCCGCCGGCCCCGACCTCAAGGCCCTGGAAGACGCCGCCCGCAAGGAAGGCGTGGTCAACAGCGTGGGCATGCCCGATGCCTGGGCCAACTGGAAAGGCACCTGGGCGGACCTGGCCAGCAAATACGGCCTCAAGCACAGCGACACCGACATGAGCTCGGCGCAAGAAGTCGCCAAGTTCGACGCCGAGAAGGACAACGCCAGCGCCGACATCGGTGACGTCGGCGCCGCCTTCGGCCCCATCGCGGTGGCCAAGGGCGTGACCCAGCCCTACAAGCCAAGCACCTGGGACCAGGTCCCGGCGTGGGCGAAAGACCAGGACGGCCACTGGGCGCTGGCCTATACCGGCACCATTGCCTTCATCATCAACAAGCAGCTGGTCAAGGAAGGCGAACGCCCGAAAACCTGGCACGACCTGGAAAAAGGCAAGTACAAGGTCGCCATCGGTGACGTCGGCACCGCCGCCCAGGCCGCCAACGGCGTGCTCGCCGCCGCGATCGCCTACAAGGGCGACGAGAAGAACATCGAACCCGGCCTGCAGCTGTTCACCAAGCTGGCCCAGCAAAAGCGCCTGTCGCTGGCCAACCCGACCATCCAGACCCTCGAAAAGGGCGAGGTGGAAGTCGGCGTGGTGTGGGACTTCAACGGTCTGAGCTATCGTGAACAGATCGACCCAAGCCGCTTCGAGGTGCTGATCCCGTCCGATGGTTCGGTGATTTCTGGTTACACCACCATCATCAACAAGTACGCCAAGCACCCCAATGCGGCCAAGCTGGCCCGCGAGTACATCTTCAGCGACGCTGGCCAGACCAACCTCGCCATCGGCCACGCCCGCCCCATCCGCGCCGAGCACCTCAAGCTCCCAGCGGACGTCCAGGCCAAGCTGCTGCCGAACGAACAATACGGCGCCGCCCAGCCGATCAAGGACGCCGCCGCCTGGGAAGCAACCTCCAAGACCCTGCCTCAGAAGTGGCAAGAGCAGGTGATCATCGAGATGGAGTAACCCGAGCGCTGTAGCTCTTGATCTTGATCTTGCTCTTGATCTACCGCCCCTTTCAGCAGGCCGAGTGGAGGTGTCGAGGAGGGGCGTGGGCGCAGCCCACCTTCGGCGAAGCCGAAGGCGCGAGCAGGGCCGCGCAGCCCCGTATCGACACCGGAGCGAGGGGACCCGAAGCGCAGCGTAGGGCCCATGAAGGGGCAAGATTTTTTGGTTACTTTTTCATCGAATGGAAAAAGTGACTCGCCGTAAGGGCGAAACCATACCCAGCGCCCCTAAATCAAATGGATATTCACCCAAACCCCGAGCCACCCAACCAGGCCCACCCCCATGAAGCACAACGTAATCCTGGTCCTCCTGGACGGCCTCAACCACCAGGTAGCCCACCACGCCATGGGCCACCTCCACGCCTACGTCGAAGCCGACCGCGCCGCGCTCTACCGCCTGGAATGCGAACTCCCCTCGCTGTCGCGCCCCCTGTACGAATGCATCCTCACCGGCGTTCCCCCCATCGACAGCGGCATCGTCCACAACAACATCAACCGCCTCTCCAACCAGCGCAGCATCTTCCACTACGCCCGCGAAGCCGGCCTGAGCACCGCCGCGGCCGCCTACCACTGGATCAGCGAACTCTACAACCGCTCCCCCTTCGACCCCCTGCGCGACCGCCACACCCACGCCCCAAAGCTGCCCATCCAGCACGGCCTGTTCTACTACGCCGACCACTACCCCGACTCGCACCTGCTGGCCGACGCCGAATACCTGCGCCGGCGCCACGCGCCAAACTTCCTGCTCGTGCATCCGATGAACATCGACGACGCCGGCCACCGCCATGGCCTGGACAGCAGCCAGTACCGCAACAGCGCCCGCACCGCCGACATCCTGCTGGCCGACTACCTGCCCCGCTGGATCGAAGAGGGTTACCAGGTGCTGGTGACCGCCGACCACGGCATGAACAACGACCGCTCGCACAACGGCCTGCTGGCCGAGGAGCGCGAGGTGCCGCTGTTCGTCTTCGGCGAGGCCTTCAGCCTGGACCCCAACGTCAAGCCGCTGCAGACCGAGCTGTGCGGCACCATCTGCGAGCTGCTCGGGGCCGCCCATGACAAGCCCGTGTGCCGGGAGCTGCTGACGTGAACTCGATCAAACGCGGTCGCTTGCTCGCCCTGCTGTGCCTGTTGCCATTTTGCGTCTTCTTCATCATCTTCCAGATCGCCCCGCTGGCCTGGGTGGCGATCCACAGCGTGCAAAGCGAAGCCGGCTGGGGCCTCGACAACTTCATCAAGGTCTTCACCTCACGCTTTCACCGCCAGGCCATCCAGCACAGCCTGGAGATCAGCTTCTGGTCGAGCCTGATCGGCATCCTGGTGGCGGTGCTGGGCGCCTACTCGCTGCGCCAGGTGGATTCGCGTCTGCGCGACTTCGTCAGTGCCTTCGCCAACATGACCAGCAACTTCAGCGGCGTGCCGCTGGCATTCGCCTTCATCATCCTGCTCGGTTTCAACGGCGCGCTGACCCTGCTGCTCAAGCAGGCCGGGGTGATCGAGGATTTCAACCTGTATTCCAAGACCGGACTGATCCTGGTGTACACCTACTTCCAGATCCCGCTGGGCGTGCTGCTGCTCTACCCCGCCTTCGACGCGCTGCGCGAAGACTGGCGCGAGTCTTCGGCGCTGCTGGGCGCCAGCGCCTGGCAATACTGGCGCCACATCGGCCTGCCGGTGCTGACTCCGGCGCTGCTGGGCACCTTCGTCATCCTGCTGGCCAACGCCCTGGGCGCCTATGCCACGGTGTACGCCCTGACCACCGGCAACTTCAACGTGCTGACGATCCGCATCGCCGCGCTGGTGGCCGGCGACATCACCCTCGACCCGAACCTGGCCAGCGCCCTGGCAATGCTGCTGGTGGGGCTGATGACGCTGGTGACGATGGTCCATCAATGGCTACTGCGAAGGAGCTACCATGCGCGCTGAACCCGGCTCCGGCGGCCTCTACCATCGCGTGGTGGTATATGGGCTGTTTCTGATCCTGCTGCTGCCCCTGGCAGGCACCCTGCTCTACTCGGTATCGACCAGCTGGTCGGCGAGCCTGCTGCCCAGCGGGCTGACCCTGAAATGGTACGTGGCGGTGTGGACCGACGCGCGCTTCCTGGCGGCCTTTGGCCAGTCGCTGCTGGTGTGCGTGGGCGCGCTGGTGCTGTCGGTGCTGCTGATATTGCCGCTGCTGTTCGTGGTGCATTACCACTTTCCACGGCTGGACGCGCTGATGAACATCCTGATCCTGCTGCCGTTCGCCGTGCCGCCAGTGGTGTCGTCGGTGGGCCTGTTGCAGCTGTACGGCAGCGGGCCGATGGCCATGGTCGGCACGCCGTGGATCCTGATCGGCTGCTACTTCACCATCGCCCTGCCCTTCATGTACCGGGCGATCACCAACAACCTGCAGGCGATCAACCTGCGCGACCTGATGGACGCGGCCCAGCTGCTTGGCGCCAGCACCTGGCAGGCGGCGTTCCTGGTGGTGCTGCCCAACCTGCGCAAGGGCCTGCTGGTGGCGCTGCTGCTGTCGTTCTCGTTCCTGTTCGGCGAATTCGTGTTCGCCAACCTGCTGGTCGGCACCCGCTACGAGACGCTGCAGGTGTACCTGAACAACATGCGCAACAGCAGCGGCCACTTCAACAGCGCCCTGGTGATCTCGTACTTCTTTTTCGTGCTGGTGCTGACCTGGGTCGCCAATCGCCTGAACAAGGACAAATCCTGATATGAGCTTTGTCAGCGTGCAGAAGCTGCAGAAAAGCTACGCCGGCAGCCCGGTGTTCAATGACATCGATTGCCAGATCGAACGTGGCGAGTTCGTCACCCTGCTCGGGCCGTCTGGCTGCGGCAAGTCGACCCTGCTGCGCTGCATCGCCGGCCTCACCCCGGTCGACAGCGGCAGCATTCTCCTCGACGGGCAGGACCTGGTTCCGCTGAGCCCGCAGAAACGCGGGATCGGCATGGTGTTCCAGAGCTACGCGCTGTTTCCCAACATGACCGTGGAGCAGAACGTCGCCTTCGGCCTGCGCATGCAGAAGGTCAAGGCCGAGCAGAGCCAGGCGCGGGTGCGCGAGGTGCTGCAGCTGGTCGAGCTCACCGAGTTCGCCGCGCGCTACCCGCACCAGCTCTCGGGCGGCCAGTGCCAGCGCGTGGCCCTGGCCCGCTCGCTAGTGACCCGCCCGCGCCTGTTGCTGCTCGACGAGCCGCTGTCGGCCCTGGACGCACGCATCCGCAAGCACCTGCGCGAGCAGATCCGCGAGATCCAGCGCGAGCTGGGGCTGACCACCATCTTTGTCACCCACGACCAGGAAGAGGCGCTGACGATGTCGGACCGCATCTTCCTGATGAACCAGGGGCGCATCGTCCAGAGCGGCGATGCCGAGACGCTCTACACCGCGCCCGTGGACCTGTTTGCCGCAGGCTTCATCGGCAACTACAACCTGCTCGACGCCGACAGCGCCAGCCGCCTGCTGCAGCGCCCGGTGACCAGCCGCCTGGCGATCCGTCCGGAATCGATCACACTGGGGCTGGACGGCGAACTCGACGGCCAGGTGCGCAGTCACAGCCTGCTGGGTAACGTGATCCGCTACCGGGTCGAGGCCCATGGGGTCGAACTGGTGGTCGATGTGCTCAACCGGTCATCGGCCGACCTCCACCCGGACGGGCAGCGGGTATCCTTGAGCATCGACCCTACCGCATTACGTGAAGTGGCCTGACGGGCCCACGGGAGAACTACAGCAATGGCCTTGGCGATTTTCGATCTGGACGAAACCCTGATCCACGGTGACTGCGCGTCGCTGTGGAGTGAGCAGATGGCCCGGCTGGGCTGGGTCGATGGCGAGTCATTCCTGCGCCGCGACCGCGAGATGATGGATGCCTATGGCAAGGGCCACCTGGCCATGGAGGACTACATGGCCTTCAGCCTGGAGCCGATTGCCGGGCGCACGCTCGAGGAGATCGAGCACCTTGTCGAGCCATGGGTCGAGGACGTGATCGAGCCGATCATCTTCGGCGATGCGTGCCGGTGCATTGCCGAGCACCGCAAGCGCGGCGACCGCGTGCTGATCATCTCGGCGTCGGGCACGCACCTTGTGGGACCGATCGCGGCGCGGCTGGGGGTGGAGGAGTATCTGGCGATCGAGCTGGAGGCGGTGAACGGCGTGTACACGGGGCAGACCCATGGAGTTCTGACGTACCGCGAAGGCAAGGTGGACCGGTTGCTGGAGTGGCTGGATCAGGAACAGGAGAATCTGGAAGGTGCCAGCTTTTATTCGGATTCCCGCAATGATCTGCCGTTGCTGGTGAAGGTGGATCACGCGAAGGTGGTGAATCCGGATCCGGTATTGCGCGAGCATGCCGAGAAGAATGGGTGGCCGATTCTGGATTGGTCCTGAACGTCACAGTGGCCGGTTTTGGGGGCGCTGCGCGCCCCTAGGCAAACCCAGCCCCCGGTCCGGCAGCGCCGGACCCTGTGGGAGCGTACCTTGTGCCGGAACGCCGGACCGCGCGAAATGAGGGCGGAGCCCTCACCGGGGCGCAGGATCAGAAGATTGTGCGATGCAGGCAGGGGACGCAGGCAGTTCCTCCACAAGCGGCCACTGCGCAACCCGGATGGGCGTTACACCAAGCTGTCGTCAATCACCAGAACCAGCTTCCCGGACACCTGGTTCCCCGCCAGCTCTTCATAGGCCTTCTCAGCCTCGGCCACCGGATACGTGCCAACCAGTTGCGGCTTCAACCGTCCTTGCTCGAACAGCGGCCACACCTCACGCCCCAGCTCGCTCAGCAACTCTGCTTTGAACCCGTCATCGCGGTTACGCAAGGTCGACCCTGTTACCTGCAAGCGCTTGCCGAGCATCAACGACAGGTCCAGCTCGGCGGTGCGCCCGCCCATCAGGCCAATGATCACCCAGCGGCCATCACGGGCCAGCAGCTTGAGGTTCAGCGGGCCATAGCTGGCACCCACCGGATCAAGGATCACATCGAACGGCCCAAAGCCTTCGAGCGCCTCGAGGTTCTCGCTGCGCACCACGCCGCCCGCGGCACCGAGGCTTTCGCAGTAGGCCAGCCGCTCGGGCGAGCCGACACTGACCCAGATCGGGTTGCCGAAGGCCTTGCACAGCTGGATCGCCGCCGACCCCACGCCGCTGGCCCCCGCGTGCACCAGCACCTTCTCGCCCGCCTTGAGGCCGCCCAGCTGGAAGATGTTCAGCCACGCCGTGGCATAGACCTCGGGGATCGCCGCGGCCTCATGCAGGCTCAGGCCCTCGGGTACCGGCAGCACATGCCGCGCATCGACCACCGCTTCCTCGGCCATGCCGCCGCCCGCGAGCAGCGCGCACACCCGGTCCCCCACGCGCCAGTCGGCACCCGGGCCGACTTCGCTGATGACGCCCGCGCACTCGAGCCCCATGTACGGGCTGGCGCCAGGCGGCGGCGGGTACAGACCCGCGCGCTGCAACAGGTCGGCCCGGTTCAGGCCGGCGGCGGCCACGCGAATGCGCACCTGCCCCGCGTCACAGGTCGGGCGCTCGGCTTCGACCCACGCCACATGTCCGTCCACGCCTTGCAATGCCTTCACAGTGCCTCCATAGTTGAGTCATGACTGAGCCTGGGGAACGCTTGCCCCAGGCTTTTTGCAGTATGCGTCCGGCTCCATGGAACCGGCGAATGGATAAGACGGCCTACTATGCGTGAACAATTGCCCCTACGTCGAATCAGCATGAAGAAATTCCTGCCCGGCACCGCCCTCGCCCTGATGCTAGGCCTCGGCAGCCTGTCGCTTAGCGGCTACGCATCGGCCGCCAACAAGTGGGACGGCCTTCAGCCCGACCGCGATGAAATCGTCGCCAGCCTCAACGTGGTCGAGCTGCTCAAGCGCCACCACTACAGCAAGCCGCCCCTGGACGACGCACGCTCGGTCATCATCTATGACAGCTACCTCAAGCTGCTCGACCCCTCGCGCAGCTACTTCACCGCCAGCGACATCGCTGAATTCGACAAGTGGAAGACGCAGTTCGACGACTTCCTCAAAAGCGGCAACCTGGACCCCGGCTTCACCATCTACAAACGCTATCTGAACCGCGTCAAGTCGCGCCTGGACTTCGCCTTGGCGGAGCTGAACAAGGGCGTCGACAAGATCGACTTCGGCGTGCGCGAAGAGCTGCTGGTCGACCGCGAGAAAGCCCCGTGGATGAAAAACCAGGCCGAGCTCGACGACCTGTGGCGCAAGCGCGTCAAGGACGAAGTACTGCGCCAGAAGATCGCCGGCAAGGATCCCAAGCAGATCCAGGAAACCCTGACCAAGCGCTACAAGAACCAGCTGGCGCGCCTTGACCAGACCCGGGCCGAGGACATCTTCCAGGCCTACATCAACACCTTCGCCCAGTCCTACGACCCGCACACCAACTACCTGTCGCCGGACAACGCCGAGAACTTCGACATCAACATGAGCCTGTCGCTCGAAGGCATCGGCGCGGTGCTGCAAAGCGACAACGACCAGGTCAAGATCGTGCGCCTGGTGCCGGCAGGCCCTGCCGCCAAGACCAAGCAGGTGGCCCCGGCCGACAAGATCATCGGCGTGGCCCAGGGTGACAAGGAAATGGTCGACGTGGTCGGCTGGCGTCTCGATGAAGTGGTCAAGCTGATCCGCGGCCCGAAAGGCTCGGTGGTGCGCCTGGAGGTCATCCCGGCCAACAACGCGCCGAACGACCAGACCAGCAAGATCGTGCCGATCACCCGCGAGGCCGTGAAGCTTGAAGAGCAGGCCGCGAAAAAATCGGTGCTCAACCTCAAGCAGGATGGCCGCGACTACAAGCTCGGCATCATCGAGATCCCGGCCTTCTACCTGGACTTCAAGGCGTTCCGCGCCGGGGATCCTGAGTACAAGAGCACCACGCGCGACGTGAAGAAGCTGCTCACCGAACTGCAGAAGGAAAAGGTCGACGGCGTGGTCATCGACCTGCGCAACAACGGCGGCGGTTCCCTGCAGGAAGCCACCGAGCTGACCAGCCTGTTCATCGACAAGGGCCCGACGGTCCTGGTGCGCAACAGCGACGGCCGTGTCGACGTGCTCGAGGACGAGAACACCGGCGCCTTCTACAAAGGCCCGATGGCGCTGCTGGTCAACCGCCTCTCGGCCTCGGCGTCGGAGATCTTCGCCGGTGCCATGCAGGACTACCACCGCGCGCTGATCATCGGTGGCCAGACCTTCGGCAAGGGCACCGTGCAGACCATCCAGCCGCTCAACCATGGCGAGCTGAAGCTGACCCTGGCCAAGTTCTACCGGGTTTCCGGGCAGAGCACCCAGCACCAGGGCGTGCTGCCGGACATCAACTACCCGTCGATCATCGACACCAAGGAAATCGGCGAGAGCGCCCTCCCCGAGGCCATGCCGTGGGACACCATCCGTCCTGCGATCAAGCCGACGGCCGATTCGTTCAAGCCTTTCCTGGCGCAGCTCAAGGCGCGTCACGAAGCGCGCAGCGACAAGGATCCGGAGTTCGTGTACATCCGCGACCGCCTGGCCCTGACCCAGAAGCTGATGAACGAGAAGACCGTCAGCCTCAACGAGGCCGAGCGCCGCGCCCGTCACGACGAGATCGAAGGCAAGCAGCTGGCGCTGGAAAACATCCGCCGCAAGGCCAAGGGCGAGGAGCCGCTCAAGGAGCTGAAGAAGGAAGACGAGGACGCGCTGGCGGTGGAAGATGAAGACACCAAGCCGGAAGATGACGCGTACCTGTCGGAGACCGGCCGCATCCTGCTGGACTACCTGAGCCTGAATTCGGCGGTGGCGAAGCACTGATGGCAAAATAGTGCACAGCTGAGCCATTGCGTCATCAAATGGTCACGCAACTGTCGTGAAATACGGGGCTGGACACTCAGGTGTCCGGCCCTTTTTTTCAAGGAAACGCAGTCCATGACCGTCACCGAACAGCTCAGCGCATTGAGCGCCATCCTGGCTCAACGCGGCGTGCACAGCCTGTTCCAGCCCATCGTCTGCCTTTCCGAACGCCGTATCCTGGGCTACGAGGCCCTTAGCCGCGGTCCGTCCAACAGCCCGCTGCACTCGCCGCTGAACCTGTTCGCCATCGCCCGCCAGGCCGGCCGCCTGACCGAACTCGAGGTGGCGTGCCGCGAGAGCGCCTGCCGGCGGTTCAGCGAACAGGGCCTGGAAGGCAAGCTGTTTCTCAACGTCTCCCCCGAATCACTGCTCGAACCCCAGTACGAATCCGGCCGCACCCTCAAGCTGTTGCAGGCGCTCGGCCTGCCGCCCAGCCGGGTGGTGATCGAGCTCACCGAACAGTCGCCCACCGAAGACCTGCACCTGCTCTCCAATGCGCTGCACCACTACCGCGACATGGGCTTTTCGATCGCCCTGGACGACCTCGGCGCAGGCTACTCCAGCCTGCGCCTGTGGTCGGAGCTGCGCCCGGACTACGTGAAGATAGACCGGCACTTCATCGATGGCATTCACCTGGACCCCCTCAAGCGCGAGTTCGTCGGCTCCATCCTGCAGATCGCCCGCGCATCGCGCGCCCAGGTGATCGCCGAGGGCATCGAACTGGCCGAGGAGCTCACGGTATTGACCGAGATGGGCGTGGACCTGGTCCAGGGCTACCTGCTGGGCCGCCCGCAGGAGGTGCCCTCGCGTGAGGTCCAAGGCCTGCCGCCGCTGGCCCTGTCTGGCACGGCGGCCACCCTGGGCGAGGACAGCGGCGACCTCTCGGCCTTGCTCATCGAGCAATCCGCCGTGACCGGCGACACCACGACCCTGCAGGTGCTGGAAGCCTTTCGCCGCCAGGCCAACCTCAACTCGCTGGCGGTGCTCGATGCGCGCGGCAAGCCGTGCGGCATCGTCCATCGCCACCTGCTCTCGGACGCCTTGCTCAAGCCCTTCGCCACCGACCTGTTCGCGCGCAAGCCGATCAGCCGGCTGATGAGCAAGGACTTTCTCGCCGTCGAGCGCGGCCAGTCACTGCAGCAGGTCAGCCGCCTGCTGACCAGCCGCGCCAGGCAACGCATCGAAGAGGACTTCATCATCACCCTGCATGGCCGCTACCTGGGCCTGGGGCGGGTCATCGACGTGCTCAAGCTGATCACCGAGCAGAAGATCCAGCAGGCCCGCTATGCCAACCCGCTGACCCTGTTGCCCGGCAACGTGCCGATCCAGCAATGCCTGACCCGCCTGCTGCAACAGCGGCGTGCGGCCGCGGTATGCTATGTGGACATCGACAGCTTCAAGCCCTTCAACGACCTCTACGGCTATGCCCGCGGGGACGAAGTGCTGCTATGCCTGGCCCACTGCCTGAGCGAAAGCGTCGACCCGAGCCGCGACTTCGTGGGGCATATCGGCGGGGATGACTTCATGCTGGTGCTGGGCAGCGACGACTGGCAATCGCGTCTGCAGCGCCTGATGGATGCCTTTGCCAGGCAATGCCAGCGCTTCTACCGCAGTGAGCATCTGCAGGCGGGATGTTTCGTGGCCCATGACCGCCGGGGCCAGCGCGAGACCTTCGCGCTGCTGTCACTGTCGATTGGCGTGGTGCGGCTGCATGCCGAGCGTGATCAGGCACTCGATGCCGAGCAGCTGGCGGACCTGGCCTCCCAGGCCAAGCGCCAGGCCAAGCACATTCCAGGATCGAGCCTGCACCTGATCGATACGCGCGCGCTGACGCTTCAGGTTTCGTCGGGATAGCTGTATTCGAACACCCGCACCACTTCGGAGGCATGCCAGGAGGCGGCGGCCATGCCGTCGACCGGTCCGGAGAAACGCCCCAGGCGCTCGACGCACTCGAAGAACCCGGTGCGCGGCAGGCGGCTGGCACCCTGGCTGATGACCAGCGAGCTGCGCAGTGGCTGCTCGGCGCGGGCGTCAAGGGCGGCCAGGTGCTCGAGCGCGGCGGTGAGCGTCTGCATGGCGGGGGTGGGCAGCTGCAGGCGCTCGAGCAGTGCGCGGTAGGTCAGAAGGTGGCGTTGGCGGCGGGCCAGGTCGAGCTCGTTGAGCAGGTTTTGCCAGTGCTCACGGCTGATCCTGACCTGACTCACGAGGGATCGCTCCAGCCGCCGGTACCCAGCTCCCAGGCGAGGCAACGACGGATGGCGGCGTCCGGCTGGCGCTCGCCGGATTCGATCATCGCCAGATAGGCCGGGCTGATGCCGACACTGCGGGCCAGTTGCTCGGGCGCGAGTCCCTTGGCCTGGCGCAGGCTCGCCAGCTCGCTGAACGCCGGCAGGCCGATGGCCGCGGTGCCCGCCCCGGTGTCGCCCGTGCCGACCTCGGCAACGGCCGGTGCCTGCCCTGCCGCCTTCAGCAGCGCCTGGTACTGCTCCCACGGGACGACTGCATATTCGGGCTGACCGTCCCGGCTGATGACCTGAATACCCATCACACTCCCCTTTTGCTGGATCACGACATGTAATCCGTAGGCATAACGCTTATGCCAATTATATTACCAAGCTCGGGAGTTTGTGCCGATCAGGCAATGTCATTCGCTGCGCTGCTCCAGGTGCAGGGCTTCGGGAGTGGCTGGCAAGCGCTCCACCACGCGCAGGCGTTCGGGCGACTGGCGATCGCGCCAGGCCTTGAAACGCCCCAGCTCATCGGCGACGGTCTTGAGCACCCAGCCCAGTACCGCGATGTCGTCGAGAAAACCGACGCCCAGCAGCCAGTCGGGAATCGCATCGAGAGGGCTCACGAAGTACAGCAGCCCGGCGACGATGGTGATCAGGGCCTTGGGGCTGATCGCGCGGTATTCCCCACGCCACCAGGCCAGGCACAACGACTGCAGCAAGCGCACATCTTCACGCAGCTGACCCAGGCGCGGGCCTTTGCGCGCCACCGCGAACAGCAGTGCCGGCAGTCGTCCGCGGCTTAGCAGACGCTCGGCCAAGGGCAAGAAGCGAGCAAAATTCCAGGGAGCGCTCATGGAACCTCCACAGCAAAATGGCAGGAAGGTTATCCACATTTATTGTGGATAACCTTGTGAACAGAGCCGTAGCCACGGGCGCGCGGTGCCCGCCCAGCATGGGCCGCACCCAGATCGGGCGTTTTTTACACACTTGTTTCAGTCGCGCAAACGTTTTGCGGCAACCTGTGCGGCAACCACGCCCTCGGCAACGGTCGCCCTGTTGAGACAGTGCCCGGCCTCAGGCGTTCGCGTCAACCCCGCCCGCATGAACGACAACGCCCCGTCGGGACGGGGCGTTGCAGGTGCAGCGCAGGCCTTACTGGGCAGGCGCCTCGGCAGGCGACTGGGCCGGAGCAGCGGCGTCTGGCGCGCCGCCCTGCGGGGCGTTCATGTCTTTGATGCCCAGCAGTTCGAGGTCGAAGACCAGGACCGAGTTGGCCGGGATCAGCGGGCTCGGGCTCTGGGCGCCGTAAGCCAGCTCAGCCGGGATGTACAGCTTGTACTTCTCGCCGACGTGCATCAGTTGCAGGCCTTCGACCCAGCCCGGGATGACGCCGCTGACCGGCAGGTCGATCGGGCTGCCGCGCTCGACGGAGCTGTCGAACACCTTGCCATCGGTCAGCTTGCCTTCGTAGTGAACGGTCACCACGTCGGTGGCCTTGGGCTGCGGGCCATCGGCCTTTTTCACGACTTCATACTGAAGACCGGAGGCAGTGGTGACCACGCCAGGCTTCTTGGCGTTTTCCTCGAGGAACTTCTTGCCCGCGGTGGCGGCTTCCTCGCTCTGCTTGGTCAGACGCTCTTCGGCACGTTTTTGCAGCGCGGCGAAGGCTTCGACCAGCTCTTCGTCCTTGAGCTTCTGCTCTTTCTTGCCGACGGCGTCCTCGATGCCCAGCGCTACCGCTTTCGAATCAAGGTCGTCCATGCCTTCCTGAGCCAGGCTCTTGCCCATGTTCAGGCCGATACCGTAGGAGGCTTTCTGTGCCGGAGTCTTCAGCTCGACGCTGCTGGTCTGCGAATCGCAACCCGCCAGGACCAGGCTAACCAGGGCAACCGCAGCCGCCAAACGATGCTGTTTCATGCTATTTCCTTGTTCATGCGCCATGAGGGCAATCAGGGTAAAGCCGCGAGCTTAGCAGGCGGCCATGACCAATGGCTACCGGGATCAGAGCCGGAAAAGCCCGATTAGTTCAACTGCGCGGGCGTGACGGAAACACGCTCGTTACTGCAAACGATTATTCATTACATTTGTGTCGACCTGGCTCATGCCACGACGCTATCATCTGCGCCTGACACACGGCTGGCACGGACACGGCCAGGCGGTCTAAAACAGGCTTCAGGGATGAGCGATGAGATGGGATGGGGCAGTAACCTTCGGTGACTACTGGCTGGGCTATACCGGCAAGACCGACCAGACCAGTGCCCACGCCCACGTCGCCATACAGCTGTGCATCGGGCTGCAGCTCGATGTCACGGTGGAATTCACCGACCACGCCCTCACGGCTGCGGGGGTGCTGATCGGCCCCTCGGTCGATCACTGCTCCTTGCCCAGTCCAGGGCGCGTGGCGGTTCTCTACTTCTATCCCGATGCGCCCCTGGGCCGCGCCCTGAATGCCTTGCTCGATGAACGCGGCAAGGCATCGGTCAGCGCCGATATCGTCGATTGCGTCCGTCAGGCCAGCAGCTTTCATGAAGTGGTGGCCTCCCTTGAACGCAAACTGGTGACCGCCGACAGTTTCGACACGCGATTGTCCAATGCCCTGGACCTGCTGCGCGAGGACTGCGCAGGGGTCGGCGCGGTCTCCCGGGCAGCCAGTGCCGTGGGCCTTTCCAGCCCACGCCTGCGCTATTTCGCAACCCGCCAGATGGGCGTGCCGCTCTCGCAATGGATCATCTGGCGCAAGCTCGAGCGGGCCTGCCACGCCCTCGCCCATGCAGCGAGCCTGAGCGACGCCGCCATGGCAGGCGGTTTCGCCGACCAGGCCCACCTCACCCGCATGATGCGGCGCATGGTGGGCATGTCCCCCAGCCGTGTCGCCATGGTACTGCGCAATTCGAGCGATTCGTTCAAGAATCAGCAATTCTGAATCGCCATCATCCCCTGCCCGCGCCAACCGGGATCTCCACCTTCTGGCGCGGGCCTTGTTGCCGGCCCGCAGGCGCGTAGGCCGGCTTTTTTCCGATCCTTACCGCCCCTTGGCGCCCCGGCGGCTGCCAGGCATGCGGTCGCCCATGGCACATGCCACCTCATCAACCCCTGCGAGCAAGGAGTGCTAGCACATGTCAGGATCCAAACGGCTGACCGTTTTCCTCACCGGCGGCGCCGGCGTACTGGGCGATACCTTGATCGGCCAGTTGGCCGACCGCTATCACCTGGTCTGCCTGACCCGGCGCAGCAGCATTTGCCACCCAGGTGTCGAAACGCTTCGCGGCGACATCTGCCAGCCTCGACTGGGGCTCGCCAGCAGCGACTATCTTGCGCTGGCCCGGCGCGTCGACTGGGTGATCCACTGCGCGGCCATCACCCGCCTGGATGGCCACGCCGAAGCGGTGTTCTCGGTCAATTACCAGGGCACCGAGCAGGTGCTGGAGTTCGTCCGCGACGCGCAAGTACCGCTTTATCACATCAGCACCGCCTTCACTCACCCCTGCGACTACCACCCCGGGGTGATGCCCTCGACCCCGTACGAGGTGGTCAAGCGCCAGGCCGAACAGCTGGTGCGAGAGGCGGGCGTGCCGGTATCGATCTTCCGTCCGTCGATCATCATCGGCGACAGCCAGACCGGCCACATGCCCATCCTGCAGGGTTTCCACCTGACCATGGGCCTGATGATGTTGGGCTACCTGCCGATCATTCCCTGCCCCGAGGACGGACGCGTCGACGTCATCGCCCGGGACGTGGCCGCGGCCGGCATCGTCAGTGCCCTGGATCAGCGCCTGATCGGCAACGACTACTTCCTTTCCAACGGCCCGCAGGCCCTGGATATTCGCACCCTGCTCGACCTCATGTGCACGCAGATGCAGCAGCAGCCCGAGCCGTTCCAGCGCCCGCGCTGCATGAACCCGGACATCTACGAGCGCCTGGTGCGGCCGGTGTTCCTGCCCGCGCTTGAGGAAAACATCCGTGCCGCGCTTGGCCGCGCGACCCAGCTGTGCCGCTACGCCAGCCTCCTGCAACCGCTGCCCAGCTCGCTGGCAGAGCTGTTGCCGGCGCAGTACCTGGCCCAGCGCTCACCCCGCCAGGAGCTGGCACTCACCCTCGCCCGCCTGTCCCCCAAGCTTTCGGCCATGCAACGCATGCTCAAGGTGCCATCGCCCAGCGAACGTCGCGCCGAACTGGCCGTGGAGGCTTGAGGACGATGAACAGTTTCAGCCCCTTGCCCGCCGCGACTGACGCGCAACGTGTGCGCGAGCAGTACCGCGACCATGTCAACGCCGGCTATGCGCGCCTGGCCTCGATGATGAATCTGCCCATCGAAGTATCCGGTGCTGGCGTGTACCTGTTCGACATGGACGGCAACCGCTACCTGGATGCCGGTGGCTACGGCGTGTTCCTGCTCGGCCATTCGCACCCGCATGTGGTCGAGCAGGTGAGCCGGCAGCTGCACAGTCACCCGATGGCCAGCAAGCTCATGCTCAACCCGTTCCAGGCCCAGGCCGCCGCGGCCCTGGCCGCTGTCTGCCCTGGCGAGCTGCAGTATGTGTTCTTCTGCAACTCGGGCACCGAAGCCACCGAGGCGGCGCTGAAGCTGGCCTGGCTGAATGGCTGCCAGCAGGTCATCTCGACCGCCGGTGGCTATCACGGCAAAAGCCTGGGCGCGCTGGCCGTGACCGGCAGGGAGCTGTACCGCTCGCCTTTCGCCGACCGCCTTGGCCATAGCCATTTCGTGCCCTTCGGCGATATCGACGCCCTGCGGCTGCAACTCGAATCGCTGTCCGAACGGGCCTGCGTGATCCTCGAACCGATACAGGCCGAGGCCGGCGTGATCGTGCCCCCGGCCGATTACCTGCGCCAGGTGCGCGGCCTGTGCGACCAGTACAACGCGGTGCTGATCGCCGATGAAATCCAGTCCGGCATGGGCCGTACCGGCCGCTGGTGGGCCTGCGACCACCATGCCGTGACCCCCGACATCCTGCTGGCCGGCAAGAGCCTGTCCGGCGGCTGCGTCCCGGTCAGCGCGATGGTCTGCACACCGCAGATGCAGGCCCCGCTCAACCGCCACCCGTTGATGCACACCTCGACCTTCGGCGCCAACCCGCTGGCCATGGCTGCGGTGATGGCAACCCTGGAAGTCATGCAGCGCGAACACCTGGTGGAGCGCGCCGAGACACTCGGCCAACGCCTGCAACAAGGCTTGCAGGACGTGCTGCGGCAGCACCCCCGCGGCACCCAGGTGCAACTGCGCTGCGCCGGGCTGCTGCTCGGCCTCGAGTTCGCCGACGCGGGCCTGGCAGCGAACATGGTCATGCACCTCATCGACCAGCGCATCGTGGTCAATCACTCGCTCAACGATCACCGGGTAATCCGCCTGACCCCGCCAGCGCTGTACAGCGACAGCGACATCGACTGGCTGCTCGGCGGCGTTGCCCGCGCCCTTGCCAGCACCTTCGAATAGGACATCGAAATGAAAGAAGTCAGCTTGAACGCCTACGTGCCAAGCCAGAGCGCCGCACAGGTCTACGCCGCCATCAGCGATTTCAGCGCCTACCCGCGACTGTGCGAGTCGGTCCGCCACATCGACATCGAATCGGTCGATGAAAACGTCGTGCTGAGCAACTGGGAGGTGAACTTCCACAGCGGCATTCTCAAGTGGCAGGAACGGGACGTCTTCGACCCCGCCAACCTGCACATCCACTTTCGCCAGACCGCCGGTGACATCGAGCATTTTTCCGGCTACTGGCAAGTCAGCGAAGCGCCCGAAGGCGCCAGCATCGCCTTCCACTCCTGCTTCGACCTGGGCCTGCCAATGCTCGCCGACATGCTCGATCCCGTGGCACGCGAGGCGATCCGCGACAACATCAGCGCCATCATCAATGGCCTGTTCCCGAACAGTCATATCAAGGATTGATGGAATGACCCTGTCATTGCTCCAGCGCTCCAGGCAGACCCTGGAACACTTCGCGCCCGGTTTCGCCAGCCTGCTGGCAGAGCTGCCTTTCGACCAGCGTGAAGCGCAGGGCAGCCCCGTGGTGGACTGGTTCAAGCAGAGCGGCCCGGTCGCCTTGCTCGTGCCCAAGGCCGGCGGTGGCCTGGGTGCCAGCGCGCTCGAGGCGGTCCGCGTGCAGATCGCCATCGGTGCGTTGTCACCTTCGCTGGCGGTCGCCAGCACCATGCATCAGTTTTCCGTGGCAAGCCTTGTGGCGGTCGCCGACAAGGGGGCCGGTGCCGAAGGCCTGCTGCTGTCGGCCATCGCCAGGCAGCGCTTGCTGGTGGCCTCGGGGTTCGCCGAGGGCGTACCGGGCGGCGGCATCCTCGACGCGGGGATGGAGGCCGTGCAGCTCGCCGACGGCGTGCGCCTGAGCGGCAGCAAGCAACCCTGCTGCCTGGCAAGTTCGATGGACCTGCTGACCGCCAGTTACAGCCACACGGGCGATCAGGGCGAAGAGCTGATGATCGCGCTGATTCCCGCCAGCGCGCCGGGCATCAGCCAGCACCCGTTCTGGGCCAACCGCTCGCTGGCCGGGGCGCAGAGCCTGGAAGTGCGCCTTGAAGACGTCTACGTCAGCGACAAGATGGTGTTCTCGGCGGGGCTCAAGTCGCAGCTGGGCGATGTGCAGACCATCGGTTTCATCTGGTTCGAACTGCTGATCAGCGCCACCTACCTGGGCGCCTGCCTGGGCCTGGCGGAAACGGTGATCAGCGAGCGCCGCTGGAGCGATCAGCAACGTGTGCAGCTGGCCTGCCCGCTGCAGTTGTGCCTGAGCGCGCTCGAAGGCCTGGCGCAGGAGGTGGAGCACCTCGAGGCCGATGCCGACGACCTGCTGGCGCGCCTGTTGCTGGCCCGCTACGGCATCGAACAACAGCTGGCAAGCGCCTCGGACCTGGCCCACCAGATGCTCGGCGGCCTGGCCTTCATCCGCTCAAGCCTGGGCAGCGACTGGCTGGCCAGCACCCGTGGCCTGCAATTTCATCCGCCCGGCCGCTACAGCATGTCGGCGAACCTCGACAGCTACCTGCACAGCGCATCCTTCAGCATCGCCAATGGAGTCAACCCTTGAAACTGCTCAACAAGATCGTCGTCATCACCGGCGCGGCGCGCGGCCTCGGCCTGGAAACGGCACGCAAGCTCAAGCGCGAGGGCGCGACCGTGATCGGCATCGACCGGCTCGAGCCGCAAACGGGCCTGAACTTCGATGCGTACTACCTGCTCGACCTGTGTGACCAGGCGCGCATGGAGGAAGCCGCCGGTTCGATCCAGGCGCGTTTCGGTGACATCGACATCCTGGTCAACAATGCCGGGGTCCTGACCCTGGAGCGTGGCGAGACGGGCGTCAACGATGAGGTACGGCGCGCCATGGAGGTCAACCTGCTGGCGCCCTGGCAGCTGACCGCGCGTTTTCTGCCAGCGTTGCTGCGCAAACGCGGGAAGGTGGTGAACGTGTCCTCGCTGTTCGCCCTGGTGAACGCGCCCTACGTGCCCGCCTACGCGGCCAGCAAACGCGCCATGAGCGCCTATTCGGACGTGCTGCGCATGCAGTACGCGGGGCAGCTGGATATCGTCACGGTGTTCCCCGGTTTCATCGCGACGGCGATCCACGACCCCGCCGAACGGGTCGGCCTGTCGGTGAAGCGCCTGGTCAGTTTCAAACGCGGTGAGCGGGTGCTGCTGTCGCTGGAGGAAACCCTCGACGACGCCAGCAATGGCCTGCTGCGCGCCTGCTGCAAGCGCGGCCTGCGCAACCGCGGCCTGACCTTCATGGGCAGCCTGACGATGTACACCGCGCGCTGGATGCCCAGCGTGGTCGACGCCTTCATCGGCCTGCGCCTGCGCAGCCTGAGCAAGGCCGGCCAGCTGGCGCTCAAGCCAGAACTGATCGAGTGAGGCCGGCGCGATGAAGCCACTGCTGCTGGACAAGCCCACGCTGCGCCCGGACCGACGCCTGCTGGCGCCGTCAGCGCTGGAAACAGCGCTGGTGACCGGCTACGCACTGTTGCTGTTCGGCGCGCCGCTGGCACTGTTCGTGGCCGTGGCCGGGCAAGCACCGGCAGCCGGGTGGCTGGCCCTGCCGCTGTTGTTGCCGGCAGGCTACGGCCTGTTCCTGCAGGGCATCCTGGGCCACGAGGGTTTCCACTTCAACCTCAGCGGCAATCGCCTGCTCAGCTGCCTGCTGGCGGTGTTGCTGAGCTCGATGCTGTGCGGCTTCTGCGTCACCGGCTACTTCGTCGACCACTGGCAGCACCACCGCTACAACGGTGGCCCGCAAGACCCGGACTGGCGTCTGCTGCGCCGCTATCGCCTGGCGGTTACCCGGCTGCTGGTGTCACGGCTGCATGCCACCGGCAGCTACCTGGTGCAGACGGTGCGCCTGGCCCTGCCCGGTGCCCATGTCGCAGGCGCGCTGCCGCTGCCGGATGGCCAGATCCGCCTGCTGGCCAGGGTCAACCTGGCCTGCCAGCTGCTCTGGCCGGCGCTATGGCTGTTGCTGGCCAGCCAGTGGCCGATGGTGCTGCCCGCCGTGGCCGGCTGCCTGTTGCTGGCGTTGCTGATCTCGGCGCTGAACGCCTATCAGGAGCATGCCTTCGACACCAGCGTCGAACACCCGGTGGCCCGCTCACGCACGGCCTGCCTGAGCACCCTGTTGCACCTGGGCTCGAACTACCACCTCGAGCACCACCTGTATCCCCGGGTGCCGTGCTGGCGCCTGCCCCGCCTGCACCGCCAGCTGCTCGCCAGTGGCTGGTACCAGGACCGCCATGCGCTGCTCGAACCCAGGTTCTTCGGCGCCTTGCGCTACTGCACCGCGCGCTTTCCCTATGCCGGTGCCTTGCAGGCAACGCCCACGCACACCCCCTCCGGACAATAACCCGCGCCCCGGCGCTCTACCCACACACTCATGGAGCCGAGTATGTCTTTTGAAATTGATGACCTGATCGAGGCTGAACGCCGCACCCTGCTGGAACATCCGCTGTTCGCCAGGATCAGTTCGCTGGAGGACGTTCGCCTGCTGATGGAGAACCACGTCTTCGCCGTATGGGACTTCATGACCCTGCTCAAGCGCATCCAGCGCGACCTGACATGCGTCAGCCTGCCCTGGCTGCCGCCACGGCACATCGTCGCCGCCAGGCTGATCAACGAGATCGTCACCGGTGAGGAAACCGACGAGCGCCCCGGTGGTGGTTTCATCAGCCACATGGAGCTGTACCTGGAAGCGATGGACGAGATCGGCGCCGACACGGGCCCGTTCCGCCAGTTCCAGGCGCTGTTGCAGGCAGGCGTGCCGCTGGCGCAGGCACTGACCAACGTCGAGATGCCGCTGCCGGCCAAGCTGTTCGTCAGCAAGACGCTGGATGTGGCCCTGCATGGCTCGACCGTGCAGGTGCTGGCGTACTTCTTCTTCGGCCGCGAAGACATCATCCCCGACATGTTCGGTGGGCTGCTGCAGCGCTGGGCCATCGACGAAGACAGCGTGCCGATGCTGACCTACTACCTCAAGCGCCACATCGAGATGGACGGTGACGACCACGGCCCGGCGGCCAAGCGCATCATCGCCGAGATCGTCAGCGAGCCCGCGCAGCAGCAGGCGCTGGCCAACAGTGCGCGCGATGCCCTGGTCGCGCGAACCGTGCTGTGGGACGGCGTGCTCGAGCAACTGGAGCAGCGCAGCGCCAGCGCCACCCGCCCATCGCCCATCGCGGCGGCCAGCTGAGCCTTGGCCCCTGCCCGCGAGCAGCGTGGGCAGGGGCCGTTGCCCTCCCTACAACACGGACGAGAGAGAGCGTGACATGTTGAAAGGCAAGTACGCCAAGTGGGCGGTATCGGCAGTGGTGATCGCAGGCCTGGCGGTGCTTGCCTTGCAGCGCTGGCAATACGCGAAACAGTATGTCAGCACCGACAACGCCGAGGTGGAAGGCGTGATCATCCCGATCCGCGCCAGGCTGAGCGGGGTGGTGGTCCAGGTGCCGGTGCTGGAAAACGCCCGGGTCGGCAAAGGCGACCTGCTGTTCCAGGTTCGCGAGGATGAATACCATCAGCGCGTCGAGCAAGCCGAAGCCGATTACCAGGGCACCCTGGTCGCCACAGGCCAGGGCGGCATGCCTGGGCTGATGGACAGCCAGGTACGCAGCGCGGCCGCGCGCAACCAGGCGGCCAAGGCCACCATCGGCCGGCTGGTGGCCAATGTCGAGCAGGCTGGCAGCGACTACCGGCGCGCGCAACGCCTGGCCGCGCAAGGGGTGCTCAGCACCCAGGACCTGGAAGCCGCGCGCGCCCGCTTCAACGCCCTGAGCCACGAGCTGCAGGCGGCGCGTGACAACTCCACCGCCGCCCGTGAAGGCACCCTGGCCAACGAGGCGGCCTTGAAGGTGGAGGAGTACCGGATCAAGGCGGCGGAGTCGGCGCTGGGCCTGGCGCGCATCCAGCTGCAGGACACCCGGCAGACCGCGCCGCAGGACGGGGTCATCGCCCACAAGGACGTGCAGCCCGGACAATTCGTGGTCGCCGGGCAGAAACTGCTGAGCCTGGTCAGCACCGAGCACCTGTGGGTGGTGGCCAACTTCAAGGAAACCCAGATCGGCCGGGTCCGCGTCGGCCAGCCGGCACGCATCAGTGTCGATGCCTTCCCCGGGGAGCATTTCGAGGGTGTGGTGCATAGCCTGGTGCCCGCCACAGGCGCGCGCTTCTCGCTGCTGCCGCAGGAAAACGCCACCGGCAACTTCACCAAGGTGGTGCAGCGCATCCAGGCGCGGATCGAGTTCAGGCAACTGCCCGCGTCGATCCAGCAGGCGCTCAGCCAGGGCATGAGCGTGTTCGTCGAGGTCGATACCCGCGACAACGGCCAGCCGCTGTGAAGTCGCCCTGGCTGGTGGCCGTGACGGTCACGCTGATCTCGATGATGGAACTGCTCGACGTGACCATCGTCAACGTGGCCATCCCGGGGCTGATGGGCAGCTTCGGGGCATCGATAGACGAGATCTCCTGGATATCGACCGGCTACATCGTCGCCAACGTGGTGATCTTGCCGGCCAGCGGCTGGTTGTCGGCCTGGTTTGGCCGACGTACCTATTACCTGGTGTCCTCGGGCCTGTTCGTGCTCGCCTCGCTGGGCTGCGCGCTGTCGCAGGAACTGTGGCAGATGGTGTTCTGCCGGGTGGTGCAAGGGTTGGCCGGCGGCGGCCTGCTGGGCATCTCCCAGGCGATCATCTACGACGTGTTCCCCAAGGAAAAGGTCAGTTCGGGCCTTGCCTTGTATGGCGTCGGGGTGATGATGGGGCCGACCCTCGGCCCATCGGTGGGCGGCTACCTGATCGATGAGTTTTCCTGGCACTGGATCTTCCTGATCAACTTGCCGATCGGCGCGCTGGCCATCCTTCTCGCCTGGCTGTGCGTGGAGGACTCGCCCAACGAACGGCGCCCGCGAAGCATCGACTACCTGGGCTTCGTGCTGCTGGCGGTCGGTGTCGGCAGCTTGCAGATCCTGCTCGAGCGCGGTGAGCACTGGGACTGGCTGGAATCGGACCTGAGCGTGCTGTGCCTGGCCCTGGCGGTGCTCGGGCTGCTGGGCTTCTGCTATTGGGAACGGCGGGTGGCCAACCCGATCGTCAACCTGGCGCTGTTCGGCAACCGCGAGTTCCTGCTGGGCTCGGTCTGTGCGTTCTGCGTCGGTTTCGGCTTGTACAGCACGTTGTTCATGGTGCCGCTGCTGCTGCAGACACTGCTCGAACAAAGCGCGTACCAGAGTGGCCTGGTGATTTTCCCCGGCGCGCTGGCCAGCGCGGTCAGCACCCTGGTGATCGGCAAGCTGTCGCAGGAAAACCGGATCGATGAACGCTGGTTCATCTGCGTCGGCATCCTGATCTACGGCTATGCCATGTACCTGCATACCCAGTTCACCCTGCAGAGCAACCCCGACACCCTGTACTGGCCGCTGATCATTCGTGGCTTCGGCCTGGGAATGATCTTCGTACCGCTGACCAACCTGGCCATGCGCCAGTTGCCAGCGCAGCTGATTTCGGTCGGCTCCGGCGTGCTCAATCTGATGCGCCAGCTGGGTGGCAGCGTCGGCATCGCCATCGCCGCCACGCTGCTGACGCGGTTTTCCTGGTCACGCTACCGGCAACTGTCCGAGCACGTCGACGAAAACCAGCTGGTCGCCAGCGGCTGGGACCTGGCCAGCCTCGACCCCAGGCGGCTGTCCACCGACCTGCTCGGCGCTGACCAGGCCAACGCGCTGCTGGCCTACCTTCAGGCGCGCGAGCAGGCGCAGATGCTCGGCTTCAGCATGCTTTTCGGGCTGCTCGGCGCCGTGATGCTGGTCGGCGTGCCGATGGTGCTGATGATGCGCAACCCCCGCAAACCCAAGGACCAACTTGCAAAGGAGTCCGCGACGTGTTCGGACAATGCACCCCGATCCGCCTAGCCCTGCTGGCGCTGGCCCTGCTCTGTGCCCCGGCGGCCCAGGCCAGTGACCTGTACCAGGCCTACCAGCAGGCACTCGACCATGACATGGCCTATGCCGCCGCTCAGCAGCGTCAGCTGGCGGCCGCGGAAAAGCCCCCCCAGGGCCTGGCCACGTTGCTGCCGCACCTGTCGCTGGAAAGCGGCGCGGCCTGGGTCGACCGCGAGCACAGCGGCGCGGCACGGCGCAACCGCGACAACTCCAATGCGTACGCGCTGGTCCTGATCCAGCCCCTGCTGCGCTGGCAGAACGTCATCGGCCATGCCCAGGGCAAGGCACTTGGTACCGCCGGCGAGATCGACCTGCTGGCCGCACGCCAGGACCTGATCCTGCGGGTGGCCGATGCCTACTTCGAGCTGCTGCTCGCCGAGGACCACCTGCACACCCTCGATCAGCAGGTGCGGACCCTGGGCCAGCAGCTGGACAAGGCGCAGCGGTTCAGACACGAGGGCTCTGGCACCGAAAACGAGGTGCAGCGCATTCAGGCCCGCCACGACCTGGCGCACGCCGAACAGATCGCCGCCAGCAACGCGCTGCGCCTCGGTCAGCAGGCGCTGGCCCGGCTGACCGGCAGCATGCCGGGCGAACTGGCCAGGCTCGATCAGCAAGTTGTATTCAGTGGCCCGCAACCGGCCAGGCTGGACGCCTGGACGGACCAGGCTCGCCAGCACAACCTCAAGGTACAGGCAGCCGAAGTGCGACGGCTGATCGCCGGGCAGGAGGTGGAAAAACAGCAGGCCGGCCACCTGCCGACGCTCGACCTGGTGGCCGCGCATGGCCGTTTTGCCTCGGTGGGCGGCAGTCTCTACGACGTGACCGTGCCGGAAGAGAAATACACCCAGACCGTGGTCGGCGTGCAGCTGAGCATGCCGCTGTACGCCGGTGGCGGTACCAGCAGCCGCACCCGCGAAGCCCGCGCCTTGCAGGGCGCCGCCGAGGACGAACTGGAAGACGCCCGCCGCGAGGCCGACTTCATGGCGCGCCAGGCCTATCTCAACCTGACCGGTGGGCTCAGCCAGTACCAGGCCCTGCAGCAAGCGTTGCGCTCCAGCCTGAGCAACCTGCGGATCACCACGCACGCCTTCGAGGCCGGCGCCCGGATCAGCAGCGACGTGCTGGATGCCGAGCAGCAGGTGACCCGCACCCAGCAGCAACTTGCCCGGCAGCGCTATGCGATCCTCCAGGCCCAGCTAAGGCTGATGGCGGCAAGCGGCAGCCTCGGCGACGATAGCCTCAAGGCGCTCAGTGCCTTGCTCGCCGAGCGGGCTCAGGGGTAGCGGGCTCAGGGACAGCCGGCTCAGGGATAGCTGCCTTCGCGGTACTGCAACGCCACCTCGCGCAACACCTCGCACATCCACTCGGCGGGGAGGCTCTGCGGCAAGGCGGCATTGCGGCAGATACCCACCGAGCCGCCCGGCTCGTTGCCGCCCACGTCGAGCTCGGCCAGCTCGCCGCGGCGCAGGTCGAGCAGCACGGCATCGCGCGGCGCCACCCATAGCGCATCGCTGCCCAACAGGTAGCGCCGGCTCAGGGCCAGGGAAAGCGTCTCCAGGCGCTGCGCCGGCATCGGGATGCCGCATTGCACGAACAGGCTGTCGGCGTGCTGGCGGATGGTCGTGCCCGGAGGCGGCAGCACCAGCGGATAACGCCCTACCCGTGCGCGCTCCACCGGCGTGCTGGCCAGCAGCGGGTGCCCGGGGCGCACCACCAGCGCCATCGATTCGCTGTACAGGTGCTCGAACGACAGCCCCTGGATCTGCGGGCTGTCGGTCATGCGCCCGACCACCAGTTCCAGCTCGCCCAGGCGCAGTTGCCCGAGCAGCTGCGCGCTGGCCCCGGTCACCACGCTGATCAGCAGCGCCTCATGGCGTTGATGCAGGCGGCACAGCACTTCGGGCATCAGCAGCCCTTCGACCGTCGACAGCACGCCGATGCGCACCTGCGACGGCGCCCGCGCTTCACCGCGCAGGCTGCTGACGCCATCGCGCAGGGCCTGCACGCTGGGCCCGGCATAGCGCATGAAGCGGGTGCCGGCCGGGGTCAGCTCGACGCCCTGCCGGCTGCGCTCGAACAGGCGCGTCTCGAGCAGCCCCTCGAGTTCCTTGAGGGTCTTGGAGATGGCCGGCTGGCTGATCGCGAGCACGTCCGCGGCCTTGGCCAGGCTGCCCTGGCGGGCGATTTCGAGAAAGCACAGCAGGTGGCGGTACTTGATGCGGGTGTCGAGGTTCATGGGTCTGCGTGGGGCCGGCGGTCAGCATGAGATGCCCGCATTCTCGGGCTCGCGGCTGGCGCAGGCAAGCCGGAGCTAGGGCATGGCCGCCTGGGTGGCGCCGGGATCGCGCTGCTGCCGCCGAAACTGCCCGGGCGGCAGGCCGTGCATCTGCCGGAAGCGCCGCGAAAAATAGGCCTCGTCGGCAAAGCCGCACAGGCGCGCCACCTCGCCCACCGGGCGGCTGCCATTGAGCAGGTAGTTGCGCGCGGCGTGCATGCGCCGCTCCAGCACCAGCTCGCTGAAGGTCTTGCCGATTTCCTTGCGCAGCCAGTGGGTCAGGTAGGTGGGTGACAGGTAGGTGGCCGCAGCCACCTTGTGCAGGCACAGGTCCGGGTCGTTGATATTGCGCCGCAGGTAGTCGCTCATCCGCCCCAGGGCGTCGCGGCGGCTGAGCTGCGCCGCGTTGCCGTCCGCCAGCTGGCGCAACGGCTCGGCGTAGAGGGTGCAGACACGGCCGATCAGCTGCAGCAGCAGGCCCTTGAGGATCTCGCGGCTGCCGAACTGGCGGTTGGCGTCGAGCACGCGCATCTGCTCGAGCAGCTGGCAGAGGGGCTGGAAATCGGCCTCGTCGAGGCAGAAGTCCAGGTGCTCCTGGAAGCGGAACGGCGACAGCTCCGGCGCCTGCAGGATCGACACCTCTTCCAGGTCCATCGGGTCGCACTGCAAATGCGGCAGCAGGAAAGTCTGGGAGAAATTGATCACCACGAAGTCGCTGTGCGCGGGATGCGGGATCACGTGCACGCGGTGCGGCAGGATGAAGGCCAGGGTACGGCGGGTGAACGGGCGCTGCACATTGCCGATGTGCTGCACGGTGTCGCCGCCCAGGTTGACCTGGATCTGGAAGTACTCGTGCCGGTGCGGGGTGGTCTCGGCCGCGCGGCCGCGCTGGTCGCGGATGTAGAAATCCATCAGCTCGCTGCGCTGCTGCATCACATAGGTCGGGACTTCACGCTTGGGTGGCATGGCTGGGCTCCAGTTGACCGGGTCGGGATCCGCCGCGGCGGGCCTTCGGCGATTCTGAAGGGGCGCGGGCAGCATTGGCAATATGTTGTACGACGTCGAAACTCCAGATCACAGGGTCCCGGTCAAAAAGCCTGACGTCAGCATCTCTTTGAAACCCCTCTAAATCAGTAGTTTCAGCCGTAAACATGCTCATTCCCCTGGCCTCGGGATTTTTTGGACAGTGCAGCGGCATGCGGATGAAAGTACAAAAAACGGTCTAAAACCTGCGTTGCTTTTGAGCGGTTGTACGACCACCTTAGATACGGACTGCAGCCCCCACACCTCACCAACAACAATAACGAGGTCGACTCATGTCGAGCACGCCTACTTCCCGTACCGCGTCGGCGCCCTTTGCCGTGCCCACCGACGCTGCCATCCCCCAGCGCCTGCCCACCCGCCGCCGCTGGTTCATGTTGTCGCTGCTGCTGGTGGCAACCATCATCAACTATGTCGACCGCGTGAACATCTCGATCGCCGCGCCGTTCATGGCCAAGGACCTGGGCCTGGACAAGGTCGAGATGGGCCTGATCTTCTCCGCCTTCGCCTGGACCTACGCGCTGGCCCTTGTGCCCGCCGGTTTCATCGCTGACCGCTTCGGTTCGCGCCTCACCTACGGCGTATCGCTGATCAGCTGGTCGGCGGTGACCGTGGCCCAAGGCCTGGCCACCGGTTTTGCCTCGCTGTTCGGCCTGCGCCTGGCGGTGGGCGCCATGGAGGCGCCGGCCTTCCCGGCCAATAGCCGCGCGGTGACTGTATGGTTCCCCGCCCGCGAACGGGGACTGGCCAGCAGCGTGTATGTCTGCGGCCAGTACCTGGGCACCGCGCTGTTCACCGGCGCGCTGCTGTGGCTGGCGACCACCTACGACTGGCGCCACGTGTTCTACAGCACCGGCATCGTCGGCATCGTGTTTGGCGTGGTGTGGCTGTTCCTCTACCGCGACCCGCTCAACTGCAAGAAGGTCAGCAAGGAAGAACTGGCCTACATCGAGCAAGGCGGCGGCCTGGTCAAGAGCAGCCAGCAACGCACCCGCTTCGACTGGCGCCAGGTGGCCGAGCTGTTCCGCTACCGCCAGGTCTGGGCCATTTGCATTGGCAAGTTCGCCAGCACCTCGGCGTTGTACTTCTTCCTCACCTGGTTCCCCACCTACCTGATCGAGGAGCGCCAGCTGACGCTGATCAAGGTCGGTATCTTCGCGGTGATGCCGTTCATTGGCGCGACCATCGGGATCCTGCTGGCGGGCATCGTCTCCGACCTGCTGATCCGCAAGGGCTACTCGCTGTCGTTCGCCCGCAAGCTGCCGCTGGTGGTCGGCTCGATGCTGGGAATGTCCATCGTGCTGGTCAACTTCACCGACTCCAACGTGCTGTGCATCGCCATCCTGACCCTGGCCTTCTTCGCCCAGGGGATCGCCTCTTCGTCGTGGGCAGCGGTGTCGGAAGTGGCGCCCAAGGAGCTGATCGGGCTGACCGGGGGCATCACCAGCCTGGCGGCGAACATCGGCGGGATCGTCACGCCCATCGTCATCGGCGCCATCGTGCATGCCAGCGGCTCGTTCGCCATGGCGTTCTGGTTCATCGGGGCGGTGGCGCTGATCGGCACCCTGTCCTACTCGCTGCTGCTGGGCCGGCTGTACCGCATCGAATTGCAGCCGCGCGCATGAAGCCGGATTTGTCCAAGCCGAGGCGGCTTTCGTCCAACTTTGCAGGCGCGGCGCCGCTTAGGCTGGGTTTCCCGAACAGGAGGTTTACCGCATGACCTACGTTTTCAATCCCCCTGCCACCACCAGCCTGCCGGTGCACGACAGCACCTTGCGCTTTCCCGTTGGCCGGGTGTTCTGCCTGGGACGCAACTACCCCTGGCCGGCGTCCGCGGGCGCGGCGCCGAGCGAGCTGGTGTTCTTCATGAAACCGGCCAGCAATGTGGTCGAGGCGGTGGGCGTGCTGCCCTTCGCGCCGCACACCGAAGAGTTCTGCCACGAAATCGAACTGGTGGTCGCGATCGGCCAGGGCGGCGCTGATATTTCGCCAGAGCAGGCGCTGGAGCATGTGTTCGGCTATGCCGCCGGCCTCGACCTGACGCGCCGTGACCGGCAGCGCGAAGCCAAGCGCGACGGCTTGCCGTGGGAAGGCGCCAAGGTGTTCGACGCGGCCGCGCCGATGACTGCGATCGTGCCAGCCGGGCAATTGCAGCAGCCGCTGGAGGGTGCCCTGTGGCTGCGGGTCAACGGTGAGGAGCGTCAGCGCGCCAGCCTGGCCGACCAGACCTGGCCGCTGCAGGAGGTGATCAGCCTTCTGTCCCGGCAGATACCGCTGCGCCCGGGTGACCTGATCATGACCGGCAGTCCGCCAGGGGTCGATGTGCTGCACCCGGGGGATGTGATCCACGCCGGGATCGATGGCATCGGCGAACTGCGCCTGCAGGTCGGACCGCGCCCCGCCCGCCAACCCGCCAACGACGCCGCCTGAATACGGGAGTACACGCATGTCTGATTCACACAACAAGAAAATCGCCCTGGTCACCGGCGCTGGCAGCGGCATCGGCCGCGCCGTGGCCCTGGCGCTGATGCAGGACGGCTTCAGCCTGGTGCTCGCCGGGCGCCGTGCGGAACCTTTGCAGGCGCTGGCCGAGCAGGCGCGCGCCGAAGGCCATGAAGCCATGGCGGTGCCCACCGACGTGCGCGATCCGGCCAGCGTCGAGGCGCTGTTCGCCAGCATCGAGGAAGTGCATGGTCGCCTCGACCTGATCTTCAACAACGCCGGGGTCAACGCGCCCGCCGTGCCGATCGACGAGTTGCCGCTGGAGAACTGGCGCAACGTCATCGCCACCAACGTCGATGGCGTCTACCTCTGTGCCCGCGCGGCGTTCGGCCTGATGCGCCGGCAGCAGCCCCAGGGTGGCCGGATCATCAACAACGGCTCGATCTCGGCGCACACGCCGCGCCCGTTCACCGCGCCCTACACCGCCAGCAAGCACGCCGTGCTCGGCCTGACCAAGGCGCTGGCGCTCGATGGCCGCGCCTACAACATCGTCTGCAGCCAGGTGGACATCGGCAATGCCCTGACCGAGCTGTCCGAGCGCATGACCCGTGGCGTGCGCCAGGCCAACGGCGAGATCGCCGCCGAGCCGATGGTCGATGTGCGCCATGTGGCCGATGCGGTGCGCTACATCGCCAGCCTGCCGTTGCAGGCCAACGTCCTGAACATGACCGTGATGGCCAGCAACATGCCCTTTGTCGGCCGCGGCTGAGCCGCCCTACTTCACTGCCTGGAGCGTTAGATGAAACCTGAAATCCTGCAATTGAGCCCGATCCTCATCCCTGAGATCCGCGAGCGCCTGGAAGAGCTGTTTGTCATTCGCCGCTACTACGAGCAGAGCGACAAGGCGGCCTACGTGGCCGAGCATGGCGCGGCTATCCGCGGCGTGATCACCGGCGGTCATACCGGTATCAGCCAGGCGCTGATGGCCCAGCTGCCGCAGCTGCAGGTGGTGGCGGTCAACGGCGTCGGCACCGACGCGGTCGATCTTGCCTACGCGCGCGATCGCGGCATCACGGTGACGGCGACCATCGGCGCGCTGACCGAGGATGTCGCGGACCTGGCCATCGGCCTGCTGATCGGTGTCTGCCGTGGACTGTGCACGGGCGACCGTTATGTGCGCAGCGGGCAATGGGCGACCAGCGCCACGCCGCTGGTGCCCCTGCCGCTGGCGCGCCAGGTGTCGGGCATGCGCATCGGCATCGTCGGCATGGGCCGGGTCGGGCGTGCTGTCGCCGTGCGGGCCGCGGCCTTCGGGTGTCCGATCCGCTATACCGACCTGCAGGCGGTGGATGTGCCGTATGGTTTCGAGCCTTACCTTGAGCAACTGGCCGCGGACAGTGATGCGCTGATTCTGGCGGCGGCGGCGGACCAGGGTACGGCGCTGGTCGACAGCCGTGTTCTGCGGGCATTGGGGCCAGAGGGTTACCTGATCAATATCGCGCGCGGCAAGCTGGTGGATGAGCAGGCGTTGGTCAGCGCGCTGCAGGCCGGAGAGATTGCCGGGGCGGCGCTTGATGTGTTCGTGGATGAACCGCGCGTGCCGGCCGAGCTGTTCGAGCGTGAGGACATTGTGTTGCAGCCGCACCGCGCCAGCGCCACCGTGCAGACCCGCACGCGCATGGGGGAGATGGTGGTGGCGAGTCTGGTCGATGTGTTTGCGGGGCGCGCGCCGAAGGGGGTGGTGGTCTGATTCATGGGAGGTTTCATGGGGCATGGTGATTCGGCCGGTGTCCCCTCCCACCACGGCACAACCCGATAGCCCTGCGCCCCGGCGAGGGCTTCGCCCTCGATCGCGGCACAAGGCTCGCTCCCACAGGGCCCGGCGATGCCGGGCCGGGGGGGCGCCCGGTTTTGGTTACTTTTGCCACGACAAAAGTGACTCGCCGTAAAGGCGAAAAGCGATATCAGTGCCTACGACAAATCAGGATATTCACCCCGAACACGGGCCAACCCGCACCCACAACCCGCCCCGTTTCTCCTCACCCAACGGCCACCTCAACCGACTCACCATTCACCCGAACCGGCCACACCTGCAGCCCCTGCTCGGGATCCTCAAGACAACGCCCATCACGCAAACTGAAATGCTGCTTGTACAACGGCGCAGCAACCACCAGCTCCCCTTGCAGGCTGCCAACCAGGCCTCGGCCAATGACATTGGCCCCAGACCGCGGATCGCGGTTATCAATGGCATACAGCCCCTCGTCCTCCCCAGGCACATAGAACAACGCAACCTGCGCCCCATCCACCCACACCACCACACCAGAATCGGCGACCAGGTCTTGCTGGCGGCACACCGGCCGCCAGTCGGTTTCACGGGCTACAGCAGTATTGGACAGGTTCATCAGACAGCCTCCTCGGTGGTTGCGATCAGGTGCAGGGGCGTTGCGGCCACGGGCCGGCGCTGGCCACGTTCGCGCACGAAGTGCACGTCCGGGTCGCCGCGCTGGTCGTTGACGAAGGTGCGGAAACGCTTGAGCTTCTCGGGGTCCTTCAGGGCGTTGGCCCACTCGCATTCGTAGCGGTCGACCACCAGCTGCATCTGCGCCTCGAGCTCGGCACCCAGGCCCAGGCTGTCTTCCAGGATCACCTGCTTGAGGTAGTCCAGGCCGCCTTCGAGGCCCTCGCGCCACACCGAGGTGCGTTGCAGCTTGTCGGCGGTACGGATGTAGAACATCAGCACGCGGTCGATGATGCGGATCAGGCTTTCATCATCCAGGTCGGTGGCGAACAGCTCGGCGTGGCGCGGGCGCATGCCGCCGTTGCCGCAGACATACAGGTTCCAGCCTTTTTCGGTGGCGATCACGCCGATGTCCTTGCTCTGCGCCTCGGCGCACTCGCGGGTGCAGCCAGAGACGGCAAACTTGAGCTTGTGCGGCGAGCGCAGGCCTTTGTAGCGGTCTTCGATGGCCAGGGCCATGGCGACGCTGTCCTGCACGCCGAAGCGGCACCAGGTGCTGCCCACGCACGACTTCACCGTGCGCGTCGACTTGCCATAGGCGTGGCCGGTCTCGAAGCCTGCCTCGATCAGCTCGCCCCAGATCAGCGGCAGCTCGTGCAGCTGGGCGCCGAACAGGTCGATGCGCTGGCCGCCGGTGATCTTGGTGTAGAGGTCGTACTTTTTCGCGACCTGGCCGATGACGATGAGTTTGTCCGGGGTGATCTCGCCACCGGGAATGCGCGGCACCACCGAGTAGGTGCCGTTTTTCTGCATGTTGGCCATGAAGGTGTCGTTGGTGTCCTGCAGCGGCACCAGGGAGGGGTCCATCACCGGCTGGTTCCAGCACGAGGCGAGGATGTTGCCCACGGTAGGCTTGCAGATGTCGCAGCCGACGTGGCCCTTGCCGTGGCGGCCCAGCAGTTCGGCGAAGGTCTGGATGCCTTCGACACGTACCAGGGCGTAAAGCTCCTGGCGGGTGTAGGCAAAGTGCTCGCACAGGCTCTTGTCGACGGTGACGCCACGGGCGGTCAGTTCGTGCTCGAAGACCTGCTTGAGCAGGGCCGCGCAGCCGCCGCAGCCGCTGGCGGCCTTGGTGCAGCCCTTGACCGCGGCAAGGTCCGAGCAGCCGCTGTCGATGGCGGCGCAGATCGCGCCCTTGCTGACGTTGTGGCACGAGCAGATGGTGGCGCTGTCGGGCAGCGCGTCGGCGCCGAGGGCCGGGGCGCCGCCGCCCTGGGGCAGGATCAGCGCGGCGGGATCGGCCGGCAGCTTGATGCCGTTCTGGGCGTACTGCAGCAGGGTGTCGTAGTAGCTGTTGTCGCCGACCAGCACGGCGCCGAGCACGCGCTTGCCGCTGGCATCGACCACCAGGCGGCGATAGGAAGCGTTGGCTTCGTCGATGAAGCGGTAGCTGCGCGAACCCGGCGTGGCGCCGTGGGCATCGCCGATGGAACCGACGTCGACGCCGAGCAGCTTGAGTTTGGTCGACATGTCGGCGCCGGTGAAGGCGGTGGCCGTCTCGCCCATCAACAAGGCAGCCAGGTTGCGGGCCATGCTGTAGCCGGGCGCGACCAGGCCGAACACGCTGCCGTTCCAGGAGGCGCATTCGCCGATGGCGAAGATGTGCCCGTCGCTGGTGCGGCAGTCGCCGTCGATCACCACGCCGCCACGGGCGGCGATCTCAAGGCCGCTACTGCGGCCGAGGGCATCCTGGGGGCGGATGCCGGCGGAGAACACGATCAGGTCGGTTTCCAGGTGCTCGCCACCGTCGAAGTTCATGCGGTAGCGGTAGTCTTCACCGGCGCTGATCGACTGGGTGGCGCGCGACAGGTGCACGCCCACGCCCAACGCCTCGATCTGCGCGCGCAGCGCCGCGCCGCCCTCGCCGTCCAGCTGCACGGGCATCAGCCGTGGGGCGAACTCGACCACGTGGGCTTCCAGTCCGAGGGACTTGAGTGCGTTGGCCGCCTCCAGGCCCAGCAGGCCACCGCCGACCACCACGCCGCGGCGGGCATCGCTTGCCGCGGCGCGGATGCCATCGAGATCGTCGAGGGTGCGGTAGACCAGACGCGCGTTGCCGCTGGAGCCTTCGATCGGCGGCACGAACGGGTAGGAACCGGTGGCCAGGATCAGCTGGTCATAGGCGTAGCGGCCTTGGGGGGTGACGACTTCGCGGCGTTCGCGGTCGATTTCAAGCACCGCCTCGCCTAGGTGCAGGTGCACGCCGTTGGCGGCGTAGAAGCCGGGCTCGCACAGGGCCAGGGCCTCGGCGTCGCTGCCGCCGAAGTACTCGGACAGGTGCACACGGTCGTAGGCACGCTGGCGTTCCTCGCCGAAGACATGCAACTCGAAGCGCGCCAGGGCGCCGCGTTCGATCAGTTGTTCGACGCAGTGGTGGCCGACCATGCCGTTGCCGACGATGATCAGTTTCTGGCGCTGCAGGCCTTTGGCGATTGCGTTCATGGGGCGGTCCTCAATCACGGGTGCAAAAAAAAACGCCTGGAGCCGAAGCTCCAGGCGCCTTTGCCTGGTGTTCATCATGTTATGGGCCCGGGTGTCGATCGACGTTGACCGGCGGGGCCGTTGTGGGATGGATAAAGCAGGGAGCGTGCCAGGTTGGGTTTTCGGTGGTAGGGATTGTGGCTGTGGGAGGTACCTGTGGGAGCTGGCTTGCCAGCGAAGAGGCCAGTCCTGACACAGCAGTTGTATGGCCCGGGCTTCGCCCGGGTTCGCTGGCAAGCAGCTCCCACAGGTACTGCATCCGCCTGGATCAGCGTGGCGACTGATCTATCCTGGTGCACAACTCCCCGTCTTGGGGCATTTTTCAGTACACATCGCGGCGATAGCGCTTGGCTTTGCCGAGCTCGGCGACGTAGGCCGCGGCAGCCTCGGTGCTCATCGCGCCATGCTCGGCGACCACCTGGCGCAGCGCGGCATCGACGTCCTTGGCCATGCGCTCGGCATCGCCACAGACATAGAAGTACGCCCCCTCCTCCAGCCACTGCCACAGCTGCGCGCCCTGCTCGAGCATGCGCTGCTGCACGTAGATCTTCTGCGCCTGATCGCGGGAGAAAGCGGTGTCCAGGCGCAGGTGCCCGCTGGCCTGCCAGGCCTGCAATTGCTCCTGGTAATAGAAGTCGCAGGCCTCGCGCTGTTCACCGAAGAACAACCAGTTACGCCCGGCAGCC
The DNA here is from genome assembly GCF_035277045.1 of Pseudomonas sp. GTDB lineage: Bacteria > Pseudomonadota > Gammaproteobacteria > Pseudomonadales > Pseudomonadaceae > Aquipseudomonas. The sequence goes on along the minus strand of NZ_DATELE010000219.1, from coordinate 6,745 downwards.
CCACGCGCTTCGCGCTCCTCGAGAAACCCGCGAAACGGCGCGACGCCGGTGCCGGGTCCCACCATGATCACCGGCGCGCTGTCATCCTCGGGCAGGCGAAAATGCTTCGACGGCTGCGCGAAGATCGCCACGCGAACCGCCTCGGCGCGATCGGCCAGGAAGGTCGAGGACACCCCCTTGCGCTGGCCATAACGTACCGTCGACACGGTAAGGTGCACCTGCCCTGGATGTGCCTTGGGGCTGGAGCTGATCGAATAGAGCCGTGGCTGCAGGGGCTTGAGCAGCTCGAGCCATCTGGCGAGCGGCAGCGCCTGCGGGAACTCGCGCAGCACATCGGCCAACTGACGTCCCCAGAGCCAGGACTTCAGTTCAGCCTTGTGCTCGGGCAGCAACAGCCGGCGCAGGTCGTGGGCTTCGGGATGCTCGCCGAACACCTCGAGCTGCTGGACGGTGACCCGGGCAATCTCCAGATGCGCCTCGAGCGCCGTGGCCAAAGGCATGGCCGGCAGGTCCTTGAGCTCGACCGGCGCCTGGCCGTCGAGCTGCATCAGGCCCAGCAGCTCCTGCACCAGGGCCGGACAATTGCGTGGCCAGACGCCGAGGGCGTCGCCGGCTTCGTAGGTAAAGTCGCTGCCGGTCAGGTCGAACACCAGCTGGCGGGTTTCCTTGCTGGCGCCGGGGGCGTTGAGCAGGCGGTTTTCCAGCAAAGGCGCGTGCCATGGCTGATGCTTGCTGTAGGCCGCGGCTGCGGGCAGTGGTGCCTCGGCAAGCGGCGCCGACGCCTGGCCAAGCGCTGGCACCAGCGCGTCCAGCCACTGGGCGAAGGCTTCATCAAAGTCCGGTTCGCATTCCACCCGTTGCAACAGGCGCTGGCCGCCCAGCTCGGCAAGGCGCTGGTCGAGGCGCCGGCCAAAGCCGCAGAACTGATCGTAGCTGGAATCGCCCAGGGCCAGCACCGCATACGGCAGGTCGGTGCAATGGCTGGCCTCCTCGCCTTGCAACGCCTGCCAGAACGCCGCGCCGCTGTCGGGGGCGTCGCCGTCGCCGAAGGTGCTGGTGATCAGCAGCACGCTCGCCGCGCCTTGCAACTGGCGCGGGCTGATCGCCTCCATGCAGCTGAGTTCCACTGCCAGGCCCGCCTCGCGCAGCCGTTGCGCGCAGCGTTCGGCCAACGCCTCGCCGTTGCCAGTCTGGGAGGCCCAGAGGATGCGGTGCGGCGCCTGCACGGGGAGCGGCTCGAGCACCTGAGGCTGGGCCAGCAGGCCAGCCAGCAGGCCATCGACGAACAGGCGGCTGCCCGGCGCCAGGGGTGCGCTGGCGGGCAGGCTCGGCACGCCCTTGCCACGCGCGTCGGCCTGCCCCAGGCCGAGCAGGAAGCCTTGCAGGTACTTCTGTTCGGCGGCGGCAAGCTGGGGTACGGGCAGTGTGTCCAGGCCCAGCAGCCGGGACAGGATGGCGGTCGGCATGGTGGCAGGCTCCGACAGAGGTTCAGGGGGAAGTTCGAGGGTGTCTATGCGCTCGCCGCTGACCCGGCTAAGGGCCACGGCGCAGTGCTTGAAGGCCGGTTGCAGCGACAGCGGGTCGACGGCGTCGCAGGTGACGGCATTGATCGCCAGCTGCTCGCCGTAGACATCGTTCCAGTGAAACGGCGCGAAGCAGTTGCCGGGCAACACCCGCGGGCTCACCCTGGCGGGCAGCACTGCCTGGCCGCGGCGCGAGCGGATCGCCACCTGGTCCTTGTCGGCGATGCCCAGGCGGGCGGCGTCCTCGGGGTGGATCTCGACGAAGGGGCCGGGGTCGAGCTTGTTCAGCGAGGGCACCTTGCCGGTCTTGGTCAAGGTATGCCACTGGTGCTGCACGCGACCGGTATTGAGCACCAGCGGGAAGTCGTCGTCGGGCAGCTCGGCCGGCGGCAGCCAAGGCCGGGCGAAGAAGCGCGCGCGGCCAGTGGGGGTCGGGAAGGCCAGCGCGGGGCGCTGGCCGTCATGCTCCAGCAGGGTCTGGCTGATGCCGTCGTTGCGGTAGCGCAGAGGGCTGCGGTCGTCCTCGCGGCCCGGCGCGCAGGGCCACTGGCGCGGCTGTTGGCGCAGGCCGGCGTAGTCGATCCCGCGCAGGTCGTAGCCGGTGGCCGGGTTGTGAAACCGGCGGATTTCGTCGAACACCGCCTGCGCGTCGGCGTAGCTGAACGCCTCGGCATAGCCCATGGCGCAGGCGACGCGGGCGATGATCTGCCAGTCGGGCAGGCTTTCGCCCGGCGCGGGCACGGCGCGTGGCATCAGGGTAAGGTTGCGCTCGCTGTTGATCATCACCCCCTCGCCTTCGGCCCACAGCGCGGCGGGCAAGAGGATGTCGGCGTAGCGGTTGGTCTCGGTGTCGAGGAAAGCGTCCTGGGTGATCACCAGCTCGGCCTGCCGCAGTCCGTCGATCACCTGCTGGCGGTTGGCGACGCTGGCCACCGGATTGCTGCAGATGATCCAGCAGGCTTTGACCTGCCCCTCGGCCATCTGCTGGAACAACGCCACCGTGCCCTCCCCGCCCTCCTTGCGCAGGCTACCGGGGGCGAGCCGCCATTGCTGCTCGACGAAGACGCGGTCACCGTCCACCAGCGCCGAGCGCTGCCCTGGCAGACCGGGGCCCATGTAGCCCATTTCCCGGCCGCCCATGGCATTGGGCTGGCCGGTGAGGGAAAACGGGCCGCTGCCTGGGCGGCAGATCGCGCCGGTGGCCAGGTGCAGGTTGCACAGCGCGTTGCTGTGCCAGGTGCCGTGGATGCTCTGGTTCAGGCCCATGGTCCAGCAGCTCATCCAGTCCCTGGACTCGCCGATCCAGGCGGCGGCCTGGCGGATGTCGGCTTCGCCAAGGCCTGTGAGTTCGGCCACGCGCGCGGGGGTATAGTCGGCCAGGAACTCGGGCATCGTTTCCCAGCCTTCGGTGTGGCGGGCGATGAAGTCGGCGTCGGTATGGCCGTTCTGGTGCAGCAGATGTAACAGGCCGTTGAGCAGCGCCAGGTCGCTACCCGGGCGAACCTGCAGGAACAGGTCGGCCTTTTCCGCCGTGGCCGTGCGCCGGGGATCGACGACGATCAGCCGGGCGCCGGCCTTGACCCGGTCGAGCAGGCGCAGGAAGAGGATCGGATGACAGTCGGCCATGTTCGCGCCGATCACCAGGAATACCTCGGCGTGCTCGAAGTCCTGGTAGCTGCCGGGCGGTCCGTCGGCGCCCAGCGACAGTTTGTAGCCGCTGCCGGCGCTGGCCATGCACAGGCGGGAGTTGGACTCGATATGCCGGGTGCCGATGTAGCCCTTGGCCAGCTTGTTGGCCAGGTATTGCGCCTCGAGCGACATCTGGCCGGAGACATACAGCGCCACTGCGTCGGGGCCGTGGGTGTCGATGATCGCGCGCAGGCGGGTGGCGGCCTGCTCGATCGCGTTGTCCATGCCGGTCTGGGCGGGGTCTTGCTGGCGCTGCTGGCGCACGAACGCGTGCTGCATGCGGCCGGCGGCGGTCAGCGGCAGGTGCGCGGTCAGGCCCTTGGTGCACAGGCGGCCGAAGTTGCTCGGGTGCTGCTTGTCGCCGCTGATCTTGCTGACTTTCTGGTCTTGCACGGTCATGACAATGCCGCACCCTACCCCGCAATACGGGCAAACGCTGCGCACCTGGCTGCTGCTCATCGGCCGATCTCCTGCCTGCACGAACGACAAAGGCGCCGGCTGCCCCGGCTTGCGCAAGCAAGCGGGGCAACACGGCGCCTTTGTCGTGAACGGTGGGCCATCTGCGTTGACGGCCCTGATGGCAAGGCTTCAGCAAAAGTCAGGCCAGCCACCCAGTTTTCCCATGGCACCCGATCGGTATGGGAGATTCCATGGCACATGACAACACCCTGTGGGAGCTGGCTTGTCCTGCGATCGGGCCCGCAGGGGCCGTAAAATCTGCAATCGCGGTGTGCCTGGATGAATGAAATTGCAGCTTTTGCGGCCCCTGGGGGACCGATCGCAGGACAAGCCAGCTCCTAAAGCGATCGGGGTGTTCGCACTAAAGCGGTGATGGATGCACCAAGGCGTAGCACTCGGGGGATGATCGAATATATGATTCAGATACGTTTCATATATTCAGGAGCACCCCATGGGCATCGTCAAGATCGCCGACGACCTTCATGAAGACCTGCGTATCGCCAGCGGCGCGCTGTCGCGCTCGATCAATGCACAGGCCGAATTCTGGATTCGCATCGGCATGCTTGCCGAGCTTCACCCCCAGGCCAATTACCAGGAACTGCTGCGCCAGCTGCTGCGCCGCGAACACCCCAGCCTCAAGGAACTGATCCAGTGAGCCAAGTCATTCTCAAGGACGCCGCCCAACTCGCCCTGATGCGCCGTGCGGGACAACTGCTGGCCCAGGTCTTCGCCGACCTCGACACGTTCATCCGCGCCGGTGTCACCACGATGCAGATCAATGACCGCGCCGAAGCCTTCATCGTCGAGACCCTCAAGGCGCGTCCGGCCAGCAAGGGCCAGTACGGCTTTCCTTATTCCCTCAACACCTCGGTCGACCATGTGGTCTGCCATGGCATGCCGAACGCGGACGAGGTTTTGGCCGAGGGGTCGATCATCAATGTCGACATTACCCTTGAGCAAGGGGGCTATATCGCCGACTCCTCGAAGATGTACTGCATCGGCGCGATCGAAGATCAGGCCCGGCGCCTGGTCGATGTCACCTACGCCGCGCTGTGGAAAGGCATCGAGCAGGTGCGCCCCGGCGCCAGCCTCGGCGACATCGGCCATGCCATCCAGACCCATGCCGAGGCCGCCGGGTACAGCGTGGTGCGCGAGTACTGCGGGCACGGGATTGGCCGGCAGATGCATGAAGGCCCGGAAGTGCTGCACTTCGGGCAACGGGGCAGTGGTCTCAAGCTGAAGCCTGGGATGGTGTTCACCATCGAGCCGATGATCAACCAGGGTGGACGCGGCACACGTACCTTGCGCGACGGCTGGACGGTGATCACCCGCGATCGCAGCTTGTCCGCGCAGTGGGAACATACGGTGGCGGTGACGGAAGACGGTTATGAGGTGCTGACGTTGCGGGGGGAAGAGCAGCTGCCATAGCAGGTGTGGCGGGGACGGGCTCTTCGCTGGCAGGCTGGAGGGCCGAACCGCCTGCGATCGGGCCTGCAGGGGCTGTAACACCCTGCCACCGCGGTTTGCATGACACAGTGTGTGTGCAGGTTTCACGACGGCTTCGCCGCCGATCGCTGGACAAGCCAGCTCCCACAGGGGTTGTCATGCACCATAGAATCTCCCACAGGAACTGCAGGAAGTGCAGGAAGTGCAGCGGCTTCAAAACATAGAACAGCAGAAACAAAAAAAGCGACCCTAAGGTCGCTTTCTTTGTGGCTTCAGGGAGTTCAGTAGGCCCTGAAGCTGGAATATGGCGCAGCGGACGGGACTCGAACCCGCGACCCCCGGCGTGACAGGCCGGTATTCTAACCGACTGAACTACCGCTGCGCTATACACTGAGAAGTGGTGGGTGATGACGGGATCGAACCGCCGACCCTCTGCTTGTAAGGCAGATGCTCTCCCGGCTGAGCTAATCACCCTTCGTCTCGGTGTGGCGCGCATTCTACGGAGGACGTACCACCCTGGCAAGCACTTTTTTAAATTATTTTTTGAAGCCTTTCAAAGACCTACAGCTCTGGCCTGAAACAGCCGCACGGAGAATAATGCCCTCCTTATGCATTAAGGAGAGTTTCACCCCATGTGGTTCAAAAACCTGCTGACCTACCGCCTGACCCAGGACGTTGCATTCGACGCCGAAGCCCTGGAAACCGCCCTGGCCTCCAAGCCGGCCCGTCCCTGCGCCAGCCAGGAGTTGACCACCTACGGTTTCGTCGCGCCGTTCGGCAAGGGCGAAGATGCACCCCTGGTCCATGTCAGCGGTGACTACCTGCTGATCGCCGCACGTAAAGAAGAACGCATCCTGCCTGGAAGCGTGGTGCGCGACGCCGTCAAGGAGAAGATCGACGAGATCGAGTCCGAGCAGATGCGCAAGGTCTACAAGAAGGAACGCGACCAGATCAAGGACGAGATCATCCAGGCCTTCCTGCCGCGTGCCTTCATCCGCCGCTCGATGGTGTTCGCGGCCATCGCGCCCCGCCAGGGCCTGATCCTGGTGAACTCGGCCAGCGCCAAGCGCGCCGAGGACCTGCTCTCCACCCTGCGTGAAGTGCTGGGCTCGCTGCCGGTGCGCCCGGTGTCGGTGAAGATCGCGCCGAGCGCGACCATGACCGACTGGGTCAAGTCGCAAAAGGCCGCGCCAGACTTCCACGTGCTGGACGAATGCGAGCTGCGCGACACCCACGAAGACGGCGGCATCGTGCGCTGCAAGCGCCAGGACCTGACCAGCGACGAGATCCAGCTGCACCTGGGCACCGGCAAGGTGGTCACCCAGCTGTCGCTGGCCTGGCAGGACAAGCTGTCGTTCGTGCTCGACGACAAGATGGTCATCAAGCGCCTGAAGTTCGAGGAGCTGCTGCAGGACCAGGCTGATGAGGATGGCGGCGATGACGCGCTGGGCCAGCTGGATGCCAGCTTCCTGCTGATGATGCTGACCTTCGCCGATTACCTGCCCGCGCTGTTCGAGGCGTTGGGCGGTGAGGAAATCCCGCAGGGCGTCTGATACCTGTTGATGGCATGGCAATGACCTGTGAGAGCGGCCTTGTGCCGCGATCGGCCCCGCAGGGGCCGTGAACCC
>NZ_DATELE010000218.1:0-5839 GCF_035277045.1 Pseudomonas sp. | reverse complement strand
GCCGTGACGGCCTTCTCGGTCGCCGGCAACTGGTCCACGGCCGTGAAGATGGCCTGCGGCTCTAGCTTCTCACCCCCTTCATCGTCCTTGAGCATGTGCCGCTCGCCATCCTTGCCGATCAGGATCACCTTGGTGCCCTTGCTGGCGCCAAGCTTGAGCTCGCGGATCAAGGCCATGGTGGTCTGCTGCTCGAGGTTCTTGTCCTCGCGCTTGCCGACCATGCCGGCGACGCTGTAGAGCACCAGGCTGCGCTCCTTGAAGGCGGCCTGGGTGGCGGGGTCCTTCAGTGCCTCGGTGAGGCCGCGCAGGGTCGGGTCGGCGGAACTGGGCGCGATGACCACCAATGGCCGTGCCTTGCCCAGGTCCTGGGTCAATGGGGCATCTGCATCGGCAGCCAGGGCGGACCCGGCGACAGCGAACAGGGCGGCGAGGGTGAGTGACCGAACGAGCATGCGCATCTCCTTAACGTTTCCGTAACTCAAAGACTACAGATGTGGTCAAAAAATCCGACGAGCGAGCGTAAACCACTCACGACGGCCACTGCGACGCGCAAACGTAACTTTCGATTACCAAGCCCGGCCGTCACGGATTCCGTGTGTCCTTGTGTTTCTGAGCATAGTTCAGACACCGTGAAACGGGCGGGCGGCACGCCCCTGGCTGCCGCTCAGAACAGCGAGATCTGGCGGCTGACCAGGGTGGTGAAATCATCCTGCACGAACGGCAGGATGGCATCGGCGATCGGCTGCAGCTGGCGGCTCAGGTAATGCTCGTAGTCGATCGGTGACTGGCGGTTCTCCAGCGGTTCGGGCCCGGCCGTGGTGATCACATAGCGGATCCAGCCCCCTCGCTGGTATTGCCGGGGACGCTTGTGCAAGAGGTTGTACTCGTCCGCCAGGCGCGCGGCGCGTACATGCGGCGGCACGTTGCGCTCGTAGTCGTCCAGCGGGCGGCGCAAGCGCTTGCGGTAGATCAGCAGCGTGTCATGCTCGCCCGCCAGGGTGGCGCGCACGTATTCGCGCAGCCATTCGCGGTATGGCTGGCGGCGGAAGATACGCCCGTACAGCGCCTGCTGGAACTCGCGGGCGAGTGGCGACCAGTCGGTGCGCACCGACTCCAGGCCCTTGAACACCATCTCGTCCTCGCCATCAGCGCGCTGTACCAGCCCGGCATAGCGCTTCTTGCTGCCCTCGTCGGTGCCGCGGATGGTGGGCATCAAGAAGCGTGTGTAGTGGGTCTCGAACTGCAGCTCCAGCGCGCTCTCCAGGCCCAGGGTGTCACGCAGGTGCTCGCGCCACCAGGCGTTGACCTGCTCGACCAGGCCGCGGCCGATTCGCGCGGCCTCGGCTTCATCCACCGCGCGCTTGAGCCAGACGAAAGTCGAGTCGGTATCGCCGTAGATCACATCGAACCCCTGGGCTTCGATCAGTTCGCGGGTGCGCCGCATGATCTGGTGCCCGCGCATGGTGATGGACGACGCCAGGCGCGGGTCGAAGAAGCGGCAGCCACTGGAGCCGAGCACGCCATAGAACGCGTTCATGATGATCTTCAACGCCTGCGACAGCGGCGCGTTGCCTTCGCGCTTGGCCGCCTCGCGGCCTTGCCACACCCGCTCGACCATGGCCGGCAGGCAGTGACGGCTGCGCGAGAACCAGGCGCCACGGAAGCCCTCGACGGCGTGCTGCGGATCCGCCTCACGCAGGCCTTCCACCAACCCGACCGGGTCGATCAGGAAGGTGCGGATGATCGAGGGATACAGGCTCTTGTAGTCCAGCACCAGCACCGACTCGTACAGGCCCGGGCGTGAGTCCATGACGAAGCCGCCAGGGCTGGCCTCGTCGGGCCGCGACCCGAGGTTGGGCGCGACGAAGCCCTGGCGATGCATCAGCGGCATGTACAGGTGGCAAAAGGCGGCCACCGAGCCGCCGCTGCGGTCGACCGGCAGCCCGGTGACCGTGGACCGTTCGAGCAGGAAGTCGAGCAGCCGGGTGTGGGCGAAGATCCGCGTGACCAGCTCGCAGTCCTTGAGGTTGTAGCGGGCCAGGGCGGGCTTGTCCTCGCGGAACATGCGGTTGATCTCGTCCATGCGCTGGTACGGCGTGTCGATGGCCTTGCCTTCGCCGAGCAGGGTCTGCGAGACGTTTTCCAGGCTGAACGAAGGGAAACTCCAGGTCGCCGAGCGCAGCGCCTCGACGCCGTCGATCACCAGCCGGCCCGGGGTGTTGATGAAGAAGTGCGCGCGGCTGCCCTGCTCGCGCGAGGTCGCGGGCAAGCCGTCGCGGCCCAGGTAGAGCGGCACCTGCAGGCGCGTCGCGTGTTCCTGCAGCACGCGCAGGTCGAACTGCACCACGTTCCAGCCGATGATCACGTCCGGGTCGTGATCAGCCAGCCACTGGTTCAGGCACTCGAGCAGTTCGGCCCGGGTGGCGCGGTACTGCAGGTCGAAATCAAGCGCGCTGGCATCGCCATTGGCGGGCCCGAGCATGTACACCACGCGTTGGCCACAGCCTTCGAGGCCAATGCTGTAGAGCTCACCGCGCTCGGTGGTCTCGATGTCCAGCGAGGCCAGGCGCAGCGTGGGTCGGTAACCGGCCGCGGGCTTGAGCTGGGCGTTGCACAGCACCCCCTGGGCATCCGGCGTGCCGCCGAACTGCACGGGAGCGGTGATGAAGCGTTCCATCAGGTAGCGTTCAGGGGGACGGATATCGGCTTCGTACACCTCGACACCGGCGGCGCGCAGGGTTTTCTCGAGCTGCATCAGCTGGCGATGCTGAGGGCAGTACAGGCCCACCACCGGACGCTGGTCGAAGTCGCGCAGCTGCAAGGGCCGAAGCTGCACCCCGCGCTCATCGCGCAACAGCGCCTTCGCCCGCGCGGCCTGCTCCGCCGGGATGAAGGCCACCGAGTCCTGCGGCGCCAGGCGCACACGGCGCGGGCCCTCGTCGGTGGCCAGCCAGAACTCCACGCAGGTGCCTTCGGCCGTGTCATGCCAATGCCGGGTCAGGACGAAGCCCTGCTGTAACTCCACCACCTGAACCTCGAATCGTTTCGCCTGTGACGGCGATTCTACCCTGCCCCGTTCAGCCGTACAGGAAGTCGATGTCCTTGTAGGCCAACGACGGCACCTGGCTCATCAGGAAGTCGCGCAGCTTGTCCATCTGCCTCGCCTTGGGACTGGCCTTGAGCCAGGTCATGTAGTAGCCATCGCCGGTCGCCACCGCGTGCTTGAAGGGCGTCACCAGGCGCCCTGCCGCGAGGTCGGCGCTGGCCAGCACCAGATCGACCACCGAGATGCCCAGCCCTTGCTGGGCGGCGGAAATGCCCTGGTCAAGGGTGTCGAACACCTGGCCCTGGTCGATATTGATGTCCAGTGCATCCAGCCGCGCCAGCCAGCGGCGCCAGTCGCGACGGTCGGGCGATGGATGGAGGATCTCGCAGTGCTGCAAGGCCGCCAGGGGCGGCTCGCTGCTGGTCATGTAGTCAGGATGGCAGACCGGGATCAGCCACTCGTCGAACAGCTTGACGCTCTCGACATCGGCGGGGAAGTGGCCGTTGCCCAGCAGGATCGCGCAATCGAAGGGCTCGGAATAGAAATCGACCGAGTCGATGTCCATCCACACGCTCGCCAGCTGCACGCTGCAGTTGTTGTCGACCTTCTTGAAGCCGTCGAGCGCGCGCAGCAGCCAGCGCACGGTGAGCGTCGAGGGTGCCTTCAGCCGCAGGCCGTTGCGGTCCTGGCGCAGGAGCGCGCAGGCGTTCTCGATGATCTTGAAACCGACCTTGAGTTCCTGGGCGAGCAACCGCCCGTGTTCGGTCAGGTACAACTTGGGACCACGGCGCTCGAACAGGTCGCAGCCGAACATTGCCTCCAGGGTCTTCACGTGATGACTCACGGCGCCCTGGGTGAGGGCCAGTTCTTGGGCCGCGCGGGTGAAGGAGCCGTAGCGCGAGGCGACCTCGAAGGCGCGCAGCGCGTGCAATGCCTGAATCCGTTCCGACATGGCCGGCTCCGATCATGAGTGAGACTAATAGTAGGTCATAGTTTCAGGCGTTTTACAACGGATCAGGGTTTTCCGAAAATGCATCTAAATAACTAATACCAATACCAACACCGCCTATCACCAATCAGATCGCTAATTACACTGCTGGGGCAACCATGTTTACCGGATATGGAAACTGCTATCGCCTGGATGCGCTTGAGCTGGCCGCTGAACATACTGATCACCCATACCACTGGACGTTCCAGACCGTAGAACATTTCAAGACATTGCTCGCCAACCCTGACTTCCCCTGCCTGTTCGGCCGCAAGGCAGTCGCGGCCAAGACGTGCCACATCGTCTTCGCCCGCGCCGAGCAACTGGCTGACGACATCGCCGTCGGCCTGGCCGATTACATCCGCACCATCGAACCGGTGCCGGTCAAGCAGCGCATTGGCAGCCCGTTGCTGGCCTTTCTCGAAACCCGCGGCCTGGACACCCTGGCCGAGCAGCAGGCGCTGGCCTGGTCGGTGCTGCAGAAAGTCCATGCGCGCGACCCGCACCCCTGGCCGCAGTCCGTGCCGACCGACCCTGAGAACAACCAGTGGTCGTTCTGCTATGCCGGCATGCCGCTATTCATCAACATGAGCTTTCCCGCGCACCGGCAGATGAAAAGCCGCAACCTGGGCAATGCCATCGTCTTCGTGATCAACCCGCGCGAGAGTTTCGACGAAGTGGCCAGCGCCCGGACCGAAAGCGGCAAGCGCATTCGCGAACGCATCCGCGAGCGTGTACGCGCCTACAACGACGGCATCATGCCCGACAGCCTTGGCTTCTTTGGCCAGGACGACAACTTCGAATGGAAGCAATACCAGCTTCAGGAGCCGGGCTCGCCAGACCTGGCCCGCTGCCCGTTCCATCACCGTGCAACGCCTGACAAACAGATCGAGAACTGACCGTGAATACTGCCCTGACCGCGACTTACGCCCTTACCGTCCTGTTGCTGATCGCGACCCCCGGCCCGGTGGTCGCGCTGATCGTCAACACCGCCGCCGCCTCCGGCTCGCGCAAGGCGCTGTTCACCGCCCTGGGCACCAACTGGGCCTCGCTGGTGCTGATCGGCGCCGCCGCCTGGATCATCATGACCAGCGCGGCGATCGACCGCGCCTGGCTCAGCGCGATGAGCCTGGTGGGCTGCCTGTTCATCGGCTACATCGCCCTGAGCACCCTGCGCGAATCCTGGAACCCGCCTGCGCCGGATGCCGCCGAGCCCGTCGTGAAAGCCGATCGTGGCGGTCTGTGGCACGGGTTCATGGTCGGCATCTCGAACCCCAAGGACATCATCTTCTTCATCTCGTTCTTCCCCCAGTTCATCCAGATCACCGAGTCGTTCGGCAAGAGCATGGTGGTGCTGTCGCTGCTGTGGATCGTGATCGACTTCGCCGTGCTGAGTCTGTACATCTTCGCCATCGGCAAGATCGCTTCGCAACGCAACAATCGCCTGATCAGCCTGGCCTCCGGCGTCGCGCTGCTGCTGATCGCCTGCGGCGGCCTGGCCTACAACATGCGGGAGCTGGCGCTCTGAACCGCGCCGCGCTGCTGCAGCAGGACTACCAGCGGTTCCTGCTGCAGGGCAGCCGCCCTGCCCCGTATACGGTGTCCACGCACGAGCGCGGCTACCGTTCGGGCACTATCAACACCGATGCCCTGGGCTTTCGCTACAGCCACTTGGCGGGCAAGCGTTTCTCGGTCGCCGAACGCGGCGGGTCGGCGCGGGTCAACCTCCTGGTGGGCGGGTCCACGGCCCTGGGCATCGGCGCCAGCTCCGATGCCCATACGGTTGCCTCATGCCTGTCGCTGCTCAC
>NZ_DATELE010000217.1:0-11530 GCF_035277045.1 Pseudomonas sp. | reverse complement strand
CAGGGCGCGGTGCTGCAGGCGGTCCTTGAGCGAGCGGTTGCGGATGAGGTGGGCGACGGGGCGGCGCAGGCGGATCACCAGGCTGGCGAACACCAGCGTGGCCAGCAGGCCGGTGATCACCGCGATGCTGCTGGTGATGTTGCCGCCCAGCTGGCGGGCGATCTGCGCGCTGGTCAGCGCGTCGCTCCAGGCCGCGAGAAAGCCGATCATGAACAGCGGGCGCGGGGCCAGGCGACGGATCGCGGCGACCGCGGCGCGCTTGTGGCCGGCGTCGAACAGGGTGATCAGACACAGGATGATCGAGGTCGAGAACAGGCCGCTGCTGGTGGCGTACGACAGGCTCAGGCCCAGCGCGCGGGCCACCGACGGCTCAAGAAAGCGGCTGGCGTAGAGCGTCAGCGGCAGGGCGGCCAACGCTGGCAAGGTATAGGGCAGCAACAGGCCGACCACGCTGCGGACCCGGTTGCGGCGGATCAGCAGCCGGCTGCGCGCCATGCGCCTGAAAAGCAGGCGGCCGAGCAGGGTCAGGACGGCGAAGCTGGTGACCCACGCCATGGTCAGCAGCAAAAAGTCACCTGCCAGTGCAAGCGTGTCGCTGCCGGAGTGACGGTCGACCAGGCGTTGCACCTCTTTGCTCGCGCGGTCGGTGCGCAGGCGCCAGGCGTCGACCAGGTGGGCATCGAGGTCCATGTCCTTGGCGGCGCTGTCCAGGCCATCGGCCAGCGCGCCCAGCAGTCCTCCCTGGAGCACGGCTTCGGGCTCGGCTGGGGTCTCTTCGGCGGGCGCTGGCTCGGCGGCCAGCAGGTGTGTGCTCAGCAGGCAGCCGAGCAGGAGCAGGGAAAGGTGACGCAGCACTGGAGTACTCCTAGGGCCGGGCTAGCGGGAAGGGTTACTCAAGGAACTGATTGGTGATGCGGGGGGAAAGTTCGAAAAGAAGGGGGATGAGTGGCCGGTCGCGGTCGCTGACAAGCCAGCTCCCGCCAAAGCGGGAGCGGCGTTGTCTATCGAATCATTGCCCGCTGTAGATCTGGTCGAACACCCCACCATCATTGAAATGCGTCTTCTGCACCGTGCGCCAGTCACCAAAGGTCTTCTCCACCGAGAGGAAATCAACCTTGGGGAAGCGGTCGGTGTACTTGGCGAGCACCGTGGCGTCGCGCGGGCGCAGGTAGTTGTTCGCCGCGATTTCCTGGGCCGCTGGCGACCACAGGTACTTGAGGTATTCCTCGGCCACGGCGCGCGAGCCTTTCTTTTCGACCACCTTGTCGACCACGCTCACTGGTGGCTCTGCTTCAGCGGACACGCTCGGATACACCACCTCGAACTGGTCGCGGCCGAACTCGCGGGCGATCATCTCGGCTTCGTTCTCGAAGGTCACCAGCACGTCACCAATCTGGTTGGTCATGAAAGTGGTGGTGGCGGCGCGGCCACCGGTGTCGAGCACGGGGGCCTGCCTGAACAGCTTGCCGACAAAGTCCTTGGCCTTGCTTTCGTCGCCGCCGTTCTTGAGCACGTAGCCCCATGCCGACAGGTAGGTATAGCGGCCGTTACCCGAGGTCTTGGGGTTAGGCACGATGACCTGCACGCCGTCCTTGAGCAGGTCGGGCCAGTCCTTCAGGGCCTTGGGGTTGCCTTTGCGCACGATGAACACGGTGGCCGAGGTGAACGGCGCGCTGTTGTTCGGCAGGCGGGTGACCCAGTTGTCGGGCACCAGCTTGCCGTGGTCGTTCAGGGCATTGATATCGGTGGCCATGTTCATGGTGATGACATCGGCCGGCAGGCCGTCGATCACCGAGCGCGCCTGCTTGCTCGACCCGCCGAAGGACATCTGGACGTTGACCTTTTCCTTGTGCTCGGCCTCCCAGTGCTTCTGGAACGCGGGGTTGTAGTCCTTGTAGAAATCGCGCATCACGTCGTAGGAAACGTTTAACAGCGTGGGCGCGGCCTGGGCCAGGTTGCCCAGCGCAAGGCCTGCGGCCAGCAGCGAGGCGGTAAACAGTTTTTTCACGACGCGTTCCTTGTTCTGACGGGTTGACGGCATTTTGCCAGCGACTATAGCCGTTCGTTTCAAGCCGTTTAAAGAACAAAAAACACTTTGTTTATTCCGTCTTGCGGAACAGCGCGCTGCCGCAACGTGAGCAGAAGGCGGCGTCGTGTTCGTGGCCGTCCTTGTGGCAGCTTGGGCAGTCATGCCTGAGCTGCTCGCCACGCAAGGCGTTGGCCAGTTCCGCCGTGAAGATACCGGTGGGCACGGCGATGATCGAGTAACCGGTGATCATCACCAGCGATGACAGGACCTGCCCCAGCGGCGTGGTTGGCACGATGTCGCCGAAGCCCACGGTGGTCAGGGTGACGATGGCCCAGTAGATGCCCTTGGGAATGCTCGTGAAGCCATGTTCGGGGCCCTCGATCACGTACATCAGGGTGCCGAACACGGTGACCAGGGTCGAGACGCTGACCAGGAACACGATGATCTTCTGCTTGCTGCCGCGCAGCGCCGCCATCAGGTAGTTGGCCTGCTTGAGGTAGGGGCTGAGCTTGAGCACGCGGAAGATCCGCAGCATGCGGATCACCCGGACGATCAGCAGGTACTGGGCATCGCTGTAGTACAGCGCGATCAGTCCCGGCACGATGGCCAGCAGGTCGACCAGGCCGTAGAAGCTGAAGGCATAGCGCAGCGGTTTGGGCGAGCTGTACAGGCGCGCCAGGTACTCCACCAGGAAGACCGCGGTGAAGGTCCATTCCATGCCCGCCAGCAGGCCACCGTAGTTGCGGTGGACCTCGTCGATGCTGTCGAGGATCACCGTCACCAGGCTGGCGAGGATGATCAGCAGGAGGATCTTGTCGAAGCGCCGGCCAGCGGTGGTGTCGGATTGGAAGACGATGACGAAAAGGCGCTCGCGCCAGCTCGAAGGGGTTTGCATGGGCTCTGTCCAGGTTGAGATGGGCAGAGCCTAGGGGCTGCCCCTCAGCTGTGCAAGCGGCGGTCAGGTTCGCGGCGGCCTGTCGGTGCGCGCCGCGCGCCCAGGTGCAACAGCCAGCAGGCGAGGACGAACGGTGCGGTCAGGCCAGGCATCGGCAGCCGCTCGACCACGGGCTGCAGGGCCAGCGCCAGGCTGATCGCCAGCAAGGGTCGCCAGGGTTGGCCGTGATGGTGACTGAAGGCCAGGGCGGCCAGCGTGGCGTTGAAGCCGAGCAGCCCGTGCCAGGCCATGGTGGTTTCCCCCGTGAGCAGGGCCAGGCTGCCACCGATTGCCGAGCCGAGCAGGGCCCACAACGCGGCGTGGCGGTCGGCGATGAACAGGCCCATGGCGATCAGCAGGCCAGCCAGGGGCTTGTCCAGCAGGAACACCTGGCCAAGGCCGCGGGCCAGAGCGTGAAGCGGGCTGGGTTCGACCGGCAGGTTGGCCGCTGCGGGCCCGGCCAGCAGCAGCGCGCCCCAGCCGAGCAGCACGAAGGGCGCGGTGTAGGCGGGGCTGCCGCGCTTGAGCCATTGGTGGACAAGGATGCTGGACAGGCCACCCGCGGCGATGATCAGCGGCGGCAGAATCATCGACCAAGGCAGGACATGGCTGAAGAGGATGCCGGTGAGCACGCCGTTGTAGCTGTACAGGCCTGCCTGGCGGTCGGTCCGGTGGTAGCCGCGGCGCTGGGCGGTGAGCAGCCCCGACAGCGCGCCGAGCAAGGCGCCACCGACCAGTTGCGGTGCGGTGAGCAGGATCGCGAGGAGGCAGCACAGGCCACACAGCGGGTTGCGCTGCAGCAGGACCTGGCTGAAGCCGTTGAGCAGCGCCGTGGCCCAGTCGGGGCACGGGTTGACGAAATGTTTGCTGTACATGGGGCAGTCGGTGGAGGTGGATGGAAGCGGTGGGCCTCTTGAGGGCCTCGGTTTTCCGCAGGTCGTTTCGTGGGAGGCTTCTTCGCTGGCAAGCCAGCTCCCACAGGTACGGCGTTGTTTTCATGAACGGCGCTGTGTCAGACGCTGTACCTATGGGAGCTGGCTTGCCAGCGAATGGGACACCTCAGATCAATGTCTCCACCCGCAGCGTATTGGTGGTGCCGGGCTTGCCGAACGGCACGCCGGCGGTGATCAGCAGCGTGTCGCCGCGGCTGGCCATGCCTTGGGCCTGGGCGATCTCGAGTGCGGTGGAGCAGATTTCGTCCACTTGGCGCAAGCGATCGTTGACCACCGAATGCACGCCCCAGGCCACGCTCAGGCGCCGAGCGGTCGTGAGGTTCGGCGTCAGGTTGAGAATCGGCGCCCGAGGCCGCTCGCGGGAAGCGCGCAGGGTCGAGGCGCCGGACTCGCTGTAGTTCACCAGCACTACCACCGGCAGGATGCCGCTGATACGCCGGATCGCGCAGCTGATGGCATCCGACACCGTGGCTTCGGCCTTGGGTCGCCCGACGTCGAGCTGGGCCTGGTAGTCAGGGCCGTTCTCCACCTGGCGGATGATCTTGCTCATCATCCGCACCGCTTCGATCGGGTAGTCGCCCGAGGCGGTCTCGGCCGACAGCATCACCGCGTCGGCGCCTTCGGCCACGGCGTTGGCGACATCGGTGACTTCGGCGCGGGTCGGGGCCGGCGAGAAACGCATGGATTCAAGCATCTGCGTGGCCACCACCACCGGCTTGCCGAGCTGGCGGCAGGTGTTGATGATCTGCTTCTGGATCTGCGGCACGCTTTCGGCCGGCACCTCCACGCCCAGGTCGCCGCGCGCGACCATGATCGCGTCGGCCGCTTCGGCGATGGCCTGCAGCTGGGTCACGGCAGAGGGCTTCTCGATCTTGGCCATCAGGTAGGCGCGGTCCCTGATCAGCTCGCGGGCCTCGGCGATGTCCTCGGGGCGCTGGACAAACGACAGCGCCACCCAGTCGACCCCCAGTTCCAGCCCAAAGGCCAGGTCGCGGCGGTCCTTGGCGGTCAGCGGGCTCAGTTCCAGCACCGCCTGGGGCACGTTGACGCCCTTGCGGTCGGAGAGCTCGCCGCCGGCCAGGACTTCGGTGTCGATGGCATCGCTGTACGTGGCGGTCACGCGCAGGCGCAGCTTGCCGTCATCGAGCAGCAGGTCCATGCCGGGCTCAAGGGCGGCGATGATCTCGGGGTGCGGCAGGTTCACGCGGCGGCTGTCGCCCGGGGTGTCGTCCAGGTCCAGGCGCAGGGCCTGGCCGCGGTGCAACTGCACCTTGCCTTCGGCGAAACGGCCGACGCGCAGCTTGGGGCCTTGCAGGTCCATGAGGATGCCCAGCGGGCAGTTCAGCTGGCCTTCCACCTCGCGGATCCACTGGTAGCGCAGGGCGTGGTCGGCGTGCTCGCCGTGGCTGAAGTTGAGGCGGAAGATATTCACCCCGGCCTCGACCAGCCGGCGGATGTCATCGATGCCCTTGATCGCGGGGCCCAGGGTAGCGAGGATCTTGACTTTCTTGTCAGGCGTCATGATGGGGAAGTCTCGAGGATCAGGATGGCGCGGAAGTCGTTGACGTTGGTGCGTGTCGGTTCGGTGACGATCAGCGCATCGAGCGCGGCGAAATAGCCGTAGCCGTTGTTGTTGTCCAGTTCGTCCGCGGCAGACAGGCCCAGGGCCTGGGCGCGTGCGTAGCTCTGCGGGGTCATGAAGGCACCGGCGTTTTCCTCGGAGCCATCGATGCCGTCGGTGTCACCTGCCAGGGCATGCACGCCGGGCAGCCCCTTGAGGTTTTCGGTCAGGCTCAACAGGAATTCGGCGTTGCGCCCGCCACGGCCGTTGCCGCGCACGGTGACCGTGGTCTCGCCGCCGGAAAGAATCACGCAGGGCGCCGCCAGTGGCTGGCCATGCAGGACGATCTGCCGGGCGATCCCGGCGTGCACCTTGGCCACCTCGCGCGACTCGCCCTCCAGGTCGCCCAGGATCAGTGGGCTGAACCCTGCCTGGCGGGCCTTGACCGCGGCCGCCTCCAGCGATTGCTGGGGGCGGGCGATCAGCTGGAAGTGGCTGCGCGCCAGCGCCGGGTCGTCGGCCTTGACG
This sequence comes from Pseudomonas sp., assembly GCF_035277045.1. Taxonomy (GTDB): domain Bacteria; phylum Pseudomonadota; class Gammaproteobacteria; order Pseudomonadales; family Pseudomonadaceae; genus Aquipseudomonas. The sequence goes on along the minus strand of NZ_DATELE010000217.1, from coordinate 5,525 downwards.
GTCTCGGAGGCGGGGTTGTTGAGCCAGTCGATGACGGCCCTGGGCGCTTCGATGCTGTAGCGCTTGAGGATCGCCAGGGCATCGGCCGAGGTGCTCGGGTCGGCCACGGTGGGGCCGGAGGCGATGACCGTGGCCAGGTCACCAGGCACATCGGAGATGGCATAGGTGTATACCGTGGCCGGCCAGCAGGCTTTGGCCAGGCGGCCGCCCTTGATGGCCGAGAGGTGCTTGCGCACGCAGTTCATCTCGCCGATGGTGGCGCCCGACCTGAGCAGCGCCTTGTTGACCTGTTGCTTGTCGGCCAGGGTCAGGCCCTCGGCCGGCAGGGCCAGCAGCGCGGAGCCGCCGCCGGACAGCAGGAAGATCACCCGGTCGCTTTCGCTCAAATCGCTGACCATCTCCAGCACGCGCTTGGCGACGGCCAGTCCGGCGGCGTCGGGGACCGGGTGGGCGGCTTCGACCACTTCGATCTTCTGGCAGTTGGCGCCGTGGCCGTAGCGGGTCACGACCAGGCCGGAGACTTCGCCTTGCCAGCATTTTTCGACCACTTCGGCCATGGCGGCCGCGGCCTTGCCGGCACCAATGACGATGACCCGGCCGGAGCGGTCGGCGGGCAGACAGGGTTCCAGGACCTGGCGAGGGTAAGCGGCGGCGATGGCTGTGTCGAACAGTTCGCGGAGGATTTTTTGCGGATCGACCGACATGGCAGGCTCCTGATTATTGTTGTTCTGCGCAATCGAGAACGCCCCCGGAACTGCCTCCGTGCAGGCCGGACCAGGGGCGGTGTTGCTCGGGTGACCGATGGGCCTGTGGTCGCAGGTTCATCGGTGCTGGATGCTTCGCGGGCACGTCCCAGCGGCGAACAGGCTCGCCGCGAGTGGAGGCCTTACTGCCCGTCGCGGATCGAGAAATTGGCCATGTGTTCCAGGCCCTTGATCAGCGCCGAGTGGTCCCATTCGCCGCCACCGAGCGCCACGCAGGTGCTGAACACTTGCTGGGCGTTGGCGGTGTTGGGCAGGTTGATGCCCAGTTCCTTGGCGCCTTGCAGGGCCAGGTTAAGGTCCTTCTGGTGCAGGTTGATACGGAAGCCCGGGTCGAAGGTGCCCTTGATCATGCGCTCGGCATGCACTTCAAGAATCTTCGAAGAGGCAAAGCCGCCCATCAGCGCTTCGCGCACTTTGGCCGGATCAGCGCCGTTCCTCGCCGCGAACAGCAGGGCTTCGCCGACGGCCTGGATGTTCAGGGCGACGATGATCTGGTTAGCCACCTTGGCGGTCTGGCCGTCGCCGTTGCCGCCGACGTGGGTGATGTTCTTGCCCATGGCCTGGAACAGCGGCAGGGCGCGTTCGAAGGCGTTCGGGCAGCCGCCGATCATGATGCTGAGGGTCGCGGCCTTGGCGCCGACTTCCCCGCCGGACACTGGTGCGTCCAGATAGGCGGCGCCGGTGGCCTTGATCTTCTCGGCGAAGGCCTTGGTGGCGGTGGGCGAGATCGAGCTCATGTCGATCACCACCTTGTTCGGGCCCACGCCCTCGGCCACGCCGTTTTCACCGAACAGCACGGCTTCGACCTGCGGGGTGTCGGGGACCATGACGATGATGAACTCGGCTTCCTGTGCCACCTCCTTGGGATTGGCCAGGGCAACGGCGCCGGCGGCGATCAGCTCGGCCGGCGCGGCGTCGTGGTGGGTGGAGACGAACAGGCTGTGACCTGCCTTCTGCAGGTTGAGGGCCATGGGTTTGCCCATGATGCCGGTGCCGATGAAACCGATTTTAGCCATGAGAAATTACCTCTTTTTATAGTTGTCGAATTTCGCTGGAGCAGGCGTTGCCCAACCCTGTGGGAGCCTTGCATTCAGCCCTTAGATCGCATTGTGGGTTTTCAGCCAGCCCAGCCCTGCTTCGGTCGTGGTCAGCGGCTTGTATTCGCAGCCGACCCAGCCCTTGTAGCCGATGCGGTCCAGGTGCTCGAACAGGAAGCGGTAGTTGATCTCGCCGGTGCCCGGCTCGTGGCGTCCGGGGTTGTCGGCCAGCTGCACATGGTTGATCGCGCCCAGGTTGGCTTCCAGGGTGCGCGCCAGGTCCCCTTCCATGATCTGCATGTGGTAGATGTCGTACTGCAGGAACAGGTTGGCGCTGCCCACCTCGGCCTGGATGTCCAGGGCCTGTTTCGTGGTGTTCAGGTAGAAGCCCGGGATGTCGCGGGTGTTGATCATTTCCATGACCAGCCTGATGCCGGCGGCCTCGAGCTTGTCGGCGGCGTACTTCAGGTTGTCGACAAAGGTCTTGCGCACCGTGGCGCAGTCCGGGCCCTGGGGACGGATGCCGGCCAGGCAGTTGATCTGGGTGTTGCCCAGCACCTTGGCGTAGGCGATGGCCAGGTCGACACCGGCGCGGAAGTCCTCGACGCGGTCAGGGTGGCAGGCGATGCCGCGTTCACCTTTGGTCCAGTCACCGGCCGGCAGATTGAACAGCACCTGGGTCAGGCCGTTGGCCTCGAGCTGCTGCTTGATCTCGGCCGAGCTGAACTCGTACGGGAAGAGGTATTCGACACCGCTGAAGCCCGCGTCGGCGGCGGCCTTGAAACGGGCAAGGAAGTCCTGCTCGGTGAACAGCATGGACAGGTTGGCGGCAAAGCGGGGCATGGTTGTCTCCTTCGTTCAGTCGAGCAGCGAGATCGCGGTCGGCGCGTCGTTGCCGACCAAGGCCAGGTCTTCGAATTCGTTGACAGCGTTGATCTCGGTGCCCATCGAAATATTGGTCACGCGCTCGAGAATCACCTCGACCACGACCGGCACACGGAACTCCTCGGCCATTTTCTGCGCCTTGAGCAGTGCGGGGGCAATGTCGCCCGGTTCGAATACGCGGATGGCCTTGCAGCCCAGCCCTTCGACCACGGCGACGTGATCGACCCCGTAGGCGGCGATTTCCGTGGCGTTGATGTTCTCGAACGCCAGTTGAACACAGTAGTCCATCTCGAAGCCACGCTGCGCCTGGCGGATCAGGCCGAGGTAGGCGTTGTTCACCAGCACATGCACGTAGGGCAGGTTGAACTGCGCGCCAACGGCCAGCTCCTCGATCATGAACTGGAAATCGTAGTCACCCGACAGCGCCACCACCTTGCGTTTCGGATCGGCCTTGACCACGCCGAGGGCGGCGGGAATGGTCCAGCCCAGCGGGCCGGCCTGGCCGCAGTTGATCCAGTGGCGCGGCTTGTAGACGTGCAGGAACTGCGCGCCAGCGATCTGCGACAGGCCGATGGTGCTGACGTAGGTGGTGTCCTTGCCGAACACCTGGTTCATCTCTTCGTACACGCGTTGCGGCTTGACCGGCACGTTGTCGAAGTGGGTCTTGCGCTGCAGGCTGGCCTTGCGCTGCTGGCAGTCCTGCAGCCAGGCGCCGCGGTCCTTCAGCTTGCCGGCAGCTTTCCACTCGCGGGCCACTTCGAGGAACACGTCCAGCGCCTTGCCAGCATCGGAAACGATACCCAGGTCCGGGGTGAACACACGGCCGATCTGGGTCGGTTCGATGTCCACGTGCACGAACTTGCGGCCTTCGGTGTAGACATCCACAGAGCCAGTGTGGCGGTTGGCCCAGCGGTTACCGATACCGAACACCAGGTCGGATTTGAGCAGGGTGGCGTTGCCGTAGCGGTGCGAGGTCTGCAGGCCGACCATGCCGACCATCAGTTCGTGATCGTCCGGGATGGTGCCCCAGCCCATCAGGGTCGGGATGACCGGTACGCCGGTCAGTTCGGCGAACTCGACCAGCTTGTCGCTGGCGTCGGCGTTGATGATGCCGCCACCGGCTACCAGCAGTGGGCGCTCGGCGTCGTTGAGCAGGGCCAGGGCCTTCTCGGCCTGGACGCGGGTCGCGGTCGGCTTGTGCACGGGCAGCGGCTCGTAGGCGTCGATGTCGAATTCGATCTCGGCCATCTGCACGTCGAACGGCAGGTCGATCAGTACCGGGCCTGGGCGGCCGGAGCGCATTTCGAAGAAGGCCTTCTGGAAGGCGTAGGGCACCTGACCGGGCTCAAGCACCGTGGTCGCCCACTTGGTCACCGGCTTGACGATGCTGGTGATGTCGACGGCCTGGAAGTCTTCCTTGTGCAGGCGGGCCCGTGGGGCTTGCCCGGTGATGCAGAGGATCGGGATGGAGTCGGCGGCAGCGCTGTACAGACCGGTGACCATGTCGGTGCCGGCAGGGCCCGAGGTGCCGATGCACACGCCGATGTTGCCTGGATTGGCACGGGTGTAGCCCTCGGCCATGTGCGAGGCGCCTTCGACGTGACGAGCGAGGACGTGATCGATGCCGCCGGCCTTTTTCAGGGCCGAGTACAGCGGGTTGATGGCCGCCCCTGGGATACCGAACGCGGTATCGACACCTTCGCGGCGCATGACCAGAACGGCTGCATCGATTGCTCTCATTTTGCTCATGGGTTGTGCCTCATCTATTTTGTAATTGTATACAACTTAGCTTGCGACAGAGTGTATTCATGGCCGGCGACCCAGGTCAATCCATTTTCATCAGGGATTCAGGCTTTCGTCGGGAAGCCGGTCAAAACGGCGTTTCGTCTGATCGTGCAGGTCTTGTGCAAAATATTGTATACAAACACACGGATTGTTGTGTTCTATTTGTGTGATTGGTTTTTCACCTGCCCTTGGGGCTTCTCACAACAAGAAGAGGACCTTTGCATGAACGTTCTGAACCTGAAGACGGCTGCCCGTCTGGTTGACGCCGCGCTGGCCGCGGGCCGCAAGATCAACGCTGCGCCGCTTACCGTAGTGGTGCTCGACAGCGGTGGACACTTGCTGACCGCGCAGCGCGAGGACGGCGCCAGCCTGCTGCGCCCGCAAGTGGCCATGGGCAAGGCCTGGGGCGCCATCGCCCTGGGCAAGGGCTCGCGGTTGCTGGCGCTCGACGCCCAGCAGCGGCCAGCGTTCTTCGCCGCGCTCAATGGGCTGGGCCAGAGCCCGGTGGTACCCGCGCCGGGTGGTGTGCTGATACGTGATCAGCAGGGCAAGGTACTGGGAGCGGTGGGGATCAGTGGGGACACATCGGATATCGACGAGCAGTGCGCGATCAGCGCGATCGAGGAGGTGGGGCTGACGGCGGATGCGGGGGTGGCGGCCTGACAGGCACCACCCTTTTCTGCAGTTGTCGGCCGGCGCTTTGCGCTAGGCGTCCGGCTCACATCCCTTGAGCACCAGGCGAATGATGGTCTGCGCCGCCGCCTCGTAGTCACTGTCCTCGAGCTTGTGCTTGCCGGTGACTGCCGAAATCTGCCAGTCGAAGTCGGCATAGGTCTGGGTCGCGGCCCAGATGCTGAACATCAGGTGGTGCGGGTCGACGGCGGCGATCTGCTTGCGCTCGATCCAGCCCTGGATGCACTCGATGTTGTGGCGGGCCTGCTCGTTGAGCTGCTCGACCTGGCTCGGGCTCAGGTGCGGGGCACCGTGCATGATCTCGCTGGCGAACACCTTGGAGGCAAACGGCAGGTCGCGGGAGATGCGGATCTTCGAGCGA
>NZ_DATELE010000216.1:0-3128 GCF_035277045.1 Pseudomonas sp. | reverse complement strand
AGCGGGAGTCGAATCTGGACCTCACCTCCACGCTGCATGTGCCTGTGCTGCGCTCCGGAAGCCTGGAGGCGATGCTCGCGGTTCACTTCCAGCCGCCTCATGTATTTGTCGACGACGCGCGCGAGCTGGTCGAGGAGACCGCAAAGCGTGTCTGGTCGGCGATCACCCATGCCAGGGCCGAACGCGCCCTGCGCGCAAGCTCGGTGCAACTGGCGGCGGTGTTCGAGCAGGCTAATGCGGGGATTGTCATCTGCGACCCGGCCGGGACCGCCACGCGCGTCAATGATCACTACTGCGAGATGTTCGGCCAGTCGCGTGACAGCGTACTGGGCGCGCGCCTGGCGCAGATACCGGCCCGGCTGTCGCCGAGCATCCAGCAGATAGATCCTGGCACGCCGTGGGAGATCACCCAGCAGTTCTCGCGCGCAGATGGCGGTCAGGTCTGGTTGCAGTCGTCGATCACCCCGCTGATCCATGACCAGCGGCGGGTGGGCATGCTCTGCGTCAGCATCGATGTGACCGCGCGGATCAACGCCGAGGCCGAGCTGGTCGCGCTCAACGAGAGCCTGGAGGCGCGCGTGGCCGCCATGCTTGCGCAGCGCGAGGCGGCGATGCTGCAACTGCACGAGGCGCGCAAGATGGAAATGGTCGGGCAGCTCACTGGCGGCATCGCTCATGACTTCAACAACATGCTGACGCCCATCATCGCCTCGCTGGAGCTGATCCGCCGCCGCCAGGACGACGAGCGCTCCACCCGGCTGATCGATGGCGCGCTGCAGTCAGCAGACCGGGCCAGGGTGCTGGTAGGAAGGCTGCTGAGCTTCGCTCGCCGGCAGACGCTCAAGCCCCAGGCCGTGGCCTTGTCCGCACTGGTCAGCGACATGCAGGAACTGATGTCCCGCTCGATCGGGCCGACCATCGAGGTGGTGACCTTCATCGACCCTGCGCTGCCAGCGGTGGTGGTCGACCCCCACCAGCTGGAACTGGCGATTCTCAACCTTGTGGTGAATGCCCGAGATGCCATGGGCGAGGGAGGGCGCTTGCTGCTGCGCGCAGGCGTGGAACGCCGGCAGGACGGCCGGCAAGGGCCTCTGGCCGTGGGGCGCTATGTCTGGCTGCAGGTGAGCGACAGTGGCAGCGGGATGAGCGAGGAGGTGCTCAAACGCTGCATCGAACCTTTCTATTCCACCAAGACGATCGGCAAGGGCACTGGCCTGGGCCTGCCGATGGTTCAGGGCCTGGCACTGCAATCGGGGGGCGGCTTCACGATCCACTCAAGGCCGGGGGAGGGCACCGAAGCGACGATCTGGTTGCCAGTCAGTGAAAGCGTGGCGACAGCCCCTGACAGCGATGCCCACGAGGTGCCGGTGGCCCCAGGTGCTACCCGGGTCCTGCTGGTCGATGACGAGGAGATCGTGCGCCACACCACGGGACTGCAACTGCGCGACCTCGGTTATGAGGTCACCGAAGCCGCCGATGCGGCGCACGCCCTGCAACTGATCGAGCACGGGCTAAGGCCCGATGCGCTGGTGAGTGACCACATCATGGCGAACAAGACCGGCGTACAGTTCGCTCAGGAACTGCGCGAGCACTTCCCCGGGTTGTCCGTGCTGATCATCACTGGCTATGCCAACCTCACCCCACGCGAGCTCCGCGGCTTCGAGGTGCTGCGCAAGCCGTTCAGGCGGGCGGAGCTGGCCAAGAGCCTGGCGCAGTTGCTGTCCCGACGGGAAGCCGTGGACTAGGCGGTGCTGGCAGGCTCTCCCTCCTGCGAGGAATCGGGCACGCCATGGGGCAGGTAGAGGGTGAAGGTGGTGCCCTGGCCTTCGTGGCTGCTGACCTGCACGTCACCACCCGATTGCTTGGCGAATCCGAACACCTGCGACAGCCCCAACCCCGTGCCTTGGCCAGCGGCCTTGGTGGTGAAAAAGGGGTCGAAAATCCGTTCGAGCAGTGGCGCCGGGATGCCGGTGCCGGTGTCGATGACCGAGATGGCAGCGAACGACGTGGCGTGTATCTCGTCACCCACGGTCGAGGGTATGCGCTGGTCGGGCCGCAGCCTGAAGATCAGCTTGCCTTGTCCATCCATGGCATCCCGGCCATTGATGGCCATGTTGATGATCGCGGTGTCCAGCTGGCCCAGGTCGGCGCGGATGAAGCACGGATGGACCGGCAGGTCGAGTTCCACCTCCACCCGCGCGCCGGTGGCGGTGTCGAGGATGTCCGCGATCGCCTCAAGCCGGTGACCGGCATCGAAGACCTCCGGCGTAAGCGCCTGGCGCCGCGCGAAGGCAAGCAGCTGCGCGGTCAGCTTGGCACCGCGTTCGACCGAGTCGGCCACCGTCTTCAGGTAGCGTTCGCGGCGATCCTCGGCAAGCTCCTTGCGCTGCAGAAAATGCAGCGCGGAACGGATGATCGTGAGCAGGTTGTTGAAGTCATGGGCAACGCCGCCGGTCAGCTGGCCCATGGCTTCGAGCTTCTGCGCCTGGCGCAGCACGGCTTCAGTGTGCAGCAACTGCGAGGTGCGTTGCTCGACGCGTTGCTCGAGCGTGGTGTTCAGGGCTTCCAGCGCGGCCAGCGTCTGGCGCACCTCGGCGTCCGATTGCACCCGCTCGATATGCGCCCAACAGCGCTCGGTGACTTCGCTGAGCAGCCCCAGGTCGTAGGAGGTCCACGTACGTGGAACCTTGTCGTGGATCGCCATCAGCGCGGTAAGGCGCCCGGACTTGACCAGCGGCATGCAGATCGTGGCCGTGATGCCAATGGCCTGGAAGGTCGCGGCTTCATCGGGCGGCAGTTCGCTGAGGTTGTCGTTGATCACCAATGGCAGGCCGGCGCGCAGCTTGCTGACCGCCATCCGCCCGAAGTCAACCAGGCGGTACTCACCCAGCAGGTGCGGAGAGCCTGGAGCGACCCAGTCGCCGCAGATGGTGAAGGCATCCCCGTCGGCCGCCACCAGGGCATAGGCGCAGCTGGAGAGCTTCAGGTGCTCGCCGAGCATGCGGGTGGTGGTCGCCATGATCACGCCAGGGTCAGTGGCCTCGGTGACCATGCGTCCCAGTTCATCGAGAAAGCCCAGGCGACGGTTGGAAAGCACTGCGCCGGTGGTTTCGGTGACGGTGTCGAGC
>NZ_DATELE010000215.1:0-29898 GCF_035277045.1 Pseudomonas sp. | reverse complement strand
TCTTCGCTGCCGACCAGACGGTTGTAGACGCCTTTGCCCAGCTCTTTGCCCAGTTCCACACCCCACTGGTCGAAGGCATTGATGCCCCAGATCACGCTCTGCACGAACACCTTGTGCTCGTACATGGCCACCAGCGCACCCAGGCGGCGCGGGCTGATGCGCTCGACCACCAGGGTGTTGCTCGGACGGTTGCCCGGGATCACCTTGTGTGGCGCCAGCTTGTCGATATCCGCCTGGTTCATGCCTTTTTCACGCAGCTCGCGCTCGGCCTCTTCGCGGGTCTTGCCGAGCATCAGCGCCTGGCTCTGGGACAGGCAGTTGGCATAGAGCCACTGATGGTGGTCGGCGACCGGATTGAAGCTCACCACCGGGACGATGAAGTCCGCCGGGATCAGCTGGGTGCCCTGGTGCAGAAGCTGGTGGTAGGCGTGCTGGCCGTTGCAGCCCACGCCGCCCCAGATCACCGGACCGGTATCGAGCTTCACCGGCGTGCCGTCCTGCAGCACGCTCTTGCCGTTGGACTCCATGTCCAGCTGCTGCAGGTGCTTGGTGATGTTGCGCAGGTAGTGGTCGTACGGCAGGATCGCATGGCTTTGCGCGCCCCAGAAGTTGCCGTACCACACACCCAGCAACGCCAGCAGCACCGGCATGTTCTGCTCGAACGGCGCGGTCTGGAAATGCTGGTCCATGGTGTAGGCACCCGACAGCAGTTCCTTGAAGTTGGCGGTGCCGATGGCCAGCGCGATCGGCAAGCCGATCGCCGACCACAGCGAGTAGCGTCCGCCTACCCAGTCCCACATGGGGAAGATGTTCTCTTCACGGATACCAAACGCCACTGCCGCGGTCTTGTTGCTCGACACGGCGATGAAGTGACGGTACAGCTCGGCCTCCGAACCCCCTTGCGCGAGGTACCAGGTGCGGGCGGCCATGGCGTTCTTCAGGGTTTCGAGGGTGTTGAAGGATTTCGACGAAACGATGAACAGGGTGGTCTCGGCGCGCAGCTTGGCCGACAGCTCGTGGAACTCGCTGCCGTCGATGTTCGCCAGGTAGTGGCAGCGCACGCCACGCTGGGCGTAGGGCATCAAGGCTTCGGACACCAGCTCCGGGCCCAGGAACGAGCCGCCGATGCCGATATTGACCACGTCGGTGATGGGCTTTTCGGTATAACCGCGCCACAGGCCGTCATGGATACGGGTGACCAGCTCGGTGATCTGGTTCAGGACCTTGTGCACCTCGGGCATCACATTGACGCCGTTGACGCTCAGCTTGTCGCCGACCGGCCGGCGCAGCGCGGTATGCAGCACCGGGCGACCTTCGGAGGCGTTGATGATCTCGCCGCTGAACATGGCCTTGATGGCGTCCTGCAGCCCGGCTTCATTGGCCAGGCCGACCAGCAGCTCGCGGCTCTGTTCGGTGATCAGGTTTTTCGAATAGTCGAGGAACAGTCCGCATGCGCTAAGGGAAAATTGCTCGAAACGCTTGGGACTGCTAGCAAAGGCTTCGCGCATGCTGAAGCCTTGCATGGCATCGCGGTGTTGCTGAAGCGCCTGCCAGGCGGGCAGGGCCGTAACATCATGAGGAGTACGGTAATACGCCATTGCGCGGAGTTCCTAGGTGCGTGAACCTGCCTTGGACAATTGGCAGTGCCTGCGGTTGCAGGCCGGTTTTCATTATAGGCATAGCCGGCGGCGCTGGTGGCTTGAGGCCAGCGCAATTACAGCGCCTAGCCGTGGGCATCAAGGTCCAGATGCAGGTTGTCGATCAGCCGGGTAGTGCCCAGGAAGGCGGCGGCCAGGATCACCAGGTCGCGGTCCTCGGCAGTGGCGGGGCGCAGGGTCAGGGCATGGCGGACTTCAAGGTAGTCCGGGCGCAGGCCCGCCGCGTCCAGCTGCTGCTGGCCAGCAGCGATCAGCGCCGCATAGTCGCGCTCGCCGCTGGCGATGGCATCGCCCAGCTGGCGCAGCACCCGGTACAAGGCAGGGGCGATCGCCCGCTGCTCGGCGCTGAGGTAGCCGTTGCGCGAGGACAGCGCCAGGCCATCGTCGGCGCGCACGGTTGGCTCGCCAATGATCTGGATCGGCATGTTCAGGTCGCGCACCAGCGCGCGGATCACCGCCAGCTGCTGGAAGTCCTTCTGGCCGAAGACCGCAAGGTCAGGCTGGACCATGTTGAACAGCTTGCTGACTACCGTCGCCACACCTTCGAAATGCCCCGGCCGGCTGGCACCGCACAGTCCCTCGGACAGTTGCGGCACGCTGACGCGCGTTTGCCCGCCCATGCCATGGGGGTACATCTCGTCCACGGTGGGGGCAAACAGCAAGTGGCAGCCGGCTTGCAGCAGGCGCTCCTGGTCGGCCGCCAGCGTGCGGGGATAGCTGGCGAGGTCTTCGTTGGCGCCAAACTGCAGCGGGTTGACGAAAATGCTGGCCACCACGAAGTCGACGCGTTGGCAGGCCTTGGTGACCAGCGCCGCATGGCCGCTGTGCAGGTTGCCCATGGTCGGCACGAAGCCGATACGCTTGCCCTCGCTACGGGCGCGCGCAACGGCGGCGCGCAGTTCGCGGACGGTCTTGACTGTGTTCATGCGCTGAATCCGTGTTCGCTACCGGGGAAACTGGTGTCCTTGACCGCGCCGACATAGGCGCGCAAGGCGCTCTGGATGTCGGGCTGGCCGACCATGAAGTTCTTCACGAACTTGGGCACCCTGCCTGTGAGGGACAGGCCGAGCATGTCATGCAGCACCAGGACCTGGCCATCGGTGGCGTTGCCTGCCCCGATGCCGATCACCGGAATGCTCACGGCCTGGGTGATCTGGGCGGCGAGCTCGCTTGGCACGCATTCCAGCAGCAGCATGGCCGCGCCCGCCTGCTCCAGGGCGATGGCATCGGCTTGCATCTGCAGGGCCTGGGCCTGCTGGCGGCCTTGCACCTTGTAGCCGCCCAGCACGTTGACCGTCTGCGGCGTCAGGCCCATGTGCGCGCACACCGGCACGCCGCGCTCGGCCAGCAGGCCGATGGTCTCGCCCAGCCAGGCGGCGCCTTCGAGCTTGATCATGTGCGCGCCGGCCTGCATCAGCGTGGCACAGTTGGCGAAGGCCTGCTCGGGGGTGGCATGGGCCATGAACGGCAGGTCGGCAAGGATCAGCGCCCCCTGGTTGCCGCGCTTGACGCACGCGGTGTGGTAGGCCATTTCAGCCGTGGTGACCGGCAAGGTGCTGTCATGGCCCTGCAGGACCATGCCCAGCGAATCGCCCACCAGGAGCACGTCGACGCCGGCCTCGCTGGCGGCCTTGGCGAAGGTCGCGTCGTAGCAGGTCAGCATGGAGATTTTCTCACCCTTGGCCTTGAGGCCGTGCAGGGTGGTCAGGGTTGTGTCAGGCATGTGGAAAATCCTCGTTCAGGCGCTGTGAAACGACTGCGTGCTACGCGTGTATTCATCTGCTGGAACAGCACATCATCGAGTGTGGTGTTTGGGTACACCTGTTCCAGTCCGGGATACGCCTTGAGTGGCACATCGGTGCCACGGGACGCCTATAGTCGTGAGCGAGGGGAGTGAAGTCAATGACCCCGTGAACGCATTGTTACGGGCGGGTGTTACCGGCGTTACCGTCCGCTGGAACGCCCGGATTACAGGCGTTCGAGGCCGACAAACGGGCAGTCTGCCAACAGTTGCGCGAGGCTGCGCCGGTCCGCCAGACAAAAGCCCGCCGGCACCAGCTCGGCCAAGGGGTACAGCACGAAGGGACGGGCCTGCATGTGGTAGTGCGGGACCTTGAGGCGAGGAATGTCGATGACCTGGTCGCCATACAGCAGGATGTCCAGGTCAAGGGTGCGTGGCCCCCAGCGCTCCTTGCGTTCGCGGCCCTGGGACGCCTCGATGGCCTGCAGAGCATCGAGCAAGGGCAGGGGCGCGAGCTCGGTATCGAGGGCAGCCACGGCGTTGGTGTACCGCGGCTGGCCGGGCGATAGGGAGTCGCTGGCGTAAAAGGACGAGACGCCGGCCAGGCTGCCGTGCTCGAGCTGGTCAAGGGCCTCCAGGGCGCAGCGCAGTTGCTCGGCAGGCTCGGCCAGGTTGCTGCCCAGGCCGATATACACGCGTGTCGCCATGCCTTTAGTCCTGGAACTCGTCGCTACGCTTGCGCTTGCTGGCGCTGCTGCTGCGCTTGCGTTTGCGCGGGGCTGCGCCGGTACCCTCATCGCGGCTGCCCAGCTCGCGAATCATGTCGCGACGCTCGCTGTCGTTGGCGTCCTGGTAGTCGGTCCACCACTGGCCCAGCTCGTCGGTCTGCTCGCCAGCGCTTTCGCGCAGCAACAGGAAGTCGTAGCCGGCCCGGAAGCGCGGGTTGTCGAGCAGCAGGTCGGCACGCTTGCCGCTGCGGCGTGGCAGGCGTTCCTGCATGTCCCAGATCTCGCGGATCGGCAGCGTGAAACGCTTGGGCACCGCGATGCGCTGGCATTGCTCGGCGATCAGCTGGTGGGCCGCTTCGTTCATGGCCGGGATCGGCGGCATGCCCTGGCTCTGCAGGCGCAGGACTCGGGCAGGCAGGGCAGGCCAGAGCAAGGCGGCGAACAGGAAGGCCGGGGTGACCGGCTTGCCCTGCTTGACGCGCAGGTCGGTATTGGACAACGCCTGGCTGATCAGCGTGTGGGTATAGGTTGGCTGGTCTTCCAGGGCCTGGGCGCTGGCGGGGAACAGCGGGTCGAACAGGTGCAGGTCGACCAGCATTTCAAAGGTCAGCGCGGCCTGGCCGGAGAGGAACAGCTTGAGGCTTTCCTCGAACAGGCGCGCCGCCGGGATCTCGCGCAGCATCGAGGCCAGCTCGCGGATCGGCTGCACGGTGTGCTTCTCGATGCCAAAGTCGAGCTTGGCGGCGAAGCGCACGGCACGCAGCATGCGCACCGGGTCTTCCTGGTAGCGCTGGACCGGATCGCCGATCAGGCGGATCAGGCGGTTGCGGATGTCATGGACGCCATTGGCGAAGTCCAGGATGCGCTCGCTGACCGGATCGTAGTACAGGGCGTTGATGGTGAAGTCGCGGCGTTGCGCGTCTTCTTCAAGGGTGCCGTATACGTTGTCACGCAGAATGCGCCCGCTCTCGTTGCGCGACGAACGGTGGCTTTCGACCTGCTCTTCCTCGGCCTCTGGATGGTTGGCGCGGAAGGTGGCGACTTCGATGATGTCGCGGCCAAAATGCACATGCACGAGCTTGAAGCGGCGACCGATGATCCGCGCGTTACGGAATTCGCCGCGTATCTGCTCGGGCGTGGCGCTGGTGGCAACGTCAAAGTCCTTGGGCGTGATGCCCAGGAGCTGGTCGCGCACGCAGCCGCCAACCAGGTAAGCCTGGTAGCCAGCGTTTTGCAGGCGCTCGACGATGCTCACCGCGTGACGGCTGAACTGGCTGCGCTGCAGCGAGTGTTGAGCACTGTTGATCACTTCAGGCGTGGTTCGCATGTGGTGCTGGCCACGGATGGGAGGACGGAACGACTGGAACAGCTTCTTCAGCATGGGATGCACTGTTTGAAGGAATGTTCGGCCAACGATGACAGAATGGCCGCATGATGGGCGGGGATTCTAGCATTTACTCGAGGAATGGTGTAGGCGGTCGCATCGGGGGGCTGACGAGAGAAACTACAAGGGGAGCCGAAGCTCCCCAAGAAGTAGTTGCGTGCTCTTATTGTTTTTCTGCTGGGCTTCTTGTTTTTGTTGAGTGCCCTGTCCACAAATCCCGAAGCTTGTGGACGACTCCCAATCAGGGAGTGAAGAGCAAACGGATTGCTTTGGTCGCTGATGTCGAGCTGATCCTTCGATCCATCCAGTACAGGTGCTGCTTTTTAGTGCAGTTTTTGTTGTTCTCTGCCTGGCTGTGGGGCATGCCCCAAACACAAGTCCTCTCCAAAAGAATCAGTTAGCTGCGCCTCCGCCGTCTTGTATTTGTTATGCGTGAGCCGTTTCGTCTTGTTCTTGTTCTGTTTTGCTGTGCTTGTTGTTGTTCTTGTACCAGAACATATAGCAGGTGCCGTGCCAACTTTGGCAAGTCCAGCAAAATCAGGGGTTTGGCCCGAGGGGCAGGGGCGGCAAGGGCCGGAACCGGCCCAGATTCGTTACCGTAAACCCCGTCATTTGTTACGCCATGTCAGTTGGGTAACAGATTTTTGCGGGCGAGGGCCCGCGAGTGGGGGAACACGCCTATTCGCTGGTCGCGCCACTCTTGCGGCGCGGGATGCCCAGGCGCTGGCGGCGCTCCCACAGGCATTTGCGGCTGACGCCCAGCTTGCGGGCCAGCTCGGTCTCGGTCATGTGGTCCTGGTGCTCGAGCACGAAATGCTGGAAATAGTCTTCCAGTGACAGGTCTTCGGTCGGCTCGTGGCTCGCGTTGCTTGCGCCACTGGTGGCGCCGGCCGGCAGGGCGCCGAAGGCTTCCTCGTCTTCCAGGTCGCCCAGCTCGATATCGATGCCCAGCAGCTCCGCACAGATCTCTGGACTCTCGCTCAGGATCACCGCGCGCTCGACGGCGTTTTCCAGCTCGCGCACGTTACCCGGCCAGCTGTAGTGACGGATCGCCTGCTCGGCGTCGTGGGAAAAGCGCAGGTCATCGCGGTTGATGCGCGCGCTCTGGCGGGCCAGGAACGCGTTGGCGATCTCGTTGACGTCGGGCCCGCGCTCACGCAGCGCCGGCAGCTTCAAGGCGATGACGTGCAGGCGGTAATAAAGGTCTTCGCGAAACTGCCCGGACTTGGCCAGGTTTTTCAGGTCGCGGTGAGTCGCCGCGATCAGACGCACGTCGACCTTCTGCGACTGCACCGAGCCCACCCGGCGGATTTCGCCCTCCTGCAGCACGCGCAGCAAGCGAGCCTGGGCTTCGAGGGGCAACTCGCCGATCTCGTCAAGGAACAGCGTGCCACCATCGGCAGCCTCCACCAGGCCGGCGCGCCCGGCGCTGGCGCCGGTGAACGCGCCTTTCTCGTGGCCGAACAGCTCGGACTCGATCAGGGTCTCCGGAATGGCCGCGCAGTTCACCGAGATCATCGGTGCCTTGGCCCGGCGCGAGAGATTGTGCAGGGCGCGGGCGACCAGCTCCTTGCCGGTACCGGACTCGCCCTGGATCAGCACGTTGGAGTCGGTGGGCGCGACCTTGCGGATCTTGCTGTAGAGGTCCTGCATCGGCGGACAGGAGCCGATGATGCCGATATCGCCATTGGCCGCGTTGCTCGCACCCTTGTCGGCGGTGGCGGCCTTGCCGTTTGTGCGTGGCTCCGGGGCGGCGGCAGCGGGGCGCGGGCGATCGCGCAGGATGCGCGCCACGGCCTGGAGCATCTCGTCATGATCGAAAGGCTTGGCGATGTAGTCGACCGCGCCCATCTTCATCGAGTCGACCGCCGAGCGCAGGCTGGCGTAGCTGGTCATGATCAGCACCGGGATGCCCTGGCCGAGCTTGATCAGCTCGGTACCGGGCGCCCCTGGCAGTCGCAGGTCACTGACGATCAGGTCGAAGGTGGCAATGCTGAAGCGTTCCTGCGCTTCCTGCACCGAGCCGGCCTCGCTGACCTGGTACTGGTTCCGCTCGAGCAGCCGACGCAGGGCCGAGCGGATGATGGTTTCGTCTTCGACGATCAGAATATGCGGCATTGATTCAATTCTCTCGACGGTCTCGAATGTCAGGGGACGTCGCTACGACATGCCTGGGCAGGGTCACGCGGATCCGGGTGCCACGCTGGTGCTGAAGGTCGGCCGGGCTGTCGATGGTGATCTGTCCATAATGCTCTTCCACGATGGAATAGACCAGAGCAAGCCCAAGACCGGTTCCTTCGCCTGGGTCCTTGGTGGTGAAGAAGGGTTCGAACAGCCGGTCCATGATGTTTTTCGGGATGCCGGTGCCCTCGTCTTCGACGATCAGGTCGACCGTGTGCTCGCTGGTCTCGCTGCGCACGCGCACGGCGCTGCCGGGCGGCGACGCGTCACGGGCGTTGGACAGCAGATTGATGAGCACCTGGGCCAGTCGTTGAGGATCGCCCTCGACCCAGTGCTCGGGGTCGCACAGGTTGAAAAACTGCACTTCGAAATTGCGCCGGTTCAAGGCCAGCAGACCGATCGCATCCTGCGCCACTTCGGCCAGGCACACCGGCTCTTCGCTGTTCTGGTGGCTGCCACCGGCGTGGGCGAAGCTCATCAGCGACTGCACGATGCGCGAGACGCGCTTGGTCTGCTCGATGATCTGGCTGCTCAGCTCGGTGATCTCGCCATCTTCCTCGCGTTCTTCACGCAGGTTCTGCGCAAGGCACGCGATGCCGGTGATGGGGTTGCCGATCTCATGGGCCACACCGGCGGCCAGGCGGCCGATGCTGGCCAGGCGCTCGGAATGCACCAGCTTGTCTTCCAGGGCCTGGGTTTCGGTCAGGTCCTCGACCAGCAGCACCAGGCCGCTGTTGCCCGGCGCCAGCGGCTCGTCGATGGCGGCCTTGTGCAGGTTGAGCCAGCGAGGCTGGCCGTCCAGGGCCAGGCGCTGCTTGTGCAGGTGCTCGTCCGGCACGTTGATGAAGCCCAGCATCAGTTCGCGCCAGGGCTCGCCGATGGTGGTCAGGCGGGAGCCGACCACGTGCTTGGCGGCGATGCCGGTCAGCTCTTCCATGGCCTTGTTCCACATCAGGATCTCCTGGTCCTTGGCCAGGGAGCACACGCCCATCGGCAGTTCCTGCAGGGTCTGGCGATGGTAGCGGCGCAGGGCGTCGAGCTCGGCGGCAAGACCGGTCAGGCGCGAATGGTAGTCCTCGAGGCGGCTTTCGATGAAGTGGATGTCCTCGGTGACGTAGTTCTCGCTGCCCGATTTGTAGGGCAGGAAGGTCTCGACCATGTCCTGCGCCACGCTCGGCCCCATCAGGCCGGAGAGGTTGGCTTCGATGCGGTCGCGCAGCCGGCGCAAGGCGTAGGGACGGCGTTCGTCGAACGGCAGGTAGAGGTCGCGCAGGGCCTGCTCGACTTCCTTCTGGGCCGCCTTGGCACCCAGCGGCTTGGCCAGCTGGGTCGCGAACTCCTGGGGCGAGGCGGCGTGCAGCTCGCGGCGCTGGGGGCGGCGCACGTTGTCCACCGCGCAGGCTTCAGCGGCGCTCACCTCTTCGCTGCTGGCATTGGTGAACAGCGAGATCAGCGTGAACAGCAGCACGTTGGCCGCGAGCGAGGCGATGGCGCCCATGTGCCAGCTGGTGTCGTCGAGCACGTAGATCATGTTCAGCAGCGGGATGTAGAAGCCCTGCAGGTTGCCGATCAACGGCAGCAGCATGGTCACCATCCACACCAGGATCCCGGCCAGCAGGCCCGCGATGAAGCCGCGCCGGTTGGCGGTCGGCCAGTACAGCACCGACAGCACGCCGGGCAGGAACTGCAAGGTCGCCACGAAGGCGACGATGCCGAGGTTGGCCAGGCTCTGGTGGCGGGTCTGGGTCAGGTAGTAGAAGACGAAGCCGGCCGCGATGATGGCGACGATCAGCGCGCGGCGGGTCCACTTCAGCCAGCGGTAGATGTTGCCCTCGGCCGGTGGCTGGTACAGGGGCAGCACCAGGTGGTTGAGCGCCATGCCCGACAGCGCCAGGGTAGTGACGATGATCAGCCCGCTCGACGCCGATAGCCCGCCGACGTAGGCCAGCAACGCCAACGCCTGGTTGTTGGCGGCAATGCCCAGGCCCAGGGTGAAGTATTCGGGGTTGGTGCTGGCGCCCACGCGCAGGCCCGCCCAGAGGATCAGCGGCACGGCCAGGCTCATCAGCAGCAGGAACAGGGGAAGGCCCCAGCTGGCGCTGACCAGCGCGCGCGGGTTGAGGTTCTCGGTGAAGGCCATGTGGTACATGTGCGGCATGACGATGGCCGAGGCGAAGAACACCAGCAGCAGGGTACGCCATGGGCCCTCCTGCAAGGGCGTGTGCAGGGCGGCCAGGGCCGTCTGGTTCTGCAGCAGCCAGATCTCCAGCTGGTGCGGGCCGCCAAACACGCCGTACAGGGCGTACAGGCCGATGGCGCCGAGCGCGAGCAGCTTGATCACCGACTCGAAGGCGATCGCGAACACCAGGCCCTCGTGCTTCTCGCGCGTGGCGATATGGCGCGAGCCGAAGAAGATCGTGAACAGCGTGATCAGCGCGCAGAACGCCAGCGCCACCCGCGCTTTCACCGGCTCCCCGGTAAGAATGTTGATCGAGTCAGCCACCGCCTGAATCTGCAGGGCCAGCAACGGCAGCACGCCAATCAGCATGAAGATCGTGGTCAGCGCACCCGCCCAGGTACTGCGAAAGCGAAACGCCAGCAGGTCGGCCAGGGACGACAACTGGTAGGTGCGGGTGATCTTGAGGATCGGGTAGAGCAGCACCGGCGCCAGCAGGAAGGCTCCGGACACGCCGAGGTAGCAGGCGAGGAAACCGTAGCCGTACTGGTACGCCAGGCCTACCGAGCCATAGAAGGCCCAGGCACTGGCATAGACCCCCAGCGACAAGGTGTAGGTCAACGGGTGGCGGATGATCGAACGCGGGATCAGCCCGCGCTCGCTGACCCAGGCCACGCCGAACAGCACCAGCAGGTAGGCGGCGCTGATCAGGATCATCTGGGTCAGGCTAAAGCTCATCGGCATCACGTTGGCTCTGGAGGATGAAGGTCACGACGATCAGGATCAGCCAGAGCAGGTAGGGGCGATACCACGCACCGGTCGGCTCGATCCACCAGTCCATGATGGCCGGGGAGAACAGGTAGATCCCCACGACCAGAAGCAGGACCAAACGATAGATGTACATGCTGGCCTCGAGGGTTAGGGCGCTGCGGGCTGGACTTATTATTGGCGCAAAGGGCGGGGGCGATGCTAGCGGGATTCCGTGTGGATCGGCAAGAAATTGAATTTGCTGGGGTTTATGGCAGAGGCCGGAACCGTCAGCGCAGGTCCGCCTCGGGCAGCGTCATCTGCCGGGCAATGGCCTCGGGACGCCACTGCTGGCGCGCAGCCTCCAGCACCTCGGCGGGAGTGGCGCCGATCAACGAGGGATCGACCGCCTGACCCAGCGCACGCAGCGCCCGAAGCAACAGCGGCGTGGCCTGGTCGGGCTCAAGGGGAGGGGAACGGTACGACTTGCCCAGCTTGTGCCCGTCCGGCTGGATGATCAGCGGGATGTGCAGGTAGCGCGGCTGCGAGAGACCCAGCAGCTCTTGCAGATACAGCTGGCGCGGCGTGTTGTCCAGCAGGTCGGCGCCGCGCACGATGTCGGTCACGCCTTGCCAGCCATCATCCAGCACCACGGCCAGCTGATACGCATACAACCCGTCGCGCCGCTGGATCACGAAATCGCCCACCTCGCGGCCCAGATGCTGCTCGAAGGGGCCCTGGACACGGTCATCGAAGCGATAGCTCAGCTCTGGCACCCGCACGCGGATCGCCGCGCCATCACGGGAATGCCCGGCATCGCGGCAGAAACCGGGGTAGATGCCGTTGTAGTCCTCCAGCTGCTTGCGCGAACAGGTACAGGCATACGCCAGCCCCTGACGGAACAACCGCTCGACCACGTCGGCATAGGCCTCGTGTCGCTGGCTTTGATGGACCACCTCGCCGTCCCATGTCAGGGCGTAGCGTTCCAGGGTCTGCAGGATGGCGTCGCGCGCGCCGGGCGCTTCGCGTGGCGGATCGATGTCCTCCATGCGCAGCAGCCAGCGGCCGCCAACGGCGCGGGCATCGAGCCAGGAGGCGAGCGCGGCGACCAGCGAGCCGAAGTGCAGGAAACCACTGGGGGTGGGGGCGAAGCGCCCGATGTAGGGGGATGGAGGCATGGGATTGCGGCATCTATAAATGAACGGGGGCGCCTTGAGCGCCCCGTTCGGTGGAAATCAGAATCAGGCTTTGCCGACCTGTTTTTCCTTCTTCTCCGCAACCTCTTTGCAATCGAAGCACAGGTCAGCGGTAGGGCGGGCTTCCAGGCGGCGCAGGCCGATCGGGATACCGCAGTCTTCGCACCAGCCGTATTCTTCGTCCTGGATCAGTTGCAGGGTCTTGTCGATCTTTTTGATCAGCTTGCGTTCGCGGTCACGCGCGCGCAGCTCAAGCGCGAATTCTTCCTCTTGCGAGGCACGGTCTGCCGGGTCGGCGAAGTTCGCCGCCTCTTCCTTCATGTGGTCCACGGTCTTGTCGACGCCGACCATCAGCTCTTGCTTCCAGGCATTCAGGATCTTGGTGAAGTGCTTGCGCATGGGTTCACCCATGTACTCTTCACCCTTTGTCTCCTGATAGGGCTCGACCCCATAGAGAATTTGACTGGCTTTTTGCTTTTCTTGGGTGGACATGAATAGACCGCCTCTCACTCATCTGATCCATTACGCAGGCTGCTCCATCTCCGGCGCCCGCCGGCCCTGCGACTGCGAGCCGCCGAACTTAGCAGATAGTTTCGGGGTACGCCACCCCGCCCGTCTCAACGAATTGACAACGGCGGCGGCCACACGTTCAGCGACGCGCAAAGGTAGAATCAACAGTTTAGCCCCAATTGAGAGAAGGCCCATGGCACAGCTCTACAGCGCGCGCAGCCGCGCCATCGAACCCTTTCATGTCATGGCGTTGCTGGCGCGTGCCAACGAGTTGCAGGCCGCCGGCCATGACGTGATCCACCTCGAGATCGGCGAGCCGGACTTCACCACCGCTGCTCCGATCGTCGCGGCAGGGCAGGCCGCGCTGGCCGCAGGTCATACCCGCTACACCGCGGCGCGCGGTCTGCCGGCGCTGCGCGAAGCGATCGCCGGCTTCTATGCGCAACGCTATGGGCTATCGATCGATCCCGCGCGCATCCTCATCACTCCCGGGGGCTCCGGGGCCTTGCTGCTGGCCAGCAGCCTGCTGGTGGACCCAGGCAAGCACTGGCTGCTCGCCGACCCGGGGTACCCCTGCAACCGTCATTTCCTGCGCCTGGTCGAGGGCGGGGCGCAACTGGTGCCGGTCGGGCCCGAGGACAATTACCAGCTGAGCGCCGAGCTGGTCGACCGCTACTGGGACCAGGACAGTGTCGGCGCCCTGGTGGCTTCGCCCGCCAACCCGACCGGTACCGTGCTGGACCGCGGCGCCTTGGCAGGGCTGTCCGCGGCAACCCGGGCCCACGGTGGTCACCTTGTCGTGGACGAGATCTACCACGGCCTGACCTACGGCAGGGAGGCCCCGAGCGTGCTGGAAGTGGACGACCAGGCCTTTGTTCTCAATAGTTTTTCAAAGTATTTCGGCATGACCGGCTGGCGGCTCGGCTGGCTCGTGGCGCCGCCGGCCGCCGTGGCGGACCTGGAGAAACTCGCGCAAAACCTCTACATCAGCGCTCCGAGCATGGCCCAGCATGCGGCCCTGGCGTGTTTCGAGCCCGAGACCCTGGTCATTCTCGAACAGCGCCGCGCCGAGTTCGCCCGGCGCCGCGACTTCCTGCTGCCCGCCTTGCGCGAGCTGGGGTTCCGCATTGCCGTCGAGCCCCAGGGCGCCTTCTACCTGTATGCCGATATCAGCGCCTTCGGCGGCGATGCCTTCGCCTTCTGCCGACATTTCCTGGAAACCGAGCATGTGGCCTTCACCCCAGGCCTGGACTTTGGCCGCCACCAAGCTGGCCACCATGTGCGCTTTGCCTACACGCAAAGCCTGGAACGGCTGGAGGAGGCGGTGCAGCGCATTGCCCGTGGACTGCGGAGCTGGCAAGGCTGATGGCGCTTTTTCCCGAACTCGAACAGGCGCGCCTGTTGCGCCGTTACAAACGCTTTCTGGCCGACATCGAGCTGGCCAATGGCGAGCAGATCACGATCCACTGCCCCAACACCGGTTCAATGCTCAATTGCATGCGCGAGGGCGGGCAGGTGTGGTTCAGCCGCTCCAATGATCCCAAGCGCAAGCTGCCGGGCACCTGGGAGATCAGCGAGACGCCACAGGGGCGTCTTGCCTGCATCAATACCGGGCGCGCCAATGGACTGGTGGAGGAGGCGTTGCGGGCTGGCCGGATCAGCGAGCTGGCCGGCTTCAGCACGCTCAGGCGGGAGGTCGCCTATGGCCAGGAAGGCAGCCGCGTGGACTTTCGCCTGGAGTTTCCAGAAGGCCCGGCCTATGTCGAGGTCAAGAGCGTGACGCTAGGATACCCGGACACCCCGGTCGCGGCGTTCCCCGATGCCGTGACCCAGCGCGGCGCGAAACACCTGCGCGAGCTGGCGGCGCTGGCGCGCCAGGGCATCCGGGCGGTGCAGCTGTACTGCGTGAACCTCACGGGGATCGAGGCCGTGCGCCCGGCCGACGAGATCGACGCCACCTATGCCGAGGCCCTGCGCGCTGCGGTGGCTGACGGCGTCGAGGTACTCGCCTATGGCACGCACCTGGATGCCGGGCAGATCTACATCGACCGGCCGCTGCCGGTGCTGCTCATGTCCTGAGCCAGATACCCTGGCTGTCTTCCATGCAGTCCAGGGCCTGCAGCTGCTCGCCTTCACAGGGACCGGCCACGCACTCGCCTGATTCGATCAGGAACAACGCCCCATGGTGCGCGCACTGGATCAGGCTGGCGCTTTCGTCGAGAAAGGCATCGCTGCCACCCTCCCAGTTCAGGGCGATCCCCCGATGCGGACAGCGGTTGCGGTAGAGGTGGACGTGCCCCTGGCGACGTATGCCAAGCAGGCTGAGACCAGCGGCGTCGAAGGCGCGGCTCTGGCTTTCGGCCAGGTCGCTGGAGGCGCAGAGAAAATACAGGTCGGGCATGGGTCGAGGCATCATTTATCAAGAAACAGGTCCAGCGCTTGACGCTTCAATGCGAATAATTATCAAATTCCTGTCTAGCTGCGCCGGCTGCCCAATAGTGCGCAGTCCTGCCGCGCACCACAAGGCGTGCGGCCCGTCTTCTGCAAAGGAAATCCGATGATGCGCCGTCCTGCTGCCTTTTTCTCCCTCTGCGCCGGTCTTGTCCTCGCCTCCCAGGCCCTCGCCGCCGAGGTGCCACAGCGTTGGGTCAGCGTGGGTGGGGCGCTCAGCGAGTGGATCAGCGCCCTGGGCGGTGAGCAACATCTGGTTGGCGTCGACACCACGAGCCAGCATCCTGCGACGTTGAAAACCCTGCCAAGCATCGGCTACCAGCGCCAGCTCTCGGCCGAAGGCATTCTCAGCCTGCGCCCGGACGTGCTGGTCGGCACCGAAGAGATGGGCCCACCTCCGGTGCTCGCGCAGGTCCGCGCGGCCGGTGTGCGCGTCGAGCTGTTCTCCAGCAAGGCGCAGATCGATGCGGTGGAGCAGAACCTCAAGCAACTGGGGGCGTTGCTGGGCAGCGAACAGAAGGCCGCGCAACTGACAGCCGACTATCGCCAGCAGCTCCAGGCGCTGCACGGCAGGCTCGAACCGCTGAAGAACAAGTCCCCTGGGGTACTGCTGCTGGTCGGCCATGGCGGCGCCAAGCCCATGATCGCAGGCAAGGGCACCGCCGGTGACTGGTTGTTGCAGCAGGCCGGCGCCCGCAACCTGGCCGACAACCAGGGATACAAGAATTTCTCGGCCGAAGCGCTGGCGGCGCTAGACCCGGACGTGCTGGTGGTGTCGGACCGCAGTCTCGAGGGCGAGCACGCGCTCGAGGCGCTGCTCAAGGAAAATCCGGCCCTGGCAGCCTCGCGTGCGGTCAAACACAACCGCGTGGTGCCGCTGGACCCGACGCTGCTGGTGGGTGGTCTTGGCCCGCGGCTGCCGGATGCCCTGCATGAGCTGGCGCGTGCCTTCTATCCATCGGCGCAGGGCTCGCTGTCACCATGAAGCGCCTGGCTGCGCCGCGTGCGCTGTTCATTGGCCTGACGGTGTCGTGCCTGTTGGCGATCTGGCTGTCCCTGGCCCTGGGGCCGGTCAGCCTGCCGCTGATGGACACCCTGCGCGCCGGCTTGCGACTGCTGGGCGTGCCCATCGCCGCGGACGGGCTGGAGCAGGCGGAGCTGATCCTTGGGCAGATCCGCCTGCCGCGCACTTTGCTGGGACTGGGGGTAGGCGCGGTGCTGGCGCTATCCGGGGTAGCCATGCAGGGCCTGTTTCGCAACCCCTTGGCCGATCCCGGGCTGGTGGGGGTTGCCAGCGGTGCGGCGCTGGGCGCGGCATTGGCCATCGTGGGCGGCAGCTGGGTGGGCGGGATCCCGGACTGGTTCTCGCCCTACCTGCTGTCCGTCTGCGCGTTCGCGGGCGGGCTGGGCGTGACGGCGCTGGTCTACCGGCTGGGGCGCCGAGACGGCCAGACCCATGTGGCAACCATGCTGCTGGCGGGCATCGCCCTGACCGCGTTGGCAGGTTCCGCGGTGGGCCTGTTCACTTATCTCGCCGATGACGCGACCCTGCGGACCCTGACATTCTGGAACCTCGGCAGCCTCAACGGCGCCAGCTACCAACGGCTATGGCCGCTGCTGATCGTGGTGCTGGCCGTGGCTCTGTGGCTGCCGCGCCGCGCGCAGGCGCTCAACGCCTTGCTGCTGGGCGAGTCGGAAGCGCGTCACCTGGGCGTCGAGGTCGAATCGCTCAAGCGTGAACTGGTGTTCTGTACCGCGCTGGGCGTCGGTGCCGCCGTCGCTGCCGCCGGGCTGATCGGTTTTATCGGGCTGGTGGTGCCGCACCTGGTGCGCCTGCTGGCTGGGCCGGATCATCGCGTGCTGCTGCCCGCCTCATTGCTGGCTGGCGGCACACTGCTGCTGTTTGCCGACCTGATCGCGCGGCTGGCGCTGGCGCCGGCAGAGCTGCCGATCGGTATTGTCACGGCGTTCATCGGCGCGCCGTTTTTCCTGTTCTTGTTGATCCGGGGGCGGCACTGATGCTCGAAGTCCAAGGCCTGTACCTGAGCCGCGGTGGCGCGACGGTGCTGCACGACATCAGCCTGGGACTGGTGCCTGGGCAGGTGCTCGGGGTGCTGGGACCCAATGGCGCCGGCAAAAGCAGCCTGCTGGGCGTGCTGTGTGGCGAGCTGGCGCCAGACCGTGGAGAGGTCCGGTTGCAAGGCAAAGGCCTGGCGCAGTGGCCGGGCCAGGCACGCGCGCGGCGCCTGGCCGTCCTGCCGCAGGTGTCGAGCCTGGGCTTTGCGTTTCGCGTCGAGGAGGTCGTGGGTCTTGGGCGCCTGCCCCATGAGACTGGCCAACAGCGCGACCAGCAGATCATCGAAGCGGCGCTGCTGGCCGCTGATGCCGGCCATCTGGCCGACCGCAGCTATCTGGCGTTGTCCGGAGGCGAGCGCCAGCGGGTGCACCTGGCCCGGGTACTGGCGCAGCTCTGGCCGGGCGAGGAGGGGGCGACCCTGTTGCTGGACGAACCCACCTCCATGCTCGACCCCCTGCACCAGCACACCACCTTGCAGGCCGTTCGCGCCTTCGCCGATCGCGGCGCCGCCGTGCTGGTGATCCTGCACGACCTGAACCTGGCTGCCCGGTACTGCGACCGCATCCTGCTTCTGGAGCAGGGGCGT
The DNA here is from genome assembly GCF_035277045.1 of Pseudomonas sp. Lineage (GTDB taxonomy): Bacteria > Pseudomonadota > Gammaproteobacteria > Pseudomonadales > Pseudomonadaceae > Aquipseudomonas. The sequence goes on along the minus strand of NZ_DATELE010000215.1, from coordinate 12,463 downwards.
TGCCACGCCGTGGGGACGCCGCAAGAGGTGCTCAGCCCTGAGGCGCTCAAGACGGTGTACGGGATCGAGGTGCTGGTGCAGACGCATCCGGAGCGGGGGCATCCGTTGATCATCGCGAGATAGGCGGCGCCTGATCCGGATGGTGCCAGGCAACTGGGGCCGTGCACCTTTCCAGACGCAAAAAAAAGACCCGGCAAAGTGCCGGGTCAATAACCGTGATTAGCCTGATGAGGAGATAATCTGAGAGTCCGAACCAGGGGCTTTCAGGTTACCCAACCAGTCTCGCGACCAGTTGTGATAATCATAACGATTCTCATTTCACTGTCAATCGTTTGTCCGCATTTATTTTCATTTCTTCAGGGGCGGGCTTTTCGCATCCAGTTGCTGGTTGAGCGCTTGCTTGTGCTCGGCTGGCAGGTCGTTCCAGTGCATGTCGAGCAATGCGCCCTCGATGGCGTACAACAACACCTTTGAAGCCCTGAACCCGCGCGTCTTCACCGCTTGATAGGCACTCACCGCGCCCAGCCGGCGAAGGTCCGACGCGCTGTGGATGCCAACGGCATGCAGCCACTGGGCTGACGTCTTGCCCAGGTTCTTCAGGTGCTGCAGTTCATCGTTCATCAGGCCTCCTTGCGATGGCTGAACGGGGTCGTTGGAATAAAATCGCGAGCAGGTCAGGGTGCAGTGTAGCGGGGGATGGCAAAGTTGAAGCTTTTTGCCACTGGGGAGGGGACCGCGGACCGCGCGGCCCGGTGGGCGGCGCGGTCTTGACGGGTTACAGGCCTGGCAGGCGCTGGCGAATCTGCTCGACCAGCTGGTCCATGCTGCCGCCTTCATTGGTTTCGATGCGCTTGCTCTGCAGCAACTCGTGCTCATCCAGCGGCTCGCGGCTCTGCTGCTGAACCTTGATCACTTCAAGCGTCGCATCCGACGGGTCGGTGTTGTCCGACTGCCGCTGGGCCAGCCAGCTGGCGATCACGGCGTCCGGCGCGTTGCAGTCCAGGATCAGGAACGGCACGCCGGTCGCGCTGGCCACCTCGGCCGCTGCCTGGCGTTGCTCGCGCTTGAGGTAGGTGGCGTCGAGCACCACTGGGAAGCCGGCGCGCAGGATGATCGCCGCCAGCTGGTGCAGGCGCTCGTAGGTGGCCTGGCTCGCCTGGTCGGCGTAGATGCCCGCCTGCAGCTGGCCGCTGGACTCGACCGGCTGTTCACCGTGCAGGCGCTTGCGTTCGACGTCCGAGCGCAGGCGCACGGCGCCCAGGGCCTCGACCAGGCGCATGGCCACATGGCTCTTGCCCACCGCCGAAACCCCATGGGTCACCGCCATCAGGCGCGAGGGAATGGCACTGTAGCTTTCCGCCAGGTTGGCGTAGTTGCGGTAGGTGCGCAGCGTGGTCGCGCGCTGCACGCCATCAGCCTCGGCGGGCATGCTGAACAGTGCCACCTTGGCGCGGACCAGGGCACGGTAGGCCTTGTAGAAATTCAGCAGTTCGAGGCCTGCGTAATCGCCCGTCAGCTCCAGGTACTGGCTGATGAAGCGGCGCGCCAGGCACTTGAGGCCACGGTCTTCGAGGTCCATGGCCAGAAACGCGGTATCGGCCCAGACGTCGGTGAGGCGGAAGGGCTCGTTGAACTCGATGCAGTCGAAGATCACCACCTTGCCGTCGATCAGCGTCGCGTTGCCCAGGTGGATGTCTCCGTGGCATTCACGGATGAAACCGTCGGCCTTGCGCGTCTGCAGCAAGCCGTGCAGACGCTGGTAGCTGCTCTGCGCCCACGCCTGCAAGGCGTCGAGCTGCTGCAGGTCGGCGTTGTCGCTGAGGAACGGACGGATCTGCTCGAAGTTCTGCTCGACCGGGGCCATGGCGCTTTCTGGCGTGCCCAGGGGATGCTCCACCGGCACCCGGGGGGCCTGCAGGTGGAACTCGGCGATCTGCCGTGCCATCTGGTCGATGTGCCCGGCGGTCAGCTCGCCATTGGCTTGCAGGGTATTGAGCATCTGGCCCTGCGGGAATTGACGCATCTTCAACGCATACTCGATGACCTCGCCCTCGCCCCCCAGCTGCGGCGCCTCGGCCGTGCCGGTGATCGGCAGCACGTCGAGGTACAGGCCTTCGGTCAGGCGCTGGTTCAGGCGCAGCTCTTCGCGGCAGAAATGCCCGCGCTGGCCCAGGTCGGTGAAGTCGAGAAAACCGAAGTTCATCGGCTTCTTGATCTTGTAGGCGTACTCGCCCGTGAGCAGCACCCAGGAAATATGTGTCTCGATAAGCTGGAAACCGTCGACCGGGTGAGGGTAGAGGGCAGGATTCTGTAGTGCAGTGATCAACGCTTGGCTCACGGGCGGTCCTTTGGGGTCCGGGAATTCGAAGGCGTTATTATGGTCAATGGTGCCGTCCCTGCAAACCGCCGGAGGGCGCCTGCCCCGGCTTTATAAAGTGCGTATAATCCGCCGCCATGACTCGAATCCGAAATCCCCGTACCTCGAAAAAACGTCCGTCCGGCCGCTCTCGCGCCTGGCTGGGCTGGGCCCTGAAGCTCAGTCTGGTCGGCCTGGTGGTGCTGGCCGGCTTCGCCGTCTACCTCGATGCCATCGTCCAGGAAAAGTTTTCCGGCAAGCGCTGGACCATCCCGGCCAAGGTCTATGCCCGGCCGCTGGAGCTGTTCGTCGGCCAGAAACTGAGCCGCAACGATTTTCTCGTCGAGCTCGATGCGCTGGGCTATCGCCGCGAAAGCGCGGCCAACGGCCCGGGCGCCGCCTCGGTCAACGGCAACACTGTCGACCTCAATACCCGCGGGTTCCAGTTCTACGAGGGTGCTGAGAAGGCGCAGGCCGTGCGCGTGCGTTTCTCGGGCGACTACGTGGCGGGGCTCAGCGGCGCCAATGGCAGCAAGCTCGATGTGGTGCGCCTGGAGCCGCTGCTGATCGGCGGCATCTATCCGAAGAACCTCGAGGACCGCATCCTGATCAAGATCGATCAGGTGCCCCCGCACCTGCTCGAGACCCTGGTGGCGGTGGAAGACCGCGACTTCTATCACCACTTTGGCGTGTCGCCCAAGTCGATCGCGCGGGCCGTCTGGGTTAATACCTCGTCGGGCGCCATGCGCCAGGGCGGCAGCACCTTGACCCAGCAGCTGGTCAAGAACTTCTACCTGACCAACGAGCGTAGCCTGAGCCGCAAGCTCACCGAGGCCATGATGGCCGTGCTCCTTGAGGTGCACTACGACAAGCGCGAGATCCTCGAGGCCTACCTCAACGAGGTGTTCGTCGGCCAGGACGGCCAGCGCGCGGTGCATGGTTTCGGACTTGCCAGCCAGTTCTTCTTCAGCCAGCCGCTGTCCGAGCTCAAGCTGCACCAGATCGCCTTGCTGGTGGGCATGGTCAAGGGACCGTCCTACTACAATCCGCGCCGCTACCCCGAGCGCGCGCTCACGCGCCGCAACCTGGTGCTCGACCTGCTGGCCGAGCAAGGTGTGGCAACCCCGGCCGAGATCGAAGCGGCGAAGAAGATGCCGCTGGGCGTGACCAAGCGTGGCAGCCTGGCCGACAGCTCGTTCCCGGGCTTCCTCGACCTGGTCAAGCGTCAGCTGCGCCAGGACTACCGCGACGAAGACTTGACCGAGGAGGGTCTGCGGATCTTCACAAGCTTCGACCCGATCCTGCAGATGAAGTCCGAGGCAGCCATGGCCGAGACCTTCAAGCGCCTTGATGGGCGCAAGGGCGGCGAGCAGGTCGAGGCGGCGATGGTCGTGACCAACCCTGAGACCGGCGAGGTCCAGGCCCTGCTTGGCAGCCGCCAGGCCGGGTTTGCCGGGTTCAACCGGGCCATCGATGCCGTGCGGCCGATCGGCTCGCTGGTCAAGCCCGCGGTCTACCTGACCGCGCTGGAAAAACCGAGCAAGTACACCCTGACCAGCTGGGTGCAGGACGAGCCGTTCTCGGTCAAGGGCGCCAATGGACAAGTCTGGCGTCCGCAGAACTACGACCGGCGCGCCCATGGCACCATCTACCTCTACCAGGGGCTGGCGCATTCCTACAACCTGTCCACCGCCAAGATCGGCCTGGACGTGGGCGTGCCGAACGTCATCAAGACCATCAGCCGCCTGGGCGTCGATGTCGACTGGCCGGCATTCCCGTCCATGCTGCTGGGCGCTGGCGGCATGTCGCCGATGCAGGTCGCGACCATGTACCAGACCCTGGCCAACGGTGGCTTCAACACGCCGATGCGCGGGATTCGCAGCGTGCTGACCGCCGAGGGCGAGCCGCTCAAGCGCTACCCGTTCCAGATCCAGCAGACCTTCGACCCCGGTTCCATCTACCTGGTGCAGAACGCCATGCAGCGGGTGATGCGTGAAGGGACCGGGCGTTCGGTCTACAGTGTGTTGCCGAGCAACCTGACCCTGGCGGGCAAGAGCGGTACCAGCAACGACTCGCGCGACAGCTGGTTCGCAGGTTTCAGCCAGGACCTGCTGGCGGTGGTGTGGATCGGCCGGGACGATAACGGCAAGACACCGTTCACCGGCGCCACCGGTGCATTGCAGGTCTGGACCAGCTTCATGCGCAAGGCCGACCCGCTGCCGCTGGACATGCCGCAACCGGACAACGTGGTGCAGGCCTGGATTGATCCGAACAGCGGACAAGGTTCCGATGCCAGCTGTCCGGGCGCCGTGCAGATGCCGTATATTCGTGGCAGTGAGCCGCCTGCTGGCGCCGCCTGTGGCGGCCAGGCGACGACCCCTGAAGACTCCGTCATGGACTGGGTCAAGGGCTGGATGAACTAAGCACATGAGAGGGCGTGAATTGAACAAGTGGTGGTTTCCTGCCTTGACGGCCCTGGCCTTGCTCAATGGCTGCGCCAGCGTCCCGCGTGGCGCCATCCCGGTGGTGGATTCGGGCACGCGGGTGTCCAACAGCGAGCGCGTCTCGGCCAACCGCAGCGCCGCGCCCGCGGTCAGCAGCGGCAGCAGCCAGGCGCAGTCGGTGCCGCAGGACTCGGGCGTGATGGTGATGATCCCGCAAGGCGCGGGCTCCTCGCCGATCCAGACATTCCCGGCCGGTACCGGCGCAGCTGCGATCAGCAGCGGGCCGATCACCCCGGGGCCGGTTGACAGCGAGCCGTTCGACATCGCCTCGATGAACAGCGCGCCAAGCCCGGCTGCTACGCCGAGTACCTCGAGCGCCCCGACCGGCATTCCTCGCAGCAACGCCGCCAGCAGCGGCCTGTCGGCCGACGAGCAGCTCGATGGCCCGGTGCTGGCGCTGTTGACCGCGGCCCAGCAGCAGCAGGGCAGTGGTGACTACAACGGTGCTTCGTCCAGCCTGGAGCGTGCCCAGCGCATCGCCCCGCGCGAGCCGCAGGTGCTCTATCGCCTGGCTCAGGTGCGCCTGGCACAGGGCGATGCCGCCCAGGCCGAGCAGCTCGCCCGCCGCGCCATGACGTATGCCAATGGCCGTCCGGACTTGCAGGCAGGGTTGTGGAACATCATCGCCCAGGCCCGCGAAAAGCAGGGTGACAGCGCGGGTGCCGCGCTGGCGCGGCAAAAAGCCAAGGTCAGCCTGTAATGGAACAACGTATCCTCGACATCGCCGACCACCTGCTGTTGATCGAACGCGAACTGCATGTCCGGGGCTGGTGGGACGACCAGTCTCCCAGCGCCGAAGCGTTGGCCAGTAGCGTGCCCTTCGCGGTCGACAGCCTGAGCTTCGAGCAGTGGCTGCAATGGATCTTCCTGCCCCGCATGAAGCAGATTCTCGAGTTGGGCCATCCGCTGCCCAATGCCTCGGGAATCCTGGTGATGGCTGAAACGGTCTACAGCAACCGGCCGGACGAAAGTCGCGAGTTGCGTCGGCTGCTAGCAGAATTCGACCAATTGATCAGTCCATCCGCCTGATTTCTTCTCTTTTTCCTGTAAGGGCCGCAGATTGTGGCCCTTTTTTATGGAAATCTTGATATTTCTGCTGCTCCTTTTCAAATTAGTGGTGCTGGAGAAACGTCCTCGGGGAAAATTGGCAATAATTTTTCTTGACTTGAGGCCGACAAGAAATAAGAATCCAGATTCCGCTGTAGGGGGACTGCCAGAAGCAGACCCGCTAAGCAGATCATGAGGCGCACACCCGCGCCGACTTGCTACACCCCGCAACGCGTTACCTCGCGCTGGGTGGGAAAACCCCGCAACATCTGGGGCGCTCCCAATACTTGCTCAGTCAGTGCTGACGTCCGCTCATGCTCTGCTTGGCAGTAAACCTATTAAGACCCGCCCGGTTGGGGCGGTATTCTGGCGTTTTAGAGGTGAACAACGTGGAGCTTTTATCTGGCGCTGAGATGGTCGTCCGCTTCTTGCGAGACGAAGGCGTTAAGCACATCTACGGGTACCCTGGTGGTGCTCTCCTTCATGTTTACGACGCACTGTTCAAGGAACCGGAAGTTACCCACATCCTGGTTCGCCATGAGCAGGCGGCTACCCACATGGCCGACGGCTATGCCCGTGCCACCGGCAAGGCCGGCGTGGTGCTGGTGACCTCCGGTCCCGGCGCGACCAATGCCATCACCGGTATCGCCACCGCCTACATGGACTCCATCCCGATGGTGATCCTGTCCGGCCAGGTGCCGAGCACCATGGTGGGCACCGATGCCTTCCAGGAAACCGACATGATCGGTATTTCCCGGCCGATCGTGAAACACAGCTTCATGATCAAGCATGCCTCGGAGATCCCCGAGGTCATGAAGAAGGCGTTCTACCTCGCGCAATCCGGGCGTCCTGGTCCGGTCGTGGTCGATATCCCCAAGGACATGACCAACCCGGCCGAGAAGTTCGAGTACGTCTACCCCAAGAAGGTCAAGCTGCGCTCCTACAGCCCGGCTGTGCGCGGCCACTCGGGCCAGATCCGCAAGGCAGCCGAAATGCTCCTGGCGGCAAAGCGTCCGATTGTCTACGCCGGCGGCGGCGTGATTCTCGGTGGCGGCTCCGAAGCCCTGACCGAGATCGCCAGGACCCTCAACCTGCCGGTCACCAACACCCTGATGGGCCTGGGTGGCTATCCGGGTACCGACCGCCAGTTCCTCGGCATGCTGGGCATGCACGGCAGCTACCCTGCCAACATGACCATGCACAACGCCGATGTGATCTTCGCCGTCGGTGCGCGCTTCGATGACCGTGTGGTCAACGGCCCGGCCAAGTTCTGCCCGAACGCCAAGATCATCCACATCGACATCGACCCGGCGTCGATCTCCAAGATGATCAAGGCCGACGTGCCGATCGTGGGCCCGGTCGAGAGCGTGCTGACCGAAATGCTCGGCATCCTCCGTGAAATCGGCGGCCAGCCAGACAAGTCCGCCATGGACGCCTGGTGGAAGCAGATCGAAGAGTGGCGTGGCACCGGTGACCTGTTCCCCTACAACAAGGGCGACGGCAGCGTCATCAAGCCGCAGACCGTGATCGAGACCCTCTGCGAAGTCACCAAGGGCGACGCCTTCGTCACCTCCGACGTCGGCCAGCACCAGATGTTCGCGGCCCAGTACTACCGCTTCAACAAGCCTAACCGCTGGATCAACTCCGGTGGCCTGGGCACCATGGGCTTCGGCTTCCCGGCGGCCATGGGCGTCAAGCTCAACTTCCCGGACCAGGACGTTGCCTGCGTCACCGGTGAAGGCAGCATCCAGATGAACATCCAGGAGCTGTCGACCTGCCTGCAGTACGACCTGCCGGTGAAGATCGTCAACCTGAACAACGGTGTGCTGGGCATGGTTCGCCAGTGGCAGGACATGGCTTACAACAGCCGTCACTCGCACTCCTACATGGAGTCGCTGCCGGACTTCGTCAAGCTGGCCGAGGCTTATGGCCACGTGGGTATCCGCATCACCAGCCTGAAAGACCTCAAGCCGAAACTGGAAGAGGCCTTCGCGATGAAGGACCGCCTGGTGTTCATCGACATCCAGGTCGACAACAGCGAGCACGTCTATCCGATGCAGATCAAGGATGGCTCGATGCGCGACATGTGGCTGAGCAAGACGGAGCGTACCTAAATGCGGCACATTATTTCCCTGCTGTTGGAAAACGAACCCGGTGCCTTGTCTCGCGTGGTCGGGCTGTTCTCGCAGCGCAACTACAACATTGAAAGCCTGACTGTCGCGCCAACCGAAGACCCGACCCTGTCGCGTCTGACGCTGACGACCGTTGGCCACGATGAGGTGATCGAGCAGATCACCAAGAACCTGAACAAGCTGGTCGAAGTGGTCAAGCTGGTCGACCTGTCGGAAAGCGCCCATATCGAGCGCGAACTGATGCTGGTCAAGGTCAAGGCCACGGGCGCCCAGCGCGCCGAGATCAAGCGCACCACCGACATCTACCGCGGGCAGATCGTCGATGTCAGCAGCAGCGTGTACACCGTGCAGCTGACCGGTACCAGCGACAAGCTGGACAGCTTCATCCAGGCCATCGGCACCGCATCGATCCTCGAAACCGTGCGCAGTGGCGTCACCGGCATTGCCCGTGGCGACAAAGTGCTCAGCATCTAACTTCAACAATTAGCGATGGCTCCACTGGAGCCGAGATATAACAGGGGTTATTCCATGAAAGTTTTCTACGACAAAGACTGCGACCTTTCGATCATCCAGGGCAAGAAAGTCGCCATCATCGGCTACGGCTCCCAGGGTCACGCCCAGGCGTGCAACCTGAAGGACTCCGGTGTGGACGTCACTGTCGGTCTGCGTAAAGGCTCGGCCACCGTTGCCAAGGCAGAAGCCCACGGCCTGAAAGTCGCCGACGTGGCTTCCGCCGTCGCTGCCGCCGACCTGGTCATGATCCTGACCCCGGACGAGTTCCAGGGCGCCCTGTACCAGAACGAGATCGAGCCGAACATCAAGAAAGGCGCAACCCTGGCCTTCTCCCACGGCTTCTCGATCCACTACAACCAGGTCGTGCCACGTGCCGACCTCGACGTGATCATGATCGCGCCGAAGGCTCCAGGCCACACCGTTCGCTCCGAGTTCGTCAAGGGCGGCGGCATCCCTGACCTGATCGCCATCTACCAGGACGCTTCGGGCAACGCCAAGAATGTTGCGCTGTCGTACGCCGCTGGCGTCGGTGGCGGCCGTACCGGCATCATCGAAACCACCTTCAAGGACGAAACCGAAACCGACCTGTTCGGTGAGCAGGCCGTTCTGTGCGGCGGTACCGTCGAGCTGGTCAAAGCCGGTTTCGAAACCTTGGTCGAAGCGGGCTACGCGCCGGAAATGGCCTACTTCGAGTGCCTGCACGAACTGAAGCTGATCGTCGACCTCATGTACGAAGGCGGTATCGCCAACATGAACTACTCGATCTCCAACAACGCCGAGTACGGCGAGTACGTGACTGGCCCGGAGATCATCAACGAAGAATCCCGCAAGGCCATGCGCAATGCTCTGAAGCGCATCCAGGACGGCGAATACGCGAAGATGTTCATCTCCGAAGGCGCCACCAACTACCCATCGATGACCGCCAAGCGTCGTAACAACGCCTCGCACGGCATCGAAATCATCGGTGAGCAACTGCGCTCGATGATGCCTTGGATCTCGGCGAACAAGATCGTCGACAAAGCCAAGAACTGATCCGGTTCGGGTAACGGAAAACGCGGCTTAGGCCGCGTTTTTTCGTTTAGGGGCCCGCATCTGGTATAAAGCCCTCAAGGCTTGCCGGACGAACCCGTGCCGCAAGTCCATGTCGAACACTTTCCACCCTGTTGCAAGGTATTGTCCATGAGCGAACGTCCCGAAGAGCCGAACAAGCCCTCCGACGCCGAAAGCCTGCTACCTGTCGATGAGCATGTTGAAGAAGGGCATGACGCCGAAGGGCGCAAGGTCCGGCACCGCGGCATCTATCTGCTGCCTAACCTGTTCACCACGGCCAACCTGTTTGCCGGTTTCTATTCCATCATCAGTTCCATCAGCGCGCAAAGCGCGATGAGCGCTGGCGACCCGCGCGAGGCGAGCAAGTACTTCGCCTTCGCCGCCATCGCCATCTTCGTGGCCATGGTGCTCGACGGCCTGGACGGCCGCGTGGCCCGCATGACCAATACCCAGAGCGCGTTCGGTGCCGAGTATGACTCGCTCTCGGACATGGTCGCCTTTGGCGTCGCCCCCGCGCTGCTGGCGTTTGGCTGGGCACTGGGCGACATGGGCAAGGTCGGCTGGATGGTCGCCTTCATCTATGTGGCTGGCGCTGCCCTGCGCCTGGCGCGGTTCAACACCCAGGTCGGCAAGACCGACAAACGCTACTTCATCGGCCTGGCCAGCCCCGCGGCCGCGGGTGTGGTGGCGGGTACCGTCTGGGCGTTCAGCGACTTCGGCATCCAGGGCTCCAAGCTCTCGTTCCTGGTGGCGCTGCTGGTCGCCGCGGCCGGCATGCTGATGGTCAGCAACATCAAGTACAACAGTTTCAAGGAGCTGGATCTCAAGGGGCGCGTGCCTTTTGTCGCCATCCTTGCCGTGGTGCTGGTGTTCGCGGTGGTCTTCAGCGATCCGCCGCGCATCCTGCTGCTGATCTTCCTGGGGTATGCCGTGTCGGGCCCGGTGCAGTACCTGCTGCGCATGCGTCGTCGCAAAGCCTGACAAAGTTTTAATGGCGCAATAATCCTCCGGCTTCATAGTCTACTGGTGCATCAGCCATCCAGTGCCATGGAGCCCATCATGCTTATCAAGCTTGCGAGAGCCTCCGACTGCAAGATGTCGGAGGTTACTTCTGAATCTGTCTATCTGTCCCGTCGCGCCTTGCTCGGTGGCTCCCTCGCGGGATTGGCCGCCTCGGTGATGCCGCGTCTCGGCCTCGCCGCCGACCCCTCACGCTACGCCGATGTCGAGCCCGGAAACGCCCCGGGGTGGTTCGCCGAGAAGCTCGGAGGAACCCAGTGGCAAGCCATGACTGTCCAGGGCGAGGCCATCACGCCGTTCAAGGATGCCACCCACTACAACAACTTCTATGAGTTTGGAGCAGACAAGGGTGATCCGGCCCAGAATGCCGGCAGCCTGAAAACCGCGCCATGGACGGTCGTGGTGGACGGGGAGGTGGGCAAGCCGGGCCGGTATGCGCTCGAAGACTTCGTCAAGCCTCATCACTTGCAGGAGCGTATCTATCGGCTTCGCTGCGTCGAGGCCTGGTCGATGGTGATCCCGTGGCTGGGCTTTCCGTTGTCCGACATTCTCAAGCAGGTCGAGCCCACCTCGAAGGCACGCTATGTCCGCTTCGAAACCCTGCAGGACCCGAAGACCATGCCAGGGATGCGCTCGGGTTTCGCGTTGATCCAGTGGCCGTATGTCGAGGGGCTGCGCCTGGATGAAGCGATGAACCCTTTGGCCATCCTGGCGGTGGGTATGTATGGGCGCGAACTACCCAATCAGAATGGCGCACCGCTGCGGCTGGTCGTCCCCTGGAAGTACGGCTTCAAGAGCATCAAGTCGATTGTCCGTATCAGTCTCGTGGAGGAGCAGCCGCAGACCACCTGGCAAGGGCTTGCGCCTGATGAATATGGCTTCTATGCCAACGTCAATCCAACCGTGGACCACCCGCGCTGGACCCAGGCCCGCGAGCGCCGCCTGCCTAGCGGGCTGTTCAGTCCGAATGTGCGCGAGACGCTGATGTTCAATGGCTACGCCGATGAAGTGGCCTCTCTTTATAGTGGACTCGATCTACGGACCAATTACTGATGCGCTATCCCTGGTATCGCCTGGGCATCTTTGTGCTGGGCTGTGTGTTTCCCGCGTGGTGGCTGTATGAGGCAGCCACGAACCTGCTCGGCCCGGACCCTGGCAAGATCCTGGTTGACCGCCTGGGCCTGGGCGCCCTGATCTTCTTGCTGATTACCTTGAGCATGACGCCGTTGCAGCGAATGACCGGTTGGCCGGGGTGGATTGTCGTGCGCCGACAGCTGGGGTTGTGGTGCTTTGCCTATATCGTGCTGCACATGAGCGCCTACATGGTGTTCGTGCTGGGTATGGACTGGGGGCAGCTGGGCGTGGAGTTGCGCAAGCGGCCCTACATAGTAGTAGGGGCCACGGGATTCCTCGGGCTGTTAGCCCTCGCGGTCACGTCCAACCGCTACAGCCAGCGACGGCTGGGCGCGCGCTGGAAGAAGCTGCACAAGCTGGTGTACGTGATCTTGTGCCTGGGGCTGCTGCACTTCTTGTGGATAGTGCGTGCCGACCTCAAGGAGTGGTCGGTGTATGCCTCCATTGGCGCGCTACTGCTGGTATTGCGCATTCCGGCCGTTTCGCAACGGTTGCCGCGAGCGCGCAGGAGGGCGCCCGGTTCGGGCAGCAAGCAGCCAGAAGGATGATTTGAAACATTTATGAAATAAAGGGTTGACGGGGTTTTGAATCCCCTTATAATGCGCCCCACTTCCAGCGTAGTTGGAACGCGAAACTCCTTGAGAATCAACGAGTTAAACGTTTCAGGCAGCACTGGAGGGGCTTCGATCGAAAGATCGGCAGCGGTG
>NZ_DATELE010000214.1:0-7277 GCF_035277045.1 Pseudomonas sp. | reverse complement strand
AGTATGCTCGCGGATTTTAAAGCCGATCTTCTCATTTCTCAAGTCGGTCTTGGCACGGAAACCGCCACCGGCGAGAATTTTTTCGACATCGAGGGCAAAATCGGCCTGTTTGTCGGTGATATTGAGGATCACCGCCTGCGTTGGCGCGAGCCAGGCCGGGAATGCACCTTCGTAGTGCTCGATGAGAATTCCGACGAAACGCTCGAACGAACCGAGGATGGCGCGGTGCAGCATCACCGGATGCTTGCGGCCGTTGTCTTCGGTGACGTATTCGGCGTCGAGGCGGATCGGCAGGTTGAAGTCGAGCTGCAGGGTACCACACTGCCAGACGCGGCCAAGGCAATCCTTCAGCGAGAATTCGATCTTCGGCCCGTAGAAGGCGCCCTCGCCCGGCTGCAGGTCGTAGGCCAGGCCTGCGTTGTCCAGCGCCGAGGCCAGCGCGGCTTCGGCACGGTCCCACAGCTCGTCGGAACCCACGCGCTTCTCAGGGCGGGTCGACAGCTTGAGCTCGATGTCCTTGAAGCCGAAGTCGGCGTACACGTCCATGGTCAGCTTGATGAACGCGGCCGATTCGGCCTGCATCTGCTCTTCGGTACAGAAGATGTGCGCGTCGTCCTGAGTGAAGCCACGCACGCGCATGATGCCGTGCAGGGCACCAGACGGCTCGTTACGGTGGCAGGCACCGAACTCGGCCAGGCGCAGCGGCAACTCGCGGTAGCTCTTCAGGCCCTGGTTGAACACCTGCACGTGGCAAGGGCAGTTCATCGGCTTGATGGCGTAGTCGCGGCTTTCGGACTCGGTGGTGAACATGTTGTCGGCATAGTTGGCCCAGTGGCCGGACTTTTCCCACAACGAGCGATCGACAACCTGTGGCGTCTTGATCTCCTGGTAGCCGTGGTCACGCTGCACCTTGCGCATGTACTGCTCGAGCACCTGGTACATCGTCCAGCCGTTGGGGTGCCAGAACACCATGCCCGGCGCTTCTTCCTGGAGATGGAACAGGCCCAGGCGCTTGCCGATCTTGCGGTGATCGCGCTTTTCGGCTTCCTCGATGCGCTGGATATAGGCAGCGAGCTGCTTCTTGTCAGCCCACGCGGTGCCGTAGACGCGCTGGAGCTGCTCGTTCTTGGCATCGCCACGCCAGTAGGCGCCCGACAGCTTGGTCAGCTTGAACGCCTTGAGGAAGCGGGTGTTCGGCACGTGCGGGCCGCGGCACATGTCGACGTATTCTTCGTGGTAGTACAGGCCCATGGCTTTTTCTTCGGGCATGTCTTCGACCAGGCGCAGTTTGTAGTCTTCGCCACGGCTCTGGAACACGTCGATGACTTCGGCGCGCGGGGTCACTTTCTTGATGACGTCGTAGTCTTTCTCGATCAGCTGCTGCATGCGCTGCTCGATCGCCGAAAGGTCGTCGGGGGTGAAAGGACGCTCGTAGGCGATGTCGTAATAGAAGCCTTCGTCGATGACCGGACCGATGACCATCTTCGCGGTCGGGTACAGCTGCTTGACCGCGTGGCCGATCAGGTGGGCGCACGAGTGACGGATGATTTCCAGGCCTGCTTCATCCTTGGGGGTGATGATTTGCAGGGTGGCATCGTGTTCGATCAGGTCGCAGGCGTCGACCAGCTTGCCGTCGACCTTGCCGGCCACGGTGGCCTTGGCCAGGCCCGCGCCGATGGAAGCGGCTACGTCGGCTACGGATACGGCATGGTCGAACGTACGTTGACTGCCATCGGGAAGAGTAATGATGGGCATGGCGCCTCCTCTCCTAGTGGTGACCCCTACCAAAGGTCACGTGGGTTGGGATGAGCCAGTACAAGATCCGCCCCTGCCTTTGCGTCAGCAAAGCCTGCCTCATAGTGGCAGCAGCCGTAGCCTTTCAGGGTCGAACCAGAGTGACTGGAAATAGGGTTGCACGCCGCACAGGGCAAGCTGCAAGCCGGGCATGCTAGCACGCGTCGCGGATGCGAGCCGAGAAATATGAGGAAATTGGCAAAGGCGGTGAACTTGGGGGGAAATTTTTTGTTCAGAGGATACGAAGCATCCTACTCTTGATAAGACCTAACCCCTAGGAGTGTCTGGTTATGCGACTTCAGTCTCTTCTCGCCCTGACCGCCGCTGGCGCCCTGCTGCTGCCCATGGCCGCCCAGGCGGACTGGCCGGCCGGCAAGAAAGGCGCGTATATGGAACAGTGCGTGCAAGTAGCCACCGGCCAGGGCGTCGACGCCAAGGCCGCCGATGCGCACTGCAAATGTGGTGCGAATGCCATCGAAAAGAATTTCACCAAGGCCGAGATCGAGGATCTCGACAGCAAGGACGGTGTCGACGCGAAATTGATGCAAAGGGCGCAAACCGTGGTTACACAGGCTTGCGCACCCCAGAAAAACTGATCCAGGGCAGCTTGGATCACATTTTTTTACCTCTGAGGTGCATTCAGTTAAGGTAAAAGGCGCGACATACGCAAAATTAGACTATGATGTTGCTCGTGCACCTTGTGGCCTCGGCAACATCGCACCATTGAAAAATCATGTTTCTGGAGATTCACCCATGTCCAATCGCCAAACCGGCACCGTCAAATGGTTCAACGATGAGAAAGGCTTCGGCTTCATCACTCCACAAGGTGGCGGCGACGACCTGTTCGTTCACTTCAAAGCCATCGAGTCCGACGGCTTCAAGAGCCTGAAAGAAGGCCAGACCGTTTCCTTCGTTGCCGAGAAAGGCCAGAAGGGCATGCAGGCTGCACAGGTTCGCCCGGAGTAATTCGGTAGAGCTTCAAAAAACCCGCCCTTGTGGCGGGTTTTTTGTTGCCTGGGATGTGCCACACCAGCGCAAGCAGCGGGCGCGAGCCACCGGTACAGCAGCGACCTGCCTAGCCGCAGTTGACGCGGGTAACCATGCCTTTGTCATCGACATTAAGGTTCAGCCGGTCGGAGCGGTATTCGAGGGTCACCACGTCACTTGGCTTGAGAATGCGGGCAGTCTGCGAACCGCTTGAGGTGCGAGCCTGCTCGAGCAGCTGGGCGCTGCCTTGCTTGCCGACGCTGAAATCGGCGCCGCTGGCTTCGCAACGGCCGTCATTACTGGCCGGGGCGGACGGCGCGGCATGGCCACCGTCGTTCGACGCACCGCCAGTGCTGCAACCTGCCAAGGCTGCAGCCATCAGCAAGGTCGCCAGGGAAGCACGGGTTGGAAACATGAATCCTCCTAAGATCAATCACGGGAACTGCCGCATGCGACAGCTCCTTGCACAGTTCGTTGCAAAACCGGTCAAGTCTGCCTGAAACCTGCCTGCCCGGCGCAGCGCAATCGTGTCCGGATTTTGCACCGCACGGCGGGTTTGGACCGCCGCGTCTGTTATGCCTAAGTCGCAAGGCCCTTGACGCAAGGGCATGATTTACTGCATGAAGTGAGGGAGGCAATATGCCTTCTCTTCGGATATCAGGGTCAGGTATCCAAATCCTCCATTACAGGCCCACGCCGAGATCACCATGAGCAGTCACACAATCGTTGCCGATATCAAGGTCAAATGGGCAGAGGGCCAGAGCGCCTACAGCCCAGGCAGCCCAGAGGAATTACTGTTGATCGCGATCGACCTGCTGGTCCGCGATCGGGGCCACGAGGCGGCGCGCAGTTTTATCGACCAGGTGTTCGAGCGTTACTCGCCGCAGTCGGCTATCGCGGTCGAGCCAGGCGCACGCTAAGCAGGCCGAACACAACTTGGGCATCGCCAATGTCGGTCCAGTGGGCATTGGCGAGCCGCCTGAGCTCGCGACACCCGCCAGCGGCACCGTGGCCGCGGCAAACGTTTGGCGTCGCCGATCACCAGGATATCGCCGTGACCGAGGCTGGCAATTGTGCGCGACAAGGCAATGTTCAGCATCACACTAGCTCTTCAAGACGCGGAATAGATGGCTGCGCGCCAGCACGGGTGACCGAAATGGCAGCGGCGCGCTGGCCAAGCCCGATGGCCTCCCCCTCCCCCAGCCCTCGCGCCAAGGCGGCGGCAAAGCCACCTACAAAGGTGTCACCCGCCGCGGTGGTATCCACCGCGACGACCTGCGGCGCCGGGTAATGCTGGCTGCCACTGGCACTGGCGAACAAGACACCCTGGGCACCGAGAGTGACGATGACCTTGCCCGCGCCTGACTCCAGCAAGCGCTCGGCGGCGCGGCGGGCGCTGTCCAGATCATGCACCGGCAGGCCAGTCAGGGCCTGGGCTTCGCCTTCGCTGGGGATGAGGTAGTCGATATGGCCGTACCAGCCACGGGGCAGAGGGCCCGTTGCTGGGGCTGGGTTGAGAATGACCTGCTTGCCCAGCTCGCGGCCGCGCTGCAAGGTCCAGGCGACAGTGTCCAGTGGTACTTCCAGCTGGCACACGATGACCTCCGAGTCCCGCAGCAATGCATCAAAGCGCTGTACCGACCCAGGCAGCAACTGGCCGTTGCCACCGGGGATGATCACGATCGCGTTCTGACTGTCCGCACCCACCACGATCAGGGCCACGCCACTCGAGACACCTGGGCAGACACTGAGTGCCTGGCAATCGATCCACTCAGCCTCAAGCGCCTGGCGCAGTTGCTGGCCGTAGGCGTCATCGCCCACCGCACCGACCATCGCCACAGCGGCCCCGAGCCGCGCCGCGGCCACTGCCTGGTTGGCGCCCTTGCCTCCAGGGGCGGTGAAAAAACGCTCGCCGGCCAGGGTTTCTCCCGCTCGCGGCAGGCGCTCGGCACACGCCACCAGGTCCATGTTGAGGCTGCCCACTACAACGACCTTCCCATTCATCCCTCTCACCTTACCGGAAGTCATTGAACAGGCGCGGGCGCGGCCCTGTTGACTCACGCAGCACGATTTTCGGCGGCACGATGCGCTGTTCGGCACGCCGCTGGGGAGAGGCGATGCGCAAAAGCAACACTTCGGCGGCGCTCTCGCCCAGCTCGCGAATCGACTGCCCGACGGTGGTCAGCGCCGGATACACGTAGCGGCTGAGCTGAATGTCGTCGAAACCGATCACCGACAGCTGGGCCGGCACGCTGATGTTGCGCTCGGCGGCGGCACGCAGCACGCCGAAGCCGATCATGTCGTTGCCCGCGAAGATCGCCGTCGGCGGCCGGCCGTCGAGCAGGCCCGCCGCCGCGTGATAGCCACCGTCGCTGGTGAAGTCGCATTGCAGCAACCGCTGCCCGTCCACTGGCACCTGGGCTTCGGCCATCGCCCGATGGAAGCCGGCCAAACGCAGCTGGCCGACGCCAGTGTCGGTGGGACCACCGATACAGGCGATGTCGCTGTGGCCGAGCTCGAGCAAGTGCTGGGTGGCGAGATAGGCCCCGTGCTCGTGATCGATGCGCACCATGTCGGCAGGCATACCCTCGAGCGCGCGGTCGACGATGACCATGGGGGTGCGCACGCAGGCCAGGCTGTCGAGCAGGTCCTTGTCGTCGCCCACCGAGGCGACGATCAGGCCGTCGACGCGCTTTTCGAGCAGCACGCGCAGATAGCTGCGCTGCTTTTGCGGGTTGTCGTCCGAATTGCAGAGGATGACGCAGTAACCATTACGCTCGCAGCCGTCCTCGATGCCGCGGGCCAGCTCGGCAAAGTAGGGATTGATGCTGTTGGGCACCAGCAAGCCGATGGTGGCGGTGCTACGCGCCCTCAGCGATCGGGCCACGGCACTGGGCACGTAATCGAGCTCGACGATGGCCGCCTCTACCTTGAGCCGCACCTGCTCGCTGACCGGGCGGGTCTTGTTCAGCACATGTGACACCGTTGTGTAGGAAATGCCTGCCAGTGCCGCGACGTCTTTTATCGTTGCCATAGTTCAGTTCCGCCGGGCTGTGCGCCGGCTGCGGTAGGTGTCGAGGACCACGGCGATCACGATGACCGCCCCGGTGATGATACGTTTGGTGGGTTCGGAGGCGCCGATCTGGGCCAGGCCCGCGGCCAGCACCGAGATGATCAGAACGCCGAAGAAGGTGCTGATGACCGAGCCACGCCCGCCCATCAGGCTGGTGCCGCCGATGACCACGGCGGCAATCACCTGCAGCTCGAGGCCGGCGCCGGCGTTGGGATCGGCGGCTTCGAGCCGCGAGATCTGGAACAGCGCGGCCAGGCCTGCGAGCAGGCCCATCAGCGCAAACACCATGACCTTGTAAGGGCGCGGATCGATACCAGCCAGCCGCACGGCCTCTTCATTGGTGCCGATGCCGACCAGGTAGCGGCCGAACACGGTGCGCGTCAGCACCAGGTGGGCAACGACGATCACCAGCAAGGCGATGATGAATGCCGGCGAGATACCAAAGGCCAACGGATTGGAAAACCAGGCATAGGCATCGCCGATATAGGCGGTGCGCGAGTCGGTCAACTGATACGCCAGCCCCCGGGCCATTTCCAGCACGCCGAGCGAAACAATGAACGAAGGGATGCGCCAGGCGACGGTGATGCCGCCCGTGATGCTGCCCGCCAAGGCGGCCATGCCCATGCCGAGCAAGGCGGCGGGTACCACGCTCCAGCCCCAGCCCAGAATCGCCACGCTGACGGCCGAGGCCGCCACGGCCAGTACCGAACCGACTGAAAGGTCGATGCCGCCGATGATCAGCACGAAGGTCATGCCCACCGCCAGCACCATCAGGTCGGGAATCTGGTTGGCCAGGGTGCTGAAAGTGCCGTAGGAAAAAAAGTGACTGCTGAGCGAGGAAAACAGCACGATCATGGCTAGCAAGGCACCAGCCAGGCCCAGGTACGTACCGAGTCCTAGCCAGGTTCCAGCACGGCGCAACGGCGGGCGTACGGGTGTGTCGAGGGGTGTGGGCTTCATGAGTCCATCCTGGGCACTGCGGCGTGCAGCAGCGCGTCACGGCTCTGGTATCCGGCGAAGGCAGCGGCCAGGAGCTGGTCCTGGCTCCAGCGCCCACGCTCGAACGTGTCGATCAGTTGCCCCGCTGAAAGCACGGCGATGCGGTCGCAGACCAGCATCAGCTCGCGCAGGTCGCTGGACACCACCACCAGGGCCTTGCCCTGGCGCGCCAGCTCGGCCAGCAGGCCATGGATGTCGAACTTGGCGCCGACATCGATGCCGCGGGTGGGCTCGTCGAACAGCAGCACCTGGCAATCGCGCTCCAGCCAACGGCCAATCACTACCTTTTGCTGGTTCCCGCCCGACAGCTCACCTACCACTTGCTCCGGACCGGCGCTGCGGATGCGCAGGGCGCCGATCCGACGTCGAGCCAGGGCACGTTCGGCCTCGCGGTCGAGCACACCGGCGCGGGACACCGCGCCCA
>NZ_DATELE010000213.1:0-9771 GCF_035277045.1 Pseudomonas sp. | reverse complement strand
AACCCCGCCAGGAATGCGGACACGACCGTCACGTTCGACAAGCTCACTGGCAAAGGCGAACAGGCCAAGGTCGTCGAACGGCGCCGGATCACGGTCATGATTCACCCCCGCTGAAATGCCACCTGGCAGCAAGAACGACCGCTACACGGCGAAGGAGAGCCAGATGAAGTATTTCAACGACCTGAGAAGCTACATCGCCGGACTGGATGCACTGGGCGACATCATGCACGTCCACTGGGAGGTCGATGGCGACCTGGAGCCTGGGGCGATCACCCGCCGCAGCTACGAAATCCAGGCACCGGCGCCGCTGTTCGAGAACATCGCCGGAACCGCCCCGGGCTTTCGCATCCTGGGTGCCCCGGCAGCCTTGTCTTCGCGCGCGGATATGCCGTATGCCCGGGTCGCGATGTCGCTGGGACTGGCGCCAACGTTGACCGGCCCCGAAATCGTTACGGCGCTCGCCGACACCCGCAACGTGCCCTACCAGAAACCGCTGCTGGTCGATCCGGCAGGCGCCCCGTGTCGACAGCACGTGCTGCTCGGCGACGAAGCGACACTGGACAAGTTCCCGATTCCCTTCGCCCATGACCAGGATGGCGGCCGTTACGCCAATACCTGGGGCACCTTGATCGTCAAGACACCGGACGGCCGCTGGATCAACTGGTCGATTGCCCGGGTGATGAAAGTCGACGGCAAGCGCATGGTCGGCCTCATGGTGCCAAGCCAGCATATCGGACAGATCTGGACCGAGTGGGTCGCGCTGGGCAAGCCCATGCCCTACGCCCTGGTACAGGGACCCGCCCCGGCGATCTCCTGCATATCCGGGATGCCGCTGCCGGCCGAAGTGGACGAAGCCGACTACATCGGCGCACTCGCAGGCGCACCCGTCGAGCTGGTGAAAGCGCTGACCGTCGACCTTGAGGTGCCGGCGACCGCAGAGATCGTCATCGAAGGCCATGTGTCGATCGAGCGCGATTGCATGGAAGGCCCTTATGGCGAATACGGGGGCTATCTGGGCGCGGGTTCGTCCGCCCAGCCGACCTTCCATGTGGAAGCCATCACCCACCGCGACGACCCGATCTGGCCGTTGGTCGTGGCCGGGCGCCCGACGGATGAATCCCACACCGTCTGGGCAATCGGCATCGCCGCGGATGCCCTGTCGCACCTGCGTGACGCCGGGTTGCCGGTCACCACCGTCTGGGCGCCTGAAGCGGCCGCGGTGCACTGGTTCCTTGCGGTGGCTCCCCGTGACTGGCGCGAGCGCTTGCCTGGCGTTACCAGCGAGGAATTTGCGCAGCGGGTCGGGGAAGTGCTGTTCAAGACCGATGCAATGCTCTTCGTGCCGCAGATCTACCTGGTCGATGACGACATCGATCCCACCAGCCTGACCGATGTCGTCTGGGCGCTCGCTACCCGCGTCCATCCCACCGGGCGCCGCGCGGTGTTCGAGGACCAGCGCATCGTGCGGCTGCCGCAGTGCTACACCGAGGACGAATACGTGGCGCGTCGTGGACCGAAGGTGGTGTTCGACACGCTGCAGCCGCAGGCGCGGCCGTTGCATTCCTCGTTCGAGCAGGCCTATCCGCCGGCACTGAAGCGGCGCGTGCTGGATAACTGGCCGGAGTAGCCCTGCACGCGGGGTCAACAGCAGGGGGTGCTGATCGTTACTCTAAACGTAATGATCAGCCATCCCCCTTGATTGATGCACCCGACCCCACCCCCTAAGGTGGCTTCACGACAGCGCAACTGTGGAGCCCCCAATGACAACAAGACCAACCCCTGCGCCGCAATGGTCGCGCCGGCGTGCCGAGAAACAGCGTCGCCTTGACCAGGTACGCCACCTGGCCGACGGCCCGGTCCTGCCAAGCGAGCGCATCGTCGAGGCGCTGGAAGCCCTGCTCGCACCCGGCGACCGCGTGGTCCTGGAAGGCAACAACCAGAAGCAGGCCGACTTCCTCTCACGCTCGCTGGCCAAGGTCGATCCAGGCCTCTTGCATGACCTGCACATGATCATGCCCAGTGTCAGCCGCGCGGAACACCTGGACCTGTTCGAACGCGGCATTGCCCGCAAGCTCGACTTCTCCTTCGCCGGGCCGCAGAGCCTGCGCATCAGCCAGCTGCTCGACGACGGCCTGCTGGAAGTGGGCGCCATCCACACCTACATCGAACTGTACTCGCGGCTGCTGGTGGACCTGATCCCCAACGTGGTGCTGGCGGCGGGCTTCATGGCCGACCGCGAGGGCAACATCTATACCGGTCCCAGCACCGAAGACACCCCGGCCCTGGTCGAGCCCGCCGCCTTCAGCGACGGTATCGTCATCGTCCAGGTCAACCAGCTGGTGGACAGCGTCGACGATTTGCCGCGTGTCGATATCCCGGCCTCGTGGGTGGACTTCGTGGTGGTCGCCGACAAGCCGTTCTACATCGAGCCGCTGTTCACCCGCGACCCGCGCCACATCAAGCCGGTGCACGTGCTGATGGCGATGATGGCGATCCGTGGCATCTACGAGAAGCACAACGTCCAGTCACTGAACCACGGCATCGGCTTCAACACCGCCGCCATCGAGCTGATCCTGCCCACCTACGGCGAGTCCCTGGGCCTGAAAGGCAAGATCTGCCGCAACTGGACGCTCAACCCGCACCCGACCCTGATTCCGGCCATCGAGACCGGCTGGGTGCAGAGCGTGCATTGCTTCGGCACCGAGCTGGGCATGGAGGACTACATCGCCCAGCGCCCGGACGTGTTCTTCACCGGCCGCGACGGCTCAATGCGCTCGAACCGCATGATGTGCCAGCTGGCAGGGCAGTACGCGGTGGACCTGTTCATCGGCGCGACCCTGCAGGTGGATGGCGATGGCCATTCCTCGACCGTCACTCGCGGGCGCCTGGCCGGTTTCGGTGGCGCGCCCAACATGGGCCACGACCCGCGCGGGCGGCGCCATGCGACGCCAGCCTGGCTGGACATGACCACCCCGGACACGATGCTCGAACGCGGCAAGAAGCTGGTGGTGCAGATGGTCGAGACCTTCCAGGAAGGCGGCAAGCCAACCTTCGTGGAAACCCTCGATGCGGTCGAGGTCGCCAGGAAGACCGGCATGCCTCTGGCCCCGGTGATGATCTACGGCGACGACGTCACCCACCTGCTGACCGAGGAAGGCATCGCCTACCTCTACAAGGCCCGCAGCCTTGAAGAGCGGCAGAAGATGATCGCCGCCGTGGCCGGGGTGACCGCCATCGGCTTGCGCCACGACCCGAAGGACACCCAGCGCATGCGCCAGGAAGGCCTGATCGCCTTGCCGGAGGACCTGGGCATTCACCGCAACCAGGCCAGCCGCACGCTGCTGGCCGCCAAGAGCATCGCAGAGCTGGTCGAGTGGTCCGGCGGCCTCTACAACCCACCCGCACGCTTCAGGAGCTGGTAATGAGCGCACTTGTCCGCAATCACCCGCTGCCCCAGCCCCTGCCGCTCTCCGACAGCCTGGCCGACCTGGCCGTCGAAGCCCTCATCGACGAGGCGGACCTGTCACCCAAGCCCGGCCTGGTCGACCGCCGCGGCCGTGGCGCGCACCGCGACCTGAGCCTTGAGCTGATGCATGCCTCGGCCCTGGCCCTATGGCCATGCTTCCGGGAGATGGCCGACGCCGCCCAGGCGCATGCCGCGATCTCCGCGCCGCTGCGCCTCGAACTGGGCCGCATCGGCCGTGAGGGGGAAGCCGAAATGCTGGCGGCCACCGGTGGCGTCAACACCCACCGCGGCGCGATCTGGGCGCTGGGCCTGCTGGTGGCGGCCAGGGCGCTGCAACCCGCGCCGGTCGAAGCCGCCACCCTGGCATGGCGCGCCGGGCGCATCGCCCTGATCGACGATCCCGCCGCACCCCGCGCGGCCAGCCACGGCAGCCAGGTGTGTCAGCGCTATGCGGTGCGCGGCGCGCGGGAAGAAGCGCAGCTGGGTTTCCCGACGCTGATCGAGCACGGCTTGCCGCAACTGCTGCGCAGCCGTGCCGCCGGGGTCAGCGAGCCCCATGCGCGACTCGATGCGCTGCTGGCCCTGATGTCGAAACTCGATGACACCTGCGTGCTCTGGCGTGCCGGCATGGACGGCCTGACCGCCCTGCGGCAAGGCGCCGAGGCGGTGCTGCAGGCGGGCGGCAGCGCCAGCCTCGCCGGCCGCCGCCAGTTGCGGGCGCTCGACGCCCGCCTGTTGCAACTTAACGCCTCACCGGGCGGCGCCGCCGACTTGCTGGCCGCCTGCCTGTTCCTCGACAAAGCCGGGAGCCTGTGACATGGAAACCCTCAACTTCCACTTTCCCGCGGGCCAGCCGGGCCGGGGCCGCACCCTGGTGGGCTGCGTCAGCTCGGGTGACCTTGAAGTGCTGATCGAGCCCGGCACGCCCGGTACCCTGGCGGTCCAGGTGATCACCTCGGTGAGCGGCAGCGCGCCACGCTGGGCCCAGGTGCTGCAACGCCTGCTCGAAGGCCGGACCCTTCCAGCCCTGAACATCGACATCCATGACTTCGGCGCCACGCCCGGGGTCGTGCGCCTGCGCCTGGAACAAGGCTTCGAGGAGATCGCCCATGACTGACATCGCCCGCCTGCTCGAAGCGCGCAGCTTCGTCGAACTCGGTGCCCGCCAGCGGGCGAGGGCGCTGCTGGATGACGGCAGCTTCCGCGAGCTGCCCGGTCCCTTCGACCGGGTCATGTCACCCTGGCTGGAACAGCAGGGCATCGTGCCTCAGGCCGATGACGGTGTGATCATCGCCAAAGGCCGTATCGACGGGCGTCCCGTGCTGGTTGCCGCGATCGAAGGCGGCTTTCAGGGCGGCAGCCTGGGCGAGGTTGGCGGCGCCAAGATCGCCGCGGCACTGGAGCTGGCAATCGAAGACAACCAGCAAGGTATTCCGACCTGCGCCGTGCTGTTGCTGGAAACCGGCGGCGTGCGCCTGCAGGAAGCCAACCTGGGCCTGGCCGCCATCGCCGAGATCCAGGCCGCCATCGTTGGGCTGCGCAGTCACCAGCCGGTGATCGGCCTGATCGCCGGCCCGGTGGGCTGCTTCGGCGGCATGTCGATTGCGGCCGGGCTGTGCAGCCATCTGGTCGTGACCCAGGAAGCCCGGCTGGGCCTCAACGGCCCGCAAGTGATCGAGCAGGAAGCCGGCATCGAGGAATACGACTCCCGCGACCGCCCGTTCATCTGGAGCCTGACCGGCGGCGAGCAGCGCATGGCCAGCGGATTGGTGGAAGCGTACGTGGCAGATGACATCGAACAGATCCGCGGCACCGTGCAAGGCCTGCTGGCCAGCCCTGGCAGCGCGCAACCACGCAGCGGCCGGCATGCCTGGTTCCTTGAGCGGCTGGCGCGCCTGGGCAGCGACTGCGAACACATCGACGCCGCCGACGTGCGCGGCCTGTATCAGGGAGACCGGACATGAGCAGAGCACTGAACTGGCTGACGGCCCTGGCCGATGGCGCGCCCCAGGCGGGCTTTCCGGCGTCCGTCCGGGTCGTCGATGGCGAGCTGGACAATCGTCTGACCCGCTTCATCGCCGTGGTGCCAGACGCCAGCAACCCGTTCCCGCGTGCCCGCAATGGCGAGGTGGGGCTGCTCGAAGGCTGGGGCCTGGCCAAGGCGGTGGATGAGGCAATCGAGGCGGACAGCGAGCGTGAAGAGAAACGGGCCCTGGTCGCGGTGATCGATGTGCCCAGCCAGGCCTACGGCCGGCGCGAGGAGGCCTTGGGCATTCACCAGGCCCTGGCCGGCGCCGTGGATGCCTATGCCCGGGCGCGCCTGGCAGGCCACCCGGTGATCGGCTTGCTGGTGGGCAAGGCGATGTCCGGCGCGTTCCTGGCCCACGGCTACCAGGCCCAGCGGCTGATTGCCCTGGATGATGGCGGCGTGATGGTTCACGCCATGGGCAAGGCCGCCGCCGCGCGCATTACCCTGCGCAGCGTCGAAGCGCTGGAAGCCTTGGCGGCCAAGGTGCCGCCGATGGCCTATGACCTCGACAGCTATGCTTCGCTTGGCTTGCTCTGGGAGCGGCTGGCGGTCGAGGCGGTGGAGTCGCCGAGCGCCACCGATCTTGTCCGCACTCGCGCGTGCCTGGGCCAGGCGATACGCGATATCGGCACCAGCACCGACCTGTCTTCGCGCCTTGGCGGCAAGAACCGGCAAGCGTCGAGCCGCGTACGGGACATCCTGCGCGCGCAATGGCAGGAGGCGTGAACATGCCCTCGCCACGTCCTCACGATCTGCTATGGGGCCTGTCGCCACAGGCCTTGCCGGAGGATGCGCCGGCCTGGGCCCGTGAGGTGCTGGCCAGCGGGCAGCCCGTGGTGGTGCGGCGCGCGGTGTGCGCGCCGGGGCGGGTGCCGGTGGGCCTGCGGGGGGCTGCCCGATCGCAGCGTCTCGCGCTGGAAATGGCCTTGGTCGACATCCGGCGGATCCTGCGTCCCGAAGTGTTGAAGGTGCGTGATTGCGCAGGGCTGCCCGCCGCGCTGCAGGCCCTTGTGACGGTCGCTCCCTTGCTGGACGCGACCGGCCTGGCGTGGGGGCCAACTGGCGGCGTGGGTTATCAGCTCGCCACCGGTGTACCCGTGGTGCACGCCGCCAGTGATCTTGACCTGCTGCTGCGAACGCCCACTTTGCTCGATCGGAGTGACGCTCGCCGGTTGCTGACCGCGCTGCAGGGCGCGGCATGCCCGATCGACCTGCAACTGGAAACGCCGCACGGCTCGGTAGCGCTGCGGGAATGGGCGGGCGAGGCTCGTCAGGTGCTGCTCAAGTCATCGTCTGGCCCTTGCCTGGTCAGCAACCCGTGGCAGGCTGCGGAGTGTGCGGCGTGAGCAGCCTGTTCGCCTTTCCCGGCCAAGGCGCCCAGCAGCCCGGCATGCTGCACCGCCTGCCTCGGGAGGCAAGCGGCTATTTGCGGCAGGCCAGCGATGCGCTTGGCGAGGATATCCTGGCGCTGGACAGCCCCGAGGCCTTGCAGGGCACCCGCGCGGTTCAGCTGTGCCTGCTTGTCGCCGGTGTCGCCAGCGCGCGTTGGCTGATGCAGCGCAGCCCCGCGCCGGACTACGTGGCCGGGCTGTCCATTGGTGCCTACGCGGCGGCGGTGGTCGCCGATGCGCTGGACTTCGCCGATGCCGTGCGGCTGGTCGCGCTGAGGGGCGAGTTGATGCAGGGTGCCTATCCCCAGGGCTACGGCATGACTGCCTTGAGCGGCCCTGATCTTGGCCAGGTCGAGCAGCTGCTGGCCGAGGTGGGTGGCGAGGTGTTCATCGCCAACCTCAACGCCGAGCACCAGCTTGTCATCGCAGGCAGCGAGGTGGCGATGGCCGCGGTGGCCGAGCAGGCGCGCGAACGGGGACTGGGCACTGCCAGCCGTCTCGCCGTCAGCGTGCCCTCCCACTGCCCGTTGCTGGAGGCGCCGGCCCGGGCGCTGGCAGAGGCGTTCACGCGCATCGAGCTACGCCGGCCCACCATCCGCTACCTGAGCGGCAGCTCCGCGCGATTGGTGGTTGACCCGGAACGCCTGCGCGATGACCTGGCGTGGAACATGGCCAGGGTCGTCGACTGGCGTGCTACGTTGCGCAACGCCTACGAGCGCGGCGTGCGCCTGCATATCGAGATGCCACCCGGCAGCGTGCTCAGCGGCCTGGCGCGGCGAATCATGGAGCAGGGCAGGGTGGTGGCAGTCGACGGCACCCGCGCCGACACGCTGGACGCATTGCTGCGTCAGGAGGTAAGCCACAGCCGATAGACCGCGTTGCCTTTCGAAGGACAAAAACAAGCAACTTCGACACAACCTGAGGATAACAACAATGATCATTTACGGTGTGGCTCTGCTGGCCGTGTGCACCCTGGCGGGTGTCATCGTCGGCGACTTCCTGGGCATGCTGCTGGGCGTGAAATCCAACGTGGGCGGTGTGGGCATCGCCATGATCCTGCTGATCTGCGCGCGGCTCTACATGCATCGCCAGGGCGGCATGAGCAAGGAATGCGAACTGGGTGTCGGCTTCTGGGGCGCCATGTACATCCCGGTGGTGGTCGCCATGGCCGCCCAGCAGAACGTGGTCACCGCCTTGCATGGCGGGCCGGTCGCCATCCTCGCGGCGATCGGCGCGGTGCTGGTCTGCGGGGTGACCATCGCGGTGATCAGCCGCAGCCACCGCGGCGAGCCCCTGCCGCCGCTCGAACCGCCGGTTGACACCGCCTCTCACACCGTTGCCGCCGCGGGAGGTCGCTGATCATGTGGCCCGTTATCGAAAACGCACTGGAACACAACGGCCTGATCACCGCGTTCGCGGTGGTGGGCGGGATCATGTGGGTGTCGGTCGTGCTGTCGAAGTACCTCACCTTTGGCCGCGTGCATGGCTCGGCGATCGCCATCGTCATCGGCCTGGTGCTCGCCTGGGTCGGCGGTACGCTGACCGGCGGGCAGAAGGGCCTGGCGGACATGGCCCTGTTCTCCGGCATCGGCCTGATGGGCGGGGCCATGCTCAGGGACTTCGCCATCGTCGCGACGGCCTTTGAAGTGCAGGCCACCGAAGCCCGCAAGGCCGGCATGATCGGCGCCGTGGCCTTGTTGCTGGGCACGGTGCTGCCCTTCATCGTCGGTGCGGGCGTGGCCTGGGTCTTCGGCTACCGCGATGCGGTGAGCATGACTACCATCGGCGCGGGTGCCGTGACCTACATCGTCGGGCCCGTGACCGGTGCGGCGCTTGGGGCGAGTTCCGATGTGATGGCGCTGTCGATCGCCACCGGGCTGATCAAGGCGATCCTGGTGATGGTCTTCACGCCGGTGTCGGCGCGGCTGCTGGCGCTGGACAATCCACGCTCGGCGATGGTTTTCGGCGGCCTGGCCGGCACCGTGTCCGGCGTCACCGCTGGCCTCGCGGCGACCGACCGGCGCCTGGTGCCGTATGGCGCGCTCACCGCCACCTTCCATACCGGGCTGGGATGCCTGATGGGGCCATCGATCCTGTACTTCTGCGTGCGCGGCCTGGTGGGCTGACGCCAGCGTGTCAGGGGGCCGGGTGGCGCTGCTCGATCGCCGCCCGGCTGTACATCCGGCACTCCGCCACTAACGCCAGCAGGTTAGGGTCCCGCTCGCGCGCCTTCAGAAACACCACGCCAATGTGCTGCTGCAGGTGATAGCGCGCCTGCAGGCGGATCAACCGCACGCGGTTCTCGTACACCGCCGCGATCCGCCCCGGCAGCAGCGCGTAGCCCACGCCCGAGCTGACCATGCTGAGCAAGGTGAAGATATCGTTCACCTGCATCGCCACCTTTGGCTCGAACCCCGCCTGTTCGAACACCCGCGAGCCATCGCGGTGGGTGGCGAAGCCCTGGGTCAGGGTGATGAAGGTGGAGTCCGCGAGGTCCGCCAGGTCCACCTCGTCCTGCAAGGCGAACGGCGAGTCGGTCGGCACTGCCAGGAAGATATCGTCGGAGAACAGCGGCAAGTGCTCGCAGGCCGGATCATTGACGCTATCGTCCAGGGACACCAGGATCGCGTCCAGCTCGAAGTTCTTCAGGCGGTACAGCAGGTCGACGTTCGAGCCCAGTGTCAGGTCGATGTTCAGCTCGCTGCGGCGCAGCTTCAGGCCCATGATCAGCTTGGGCACGGTCTTCACGGTCAGGGAGTACAGCGCGCCGAGCTTGAAGCGCTCGGATGAGAATCCCGCGGCTTCGCGGGTCAGCCGGACCATTTCCGCGGCATCGGTGATCAGTTGGCGGGCCTGCTTTTCCAGCACATAGGCGCTTTCCAGCG
>NZ_DATELE010000212.1:0-14589 GCF_035277045.1 Pseudomonas sp. | reverse complement strand
TCCCACAGCCACAGCGCCGGTCTCAGGTTCAGCGCTGTACCTGTGGGAGCTGGCTTGCCAGCGAAGAGGCCCGACCAGGCAGCAAGGCAATACCTAAAGGAACACGAACTTGGCGATGAAGATGGCGCACAGGACCCACAGGCTTGCCGAAATCTCCTTGTGGCGGCCGGTGCCGGCTTTCAGTACCACGTAGGTGATGAAGCCCAGAGCGATCCCGTCCGCCACCGAGAACGTCAGCGGCATCATGATCACCGTGACGATCGCCGGGATGCTGTCGGTGGCATCGTCCCAGTGAATGTGCGCCATGCTGCCCATCATCAGCATCGCCACGTAGATCAGCGCGCCAGCGGTGGCGTAGGCGGGAATCATCCCCGCCAGGGGGGCGAAGAACATCGCGGCCACGAACAGCAGCCCGACCACTACCGCGGTCAGCCCGGTGCGGCCACCGGCGGCGACACCGGCGGCGCTTTCCACATAGCTGGTCACCGGCGGTACGCCGACGGCGGCGCCGAATACGCTGGAGGCGCTGTCGGCCTTGAGCGCGCGGGAGAGGTTTTCGATACGCCCGTCGGCGGCGACCAGGTTGGCCCGCTGCGCCACGCCCATCAAGGTGCCGGCGGTGTCGAACATGTGCACGAACAGGAACGCCAGCACCACGCTGATCATGCTGACGTTGAACACGCCCGCAACGTCCATGGCCATCCAGGTCGGCGCGAGGCTCGGCGGCAGCGAGAAGACCCCGCCGTATTCGACCAGGCCCAGGCCCCACCCGGCCACGGTCACGGCGACGATGCTGATGAGAATGGCGCCGAACACGCGGTGATAGCTGAGCACGGCGATCATCAGGAAGCAGATCGCCGCCAGCAGTGGGCCGGGCTCGTGCAACGAACCGAGCTTGATCAAGGTGGCGGGGCTGTCGACGACGATGCCTGCGGTCTTCAGGCCGATCAGTCCGAGAAACAGTCCGACGCCGGCGCCCATGGCGTGCCGCAGGCTCACAGGAATGCTGTTGAGCAGCCATTCACGCACCCGCGACAGGGTCAGGATCATGAACAGCACCCCGGATACGAATACCGCGCCCAGCGCCGCCTCCCAGGTGTAGCCCATGGTGCCGACCACGGTGTAGGTAAAGAAGGCGTTCAGGCCCATGCCCGGCGCCAGGCCCACCGGCCAGTTGGCGTAGAGGCCCATCAGCAGGCAGCCAAGCGCCGCGGCGATGCAGGTAGCGACAAACGCCGCACCGTGGTCGATGCCGGCATCGGCCATGATGTTGGGGTTGACGAAGATGATGTAGGCCATGGTGATGAAGGTGGTCATCCCGGCTATCAGCTCTGTCCTGACGGTGGTGCCATGGCGCTTGAGCTTGAAGAGGCGTTCCAGCCAGCCCGTTTCGAGCGGTGGGGCGAGGTCGAGCGTGGGGGCTTCGGATTTGCGGCTTTCCACAGCGAGTACTCCTCAAGTCTTCTTGTTGTTCGGAGTCTGGTCCTGAGCAATGCACTTGGGGACTCCGCGAGGGGGCAGGCGGCTGGCCCGGTTGTTGACTCCTAGGTCAGGTTGCTGCTCGCTGGATTATGCTTTTGTGTACAAAGAATGCAAATAATGTTTTATCTTTCGCGCGCACAATCGGACGCGCTGTCGCTATATGGGTAATCGCCACCTGCAGAAACGGTTATGCCTGTGTACAATGCGGCGATACCTTTATCGTTTATTTTCTTTCCAGGACTTGCCAGCGCCCCTCTGACTGGTATTACAGTCAAGGCCCGACTGGCCGATCCCCGTGCTCGAGTGCCCATGAACGAACAGCTGCAACCTCTGAAAAAACCTGCGCGCAATGGCAAGGCCGGCCGCAGCGGAACCCAGGACGACATCGTCTATGCGCACATCTTCGAGGCGATTCTCGAACAGCGCCTGGCGCCGGGTACCAAGTTGAGCGAGGAAGCGCTGGGCGAGATCTTTGGCGTCAGCCGCACCATTATCCGCCGCGCCTTGTCGCGCCTGGCCCATGAGAGCGTGGTGCTGCTGCGTCCGAACCGCGGCGCGGTGGTGGCCAGCCCCACGGTCGAAGAGGCCCGCCAGGTATTCTTCTCGCGGCGCATGGTCGAGCGCGCCATCACCGAGCTTGCCGTGCAGCACGCCACGACCGAGCAGCTCAACGAGTTGCGCCAGATGGTGCGCGAGGAGCGCGACAGTTTCTCGCGTGGGGACCGTGGCGCCGGCATTCGCTTGTCGGGCGAATTCCACCTCAAGCTGGCCGAAGCGGCCGGCAACGCGCCGCTGGTGAGTTTTCAGCGCAGCCTGGTGTCGCAGACCTCGCTGATCATCGCCCAGTATGAAAGCGGCAATCGCTCGCATTGCTCGTACGACGAGCACATGCAGCTGATCGACGCCATCGAAGCGCGCGATGCCGAGCAGGCGGTGAGCCTGATGATGCATCACATGGATCACATCGACAGCAAGCTGAACCTCGACGAAGAAAGCGCCTCGGACGATTTGCACGCGGTGTTCTCGCATTTGTTGCAGAGCAAGAAGCGGGTGTCGGGTAAAAGCTAGGCGTCTTGTGACCGGTTTCGTTGATGGGCGGTAATCCCTTCTGCGTGGTACACCCGAGCATTGGGAGCTACTGTCTCTGTTCCCTGCCGGCATCGCACAACCTTCTAATCCTGCGCCCCGGCGAGGGCTTTGCCCTCGATCGCGGCACAAGGCCAGCTCCCACAGGGCCCGGCTTTGCCGGGCCGGGGGTGTGAGATACCTCGGTAGAAGACAGTTCCCACAGGTACTCGCCTGCGCCGGCACTGCTGCGCCCGGGGCTGCGAAGCAGTCCCTTGTGGGAGCGCGCCTTGTGCCGCGATCGAGGGCGAAGCCCTCGCCGGGGCGCATCACTACCGCGTTGTGCGATGTCGGCAGGGTACAAAGACAGTTCCCACAAATGCCCTGGCTGCGCCGGCCAGGGACTGGGCCCGGTTACCGGCGGTGCACGCACTGGCCGGCGGCGTAGGTTTCGCGCACGGTGCGGTCATCACCCAAGGTGGTCAGCACGAACAACGTTTCCTCGATGCTTCTGGATTGCTCGATGCGGTAGTCCAGCAGCGGCGTGGCCTTGTAGTCGAGCACCACGAAGTCCGCGTCATTGCCGGGCCGCAAGCTGCCGATCCGGTCGTCCAGGCGCAATGCCCGGGCGCCGCCAAGGGTGGCCAGGTACAGCGACTTGAACGGGTGCAGGCGCGCACCCTGCAGCTGCATCACCTTGTATGCCTCGTTCAATGTATTGAGCAACGAAAAACTGGTGCCCGCGCCAACGTCGGTACCCAGGCCCACATTGACCTTGAAACGCTCGGCCTGGGGCAGGTTGAACAGGCCGCTGCCGAGGAACAGGTTGGAGGTCGGGCAGAAGGCCACGGCTGAACCGGTGTCGGCCAGGCGCTGGCATTCGTCGTCGCACAGGTGCACGCCATGGGCGAACACCGAGCGCTCGCCAAGCAGCTCGAAGTGGTCGTACACATCCAGATAGCCCTTGCGCTCGGGGAACAGCGCCTTGACCCAGTCGATTTCCTTGAGGTTTTCGGACAGGTGCGTGTGCAGGTACAGGTCCGGGTACTCTTTGAGCAACTGCCCGGCCATCGCCAGTTGCTCGGGCGTGCTGGTCGGGGCGAAGCGCGGGGTGACGGCGTAGTGCAGGCGGCCCTTGCCGTGCCAGCGCTCGATCAACGCCTTGCTGTCGGCGTAGCCCGATTCGGCGGTGTCGGTGAGATAGTCCGGCGCGTTGCGGTCCATCATCACCTTGCCGGCGATCATGCGCAGGTCCAGGCGCTCGGCCTGCTCGAACAGCGCGTTGACCGACTCGGGGTGCACGCTGCCGAACACCAGGGCCGTGGTGGTGCCGTTGCGCAGCAGCTCCTCGATGAAAATCTTCGCGACCTTGTCGGCATGGCCCTTGTCGGCGAACTGCTTTTCGCACGGGAAGGTGTAGGTGTTCAGCCAGTCGAGCAATTGTTCGCCGTAGGCGCCGATCATGCCGGTCTGCGGGAAGTGGATGTGCGTGTCGATGAATCCTGGGGTGATCAGGGCGTCGTGGTAGTGCACCACTTCGATGTCGGCGTCCAGGGTCGGCAGCAGCTCGCGGGCTTCGCCCAAGGCGCTGATACGGCCATCGTCAATGACCAGCAGGCCATCCTCGTAGTACTCGAAGGAGGCTTCGATACCGACCTCGGCAGGGTCGGCGACGCTGTGCAGCAGGGCGGCTCGGTAGGCTTTGCGGGTGGTGCTCATAGGGCTCTCGTCAACTGGCATGGCTGCGCCGCGAGGGCGGCAGCAACTGGGCAATGGGGCCGGCATTGGCGGCAGCGTCGTGCTGGCCGAAGCGGGCGTTGTAGGTGGCGATGATTTCGCCGGCGATCGACACGGCGATCTCGATGGGCAGCTTGCCCTTGACCTCGGCCAGGCCCATCGGGCAACGCATCCGTTGCAGCTGGGCATCGCTGTACCCGCGCTCGCGCAGGCGATGCTCGAACTTGGCGCGCTTGGTCTGCGAGCCGATCAGGCCGAACCAGGTGAAATCGTTGCGCTTGAGGATCGCCGCGGCGAGCTCCAGGTCCAGCTGGTGGTTGTGGGTCATGACGATGCAGTAGCTGCCCACGGGGAGCGTGTCCACCTCATCGACCGGCTCTTCACTGACCACCTTGCTCACCCCGGCCGGGATCAGCTCGGGGAATTCTTGCTCGCGCGAATCGATCCAGCGCACCCGGCAGGGCAGCGCGGCGAGCAAGGGTACCAGAGCGCGGCCGACATGGCCTGCGCCGAACACCGCGATCTGCGCCTGCACCGCGCCCATGGGTTCGAACAGCAGCACGGTGACGCCGCCGCAGCACTGGCCCAGGCTTGCGCCCAGGGTGAAACGCTCCAGGTGGGGCGTATCGCGTTTTTGCTCGAGCATGTCCCGGGCGATGTGCAGCGCCTTGAATTCCAGGTGGCCGCCGCCGATGGTGTCGAACAGCTGGCTGGCGCTGACCACCATCTTCGAGCCTGCGTTGCGCGGGGTCGAGCCGCGCTCCTCGATGATGGTCACCAGGACGCAGGGTTCGCCGCGGGCTTGCAGGTCGGCGAGGGCATTGATCCATTGGTGCATGATGAAATCCTCTCTCGGATTCAGGTCACGGTGATCCTGTCCGGGGCTTCGGCCGGCTGTTGCGCGGCCACCGCCTTGCGCATCTGCTCGCACCCCCACAACACCCGCTCCGGGGTCGCCGGGGTGTCGACCAGGGGCTGCACGCGGTAGCCGGCAAGGCTGGCCACGGCATCCTTGATCGCGCACCAGGCAGCAATGCCAAGCATGAACGGCGGCTCGCCCACGGCCTTGGAATGGAACACAGTGTCCTCGGGGTTCTTGCGGTTCTCGACCAGCTTCACCCGCAGATCCAGCGGCATGTCGGCCACGGCGGGAATCTTGTAGCTCGCCGGGCCGTTGGTCATCAGCTTGCCCTTGGCATTCCAGACCAGCTCTTCGGTGGTCAGCCAACCCATGCCTTGGATGAAGCCACCCTCGACCTGGCCGATGTCGATGGCGGGGTTCAGCGAGGCGCCGACGTCATGCAGGATGTCGGTGCGCAGCGTCTTGTACTCGCCCGTCAGCGTGTCGACGATCACCTCGACGCAGGCGGCGCCAAAGGCGTAGTAGTAGAACGGCCGGCCGCGAGCCTGGCTGCGGTCGTAGTAGATCTTCGGCGTGCGGTAGAAGCCCGTGCTCGACAGCGACACCTGGGCGAAATAGGCCTGTTGCACCAGTGTCTCGAAACTGAGGATCTGCTCGCGCACGCGCACATGGCCGTTGCGGAACTCGACGTCTTCCTCGCTGACCTGGTAGTGCCGCGCGGCGAACTCGACCAGCCGCTGCTTGAGGATCTCGGCGGCGTTCTGCGCGGCTTTGCCGTTCAGGTCGGCGCCGCTGGACGCAGCCGTGGGCGAGGTGTTGGGCACCTTGTCGGTGTTGGTGGCGGTGATCTGGATACGCTCGAAACCGACCTGGAACACCTCGGCCACCACCTGCGCGACCTTGGTGTTCAAGCCCTGGCCCATCTCGGTGCCGCCGTGGTTCAGGTGGATGCTGCCGTCGGTGTAGAGGTGGATCAGCGCGCCAGCCTGGTTGAGAAAACTGGCGGTGAACGAGATGCCGAACTTCACCGGGGTCAGCGCCAGACCCTTCTTGAGCACCGGGCTGTTGGCGTTGAAGCGGCGGATCGACTCGCGCCGCTGGGCGTAGTCGGCGCTGGCCTCGAGCTCGGCGGTCATCTCCTCGAGCATGTTGTGCTCGACGGTCTGGTGGTAGTGGGTGACGTTGCGCTCGGTCTTGCCATAGTAATTGGCCTTGCGCACCGCCAGCGGGTCGAGCACCAGGTGGCGGGCGATGTGGTCCATCACCTGTTCGATGGCGACCATCCCCTGCGGGCCGCCGAAGCCGCGGTAGGCGGTATTGGACGCTGTGTTGGTCTTGCAGCGGTGGCCGTTCACCGTGGCATCGCCCAGGTAGTAGGCGTTGTCGGCATGAAACATGGCGCGGTCGACGATCGAGTTCGACAGGTCGGGCGAGCAGCCGCAGTTGCCGGCCAGCTCGAGGTTGATCCCGTGCAGACGGCCGCTGTCGTCGAAGCCAACGTCATACTCGATATAGAAGGGGTGGCGCTTGCCCGTCATGAGCATGTCCTCGACCCGCGGCAGGCGCATCTTGGTGGGCTGGCCGGTCAGCCGCGCGATCACCGCGCACAGGCAGGCAGGGCTCGCGGCCTGGGTTTCCTTGCCACCAAAGCCGCCACCCATGCGGCGCATGTCGACGACAATCCTGTTCATCGGCACGTCGAGTACTTCGGCCACCAGTTTCTGCACCTCGGTGGGGTTCTGGGTCGAGCAGTAGACGACCATCCCGCCGTCCTCGGTGGGCATCACCGAGGAAATCTGGGTTTCCAGGTAGAAATGCTCCTGGCCGCCGATGTGCAGCGTGCCCTGCAAGCGGTGCGGCGCCGTGGCCAGGGCGCTGGCCGAGTCGCCGCGCTGGTGGGTATGGCTGTCGAGCACGAAGTGTTTCTTGCGCAATGCCTCGACGACGTCGAGCACCGGCTCCAGGTCTTCGTACTCGATGATGGCGGCCATGGCGGCCTTGCGCGCGGTCTCCAGGTCCCGGGCCGCGACGGCGAGCACTGGCTGGCCAACGAACTCGACCGTGTCGATGGCCAGTAGCGGGTCGCCCGGCAGCAGCGGGCCAATGTCCTTCAGGCCCGGGATGTCTTCGTGGGTGATGGCGATGCGCACGCCCTCGAAGGCATGGCAGGGCGTGGTGTCAATGCTGAGGACCTTGGCGTGGGCCCGGTCGGACAGGCGCGCGTAGACGTGCAACTGGTTGGGAAACTCCAGCCGGTCGTCGATGTACACGGCCTCGCCCGAGACATGCTTGTCGGCGCTGTCGTGCTTGAGGCTGCGGCCGACGCTGGTGGTCAGGTCCTGGCGGAACAGCTCGGCCATCTCGGCCTGGCTCTTGGCTACATGATGGTTAGACATAAGCGGTCACCCGGGTCTCGATGTGCGGCGTCTGCAGTTCGATGAAGTACTTGCGCAGCAGGTTCTGCGCGGTCAACAGGCGGTATTCCTTGCTGGCGCGAAAATCCGACAGCGGCGTGAAGTCCTCGGCCAGGGCCTGGCAGGCGCGCTCCAGGGTCGACTGGTTCCACGGCTTGCCCAGCAGCGCCGCCTCGCAGGCGCGCGCGCGCTTGGGAATCGCCGCCATCCCGCCGAAGGCCACCCGCGCGCCACTGACCACGCCGTCTTCGATGCGCAGGTTGAACGCCGCGCAGACGGCGGAGATATCATCGTCCAGGCGCTTGGAGACCTTGTAGGCACGGAAGGCCCACTCGCTGCTGGCGCGCGGCACGATGATCTTCTCGATGAACTCGCTGTCCTGGCGCGCGGTGATGCGGTAGTCGATGAAATAGTCTTCCAGGGCCAGGGTGCGCTGGCGCTCGCCCTGGCGCAGGACAATCCGCGCGTCGAGGGCGATCAGCAGCGGTGGCGAGTCACCGATCGGCGAGGCGTTGCCGATGTTGCCGCCCAAGGTGCCCTGGTTGCGGATCTGCAGCGAGGCGAAGCGGTGCAGCAGCTCGCCGAAGTCCGGATAGTCGGCGCTGAGCGCGGCATGGCAGTCGGTCAGCGAGGTGGCCGCACCGATCTCGATGTGCGTGCTGCCCCTGTCGACGCGCTTGAGCTCGGCCACGTGGCCGACGTAGATCATCACCGGCAGCGCCTTGTGCATCTGCGTCACTTCCAGCGCCAGGTCGGTGCCGCCGGCCAGCAGGCGAGCCTCGGGGTGCGAGCTGTAGAGGTCGGCCAGGTCGGCCACGGTCAGCGGCACCAGGCAGCGCTTGTCACCGCTGTTGAGCTCGCCGGTTTCCTGAGGGGCTATGGCCTTGAGGCGGGCAATGGTCTGCGCCTGCTGCTCGGTGAACTGATCCTTGCAGGGCTGGCGGCAGCTCTGCTCGGCGGCGGCGAGGATCGGCCGGTAGCCGGTGCAGCGGCAGAGGTTGCCGGCCAGGGCTTCCTGGGCACGGTGCAGGTCGTGGCCTTCGCTGTTTTTCTGCAGGGCGAACAGGGACATCACGAACCCTGGGGTACAAAAGCCGCACTGCGAGCCGTGGCAGTCGGCCATGGCCTGCTGCACGCTGTGCAGCTGGCCCTGATGTTTGAGGCCTTCGACGCTGATCAGTTGCTTGCCGTGCAGGGACGAGACAAAGGTCAGGCAGGCGTTGAGGCTGCGGTAGCGCAGGCCCTCCTGTCCCTGTTCATCCGGGCTCAGCTCACCCACCACCACCGTGCACGCGCCACAGTCCCCGCTGGCGCAGCCTTCCTTGGTGCCGGGTTTGCCCAGGTGTTCGCGCAGGTACTGCAACACCGTCATGTTCGGGTCCAGGGCATGCTCACTGCGCAGCTCCTGATTGACAAGAAACTGGATCACGGGGATGGCCTCACGTTGATTTATTGTTGTGGAGCGAAATCTAAGCGAGCCCTGACCTGGCGGTCAATAATATTCTGACTCAAAGGTCAGGAAATTACTCGAGCTGGAACCTGATCGCCCCTGCGCCCTAACTTCAAGCATAGATCGGGCCTGATCGGGCAGAGGCCTTTGCGCCCTGTGGTCGATTAAAGCGCCCGCGCCCTCTGCGCGACCCGCAGGCAAGTGCGCTACAATCGCGCCCCCGAGCACAGTCCACTGATTTCGAAGGAAAACCATGACGTTCAAGGCGCCGGACAGCCTCTCCGAGCAGATCGCCCACTACCTGGCCGAACGGATCATCCGTGGCGAGCTCGTGCCCGGTGAGCGCATCCAGGAGCAGAAGGTCACCCAGGCCCTGAATGTCAGCCGTGGTTCGGTGCGCGAAGCCTTGCTGATCCTTGAGCGGCGCCATCTGGTGGCGATCCTGCCGCGTCGTGGCGCACACGTGACGCGGCTCGACGAGCACAATGTGCGCAGCCTGTGCGGCCTGATGAGCGAGCTGTACACCCTGCTGGGCCATGCCGTTGCCGAGCGCTGGCAAGCCGATAGCGACCTGCAGCCGTTCCTGGCGATCCAGCAGCGCCTGCAGGAGGCGCACGCCCGTCAGGACATCAAGGCCTTTGTCGCCGAGAGTTTCGCGGTCATGCGCGCGGCCTATCCGTTCGCCCACAACCCGTACCTGCAAGAAACCGTCGAGAACCTGCAGCCGGCCATGAGCCGCGCCTACTACCTGGCCCTCGACCAGCGCCAGGCCAGCATGCAGGACTACCTCGAGCTGTTCGCCCAATTGCTGGACGCCGTGGTCAAGCGTGACCCGGCGCGCATCCGCGAGGTGCTCGGCACCTACTGCCAGCGCAGCTGCGAGCTGGTGCTGGCCGCGCTGGCGGCAGGCTGACCATGCGCCTCAAATGCATCCGACTGGCCGGGTTCAAGTCGTTCGTCGACCCGACCACGGTCAACTTCCCCAGCAACATGGCCGCCGTGGTCGGGCCCAATGGCTGCGGCAAGTCCAACATCATCGACGCGGTGCGTTGGGTGATGGGCGAAAGCTCGGCCAAGAACCTGCGCGGCGAGTCGATGACCGACGTCATCTTCAACGGCTCGACCAGTCGCAAGCCGGTGAGCCAGGCCAGCATCGAGCTGGTGTTCGACAACAGCGACAGCACCCTGGTGGGCGAGTACGCGGCCTACGCCGAGATCTCCATCCGCCGCAAGGTGACCCGCGACGCCCAGAACACCTATTACCTCAACGGCACCAAGTGCCGCCGACGCGACATCACCGACATCTTCCTCGGCACCGGCCTGGGCCCGCGCAGCTACTCGATCATCGAGCAGGGCATGATCTCCAAGCTGATCGAAGCCAAGCCCGAGGAGCTGCGCAACTTCATCGAAGAAGCCGCGGGCATCTCCAAGTACAAGGAGCGCCGCCGCGAGACCGAGAGCCGCATCCGCCGCACGCAAGAGAACCTGGCCCGCCTGACCGACCTGCGTGAAGAACTCGAGCGTCAGCTCGACCGCCTGCACCGCCAGGCTCAGGCCGCCGAGAAGTACAAGGAATTCAAGGCCCAGGAGCGCCAGCTCAAGGCGCGTCTGTCGGCCCTGCGCTGGCAGTCGCTCGACACCCAGGTACGCCAGCGTGAAAGCGTGATCGGCGACCAGCAGGTCAGCATGGAAGCCCTGGTGGCCGAGCAGCGCAACGCCGACGCGAGCATCGAGCGCCTGCGTGACGGGCACCATGAACTGTCAGAGCGCTTCAATCAGGTGCAAGGCCGCTTCTATTCGGTGGCCGGCGACATCGCCCGCGTCGAGCAGAGCATCCAGCACGGCCAGCAGCGCCTGCGCCAGTTGCAGGACGACTTCAAGGAAGCCGAGCGCACGCGCCTGGAGACCGAGTCGCACCTGGGTCACGACCGCACCCTGCTGGCCACCCTGGCCGAAGAGCTCGAAATGCTCGAGCCCGAGCAGGAGCTTACCCTGGCGTCGGCCGAAGAGGCGTCCGCCACCCTGGAAGAGGCCGAGCTGGGCATGCACGGCTGGCAGGAAACCTGGGACAGCTTCAACACCCGCTCCGCCGAGCCGCGTCGCCAGGCCGAGGTCCAGCAGTCGCGCCTGCAGCAGCTCGAGACCGGCCTGGAGCGCCTGGCCGATCGCCAGCGCAAGCTGGGTGAGGAGCGCGACCAGCTCGGCGCCGATCCCCAGGACGCCGCCCTGCAGGACCTTACCGAGCAGGTCGCCAGCAGCGAGCTGCTGCTCGAAGAATTGCAGGTGGCCGAGCAACAGGTGATCGAGCAGGTCGAGGCCGCGCGCGCGCAGCTGCAGCAGGCGACCCAGTCCGAGCAGCAGGCCCAGGGCGAACTGCAGCGCCTGGGTGGACGCCTTGCTTCGCTGGAAGCCTTGCAGCAAGCGGCCCTTGAGCCGGGCGCCGGCACCGCTGACTGGCTGCGCGATCAGGGCCTGGCGCAACGCCCGCGCCTGGCCCAGGGGCTGCGTGTCGAGCCGGGTTGGGAGCTGGCGGTGGAAACCGTGCTCGGGGCTGATCTGCAAGCGGTGCTGGTCGACGATTTTGCCGCGCTGGATTTCGCCGCCCTCGAGCAAGGCGACCTGCGCCTGCTGATGACGGCGGGCGAGGGCGCAGGCACTCAGGGCAGCCTGCTCGACAAGGTGCAGGCGACGGTCGACCTGTCGTCCTGGCTGGGCCAGGTTCTCCCGGTCGAGACCCTCGAGCAGGCCCTGGCCCAGCGTGCCGGGCTGGGCGAAGGCCAGAGCCTGGTCAGCCGCGATGGCTACTGGGTCGGCCGGCACTTTTTGCGCGTCAGCCGCGCCAGCGATTCCCAGGGCGGGGTGCTCGCCCGTGGCCAGGAAATCGAGCGCCTGGGCCAGCAGCGGCTCGAACAAGAGGGCTTGCTCGAGCAGCTTCAGCAGCAGGTGGGCGACGTGCGCGGGCAGCAGCGCGACCTGGAAGAACAGCGTGAACAGCTACGCCGGCGCAACCAGCAGGAAAGCCGCCAGCATGGCGAGCTCAAGGCCCAGCTGTCCGCAGGCCGCGCCCGCGCCGAA
Organism: Pseudomonas sp.; assembly: GCF_035277045.1. GTDB lineage: Bacteria > Pseudomonadota > Gammaproteobacteria > Pseudomonadales > Pseudomonadaceae > Aquipseudomonas. Next base: position 2,504 of record NZ_DATELE010000212.1, on the reverse strand, counting down.
CAGCTCGAACTGCGCCGCCGACGTCTTGCCGAAGAGCTCGCGGAGCTGGAGGAGCAGCGTGCCCTGGAGCATGAGCAACTCGGCGAGGCCCGGCTGTTGCTGCAAGACTCACTGGAGTTGATGGCCCAGGACACCGATCAGCGCGAACAGCTGCTGGCCCGCCGCGACACCCTGCGCGAGCAGCTCGACCGCGTCCGCCAGGAGGCCCGCCAGCACAAGGACCACGCCCATCAGCTGGCGGTGCGCCTGGGCTCGCTGCGCGCCCAGCACGATTCCACCCGCCAGGCGCTGGAGCGCCTGGAGTTGCAGGCCGCGCGCCTTACCGAGAAACAGGAACAGCTCAGCCTCAACCTCGAAGAAGGCGAGGCCCCGCTCGAGGAACTGCGCCTGACCCTTGAGGAAATGCTCGAGCGGCGCATGAGCGTCGACGAGGAAATGCGCCAGGCCCGGCTGCACATGGACGACGCCGACCGCGCGCTGCGCGACGCCGAAAAACGCCGCACCCAGGCTGAACAGCAGGCGCAGCTGCTGCGTGGCCAGCTGGAGCAGATCCGCCTCGAAAGCCAGGGCCTGGAGGTGCGCCGCACCACCTTGCAGGAGCAGCTGCTGGCCGACGGCTACGACCTCCAGGGCGTGCTCGCCACGCTAGACTCAGAAGCAAGCGAGGAGGGCACCCGCGAGGAGCTGGAGCAGGTCGAGGCGCGCATCCAGCGTCTCGGCGCGATCAACCTCGCGGCCATCGAGGAGTACCAGCAACAGTCCGAGCGCAAACGCTACCTCGACGCGCAGAACGCCGACCTGGTCGAAGCGCTGGACACCCTGGAGAGCGTCATCGGCAAGATCGACAAGGAAACCCGCAATCGCTTCAAGGATACCTTTGATCAGATAAATGCAGGTTTGCAGGCACTTTTTCCAAAAGTTTTCGGCGGTGGCAGCGCTTATCTGGAACTGACGGGCGAAGATCTACTCGATACAGGGGTGACGATCATGGCGCGACCACCGGGCAAGAAGAACAGCACCATCCATCTGCTGTCCGGCGGCGAAAAAGCACTGACCGCGCTGGCCTTGGTATTTGCCATCTTCAAGCTCAACCCGGCGCCGTTCTGCATGCTCGACGAGGTCGACGCACCGCTGGACGACGCCAACGTCGGGCGCTACGCCAGGCTGGTCAAGGAAATGAGCGAGACCGTGCAGTTCATCTACATCACGCACAACAAGATCGCCATGGAAATGGCCGATCAGCTGATGGGGGTGACGATGCACGAGCCGGGATGTTCGAGGCTGGTGGCGGTCGATGTCGAGGAGGCGATGGCCATGGTCGACGCCTGATGGGCCGGAACAGGGCACGAACAGGCAGCAAATGCCCTGTCATGCGCGACTGACGGTGTAAAGTTGACCTAGGTCGTGCTAGCTTTATGTAACTTGTATTTTTCGTGGGAAAAACGCCTGTCAGAACATAGAGTTGGCGCCACGTGTTAAAGGGGTTTAAACCCTTTATTTTTCAGCATTTTTTACAGAGGCACGGGATTAAATGGAAATCGGTCTGCGCGAGTGGCTGATCCTCATCGGCATCATTGTCATCGCCGGTATTCTTTTCGACGGCTGGCGCCGCATGCGCGGCGGCAAGGGCAAATTGAAATTCCGCCTGGATCGCAGCTTTTCCAACCTGCCGGATGAAGAAGGCAACGCCGAAGTGCTGGGCCCGCACCGGGTGCTGGAAGGCCAGAAAGAGCCCGAGCTGGATGAACACGACCTCCCCTCGATGAGTGCGCCAGCGCGTGAACGCGAGCGCGAGCGTGAGGTGAAACCGGCCAAGCCGGTCAAGCCTGCCAAACGCGCCAAGCTGCAGCCGAGCGAGATGGGCCTGTCGGCCGATTCGCGTGACGCCGACCTGTTCGCCGACGCCGATGACGATTACCCGGACGATCATCGCAGCACCGGCTTCGCCGCGACCGGCCAGGTCAACAAGGAGCTGCCGCCGGTCGAGGAAGTGCTGGTGATCAGCGTCATCTCCCGCGATGAGGGTGGCTTCAAGGGGCCGGCCCTGCTGCAGAACATTCTTGAAAGCGGCCTGCGCTTCGGCGAGATGGACATCTTCCACCGCCACGAAAGCCTGGCCGGCAATGGCGAAGTGCTGTTCTCGATGGCCAATGCCGTCAAGCCCGGCATCTTCGACCTGGACGACATCGACCACTTCAGCACCCGCGCGGTGAGCTTCTTCCTCGGCCTGCCGGGTCCGCGTCATCCCAAGCAGGCGTTCGACGTGATGGTCGCCGCTGCCCGCAAGCTCGCCCACGAGCTCAACGGCGAACTGAAGGACGACCAGCGCAGCGTCATGACCGCCCAGACCATCGAACACTACCGCCAGCGCATCGTCGAATTCGAGCGCCGCGCCCTGACCCAGAAGCGCTGAGGTCGGTGTGAATCCCGGGGCCGCTCCGCGCCCCTTCGCGGGCAAGCCCGCTCCCACATGGGTCTGCTGCACTGATGTCGCCCGGCCCCGA
>NZ_DATELE010000211.1:0-2097 GCF_035277045.1 Pseudomonas sp. | reverse complement strand
CTGCGCGGCCAGGCCCGGCTCCAGGGGGTGACGCTGGCCAGCCTGCTGCACCTGGCGTGGGCGCGGGTGCTGGGCGCCGCGACCGGCCAGGACCACGTGGTGTTCGGCACCGTGCTGATGGGCCGCCTGCAAGGCGGTGCGGGCGCCGACCGGGGCCTTGGCATGTTCATCAATACCCTGCCGCTGCGGGTCGACCTTGGTACTGCGAGCGTCGGCGACGCGGTGCGTGACACCCACCGCGGCCTGGCCGCCTTGCTCGGCCACGAGCACGCCTCACTGGCCCTGGCCCAACGCTGCAGCGCGGTGCCCGCGCCCTTGCCGCTGTTCAGCGCGGTGCTCAACTTCAGGCACAGCGCCGGCCAGGCCCGTCAGGATGCCCGGCTCGAGGCCTGGCAGGGCTTGCAGGTGCACACCAGCGAAAAGCACACCAATTACCCGCTGAGCCTGAACGTCGATGACTTCGGCGAGGGCCTGCGCCTGACGGTGATGACCTTGCCCCAGGCCGGGGCGCGGCGCATCTGTGGCTACGTGCAGCAGGCGCTGACCGGGCTGGTCGAGGCGCTTGAAGCACAGCCCGGCCTGGCCCTGCGTCATGTGCCGGTGCTGGACGACGTCGAGCGCGAGCACCTGCTGGTGGAGTTCAATGCCACGACTCAGCCGCGCGACAGTGAACAGACCTTGCACGGCCTGTTCGAGGCCCAGGCCGAGCGCCGGCCGGACGCGGTGGCGCTGCGCAGCGAGGCTGGCGAGCTGAGCTACCGGCAGCTCAACGCTCAGGCCAACCGCCTGGCCCATCAGTTGATCGCGCTCGGCGTTCGGCCTGATGACCGGGTGGCGATCTGCATCGAGCGCGGCCTGCCAATGGTGATCGGCCTGCTGGCCATCCTCAAGACGGGCGCCGCCTATGTGCCCCTGGACCCAGGCTACCCCCGCGAGCGCCTGCGCTACATGCTCGAGGACAGCGCCCCGGCGGTGGTACTGGCGCAGCAGGCCGGCCGTGCCCTGCTTGGCGAGGTGGCGATGCCGGTGGTCGACCCCGCGCACGCCAGCCTGTGCGCGAAAGCCGGCGACAACCCGCGGGTGTCCGGGGTGACGGCAGCTCACCTGGCCTACGTGATCTACACCTCGGGCTCCACCGGCAGGCCCAAGGGCGTGATGGTCGAGCACCGCAACGTGGTCAACCTGGTGCACTGGTCGGCGCGGCTGTGCCCCCGCGCAGGCGCGTTGCTGCACAAGACCCCACTGAGCTTCGATGCTTCGGTCTGGGAGCTGTTCTGGCCGCTGTGCGCGGGGGTGCCGCTGGTGCTGGCCCGCGCCGACGGGCAGCGCGATCCGGCGTACGTGGCGCAGGTGATCCGTGAGCAGCAGGTCAGTGTGGTGCAGTTCGTGCCGGCCTTGCTCGGGCAGTTCCTCGAGCACCCGGACAGCCGGCGCTGCCATGGCCTGACCGATATCATCTGCGGCGGCGGCGAACTTACCCGCGAGCTCGCCACGAAGGTGCGCGAATGCCTGCCGCAGGTGCGCCTGCACGACGTCTACGGGCCCACCGAAACCACCGTCGACTGCAGCGCCTGGACCCTGGAGCCTGACACTCCGGTGCCTGCCCACACGCTGCCGATCGGCCGGCCGATCGACAACACCCGGCTCTACGTGCTCGACGCCCACGACCAGCCGGTGCCCCAGGGGGTAGCCGGGCAACTGCACATCGGTGGTGCCGGCGTGACGCGCGGCTATCTGGGCCTGGCGCACCTGCAGGCCGAGCGCTTCATTGACAGCCCCTTTGTCGCGGGAGACCGCCTGTACCGCAGTGGCGACCTGGTGCGGATGGACGCCGAGGGCCAGTTGCACTTCCTCGGCCGCACCGACGATCAGGTCAAGCTCAACGGTCTGCGGATCGAGCCAGGCGAGATCGAGACCTGCCTGCGCCTGCTGCCGGGCATCGACCAGGCGCTGGTACTGGTGCGCGACGTGCCGCCGGGCGGCAAGCGTCTGGTCGCCTATTACACCGGCGCAGCGCTGGCGGTGGAGGTACTGCGCGAGGCATTGCTGGCAAGACTGCCGGACTACATGGTGCCCGCGCTGTTCGTCCACCTCGAA
>NZ_DATELE010000210.1:0-2986 GCF_035277045.1 Pseudomonas sp. | reverse complement strand
TGGCTGTTCACCCTGCGTGGCAGCGATGTGTCCTATAACCCGGTGTTTGTCGCTTTCGCGCTGGTCGGTGCAGCACAGGCGACGCTCTTCGTGGCACTGGACAAGATCGACGAACACGTGCGCCGGGCGCTTGAAGGCGATGGCATCCTGATACGCGACTACGCCGATGCCGGCCACGCATTGGCGGCGATTCCGGCCGGTAGCAGCCTGCTCATCGACCCGGCGCGGGTTACCGTTGGCCTGCTCGAGCACGTCGGCCCCGAAGTACGGCTGGTCGAGGGTATCAATCCGACCACGCTGAGCAAGTCGCGCAAGAGTGAGGACGATCTGCTGCACGTACGCCAGGCGATGGAGCAGGATGGCGCCGCGCTGTGCGAGTTTTTCGCCTGGTTCGAAGCACGGCAGGGGCAAGAGGCGCTCTCCGAGTTGACTGTCGATGATCAGCTCAGTGCTGCGAGGGCCCGCCGGCCAGGATTCGTGTCCCTCAGTTTCGCCACCATCGCGGCGTTCAACGCCAATGGGGCCATGCCGCATTATCGCGCCACTGAACAGGCCCACGCGCGGATAGAGGGCGACGGCCTGTTGCTGATCGACTCCGGCGCCCAGTACCTGGGTGGGACAACCGACATCACCCGCATGGTGCCCATCGGCACGCCAAGCGTTGCCCAGCAGGAGGATTGCACGCGGGTGCTCAAGGGGATGATCGCGTTGTCGCGGGCGCGCTTCCCGAGGGGCATTCTTTCACCTTTGCTCGACGCCATTGCGCGAGCACCACTGTGGGCCGACCAGGTGGACTATGGGCACGGAACCGGGCACGGCGTCGGCTACTTCATGAATGTACACGAAGGCCCGCAAGTCATCGCCTATCAAGCCGCTGCCACGCCACAGACCGCCATGCAGGCGGGCATGATCACCTCGATCGAGCCTGGCACATACCGGCCGGGGCAGTGGGGCGTGCGGATCGAGAACCTGGTGGTAACCCATACTGCAGGGCAAAGTGAGTTCGGCGATTTTCTCGCCTTCGAAACCTTGACGCTTTGCCCCATCGACACGCGATGCCTGCTGCCCGGGATGCTATCCAGCGACGAAGTGGGGTGGCTCAATGGGTACCACGGGGAGGTTCGCAAGCGTCTGCGGCCATTGCTTGAGGGAAGCGCTCTGAGCTGGCTGCTGGAGCGGACGAAAGCTATATAAGGCAGATATGAAAAAGGGGCGCCTCTCAAGCTGCCCCTTCCAGTACTACTTGCACAGCACAATCATGCTACGGCTGGTGTAGCCTGCCGGATTGATTCCGAAGAGGTAGTCGCCCGGCTCGGCGTCGTCGTCACCGGCGCGGGCGATGATCTTGTAACCCTTGCTGCCGCACGACGAGGCCGCCTTTGTGTAGCACTTGTCCCAAGAGGATGAAAGCCCGGAACAATTGATGTGCAGCCCCTTCTTTCCTCGCTTGACCTCGGTCTTGGCAGTCGCGGCGCATCCTGCGATGGCCAGGACGGCCAGGACGAGCAAAATTCGTTTCATTCCTGTCCTTAATACGTGCCCAGGTCTGCCCTGGGTCTGTTCGAAGCCGCTGCGCCTGTTTTCTGGGTATCCCTTCATTCGTGAGCGAGCAAGTAGATAGCGCGAAGATGATGATCGTATGACAGCTTAAACAGCACGGTTGGTCAGTACAATGACTGATGACATCTCAAATGAAAATAACTCTCAAATCAGTCGGCCGCGATTGGGGGTGGCGTTTCGCGCTGCATCGACATTGTGGCGCCGATCGATGCGGTGATGATTGCCGCGATGGCCAGCCACTGCGCCAAGCTAAGCACCTCGCCGAGAAACAGCAGCCCCGATAGCGCGCCAAAAGCCGGCTCCACGCTCATCAGTGTCCCGAAGGTGCGCGCCGGCATACGGGTAAGTGCCACCATTTCGAGGCTGTATGGCAGCGCGGTGGACAGGATTGCGACACCTAGGGCCACAGGCAGCAGTGCGGGCGTGAGCAGAGCGCTGCCGGCATGCACGATGCCGATGGGCGCGATGAACAGCGCGGCGATCATCACGCCCAGCGCAGCAGTCTGGATGCCGTTCTCGGCGCCTGCGCGTTGGCCGTAGAGAATGTACAAGGCCCAACACACTCCGGCGCCCAAGGCATAGGCCGCGCCTTCCAGGTCAACAGCCGCACCGGTCTGACCTATCGGTATCAACAGCAGTAGCCCCACGACTGCCAATGCTATCCAGAGAAAATCCACCGCGCGCCTTGAGGCGTACAAGGCCACTGCCAGGGGACCGGTGAATTCCAGCGCGACGGCAATGCCTAGCGGCACCGTACGCAGCGACATATAGAAGAGGAAATTCATGCCGCCCAGCGCCAGCCCATAGATAACAACCGTGCGTAGAGTGCTGGCGTTGAGCCTGGCACGCCACGGTCGCAGCAGCAGCAACATGATGATGCTGGCGAATACCAGCCGCAGGGTGGTGGTGCCTTGGGCGCCAACGATTGGAAACATGCTCTTGGCAAGTGAAGCGCCAGATTGTATGGACGCCATGGCAATAAGCAGCAGGCCAATCGGGAAAAGGGTCGCGGCCAGGCCGCGGGGCTGGGTGTTCATCGGTATCGGACTGCCATTGATGGATGTGACGGTGTCACATCATGCTCAATGCCTCGTGAATGAGCAATATAGTGCGCAACGATTCTGAGCTTGGTCTTCGAATTGTATTTTTCAAGATTTATTGAAAACAGGGGTTGACGGGGTTTTGAATCCCCTTATAATGCGCCCCACTTCCAGCGTAGTTGGAACGCGAAACTCCTTGAGAATCAACGAGTTAAACGTTTCAGGCAGCACTGGAGGGGCTTCGATCGAAAGATCGGCAGCGGTGAAAAAGGTGGTTGACAGCGAGTTGAAACGCTGTAGAATTCGCCTCCCGCTAACGAGAGATCGCAGCGAGTCAAGTGTTTGAAGTTAAACAGGTTTCTGGTTAAAAACTTCAAAATAAACGC
>NZ_DATELE010000209.1:0-3859 GCF_035277045.1 Pseudomonas sp. | reverse complement strand
TCTGCATGTCGCCTACCCTCTTGAAAGTGAATCCTGCAAAAAACAAAAACCGGGGCACGAGGCCCCGGCTGCTGTCCACCACGCCTGATCAGACGCGCTCGAAGACAGTGGTGATGCCCTGGCCCAGGCCGACACACATGGTCGCGACCCCCAGGGTACCGCCGTTCTGCTTCATGACATTGAGCAGAGTGCCGCAAATACGCGCCCCGGAGCAACCGAAAGGGTGGCCCAAAGCGATAGCGCCGCCGTGCAGGTTAACCTTCTCATCCATCTTGTCGAGCACTTTCAGATCCTTGAGCACTGGCAGGGCCTGTGCGGCGAAGGCTTCGTTGAGCTCGATGAAGTCGATGTCGGCCATGCTCAGGCCCGCGCGCTTGAGCGCCTTGTGGGTCGAGGGCACCGGTCCGTAGCCCATGATCGCGGGGTCCACGCCGGCCACTGCCATCGAGCGGATGACCGCCAGCGGCTGGATACCGAGGTCCTGGGCACGCTGCGCCGACATGACGATCATGCACGAGGCGCCATCGGTGATCTGCGACGAAGTACCGGCCGTGACGGTGCCGCCCTTGGGATTGAAAGCAGGCTTGAGCGATGCGAGGCCTTCGAGGGTGGTTTCCGGGCGAATGGTCTCATCGTAGTCGAAACACTTGAGGAAGCCGTTCTCGTCATGGCCCTGCATCGGGATGATCTCGTCCTTGAACTTGCCCTCCACCGTCGCCTTGTGGGCGAGCTGGTGCGAGCGCAGGCCAAAGAGGTCCTGCTGTTCACGGCCGATGCCATGCATCTTGCCGAGCATCTCGGCGGTCAGGCCCATCATGCCCGAGGCCTTGGCGGCATGCAGCGACAGGTGCGGGTTGGGGTCGACGCCGTGCATCATGCTGACGTGCCCCATGTGCTCGACGCCGCCGATCACGAAGACATCACCATTGCCGGTCATGATTGCCTGGGCGGCGGTGTGCAAGGCGCTCATCGACGAGCCGCACAGGCGGCTGACGGTCTGGGCCGCGGCCGTGTGCGGGATCGCGGTCATCAGCGAGGCCATGCGGGCGATGTTCCAGCCCTGCTCCAGGGTCTGGTTGACGCAGCCCCAGATGACGTCCTCGACTTCCGCCGGATTGACCTTGTCGTTGCGCTCGAGCAGCTTGCTGATCAGGTGCGCCGACATGTCTTCGGCGCGGGTGTTGCGGTGCATGCCGCCCTTGGAGCGGCCCATCGGCGTGCGACCGAAGTCGACAATCACCACGTCTCTTGGATTAAGGCTCATATCTGTTGTCTCGCTCTGATTCGTTGGGCGCTTAGCCGAAGAAGCGCTGGCCTTTGCTGGCCATCTCGCGCAGCTTCGCGGTGGGGTGGTACAGCGGCCCCAGGTCGGCGTACCGGTCGGCCAGGGCGACGAACTCGGCGACCCCGATCGAATCGATGTAGCGCAGCGCGCCCCCACGGAAGGGAGGGAAGCCGATGCCGTAGACCAGGCCCATGTCAGCCTCGGCCGCGGTCTCGACAATGCCGTCTTCCAGGCAACGGACGGTTTCGAGGCACAGCGGGATCATCATCCAGTTGATGATGTCCTCATCGCTCACTTCACGGTGCTCGAAGATGATCGGCTTGAGCACGTCGAGCGCCGCCGGGTCGGCCACCTTCTTCGGCTTGCCGCGCTTGTCGGTCTCGTAGGCATAGAAGCCCTTGCCGTTCTTCTGGCCCAGACGGCCTGCCTCGTACAGCGCGTCGATGGCAGAACGGCGATCGTCCTTCATGCGGTCCGGGAAGCCCTCGGCCATCACGTCGCGGCCATGGTGGCCGGTGTCGATGCCGACCACGTCCATGAGGTACGCCGGGCCCATCGGCCAGCCGAACTTTTCCATTACCGAGTCGATGCGGGCGAAGTCGACACCAGCGCCGACCAGCCTGGCGAAACCGCCGAAGTACGGGAACAGCACGCGGTTGACCAGAAAGCCCGGACAGTCGTTGACCACGATCGGGTTCTTGCCCATCTTCCTGGCGTAGGCCACGGTGGTGGCGACCGCCACGTCACTGGACTTCTCGCCGCGGATGACCTCGACCAGGGGCATCATGTGCACCGGGTTGAAGAAGTGCATGCCGACGAAGTTCTCCGGATGCTTGAGGGCCTTGGCCAGCAGGTTGATGGAAATGGTCGAGGTATTGGAGGCCAGGATCGCACCCTCCTTGACCTGCCCTTCCACTTCCGCGAGCACCGCCTGCTTGACCTTGGGATTCTCGACCACGGCCTCGACGACGATATCGACATTGGCGAAGTCGCCGTACGACAGGGTCGGGCGGATCGCATTGAGCGCCTCGGCCATTTTCTCAGGGGTCAGGCGGCCTTTCTCGACGCGCTTGCCAAGCAGCTTGGAGGCCTCGCCGAGGCCCAGCTGGATGGCGTCTTCGCGAATATCCTTCATCAGGATCGGCGTGCCCTTGACCGCCGACTGGTAGGCGATGCCGCCGCCCATGATGCCGGCGCCGAGCACGGCCGCCTGCTTCACCTCGTTGGCGATCTCGTCATGGGCCTTGGCCTTGCGCTTGAGCTCCTGGTCGTTGAGGAACAGGCCGATCAGGCTTTCGGCGACCGAGGTGCGGGCCAGCCGGGCGAAGCCTGCCGCCTCGACCTCGAGGGCCTTGTCACGGCCGAAGTTGGCCGCCTTCTGCAGGGTCTTGATGGCCTCGACCGGTGCCGGGTAGTTGGGCCCGGCCTGGCCGGCGACAAAGCCCTTGGCCGTCTCGAACGACATCATCTGCTCGATGGCGTTGAGCTTGAGCTTCTCGAGCTTGGGCTGGCGCTTGGCCTTGTGATCGAACTCGCCCGCGATGGCGCGCCTGGCCAGGTCGAGCGCCGCGGCCTGCAACTGCTCGGGCGCGACCACCGCATCGACCGCGCCGACCTTGAGGGCGTCCTCGGCCCGGTTTTCCTTGCCGGAGGCGATCCACTCGATGGCGTTGTCGGCACCGATCAGGCGCGGCAGGCGCACGGTGCCACCGAAGCCTGGGTAGATGCCCAGCTTGACTTCCGGCAGGCCGATCTTCGCGGTGCTGGCCATGACGCGGTAGTCCGCCGCCAGGCACATCTCCAGGCCACCGCCCAGGGCGATGCCGTTGATGGCGGCAACGGTAGGCACCGGCAGGTCCTCGAAGTCGCTGAAGATGCGGTTGGCTTCCAGGTTGCCGGCGACCAGCTCGGCCTCGGGCAGCTTGAAGTTGTCGACAAACTCGGTGATGTCCGCGCCGACGATGAACACGTCCTTGCCGCTGCTGACAATCACACCCTTGATCGCGGCGTCGGCCTTGATGGCGTCCACGGCCTGGCGCAGCTCGCCAAGGGTCAGACGGTTGAACTTGTTGACGGACTCACCCTTGAGGTCGAACCGCAGTTCGACGATGCCGCTTTCAAGAGCCTTAACCGTGATGGCTTTACCTTCGTAAATCATCAACTGATCTCCACGATATGGAAGCTGAAAAACTGTACACGCCGATCGCTGGCGGCAGGTCCGCCAGGCACACCCGTCGGCGCGATAGCCCGGTGCATGGGAGCGATGTTCGACAAACAAACGCTCAATTCATACGGCCGTTTGATTTGGGTACGCACACATTCACTGAAAAGACCGGCCTTGTCAAACTCTCCAGGACGCAGCAAAAACGCGACTTTCCGGTCATTTTGTGGCGATGACGGACACGGCTTGACGCCAGCGATAGACACCTGCCAGGTGCAAATAGCTGCAAGGATTTCAGGCACGCTGGCAATCAGCAGCTATAGTGCTATTCGAACGAAACGTTCCCGGCCTGCCTGGCCTTGTTGGCGACAGCTGAAAACACCGCGGGGCAAGCCCGCTCCCATGCTGAATGG
>NZ_DATELE010000208.1:0-3257 GCF_035277045.1 Pseudomonas sp. | reverse complement strand
TCCTACCGGCGTGTCTTCTGATCGACTACACCTGGCCATGATACAAAGCTTGTGCAGCATCATGGCTAGCGGTTGCGCAGTGTATCCAGTGCGGGCGACCAAACTGCATGACCGCAACGATCACAGGTGAGCGTATCCTGCGCTTCATGGTAGGCCGCAAATCCACATGCGACGCAGCAGTACAGGCCCGCAGCAGGCGGCGAGGTATATTCAGGGCGATGTTCGAAGGGGAGCACCGACAGGCCCGGCCGGGTGTCCTCGGGGCCGTAGAAATACAAGCTGAGATCACCGTCGGTTTCCAGCAGGCCCAGCCGAACCTGGCCCAGGTGTTCCACACCCTGCTGGCGCAGTTCCATGAACAGCTCGTTCGATGAAATATTCAGATTGCGCAGCGAGTGAATCTCGTACACCCCATCTTTCACCACCGTGATCGGCAGTCCGTCGATCCAGGCTTCGCACGCCTTGCTTCGGGTCATCATGTAGACCGTGCCGCGATACAGCAGCAGGAGCGTGAGGAAGACGAGAACCACCGGCAGTATTGGCACATCTTCGTAAAAGGTCACATCGCCTGCGGCGGAGCCAAGCGTCAGGATGACTACAAGCTCGAAGCGCGAAAGCTGTTTGATCCCGCGTCGCCCACTGAACTTCAAGAACAGGAAGACGGCCAGAAAAGCTACAAAAACGCGACCGGCGACCTCGAGCAGGAAGGACCAGGGCAACTCGCCCATCAACATCCGTTGCAGGTCGAAAGAGACCATTCGTCTTTACCATCCCGTGGCATGCCTTGGAGTCCTAGATGGACTCTCTCGCCTGACTCGAGTTCATCTGCGCGGGGGAGTGTGACGCACTGAGTCACTCAGACCGAGCTGGATTTTTCGCTGGCAAGCCAGCTCCCACAGGTACGGCGCTGACTCTGGGAGCGGGCTTGCCTGTCAGCCATATGAACGAGCCCCCAGTTATTGGCGCCACCCGTCTGACCTTTTCTTCCAGCACTGAACGTCCTGGCTCCCGAGACCACCTGAACAAGGTAGGGCGCATTCTAGCCGCCTTTCTGACTACGGGAGTTCAACATGAAAGCAATCGTGTACAACGGCCCACGGGATGTTTCGGTCAAGGACGTGCCGGATGCCAGGATCGAGAAGCCGACAGATGTGTTGGTGCGCATCACCACCACCAATATCTGCGGGTCTGACCTGCACATGTATGAGGGTCGCACGTCGTTCGAGACAGGCCGGGTTTTCGGCCATGAGAACCTGGGTGAGGTGATCGAGGTGGGCGCGGGCGTAGACCGGGTCAAGGTTGGTGACCGGGTGTGCCTGCCGTTCAATATCGGCTGCGGGTTTTGCGAGAACTGTGAAAAAGGGCTTACGGGGTTCTGCCTCACCGCCAATCCAGGCTCTGCGGGGGCGGCCTATGGTTTCGCCGACATGGGGCCGTATCAAGGCGGCCAGGCGGAGCTGCTGCGGGTGCCGTACGCGGATTTCAACTGTCTGGTGCTGCCTGAGGATGCCCAGGAGCGCGAGAATGACTACGTAATGCTCTCGGACATCTTCCCGACCGGCTGGCATGCGACGGAGCTGGCCGGCCTGCTGCCAGGAGAAAGCATCGCGATCTACGGCGCGGGCCCTGTTGGTCTCATGGCCGCGCATGCGGCGATGATCAAAGGTGCCTCGCAGGTGTTTGTCATCGACAACCAACCGGATCGCCTGCAGCTGGCCGCTCAGCTTGGGGCCACACCGATCAATTCCGTTGAACAGCAAGCCGTGGACCAGATCTTGAATCTGACCCATGGCAAGGGCACGGACCGAGGCTGCGAGTGCGTGGGTTATCAGTGTTGTGACCGCCATGGCCACGAGGCCAATTACCTCACGATGAACAACCTTGTTGCTTCCACCAAGGCGACGGGCGGGATCGGTGTGGTAGGGGTATTCGTTCCCCAGGATCCAGGGGCGAAGAACGAGCTCGCGAAGGAAGGCAAGATGGCATTCGACTTCGGCTCGTTCTGGTTCAAGGGACAGCAGATCCGTACTGGCCAAGCGAACGTCAAGGCCTATAACCGCCGTCTTGCCGAACTGATTCACCATGGACGCGCCAAGCCATCACAGATCATTTCGCACTCGTTGAAGCTGGCTGAGGGGCCTGATGCCTACAAGCACTTCGATGCACGGGATGATGGCTGGACCAAGGTCGTGCTCAAGCCTGCCGCCTAGCGCACTGGCGCCGCTTCCATGGACGGAAGCGCCAGCTCTTCGATCAACCCCGCCAGAATCATCACCGGCTCGTTCGCATTGCGGTTCGAGTGATGCACCAGCCCGATGTCTCGATGAAACGTGTGCTCCCCCAGGTCAAGCGCGCGCACACCCGGCGGCCACGCCTTGTGCCCAAGCGTCTGGGGTACAAGCGCCACGCCGACACCGTTGCCCACCATCTTCACGATCGCTTCGAGCTCGTCCAGCTCACTGGCCTCGTGTGGTGTGAAATGCATCTTGCGCAGGAAACGATCAACCTGACGCCCACCGAACGAAGCCCGGTCGTAGCGAATGAACGGCTGCGATGTGATCAGCTCACGCCAGTCATCATGCGGCGCTTTTTTCGGCACGAGCAAACGGTAGGGTTCCTGGGCGAGGGGCACCCACTTGAGGTCGCTCTGCAGGGCGAACGCGGGATGAATGATCACGGCCAGGTCGATCTCGCCGGCATCGACCTGATCGAGCAGCTGCATCGACAGGCCGGGCAGGATCCGTGTGCGAAAGTTCGGCCACTGTTTGTGAAAGCTGGCCAGCGCGCTGGGCAACAGCATGCGCTGAATGGAGGCGATGGCGCCCATGGTGACCAGCTGGGGCGCTTGGCTTTCGGGGGCAGGGGAGCCGAGGTTGTTGTACATCCTGATCAGCTCGTGGGCTTGCTGCAGGGTCTGGTGGCCAACCGCGTTCAGGATGGCGTTGCGTCCTGTGCGGTCGAACAGCTCAAGGCCAAGCTCGGCTTCGAGCCGCGCTATCTGGGCGCTGACTGCCGCCTGGGTGAGGCCGATCTTCTGGGCGGCGGCCGCGAAAGTGCCTTCTCTGGCCACCGCGACCAGCGTCTTCAGCTCACGGATCATTGATAGAAATCCTTTGTGGAAACCTAAAAAATATATTGTTTTTTTTGTTTGTGGGCTAGTCCTATGATGAGTTCCAGGCGTAGGGCATATGACTGAATCCAGCCAGCCCGTGAGCGCCCATCAAAACGACAAGACCGGAGCCACTGATGAGCCTTTC
>NZ_DATELE010000207.1:0-3565 GCF_035277045.1 Pseudomonas sp. | reverse complement strand
GGTCGATCCTGGGCGCTCGACGCAATGGAATCGCGGGCGTTACCTGGTCGACGGCCCCGGCCACTGCGCGGTCTGCCACACGCCCAAGAACGGCCTCGGCGGCGACACCCGCCGCTACCTCCAGGGCGCGGAACTGCTGGGCGGCTACGCGCCTGAGATCAGCTCGGATCCATACCGGGGCATCGGCAACTGGAGCACCGAGCAGTTGCAGGCCTACCTGAAAACCGGCGCCAACCATCAGGCCATCGCATCCGGCGCCATGGGCGAGGTGATTGAATTCTCGACGCAGCACCTGAACGATAATGACCTGGCAGCGATCGCCGATTACCTGAAGTCACTGGAGGGGTCGGGTGTCACCGTGCCCAAGGCCATCGCTGCCACCGAGCCGGTCATGCGTCGAGGCGCGCAGGTGTATGAACAGCACTGCATGGCCTGCCACAACGTGGCCGGTGAAGGCATCGCGGGCATGGTGACCGGCTTTGCCGACAACCCGGGCGTGCGCACGCCGAGCGGCTCCAACCTGGTGGCCACCGTGCTCAAGGGCGGAAAGGCCGTGGTTACCCAAGGCAATCTGACCGGCGCAGGCATGCCTTCATTCGACTGGAAGCTCAGCGACACGGACATCGCCGCGGTGCTTACCTATGTGCGCAACAGGTGGGGCAACGCAGCGCCCGCGGTGCACGCCGAGCAGGTGGCCCGAGACCGGGAGACGGTGAATGCCAAGCCTCAGATGCGCAGCAGTTTCTGAGCGTGGGCAGCCCTACGTCTGCTGATACACCGCGCCGCCCAGTCGATAGGTCGAATCCACGCGCCCCGCCGACGAGGCACCGCCCTGGTCCAGCATCGCTCCGGCGCTGGCGATGGGCAGGTACATATGACGCTGCGCCCATACCTCTTCACGCAGCTTGGTGTCCTTGCGCTGGCCGCCCCGGGCCGATTTGTCGAACGTCTTGAGGTCGCTCAGTTTCATGGGCGTGTCTCCGGCCAGCACAAACACCGGCAGGTTGGCTTTCGGCTGCGCGTCCCACCGCTCGCCCGTTGGCCCGAACCAGATCGTGCAGCGCGGATGCGGGGCGATGTTCTTGTGCTTGACCAGTACATCGGTGTCGTCCAGCCGCACGATCGCCCGAAGATCAAGATATTCTGGTGTTTCATGTACCGGAATATCTTCATTCTGCGCGCGGGCCTGCGCCGCTGCGTTCAATTGCTCGCGGATCTTGCCGACAAGAATTTTCTCGTTCCCTGTCGTATGCCCTGCCCAGGTGAACGATAGACGCCTGGGCGCTCCATCGAACGCATGCAACTTGCGTTCAAGTTGCTTGGTGCTGAAAGTCGCGGCACCGAGCGCTCGACGCATTAATCGGGGCCGCATTTCAGGCGTGAGGTTCTGGGCGATCCGCTCCGCCTCGATCGCCGC
This sequence comes from Pseudomonas sp., assembly GCF_035277045.1. Taxonomy (GTDB): domain Bacteria; phylum Pseudomonadota; class Gammaproteobacteria; order Pseudomonadales; family Pseudomonadaceae; genus Aquipseudomonas. The sequence continues at coordinate 2,148 of NZ_DATELE010000207.1, read as the reverse complement.
CATCAATTGCTGCTTGGCATTGTTCACTTCCATGGCGAGTGGCAGCACCGATGCGCTCAGCTGGAAGTAGCCAGGCAGACGCATCACGGTGCCCGGCGCCTGGCCGACGTCCCGCTCGAACGTACTGATGGCGTGGACGGTTGCGTCGATGGCCTGCTGCCCTTCCAGTGCCTTCACTTCAATTACATCGGGCGTGCGCTGCTCTTGAAGTATGGGGAGATTCCAGACTTTTCCGGCGACGACAAGTGTGGGCCATGATTGGTTGAATGCAGTAACGGTTTCAACCATTTGCTCATAGGCACGTTTGATATCGATATACATAGTCTACCCCCCACAAGTTACGCGAAATTATAGCACCCCAACAAGGGCGCGTAATTATTAATGCTGCCGATTTGTAATTTGATTCTACGAACAAGGCTGACCCGGACCTCGTTGTTGTTTACTTCTTTGTCGCCCTGCGATGTTTAAATTTTCAGCTGATCAAAGTAGCGCTACATTTTTGGCGGTGTGTCGGGTTATGGAGATATAAAGTGGGGCACCAGGTATTCGGAAAGCCTGTAGGGGTGGTATAAAACAGCACATGCCGATGGTCCCGAAGCGGGAAGACGGCCGGAACCGGCAGCGCCACCAGGTCACTAATGTCGAGTTGCTACAGTTGTCTTTAATGGAGACCACTCAGGGTGCATGCCATGTCTACCGCTTCCCGCCCCGCCGTACTCGAACTCATCGGCAACACCCCGCTGGTGCGGGTCAGCCGCATCGACACGGGCCCTTGCAGCCTCTTCCTCAAGCTCGAATCGCAGAACCCTGGCGGTTCCATCAAGGACCGGATCGGCCTGGCGATGATCGACGCCGCCGAACGTGACGGGCGCCTGCGCCCCGGCGGCACCATCGTCGAGGCAACCGCCGGAAACACCGGCCTGGGCCTGGCGCTGGTCGGCCGCGCCAAAGGCTACCGGGTAGTACTGGTGGTCCCCGACAAGATGTCCACCGAGAAGGTGCTGCACCTCAAGGCCATGGGCGCGGAGGTGCATATCACTCGCTCGGATGTGGGCAAGGGCCACCCCGACTACTACCAGGACGTGGCCGCGCGGCTGGCGGCCGAGATACCGGAGGCGTTCTTTGCCGATCAGTTCAACAACCCCGCCAACCCCCTGGCCCATGAATGCAGCACCGCGCCGGAGATCTGGGCGCAGACTCAGCATGACCTGGACGCCATCGTGGTCGGCGTGGGCTCGGCAGGAACGCTTACGGGCCTGACGCGCTTTTTCAAACGCGTCCAGCCTGACTTGCACATGGTGCTGGCCGACCCGGTGGGCTCGGTGGTCGCCGAATACAGCCGCAGCGGTACCCTGCCCACGCCCGGTTCATGGGCGGTGGAAGGCATTGGCGAGGACTTCATCCCCTCCTTCGCCGACCTCTCCAGCGTCCGCCACGCGTATTCGATCAGCGACGAGGAAAGCTTCGAGCACGCTCGCTACCTGTTGCGCACCGAGGGCATCCTGGGTGGCTCGTCCACCGGCACCCTGCTGGCCGCGGCGCTGCGCTACTGCCGTGAGCAGACCCAGCCCAAACGGGTGGTCAGCTTTGTCTGCGACACGGGCACCCGCTATTTGTCGAAGGTCTACAATGACCAGTGGATGACCGACCAGGGCCTGCTCCAGCGCACGCATTACGGGGACTTGCGCGACCTGGTCGCCCGCCGCTTCGAGGATGGCCGGGTCATCAGCGTGGGACCCGATGACACCCTGCTGACCGCTTTCCAGCGCATGCGCCTGGCCGATGTGTCGCAGCTGCCGGTGCTGGTCGACGGCAATCGCCTGGCTGGCGTCATCGACGAATCCGACATTTTGCTGGGCATGCACCAGGACCCTTCGCACTTCAGCGCGCCGGTCGCCAGCGTGATGACCGTCAAGCTGGAGACCCTGCCGCCCGACGCCGGCCTGGCGCAGCTTCAGGAAGAACTCGACCGCGGGTTGGTGGCGATCATCGCCGATGCCTCTGGCTTCCATGGCCTGATCACCCGCATGGACCTGCTCAATCACTTGCGGAGATCTCTCGCATGAGCCAGCACGACGACACCCGCCATGCCTTCGCCACCCGGGTGATTCATGCCGGGCAGACGCCGGACCCGTCGACCGGGGCGTT
>NZ_DATELE010000206.1:0-96974 GCF_035277045.1 Pseudomonas sp. | reverse complement strand
GATCTTGCCGTCCTCGATCAGGTAGGCCTCGCTGGTGGAGAACACGAACTTGCCGCTGGTGATGTCCACCTGGCCGCCACCCAGATTGGCGCAGTACAGGCCTTTTTTCACCGACGCGATGATCTCGGCCGGGTCGCTGTCGCCAGCGCGCATGTAGGTGTTGGTCATGCGCGGCATCGGCAGGTGCGCGTAGGATTCGCGGCGGCCGTTGCCGGTCACCGCCATGCCCATCAGGCGCGCGTTGAGCTTGTCCTGCATGTAGCCCTTGAGAATGCCGTTCTCGATCAGCGTGGTGCATTCGGTCGGCGTGCCTTCGTCATCGACGCTCAGCGAACCGCGGCGGCCCTCGAGGGTACCGTCGTCGACGATGGTGCACAGCGACGACGCCACCTGCTCGCCAAGACGCCCGCTATAGGCCGAGCTGCCCTTGCGGTTGAAGTCGCCTTCCAGGCCATGGCCGACGGCCTCGTGCAGCAGCACGCCCGACCAGCCCGGGCCGAGCACCACCGGCAAGGTCCCGGCCGGCGCCGGTTGCGCCTCCAGGTTGACCAGGGCCTGGCGCAGCGCCTCGCGGGCGTAGCCCATCACGCGTTCGTCGGTGAAGAAGCGGTAGTCGGTACGCCCGCCACCGCCATGGCCACCGCGTTCGCGACGGCCGTTGTGCTCGACGATCACGCTGACGTTGAAGCGCACCAGCGGGCGCACGTCGGCGGCCAGACTGCCGTCGGCGGCGGCGATCAGGATGCGCTCCCAGACCCCGGCCATGCTCACGCTGACCTGCTGGATGCGCGTATCCAGGGCTCGGGTAGCGGCGTCGACACGCTTGAGCAGATCGACCTTGTCGGCGCGAGTGAGCACATCGAGCGGGTTGCCTGGCGCATACAGCGCGGTCACGTCCTGGCTACGGAACGCCTGCACCTGACCGTCCTGCCCGGCGCGGGAGATCGACCGGGCGGCGCGGGCCGCCGAGGTCAGGGCTTCGAGGGTGATCGCGTTGCTGTAGGCAAAGCCGGTCTTCTCGCCGGACTGGGCGCGCACGCCCACACCCTGGTCGAGGTTGAAGCTGCCTTCCTTGACGATGCCGTCTTCAAGCGCCCAGGTTTCGGATATCTGTCCCTGGAAGTACAGGTCGGCGGCATCGATGCCGGGGCCGGCCAACTCGCCCAGCACGCCTTGCAGGCTGTCCAGGGTCAGTCCGCCCGGTGCCAGTAGCTGCTCGCTGACGGTGGATAGGGTTTGGCTCATAGTCACTCCGAGGTGTGCGCAGGCCGCAAGGCGTCCTGCGAGAAAAAGCGCCGGTGCGAGGCCACCGGCATCCGCGCCCGTATGGACGCCTGTTCGCTGCTGTCGCGCTCGGCCAGCAGCACGCCTTCACCGCTCGCCTGCTGGGCAATGACGCGCCCCCAAGGGTCGACGATCGCAGCATGGCCGTGGGTTTCCCGTGGGCCTGGATGTACGCCACCCTGGGCCGCGGCCAGCAGGTAGCACTGGGTTTCGATCGCGCGCGCGCGGATCAGCACGTCCCAGTGCGCCGCGCCCGTGACCGCCGTGAACGCCGAGGGGGCGCTGATCAGCTCTGCCCCGGCCGCGCGCAAGGCGCTGTACAACTCAGGAAAGCGCAGGTCATAGCATACGCTCAAGCCCAGGCGGCCTACCGGGGTGTCGGCGACCACCACCTGGGTGCCGTGGGCGTAGTCATCCGACTCACGGTAGCGGCCGCGCGCGTCTGCCACGTCCACATCGAACAAGTGCAGCTTGTCGTAGCGCGCCGCCACCTCGCCATCTTCGTCGATCAGCAACGAGCAGGCATGCGCCTTGGCCTCGGGCTGGCCGACCGGGGGCAGGGGCAAGGTACCGGCGACAATCCATAACTTGAGGTCGCGGGCGGTGCGTTTCAACCATGGCAGGATCGGTCCTTCGCCCAGCGCCTCGGTCCGGCCGATGGCCGCGGCGTCGCGGCGGCCCATGGCGGCGAAGTTCTCGGGCAGCACCGCCAGGCGCGCACCGCTCCGCGCGGCCTGTTCCAGCAGCACGGCGGCCCGTAGCAGGTTGGCCTGCACGTCGTCCTGGCTGACCATCTGGATCACGGCTGACTTCATCGCGGCTCCTGGTGTTTATTTCTCGAAGGGTTTCACAAAGGTCATTCTAGGCTCTTTCATCGGCCCTTCGACGCGGTAATGCACGCTGGCATAGCGCGAAACCCTGTCCCCGATCAATCGATCGACCAGAAACAGCGCCCCGCCAATGGCTGGGGCACCGACGATCAGCGCTGCCAGCGGCAGGTTGTTGGTCACCGGCAACGCGACCTGCAAGCGGCCATCGATACGGTCGCGGACCATGTCCAGGGTGCCTTCGAGCTCAAGGTTGGTCGACGGCCCGGTCATGCTGATCGGCTCACGGGTCACGTACACCCCTTCGCTGGACACCAGCAGGCCCTTGACCCGGTCATAGGCCAGGCCTTTCTCCAGCAGGTCGGAGAAGTCCAGGCGCAGGCGGCGCCTGATAGTGTTGAAGTTGAGCAGGCCGAACACGCGCAGGGCCTGGGCGCCGCCCTCGACTTCGACAAACTGGCCCTGGCGCAGGTCGGCATCCAAGCTGCCGGAGAAACGCTTTAGCGCGATCCAGGCGGGTGAACCCGGCCAGCGCCCATCGGCGTCCAGGCGGAACCGCCGGCTGGTGACCGAGGGAGCGAAGTTCCACGCCTTGAGCACGTCCGCCAGGTTATCGCCGGCCAGCCGTCCCTTGTACCAGCTGCTGCTGGCACCCGGTGGGCCTTCCCAACCGCCGCTGCCACCGATGCGCAGACCCTTGAGGTTCAGGTCGATGTCATTCAGGGCGATCCCCTGCGCGGTGGGACGCAGCTTCAGCGACCAGCTGCCGATCAGGTCATCGCCGCGGTACATCTTGTCGATGCTGAGGTCGACGGCCGGAACCTTGCGCGGGTCGAAGCCGGCCAGCGGATCGGGAGCATCATCGGACTGGACCTGGGCCGGGTCCGCCGCGGGCAGGCGCAGGGTCTGCAAGTTGATCGCCATGGGCGCGGCCTTGGCGTCGGGAACGCGCGCATTGCCGATCACTTCCCTGCTGTCCAGGCGTACCGACCAGCCTGGGCCCGCGCGATCCAGGCGCACCACCGCCTGATTCAGCGTCAGGCCAAACGCCTTGAGCTGGCCGATACTGACGTCGACATTACGTAGCGTCTGCCGCGCATTGCTGCCAGGATCGTTACCCCCCAGTCGCCCCAACTGCTGTTGCCAAGGCTCGATGTCGAGGCTGTCGAGACGACCGCGCACCCGTAATCCGGAACCAGCCGGCAACTGCGCCTGGCCGGTGCCAAGCAGCAACTCGCCGCGCCCTTCGGTGAGCGTGTCGACAGGCGCCGCGTAGGCGAACCGGGCCAGATCGACGTAGCTCACATCGAAACGCCGTTCGGCGCCCTGCAGGTTCATGCTGAAGCGGGTGTCGCGCGCCGCGCCCGCCGTCTTGCCGAAGGGGGCCGGCAGGTCGATGGCCAGGCCCTTGAGCGAGGAATCGACGGTGAGCCGGTTCTCGCGGCTGCCCAGGTTGACCTGCAACTGGTAAGGCAGCTCGCCACTGGCGGGCAGCGCCTGCTTGAACTGCAGCCAGTCGGTCAAGGCCTTGAGCGCCACCTGCCCCTTGGCCTCGATACGGGTCTGGATCTGCCCCGGCTGGCCCTCGGCGAAGATCTGCGCGGTAACCGGCTTGTCAAAGGCGCGCAGGCTGATGCCCGTGCCGCTGAGGCCCTTGTCGTAATCGAAGCGGAAGTCACCCTTGAGCTGGCTCAGCTCAAGGGTGGGCGGTGCAATTTTCAGGCGGGCATCGGCGGTGGAGAAATCCACCAGCACCTTGGGCTGCTGCCCATGGGCCAGCGGCACGTCCAGCTTGAGCTTGCCCTTGAGCGGCCCCTGCCCTTCCCACCCGGCGAAGATCTCGCCAGTGCCGATCGGTGCCTGCTGAAGGATCTTCAAGCCGTCCGTGAGGTCGCCGTCGAAGGCGCCATCCAGATAGAGATGGCTGTCCTGGCCAGCATCGACGTGGGGAATGTTCACCGAGACGTCACTGACCCTGGTATCGAGCAAGCGCCCTTTGCGCGCCTTGACGCGCACGCCCGCATCGTCGATATAGACATCCCCATCGACCTGCTGCACCTGTGGCCAGCCCGGCTGGAAGTCGAGCGCGGCGTCGCGCACCTTGAAGAACAGGCTGATGCTGCGGGCGTGCGCCGGTGCGCCATGGTTGAGCGAACCCTGGTACTGGAAATAGCCTTCGTCGACATTGCCCTTGACGATGGCGCTGCGCAGCCACTGGTCCAGGCCGGGGCTGAGCACCTCGGGCAGGTACTTGGCGGTATAGCGCCCGTCGCCTTCGGTCAGGCCGACGCGCAGGTCCATGTAGTCTTCGCGGCTTTCGTCGAACAGCAGGCGGATCAGGAAGTCGCCGGCGATCCTGCCCTCCTCGCCCAGCACCTTGAGGTAAGGCGCGACCAGGGTGAATCCTTCCTTGTCCAGGTGCCAGGTCAGACGGGCATTGGCTTTCTGGTAGTGCCAGGGTTTTTCGAAGATCGGGTACAGGTGCAGCATGAAGGCATCGGTGTCGAGGCGAAGCTCGCCATTGCCGAGATCACCGCTAACGCTGCCGCTGACATTTCCCGCCGCCGGGGCGCCGTGGTACGCGTCGAAGCCGACCTGCTCCAGGTTGGCGGCAAACTGCACGCGCTTGTCGCCCTCGGCCTGGGGGCGCACGTCGAGGCGCACGTTGCGCAGCGCACCGGTCACCTTGAGCGCCTCGACCGTCTTCATGGCCGCCTCCGGCAGTGGGGCCAGCGCCTCGACCAGCGGCGTCAGGGGGGTCAGGTCCAGGCGGTCGGCCTGGATCTGCCACACCGCCTGGGCCGGGTCCTGGTCCGGCCGTTGGCGCAGCTGGAGGTGTGACTCCCAGCGGGTTTCGCCGATAGTCGCGGCGAGCGAATCAAGTACCACGTCGAAGCCTTGGTCCTTGCGCTGGAACCAGGCATTCACGGCCAGATCATCGAGAGCAACGGCCGTGCGGCCACTGTATGCGCCCTCGAGCCTGGGCGCATTCAGCCGGACCACGGCGCTCTGCAGATGACGCTTGCCCCAGTCGACCCAGAATTCGCCGCCGGCCTGCAACCGGCTCGCCTGCCACTGCCCCAGCAGGCGCGCTGGCAACCAGCGCGCCCAGTCGCTCTGGGGCAGGCTAAGGTAGGCTTCGACACGCCCATCGCGCCAGGCGTCAGGTGTCGCCTGGCCGCGCAGGTTCATGGCCAGGGGCTGGCCGTCGGGCAAGGTCAGTCGCAGGTCGAGCTGCTGGCGTGAACGGCCGCTCTCAAGGCCGAGGCTTACATAGGTGAGCGTCAGCGGATCATGTTGCCAGGGCACCAGCGTGACCTGGCTGTCGAGGACATCAAGACGTCCGAGCTGCCCCAGGCGCTGCAGCAACTGGCCCGGATCGAAGGGCTGGTCGTCGTGCTTCGGCATCCCCTCCAGGGACCAGGCGCCCTGCTCGTTCTCCCGCACACTCAACTGCAGACCGCCCAGTTGCAGGCGTGCCAGACGCGCCTGGCGCGCCATCAGGCTGCCCCAGAGGTCGGGGACCGCCTTCACGTCATCCAGGCGCAGGGCGCCGGCGCCCTCGCCCACCTGCACGTCACGCACGTGCAACACCGGCGACAGGCGGCTCCAGCGCCCTTCAAGGGAGCCTATGTGCACCGGCATGCCCAGTGCCTGCTCGGCCCTGGTTTCGATTTCGGCGCGGTACTCGGCGACCAGCGGTACCAGCAGCCGGCCAACACTGACATACAACGCCAGCAGCACCGCCACCAGGGCACAGGCCGCCAATCCCCAGCGGGTCATGGCCCCCAGAACGCGCATCAGACGTTCCATGGCCATGGCCCTCCGGGATCCGTACAGATCCTAACTATGGCCGCAAGCGCGGGCTTTGCCAGCCGATGGAGATGTGCCGAACGCCTCAGAGCAGCACCACGTCGTATTGTTCCTGCGAGTACATCGACTCGACCTGGAAGCGGATGGTCCGCCCGATGAAGGTCTCAAGTTCCGCCACGTTACCCGACTCCTCGTCCAGCAGCCGGTCGACCACCTTCTGGTTGGCCAGCACACGGTAGCCCTCGGCCTGGTAGGCACGCGCCTCGCGCAGGATCTCGCGGAAAATTTCGTAGCAGATCGTTTCGGGAGTCTTCAGCTTGCCGCGGCCCTGGCAGCACAGGCAGGGTTCGCACAGCACCTGCTCGAGGCTCTCGCGGGTACGCTTGCGGGTCATCTGCACAAGGCCCAGCTCGGTGATGCCGATGATGTTGGTCTTGGCGTGGTCGCGTTCGAGCTGCTTATCGAGGGTGCGCAGCACCTGGCGCTGGTGCTCTTCGTCTTCCATGTCGATGAAGTCGATGATGATGATCCCGCCAATGTTGCGCAGGCGCAGCTGCCGGGCAATCGCGGTGGCGGCTTCGAGGTTGGTCTTGAAGATGGTCTCCTCAAGATTGCGATGACCGACGAAGGCGCCGGTATTGACGTCGATGGTGGTCATCGCTTCGGCCGGGTCGACCACCAGGTAGCCACCGGACTTGAGCGGCACCTTGCGGTCCAGGGCGCGCTGGATCTCGTCCTCGACCCCGTAAAGGTCGAAGATCGGCCGCTCCCCGGGGTAGTGTTCAAGGCGATCGGCGATCTCGGGCATCAGCTCGATGACGAACTGGGTGGTCTTCTGGAAGGTCTCGCGCGAGTCGATGCGGATCTTCTCGATCTTTGGGTTGACCAGGTCACGCAGGGTGCGCAGGGCAAGGCCCAGGTCTTCGTAGATTTCGGTGGGCGCGCCGACCGTCTTGATCTGCTGGCCGATCTGCTCCCACAGCCTGCGCAGGTAGCGGATGTCCATGAGGATTTCCTCCGCACGCGCGCCTTCGGCGGCGGTGCGCAGGATGAAACCGCCCGCGTCCTTGATGTCTTCCTGGACCATGCAGTCGTTGACCACCTGCTTGAGGCGCTCGCGCTCGGCCTCGTCTTCGATCTTCAGGGAAATCCCCACGTGGCTGCTGCGCGGCATGTACACCAGGTAGCGCGACGGGATCGACAACTGGGTGGTCAGGCGCGCGCCCTTGGAACCGATCGGGTCCTTGGTGACCTGCACCACCAGGCTCTGGCCTTCGTGCACCAGCGCGCTGATGCTCTCGACCGCCGAACCTTCGCGCTGGGAAATCTCCGAGGCATGGATGAACGCCGCCCGGTCCAGCCCGATATCGACGAACGCCGCCTGCATGCCCGGCAGCACACGCACCACCTTGCCTTTGTAGATATTGCCAACAATGCCCCGGCGCTGGGTGCGTTCCACGTGCACCTCTTGCAGCACTCCGTTCTCCACCACCGCCACGCGTGACTCCATCGGGGTGATGTTGATCAGGATCTCTTCACTCATGGCAGGTTCTCGTCAAAGGTATTGGCTAATGATGGATGGCGGGTGCGCGTCTGGCTACAACGGGTGCGTATCCTCCGCATCGGGTGGCGAGGCTTGCCAGCAGGCAATCGCGAAGTGTTCGAGGAGTTCGGCGGTTTCGCTCAGCGGCAGGCCGACCACGGACGAGTAGCTGCCTGCGAGGGCGGTGACAAAGATCGCGCCCAGGCCCTGGATAGCATAGCCGCCGGCCTTGTCGACAGGCTCGCCGGTGGCCCAGTAGCGCTGGGCCTCCTGAACGCTGATGAGGCGAAAGCGCACCTGGCTGGTGACGCACAGGCTCTCGCAGCGCTGGCCATCGGTCAGTGCCACGGCGGTGAGCACCTGGTGCTCGCGGCCAGACAGCTCGGCCAGCATCGCCTGGGCGTGAGCGGCGTTCTCGGGCTTGCCGAGGATCTTGCCGTCGAGCACCACGGCGGTATCGGCGCCCAGCACTACCCCGGGCTGGGCCAGGGTGGCATGGCCGGCAGCCGCCTTGGCGCGGGCCAGACGCTCGACATAGGCCGGCGCGCTTTCGCCCGCCAGCGGGGCTTCATCGACCGGCGCGCTGAGGGTGGTGAACGGCACGCCGATCTGCATGAGCAGCTCACGCCGGCGTGGAGAGCCAGAGGCCAGGTACAACTCGGTCATGCGGACATCTCCCTGTCAGTGGCGGTGAAGCCTTCAGTTGATACTCAGGCGTTTGCGCAGGTCACGCAGGGCGAAGCTGATCCACGGCCAGAGCAATGCGCTGATCACCGCCGACCAGACCAGTGCAAGGGTCGGCAGGCGATTGCCGGTCAGCGCGCTGAGCCACAGCTGGACCAGCTGGGCAATGCCGAAGATCACCAGGATCACCAGGCATTGCTGCCACATCGGGAACATGCGCAGGCGCTGCTGCAAGGTCAGCACCAGGAAGGTGATCAGCACCAGGACCAGCGCGTTCTGGCCGAGCAGGGTGCCGTAGAGCACGTCTTCGGCAAGGCCAAGCACGAACGCCGTGGTCATGCCGACCTTGTGCGGGACGTGGAGGGTCCAGAACGCCAGCAGCATGGCCAGCCACATGGGCCGGAAGACTTCCATGAACTGCGGCATGGGGGACACGCTGAGCAGCAGGCCGACCACGAACGTCAGCCAGATGACCCAGCCATTGTTGCTGCGCGAGCTAGGCATCATTGTCTCCGGGGTTGGGCAGGCGCTGCTGCCGGGCTGGCCGGCGTCGCCGGAGCTGGCACCGAGGCGGGCGCGGCAGGCGCGGCGGGAGCAGCAGCAGGTGCCGCAGGAGCCGTGCCTGGCGCAGCCGCTGGCGCTGCAGGTGTCGCAGGAGCGGGAGCAGGTGCCGCCGGATCACCCGTGGCAGGCGCGGGAGCCGCGGAACCGACGGCGCCGTGGCGGTCGGCTTCTTCCTGGGCGATCGCCGCATCGGCGGCGCGCTGCTCGGGGGTACGGCTGTCGCTGAACACCAGCAGCAGGTAGCGGCTGCGATTGAGGGCGGCGGTCGGAATGGCGCGGACGATGGCAAACGGCTGACCGGAATCGTGAATCACCTCATTGACCGTGGCCACCGGATACCCGGCCGGGAAGCGCTGGCCCAGGCCGGAGCTGACCAGCAGGTCGCCTTCCTTGATGTCCGCGGTGTCGGCCACATGGCGCAGTTCGAGCCGCTCAGGGTTGCCGGTACCGCTGGCAATGGCGCGCAGGCCGTTGCGGTTGACCTGCACCGGGATGCTGTGGGTTGTGTCGGTCAGCAGCAGCACCCGCGCGGTGTAGGGCATCAGTTCGACCACCTGGCCCATCAGGCCACGGGCATCGAGCACCGGCTGGCCCAGCACCACGCCATCACGTTCGCCCTTGTTGATCAGGATGCGATGGGTGAAGGGGTTGGGATCGACGCCGATCAGCTCGGCCACCTCGACTTTCTCGTTGACCAGCGCCGAGGAGTTGAGCAGCTCGCGCAGGCGTACGTTCTGCTCGGTCAGGGCGGCCAGCTTCTGCAGCCGCCCCTGCAACAGCAGGGCCTCGGTCTTGAGCTTCTCGTTCTCGGCGGCAAGCTCGGTGCGGCTGCCGAACTGGCTGGCGATCCCTTGCCACAGGCGCTGCGGCAGGTCGGTGACCGAATAGGATTCCATCAGCACCAGCCCCATCTGGCTGCGCACTGGCTTGAGCACGGCAAAGCGCGCATCGACCACCATCAAGGCGATCGACAGCACGACCAGAACGAGCAGGCGAACGCCCAGCGAAGGGCCCTTGGTGAAAAGCGGTTTAATGGGCCGTTCCTCGTGGACGACGATTCAGGAGGTCATTGGGCATGGGGCAACGTACCAGCCTGCTTGCGGGTTGAGGGTAACGGCGCCCAACGGACGCCAGCCCAGCGCATACAGGTAGCACTGCACGTGCTACCTGTAAACCGGGCGACCAACGGACTGCCTTGGGCTTACTCGCTGGACAGCAAGTCCATGGAGTGCTTGTCCATCATCTCGAGGGCGCGGCCGCCGCCACGGGCGACACAGGTCAGCGGGTCCTCGGCGACGATCACCGGCAGGCCGGTTTCCTGGGCCAGCAGCTTGTCGAGGTCGCGCAGCAGCGCGCCACCACCGGTCAGCACCAGGCCACGCTCGGCGATGTCCGAGGCCAGCTCCGGTGGCGACTGCTCCAGGGCGCTCTTGACCGCCTGGACGATGGTCGCCAGGGATTCCTGCAGCGCTTCGAGCACTTCGTTGGAATTGAGGGTGAAGGCACGCGGAACGCCTTCGGCCAGGTTGCGGCCGCGCACGTCGACTTCGCGCAGCTCGCCACCCGGATACGCGGTACCGATTTCCTGCTTGATGCGCTCGGCGGTGGATTCGCCGATCAGGCTGCCGTAGTTGCGGCGCACGTAGGTCACGATGGCTTCGTCGAAACGGTCGCCGCCCACACGAACGGACTCGGCGTACACCACGCCGTTCAGGGAGATCAGTGCGATTTCGGTGGTACCACCGCCGATATCGACGACCATCGAACCACGGGCTTCCTCGACCGGCAGGCCGGCACCGATAGCGGCGGCCATCGGCTCTTCGATCAGGAACACTTCACGGGCACCGGCGCCAAGGGCCGATTCACGGATGGCGCGGCGCTCGACCTGGGTCGATTTGCACGGCACGCAGATCAGCACACGGGGGCTGGGCTGCAGGAAGCTGTTTTCGTGTACTTTGTTGATGAAGTACTGCAACATTTTTTCACAAACGCTGAAGTCGGCGATCACGCCGTCTTTCATCGGACGAATGGCAGCGATATTGCCCGGAGTCCGGCCCAGCATGCGCTTGGCCTCGGTGCCGACGGCGACGACACTCTTCTGGTTGCCGTGGGTGCGGATGGCAACAACCGACGGCTCATTCAGGACGATACCGCGCTCACGCACGTAAATAAGGGTGTTGGCAGTGCCCAGGTCGATGGAAAGATCGCTGGAAAACATGCCACGCAGTTTCTTGAACATGGGAAAGTGACCCTAGGCAACGCGTGGGTAAAAAAGTGCGGCAAACTCTAACAATGACGGGGATTTTGGGCAAGGCGCCAATATGTTAAATTGGCTGTTTTTCCGAGCACGCCAGCAGATGATCGCGGCCGTATGACCGCCAGAACGCCGGCATGTTCCTCATCGCGGACCCATTCCGTTTTGTTTCCCCTGGAGATCCCCATGGCGCTTCAACGCTGCGACGTGGAAAAGATTGCCCACCTGGCCCGACTGGGCCTGGATGAAGGCGATCTGCCACGCATTACCGATGCCTTGAACAGTATTCTCGGGCTGGTCGACCAGATGCAAGCTGTCGACACCGACGGTATCGAGCCCCTCGCCCACCCCCTGGAAGCCAGTCAGCGCCTGCGCGCCGACCTGGTCACCGAGCGCAACCAGCGCGATGCCTACCAGGCCGTCGCACCGGCGACCCAGGACGGTCTGTACCTGGTTCCGAAAGTCATCGAGTAAGGGATAGAGCCTGCCATGCATCAACTGACACTGGCCGAGATCGCCCGCGGACTCGCCGACAAATCGTTTTCCTCCGAGGAGCTGACCCGCGCCCTGCTGGCGCGCATCGGGCAACTCGACCCGCAGCTCAACAGCTTCATCAGCGTCACCGAGGAGCTGGCCCTGGGCCAGGCCCGTGCCGCCGATACCCGCCGCGCCGCTGGCGAGACCGGCGCGCTGCTGGGTGCGCCGATCGCCCACAAGGACCTGTTCTGCACCCAGGGCGTGCGCACCAGCTGCGGCTCGCGGATGCTCGACAACTTCCAGGCGCCCTATGACGCCACCGTGGTCGCGCGCCTGGCCGAGGCCGGCATGGTCACCCTGGGCAAGACCAACATGGACGAGTTCGCCATGGGCTCGGCCAACGAGTCCAGCCACTACGGCCCGGTGAAAAACCCGTGGAACCTTGAACACGTACCGGGTGGCTCGTCGGGCGGATCGGCCGCCGCCGTGGCCGCGCGCCTGCTGCCGGCTGCCACCGGGACCGACACCGGCGGCTCGATCCGTCAGCCCGCGGCACTGACCAACCTCACCGGCCTGAAACCGACGTACGGTCGTGTTTCGCGCTGGGGCATGATCGCCTACGCCTCCAGTCTCGACCAGGGCGGCCCGATGGCCCGCACCGCCGAGGACTGCGCGCTGCTGCTGCAAGGCATGGCCGGTTTCGATGCCAAGGACTCCACCAGCATCGACGAGCCGGTGGCCGACTACAGCGCCAACCTCAACGCCTCGCTGCAGGGTTTGCGCATCGGCCTGCCGAAGGAGTACTTCGGCGCCGGCCTCGACCCACGCATCGCCGACCTGGTACAGGCCAGCGTCAAGGAGCTCGAGAAGCTCGGCGCGGTGGTCAAGGAAATCAGCCTGCCGAACATGCAGCACGCTATCCCGGCGTACTACGTCATCGCCCCGGCCGAGGCCTCCTCGAACCTGTCGCGCTTCGACGGCGTGCGCTTCGGCCACCGCTGCGAGAACCCCAAGGACCTCACCGACCTGTACAAGCGCTCGCGTGGCGAGGGCTTCGGCACCGAAGTGCAGCGGCGCATCATGGTCGGCACCTACGCGCTGTCGGCCGGCTACTACGATGCCTACTACCTCAAGGCCCAGAAGATCCGCCGCCTGATCAAGAACGACTTCATGGCCGCCTTCAACGACGTCGACGTGATCCTCGGTCCAACCACGCCGAACCCGGCCTGGAAGCTTGGCGCCAAGAACAGCGACCCGGTCGCCGCGTACCTGGAAGACGTCTACACCATCACCGCCAACCTCGCGGGCCTGCCGGGCCTGTCGATGCCGGCCGGTTTCGTCGAGGGCCTGCCGGTCGGCGTGCAACTGCTCGCCCCGTACTTCCAGGAAGGCCGCCTGCTCAACGTCGCGCACCGCTATCAGCAAGTGACTGACTGGCACACCCGCGCACCCAACGGCTTCTGAGGAATTCACACATGCAATGGGAAGTTGTCATCGGGCTGGAGATTCATACCCAGCTTGCGACCCAGTCGAAGATTTTCTCCGGCAGCTCGACCACCTTCGGCTCCGAGCCGAACACCCAGGCCAGCCTGATCGACCTGGGCATGCCGGGCGTGCTGCCGGTGCTCAACCAGGAAGCCGTGCGCATGGCGTGCATGTTCGGCCTGGCCATCGATGCCGAAATCGGCAAGCGCAACGTGTTCGCGCGCAAGAACTACTTTTACCCAGACCTGCCCAAGGGTTACCAGATCAGCCAGATGGAGCTGCCGATCGTCGGCAAGGGCCACCTGGACATCGCCCTCGAGGACGGCACCATCAAGCGCGTCGGCATCACCCGGGCGCACCTTGAGGAAGACGCGGGCAAGAGCCTGCACGAAGACTTCAGCGGCTCGACCGGCATCGACCTGAACCGTGCCGGCACTCCCCTGCTGGAGATCGTCTCCGAGCCTGACATGCGCAGCGCCAAGGAAGCCGTGGCCTACGTCAAGGCCATCCACGCACTGGTGCGCTACCTGGGCATCTGCGACGGCAACATGGCCGAAGGCTCGCTGCGCTGCGACTGCAACGTGTCGATCCGGCCCAAGGGCCAGGTGGAGTTCGGCACCCGCTGCGAGATCAAGAACGTCAACTCGTTCCGCTTCATCGAACGGGCGATCAACAGCGAGATCCAGCGCCAGATCGACCTGATCGAGGACGGCGGCAAGGTGGTCCAGCAAACCCGCCTGTACGACCCGAACAAGGACGAGACCCGCGCCATGCGCAGCAAGGAGGAAGCCAACGACTACCGTTACTTCCCCGACCCGGACCTGCTGCCGGTGGTCATCGAGGACGCGTTCCTGGAGGCCACGCGGGCGAGCCTGCCGGAGCTGCCGCCGCAGAAGGTCGAGCGCTTCCAGAGCCAGTACGGCCTGTCGGCCTACGACGCCAACGTGCTGGCCTCGAGCCGCGAGCAGGCTGACTACTTCGAACAGGTGGCAAGCATTGGCGGCGACGCCAAGCTGGCGGCCAACTGGGTCATGGTCGAGCTGGGCAGCCTGCTGAACAAGCTGGGTGTCGAGATCGACCAGGCGCCGGTCACCGCCGAGCAACTGGGCGGCATGCTGCTGCGCATTCGCGACAACACCATCAGCGGCAAGATCGCCAAGGTGGTCTTCGAGGCCATGGCGGCCGGTGAAGGTGATGCCGACGCGATCATCGACAGCCGTGGCCTCAAGCAGGTCACCGACAGCGGCGCGATCGAGAAGGTGCTGGACGAAGTGCTGGCGGCCAACGCCGACCAGGTCGAGCAATACCGCGCCGCGGACGAAGCCAAGCGTGGCAAGATGTTCGGCTTCTTTGTCGGCCAGGCCATGAAGGCCTCCAAAGGCAAGGCCAACCCGCAGCAGGTGAACCAGCTGCTGAAGGCCAAGCTGGAAGGTTGATTACCTGACCTTCCCTGTGGGAGCGGCCTTGTGCCGCGATCGGCCCCGCAGGGGTCGTGAAACCTGGGGCCGCGGTGTATCAGATGGAACGCGTTCGCTGATATTACGGCCCCCTTGGGGCCGATCGCGGCACAAGGCCGCTCCCACAGAGGGGGGGCCTGGACTGCCCTGAACGATTTCCTGATGCCGTGGGAGTTCTACCTTGATTTGGCGTCACCTCAGCGCACTCGCGCTCTTCACTGTACTGGCCGGCTGCGCCAGCCACGACACCGACCCCGACGGCTACGACAAGACCGGCACCGCCTCGTACTACGGCTCGCGCCACCATGGCAAGCGCACCGCCAGTGGCGAGCGCTTCAACCAGCACGGCCTGACCGCCGCTCACCGTAGCCTGCCCTTCGGCAGCCGCGTGCGGGTCACCAACCTGGCCAACCAGCGCAGCGTCGTGGTCCGCATCAACGACCGCGGCCCGCATTCGCGCGGGCGCCTGATCGACCTGTCGCGCGCCGCCGCGCAAAAAATCGGCATGATCCGTAGCGGAACCGCCCGCGTGCGGGTACAAGGTCTGAGCGACTGACCTGATACGGAGCTGTCACCATTTTCGATCTTGCCACCCTTCCCACCTTCAGCCTGCTGCAGCTGGCGTTCGGCCTGCTGCTGCTGGTCGCCGGCGCCGAACTGCTGGTGCGCGCCGCCTTGCAACTGGCCTTGCGGCTGCACGTGCGGCCGCTGATCATCGGCCTGAGCCTCGTGGCTTTCGGCAGCACCGCGCCGCAACTGACCGTCGGCTTGCAGGCCGCCTACCAGGGCGCCCCGGACGTGGCCGTCGGCAGCGTGGTGGGCAGCAACATCTTCAACGTGCTGGTGATTCTCGGCCTGGCGGCGCTGATCATTCCTCTGCGGGTCTCGCGCCAGCTTGTGCGCCTGGACCTGCCCCTGATGATCGGCGCCAGCATCCTGGTCTACGCGCTGTCCCTCAACGGCTACCTCGGACGCCTCGAGGGCCTGGTATTGGTGCTGGGCCTGCTCGGATACCTGGCGGTGCTTTGGCACCAGTCCCGTCATTACGCCCGCACCTACCCTGCCCCCGATCCCGCCCCGCGCCCGGCAGGCCGGTTCTGGATCAAGGAGGTGTTGCAGGTTCTGCTGGGCCTGGGGCTGCTCAGCCTGGCCGGGCACTTGCTGCTGGAGGCCGCGGTGGAGGTGGCAACCGACCTGGGCCTGTCAGAGCGCATCATTGGCCTGACCGTGGTCGCGGTATGCACCTCGCTGCCGGAGCTCGCCGCCGCGCTGATCGCGGCCCTGCGCGGTGAGCGGGAGATCGCCGTCGGCACGGTGATCGGCAGCAACCTGTTCAACCTGCTGGCGGTGCTGGGGACGACCGCCCTGGTCGCGCCTGAACCGCTGTCGATCTCGCCCAATGCCCTGGACTTCGACCTGCCGGTGATGCTCGGCGTCGCCGTCCTGAGCCTGCCGGTGTTCTACTCGGGCTATCGCATCACCCGGGCAGAGGGCCTGGTATTCCTGGGTCTGTACCTGGTCTACGGCCTGCACGTGGTGGCGTTCACCACCGGCATGCCGTTGGCGGGGCACCTGGAGAAGCTGATGCTGTTCTACGCCTTGCCCGCGCTTGGGGCGGTGTTGCTGTACACCACCCTGCGCGCCTGGCGCCGCCAGCACTGAGGCGGGCGATCAACTGGCGTGGACGCTTGGCCTGGCTCTTTTCTTCAACCGGAACGCCACGCCCAGCAGGGCTATCCACAGCGGAATCAGCAGCACCGAGATACGGATCGACGGAGTCAGCAGCATCACTACCAGGATCAGCCCGATGAAGGCCAGGCACAGGTAATTGGTCAGCGGATGGCCCCAGCTCGGGTAGAACGGCTTTTCACCCGCGGCCAGCTTGGCGCGGCGGAACTTCAGGTGAGTGATGCTGATGCTCGCCCAGTTGATCACCAGCGCCGACACCGCCAGCGCCATCAGCAGGCCAAAGGCCTCGCCCGGCATCAGGTAGTTGATGATCACGCAAAGCCCCGTGGCGAACGCCGACACGCCCAGCGCCGCCAGTGGCACGCCGCGGCGGTTGACCTTGAGCAGCGCGCGTGGCGCGTCGCCCTGGCTGGCGAGGCCGAACAGCATGCGGCTGTTGGCGTAGACGCAACTGTTGTAGACCGACAGCGCCGCCGTCAGCACCACGACGTTGAGGATCGTGGCGACCAGGTTGCTGTCCAGGTTGTGGAAAATCATCACGAACGGGCTGCCACCCTGCACGACCTTCTGCCACGGGTACAGCGACAGCAGCACGGCCAGCGCGCCGATGTAGAAGATCAGGATCCGGTAGACCACCTGGTTGGTCGCACGCGGGATGCTATGGCGCGGGTTGTCCGCTTCGGCGGCGGTGATGCCGACAAGCTCCAGGCCACCGAAGGAGAACATGATCACGGCCATCGCCATCACCAGGCCGGTGATGCCGTTGGGAAAGAACCCGCCGTACTGCCACAGGTTCGCGATGTCGGCATCCGGGCCGCCCGTGCCGCTGGCCAGCAGATAAGCGCCAAAGCCGATCATGCTGACGATCGCGACCACCTTGACCAGGGCAAACCAGAATTCCATCTCGCCGTAGACCTTCACCTGGGTGAGGTTGATCAGGTTGATCACCACGAAGAAGATCGCCGCGGTCGCCCAGGTCGGGAAGCCCGGCCACCAGTACTGCACGTAGATGCCCACGGCGGTCAGCTCGGCCATGCCCACCAGCACGTACACCACCCAGTAGTTCCAGCCCGAGACAAAACCTGCGAACTCGCTCCAGTAGCGGTGCGCGAAGTGGCTGAAGCTGCCGGCGACCGGCTCCTCGACCACCATCTCGCCGAGCTGGCGCATGATGAAAAAGGCCATCAGGCCGGCGATGGCGTAGCCCAGCAGCACCGAGGGGCCTGCCAGCTGGATGGTCTGGGCGATGCCCAGGAACAGCCCGGTGCCGATGGCGCCACCCAGGGCGATCAGCTGGATATGGCGATTTTTCAGCCCGCGCTGCAATCGCTCGGGCGTGCTCTGGTCTTGCATGAAGTGTCCTTAAGGCTGGAGGCAGTGCTGTTGGCGTTATGTGCGGTCAGGATCTAGATCCAACCGCCCCACTGCAAGAGGAAGATTCCGATATTGGTGGTGATCGCCGCCGCTAGCGTCGTGATGACGATGATCGAGGCCGCCAGCTCGTGGTTGCCATTGGCCGCGCGCGCCATGACGTAGCTGGCCGCCGCCGTCGGGCTGCCGATGTAGAGAAACAGGATACCCAGTTCAGCCCCGCGGAAGCCGCATAGCCAGCCTCCCAGGGTGCCGGCGATCGGCAACCAGACCATTTTCACCAGGCTGGCGCTGATCGCCAGCTTGCCGCTGTCGCGCAGGGATGCCAGGGACAAGGTGCCGCCGATGCAGATCAGCGCAAGCGGCAGGGACATCTGCGCCAGATAGTCGCCGGAGGTGAGCAGCCAGTTGGGCAGCGGCACCTGGCCATATGCCATGGCCGTGGCGGCCAGCACGCTGATGATCAGCGGGTTGCTGAAGATGTTCTTGCAGATGCTCCAGGGGTCGGACTTCATGTTCGGGCTGTAGACCGCCAGGACCACCGCCGACAGGGAGTTGTACATCAGGATGACCAGCCCGGCGAGCACCGCGCCCAGGGAGATGCCGTAGTCGCCATAGAGACTGGCCGCCAGGGCCAGGCCGATGACGCCGTTGTTGCCGCGAAAGCCACCCTGGGTGTAGATGCCGCGGTCCGCTCGCGGGCAGCGCCAGATCGCGAAGCCCCAGGCCATGGCGAAGCCGAGCAGGGTCGAGGCGACGAAGTAGGCGATGAGGTCGCCCTGCACGGCCGTGGAGAGGTCGGCGTGATAGATGCCCAGGAACAGCAGCGCCGGCATGCACACGTTGAACACCAGGTTCGAGGCGACATGGATGAAGCCGTCGTCGATCAGCCGGATGCGTTTGAGCAGCACGCCCATGAACAGCATGGCGAAGACCGGGGCCGTGATGTTCAGTGTCTGGACAAGGAGGGCGAGCATTGACAGCGATCCGTGGTGGCCGGTAGGTCGCTAATGATACGTGAGTGCCACGCAGTTTTGGGGCCGCTGTGCGGCCCCAGGAAAGTCAGCGCCGTACTGGCCGCTTCTGCAGCTTGCGCTGCAACGTGCGCCGGTGCATGCCCAGCGCCCGCGCAGTGGCGGAGATATTGCCCTCGTGCTCGGACAACACCCGCTGGATGTGCTCCCACTGCAAGCGGTCCACCGACATCGGGTTTTCCGGCACCAGGGTGTCGAGGTCGGCATGCTCGGCGAACAGCGCCGCCAGCACGTCGTCGGCGTCGGCCGGCTTGCACAGGTAGTTGCACGCGCCGCGCTTGATCGCCTCGACCGCCGTGGCGATGCTCGAGTAACCCGTCAGGATCACCACGCGCATCTCCGGGTCCAGTTCCAGCAGCTTGGGCAGCAGCACCAGGCCCGAGTCGCCTTCCATCTTCAGATCGAGGGTGGCGTAGTCAGGCTTGTCCTTCTGCGCCAGCTCCAGGCCTTCCTCGGCCGAGGACGCGGTGCTCACGCGAAAGCCGCGCCGGCCCATGGCGCGGGCCATGACCCGGGTAAAGGTGGCGTCGTCGTCCACCAGCAACAGATGCGGCAGCTCTTCGCTTTCGACCTGGTTTTCATCGCTCATCGTTGTTCTCCTCGCGTGCCCTGTGGCAGGCGCAATTCGGTCAGGGTGCCGCCCTGTTCATGACTATAGAGTTTTACCGAGCCACCCGCACGGGTGACACTGGCCTTGCTCAGGAACAGGCCCAGGCCAAAGCCTTTGCCCTTGGTGGTAAAGAAGGGTTTGCCGATCGACTCGGCAATGGCCGCCGGTACCCCGGGACCATGGTCACGGATGCTGATGACAATGCTTGCGGCGTCCCAGTCGAGGGACACCTCCAGGTTGTCAGGGCAAGCATCGGCGGCGTTGTTCAGCAGGTTCAGCAGCGCCTGGGTCAGGTCTGGCGGCGGCGCCAGGCGCGGCACCTCGCCCTGGCCAAGGCGCTGGAAACGGTAGCTGGTTTCGGGGCGCATCAGATGCCAGCGATCCAGGGACTCGTCGAGCCAGGCGGTGACATCCTGCTCGACCACCGCCATGCGCCGGTTCGCCTCGGCGGCGCGCACCAGCTGCTGCAAGGTCTGCTTGCACAGCTTGACCTGGTCTTGCAGCACGGCCAGGTCTTCCTGTAGCTGCGGGTCCTTGTGATCGCTGCGCATCTCGTTGAGCAGCACACTCATGGTCGACAGCGGCGTGCCCAGCTCATGCGCCGCACCGGCCGCCTGGGTGGCCACGGCCAGCAGCTGCTCGTCACGCAGGCCCTCCTCGCGGCGCTCGGCGCGCAGTTGCTCCTGGCGGCGCAGCTCCTCGGCCATGCGCGCGGCAAAGAAGGTGATCACCGCCGCGGCCAGCGCGATGCTCAGCCACATGCCGTACACCTGCATCGTCTCGCGCGCCATGGGCAGCGGGTCGAGCGGATAGAACTGCACCAGCAGCAGGCTGTAGGCGGCCAGCGCAAGGCCCGAGAGCACCAGCGAATAGACCCACGGCAAGGTCACCGCGGCGATCGCCAGCGGCACCAGGTAATAAGAGACGAACGGATTGGTCGAACCGCCCGAGTAATACAGCAGGGCGCTGTGGATCAGCAGGTCGCAGGCCAGCTGGAACGCGTACTCGAGCTCGGTCACCGGCAGCGACAGGCGCAGCCGCAGGGCGGTGAAGGCGCACAGCAGCGAGGACAGGGCGAGCGTCAGCACCAGCGCGAACCAGGGCAGCGGCAGCAGGTCGGTCCAGTAGGCGACGCCCACCGAGCCTGCCTGGGCGGCCAGAACCAGGATGCGTATGAAGGTCAGCCGCCAGAGGTTCTGACGGGTGGCGGACAGCGGGTGTTCGGCGGCGAGCATGCGCTTTCCTGAAAATGAGTGCTGCGGATGAATCGCCGAGAGTATACCCAAGCCAGCCCCCCGGCTGCAGCGCTGCGGCAAAGCGCCACACTTTTTTACACACCTGCAAGGGGCGTTGGTGAACCTGACTACACTCTTCGAGTCTTACCGGCCATGCGTGGACTGGATGGCCTGTTCACGCCCCTGCCAAGGAGTCACACATGCGCATTCCCCGTCGCAGCGCCACCCTGCTGCTCTCATGTGGCCTGCTGGCCAGCAGCCTTTCGGCGCTGGCGGCTGACGAGCCCCGCTACTACAACCAGGTTTCGCTGCGCGCCGAGGTGAGCAAGGAAGTGGCGCGTGACCTGATGGTCGTGACGCTGTACAGCGAAGCCCAGAACAGCGACCCGGGCGCGCTGGCCAGGCAGATCACCGAGACCATGAACAAGGCCCTGCAGCAGGCGCGGCAGGTCAAGGACGTGAAGATCAGCCAGGGCAGCCGCAACAGCTACCCGATCTACGACAACAAGGGCCAGAAGATCACCGGCTGGCGCGAGCGCGCCGAACTGCGCCTTGAAAGCGCCGATTTCCCGGGGCTGTCCAAGCTCACCGGCGAACTGCTGCAAGACCTGAAGATGGGCGGCATGGACTTCTCGATCGCCCCTGGCACGCGCAAGACCAGCGAGGATGCCTTGCTCAAGGAAGCGGTCGACGCCTTCAAGGCGCGGGCGCAACTGGCTACCCAGGCCATGGGCGGCAGTGGCTACAAGGTTGTCAGCCTGAACCTCAACAGCACCGGTTATCCACGGCCTTACATGCGTAGCGCCCCGATGATGATGAAGGCCGACAGCGCCGCCGAAGCCGCGCCTTCGCCGGATGTCGAGGCGGGCACCACCGAGGTGAGCATGAGCGCCGACGGGATGATCGAAGTCCAGATGCCCTGACGCCCGGGAATTGCTCCGTGGGACCGGCTTGCCCCGCTCCCACAGAGTCCGTGTCTATCCGAAAACGGTCCAGGTGAGCCGATCTATCCACCGCAAACGTTCAACATCGCCGAAAATTACACTCAGGCGACATTCAAGTACCTCAGTACCACTTTCTTGACGCCAGCTATCCTTCCGGGTGTTGCATTGGCTACAGCCTTCGCAGGACTATCGGGAGGACGGCTCACAAGGCCGCCTCACTCAAAAAATGACAACAATGAGGCCACCATGCTCAAACACGCAGTCATTCCGTTTCTGGTCGGTGCAGGCTTGCTTGCCAGCGCCCCCTCCGCGCTCGCCGCGTCCAACCTGGTGTTCTGCTCCGAGGGCAGTCCGGCCGGCTTCGACCCGGGGCAGTACACCACCGGAACCGACTTCGATGCCTCGGCCGAGACCGTCTTCAATCGCCTGACCCAGTTCGAGCGCGGCGGCACCGCCGTCATACCAGGCCTGGCCAAAAGCTGGGATGTCTCTGACGATGGCCTGACCTACACCTTCCACCTGCGCGAAGGGGTCAAGTTCCATACCACCGACTTCTTCAAGCCCTCCCGACCGTTCAACGCCGACGATGTGCTGTTCACCTTCAACCGCATGCTCGACAAGGACATGCCGTTCCGCAAGGCCTACCCCACCGAGTTCCCGTATTTCACCGACATGGGCATGGACAAGAACATCGCCCGGCTCGAGAAGCTCGACGAGCACACGGTGAAGTTCACCCTGAATGGTGTCGATGCCGCGTTCATCCAGAACCTGGCCATGAGCTTCGCCTCGATCCAGTCCGCCGAATACGCCGCGCAGCTGCTCAAGCAGGGCAAACCCGCCGACATCAACCAGAAACCGATCGGCACCGGCCCGTTCGTGTTCAGCAAATACCAGAAGGACGCGCAGATCCGCTTCAAGGGCAACAAGGACTATTGGCAGCCGGACGACGTGAAGATCGACAACCTGATCTTCGCCATTACCACCGACGCCTCGGTGCGCATGCAGAAGCTGAAGAAGAACGAATGCCAGGTCACCCTCTTCCCGCGGCCTGCCGACATAGAACCGCTGAAGCAGGATCCAAAGCTGCAGATGCCCAGTCAGGCCGGCTACAACCTCGGCTACATCGCCTACAACGTGATGGACAAGATCAAGGGCAGCAACGAACCCAACCCCATGGCGCAGCTCAAGGTGCGCCAGGCGCTGGACATGGCGGTGAACAAGCAGCAGATCATCCAGTCGGTGTACCAGGGCGCCGGCCAGCTGGCGGTCAATGCCATGCCGCCGACGCAATGGTCATATGACACGACCATCAAGGACGCCCCCTTCGACCCCGAAAAGGCCAAGGCGCTGCTCAAGGAAGCCGGGGTCAAGGAAGGCACGGAGATCACCCTGTGGGCCATGCCCGTGCAACGTCCCTACAACCCCAACGCCAAGCTGATGGCCGAGATGCTGCAATCGGACTGGGCCAAGATCGGCATCAAGGCCAAGATCGTCAGCTACGAATGGGGCGAGTACATCAAGCGTTCGAAGGGTGGCGAGAACGGCGCCATGCTGATCGGCTGGAGCGGCGACAACGGCGACCCGGACAACTGGCTGGGCACTCTCTTTGGTTGCGACGCGGTGTCGGGCAACAACTTCTCCAAATGGTGCTACAAGCCCTTCGACGACCTGGTCAAGCAAGCCAAGGCGACCTCGGACCAGGCCAGGCGCACCGAGCTGTATGAACAGGCGCAACACATCCTCAAGGACCAGGTGCCGATGACTCCCATCGCCCATTCCACGGTCTACCAGCCCATGAGCACCGCCGTGCAAGGCTTCAAGATCAGTCCTTTCGGCCTCAACTCCTTCTATGGGGTCAGCGTCGGCAAGTGAGACCTGATCACCGTCATCCTGGGTGACGGCCTCCTGGGGATCATCCCCTTCAAGTCCATCCTGTAGGCAGCGCGGAAACTTCCTACCTGCCTACAGGAAACGTCCTACGCAATCTAAGGCAAACGTACCTTCCGGCACCCGTCCGCCACTCGTATGGTTCCAGCAACGCACTGTCAGCGCGATTCGACAAAGTGCGTGCGAAAAATCCCAACGAATGCGGAAAAGGAGACGTCATGCGCAGCCCTTTCAAGCGTAACGACTTCTCGGGCGTCAGCACCGAGTAACCCGACCCACCAATAACCAGGAGTGCCGTTGCCCTCCTGCGGCTTCGTGCAGCCCGGATTCAGCTCAATCCGAGCGCGCAAACGTTTGCAAAAAGCGCTTCACCCGCATGACGCCGGGACCGACACGCCTGGCGATAACTAAAAAAACCGAAAAGGAGCTTCAACGTGAAACCCTTCACCAGCACCACCCTGGCCCTCACCCTTGGCGCGTTGTGCGTCACGGCACAGGCCGACCCCGCCAGCCAGGCCTTCTACCCGTTGACCCTGGCCTCGGCCCACGCGCAAACCGAGGCCGAAGGCCTGATCGAGGGACAAAGCCTGGGCGGCACCACCCGCAACTGGTTTGCCCACGAACGCGGCACCCGCGACACCCGCTGGGGCTACTACAAACGCGATGGCTCGCGTGGCAGCACCGATCGCCGTGACAATTGGCTGCAAGGCACCATCCTCCAGTACAACTCCGGGTTCAGCCAGGGCACCGTCGGCTTCGCCGCCGAGGTTGCCGGCTACAACGCCATCGCCCTGGAGCAAGGCCGCTCATCCGTCGCCGGGCCGAACAACCGCACCCTCACCCACGGCGATGGCGATGTCGTCGGCCAGTGGAGCAAGCTGGGCCTGGCCAACCTGCAGGCGCGCATCTCCAATACCACGCTCACCGCCGGCCGCCAGAACATGGACACCCCCATGATCGCGGTCATCGGCAACCGCGCCCTGCCCTCGAGTTTCCAGGGCGTGAGCCTGCACAGCGCCGAGTTCGACAACCTGTCGTTCGACCTGGGCAGCTTCGACCGGGTCTCGCCGCGGACCGAACAGAGCCTGAGCAAATTCCGCTCCGAAAACAGCGCCGGGGGACTCGAGACCGACCGCGCCAGTACCTTCGGCGCCAGCTACCAGCCGCTCAGAAGCCTGACCACCAGCCTGTTCGCCGCCAAGGTCGACGACTTCTGGAACCAGTACTATTTTGGCGCCACCCATGAGCTGGGCGACAGCGAGCAACTCAGCCTGACCACAGGCCTGAACTACTACAAGACCCGGGACGAGGGCCGCAGCAAGCTCGGCGCGATCGACAACAACGCCTACAGCCTGTCTCTAGGCCTGCGGCACCAGGCCCACTCGCTGACCGTCGGCTACCAGGAAATCGACGGCAACGAGTTCTTCGACTATCTCCACGAAACCAACGGCATCTTCCTGGCCAACTCGCTGTTTTCGGATTACAACGGCCCTAACGAGAAGTCGCTGTCGCTCGCCTATGTGCTGGACATGGCGCCGTACGGGGTTCCCGGCCTCAAGTTCAACCTGTACAACGCCCGTGGCTGGGGCATCGATGGCACCCACTACAAGGGCACGGGCTATGACGTGAAGGGCATGGACGGCGAGACCCACCACGAGTGGAGCGCCGGCACCACCTACGTCCTGCAGGACGGGCCGCTGAAAAACAGCAGCATCCGCGCCACCTACACCACCCACAGGGCGAGCAAGGGCCAGGCCGATGGCAACCAGGACGAGCTGCGGGTCGTGACCACCATTCCGTTCAACATCCTCTGACCGTCATGCCCCGCGGCCTGCCCTCGCGGGCCGCGGCGGCTACGCTGAATAGTCCGAGCACAGGGAGTCTTCATGAAATCACTACTGCTCCACGTTGTCCTGGCGGTACTGCTGTCGAGCCAGGCCGCGGCCGTCATCGCCAGGCCGCTGGTGGTCTGCACCGAGGCCAGCCCCGAGGGCTTCGACATTGTCCAGTACACCACCGCGGTGACCGGCGATGCCGCCGCTGAAACCCTGTTCAACCGTCTGGTCGATTTCACCCCGGGCAGCACCGACATTCGCCCTGCCCTGGCCGAGCGCTGGGAGATCAGCCCGGATGGCCTGACCTACACCTTTCACCTGCGCGAGGGGGTGAAGTTCCACCACACTGACTACTTCACGCCCACCCGGGACATGAACGCCGACGATGTGCTCTGGAGCTTCAATCGCCAGCTTGACCGCACCCACCCCTGGCACGACAAGACCAGCGTCGGCTATCCCTATTTCGAGAGCATGAGCTTCAGCGCCTTGCTGGAGTCGGTCGAGAAGCGCGACGACCACACCGTGGTATTCCACCTCCGGCACCCCGAGTCGCCGTTCCTGCGCGATCTCGCCATGGCCTTCACCTCGATCTACTCCGCCGAATACGCCGACCAGTTGCTCAAGGCCGGTACGCCAGCGCTGCTCAACAGCAAGCCGATCGGCACCGGGCCGTTCATCCTGCAGCGCTACAACAAGGACGCCCAGGTTCGCTTCAAATCCAACCCCGACTATTTTCGGGGCAAGCCGCCTGCCGATGCGCTGATCTTCGCCATCACCACCGACAGCAACGTGCGCCTGCAGAAGCTGCGCGCCAACGAGTGCCAGATCGCGCTGTACCCCAAGCCTGACGATGTGCCCGCGATCAAGGCCGATCCCCTGCTGAAGGTCGACGAGATCGAAGGTCTGCTCACCGGCTATATCGCCCTGAACACGCAACGCCCGCACCTGAGCGATGTGCGTGTGCGCAAGGCGATCAACCTCGCCTTCGACCGCCAGAACTACGTCGACCAGCTCTTCGGCAAGGGCAATGCGCTGGTGGGGGTCAACCCTTACCCGCCGACCCTGATCGGCTACAACACCCGCAACCAGAACCCGCCCCGCGACCTGGACAAGGCCCGGGCCCTGCTCAGGGAGGCCGGCGTGCCTGAAGGCACGGTGCTGACCCTGTTCACCCGCAATGGCGGCGGCGGTACCAATCCCAACCCGCGCCTGGCCGCCGAGATGCTGCAGGCCGACCTGCGCCAGATCGGCATCAAGCTGGAAATCCGCGTCATGGAGTGGGCCGAGATGCTGCGCCGGGCCAAACGGGGCGAGGCCGACATGGTTGCCACCGGCTGGGCCGGCGACAACGGCGACCCGGACAACTTCCTCAGCCCGCTGCTCAGTTGCGATGCCGCCAAAAGCGGCGAGAACTATGCGCGCTGGTGCAACCCTAAGTTTCAGGGACTGATCACCGAGGCACGCCAGACAAGCGATGATGATCAACGCGCAAGGCTCTATGCCGAGGCGCTGGCGGTGTACGATAACGATCAACCGTGGATCGCCATGGTCCATCCAAAGCTGTTCGTGGCCATGCGCGCGAAGGTGGAGGGTTACCACATCAACCCTCTGACCAATAACAACTTCGCCACTACCCAGGTGAAGTAGAACAAGACCGACCTCCGGCCCTCACAAGGGCCGGCGATATTGCCTTGACCGGCTGCTGATGAGGTACACCAGACGATGTTCAGTTTTATTGCCCGGCGACTGGGGCTGCTGATACCGACATTTTTCGGCATCACCTTGCTGACCTTTGCGCTCATACGCCTGATCCCCGGCGACCCGGTGGAAGTCATGATGGGCGAGCGCAGGGTCGACCCCGAGATGCATGCCCAGGCCATGGAGCGCCTGGGCCTGAACAAGCCCTTGCCACAACAGTACCTGGATTATGTGGTCAAGCTCGCCCACGGCGACCTGGGCGAGTCGTTGCGCACCCGCGAGAGCGTGTGGAGCGAGTTCACCACGCTGTTTCCGGCGACCCTGGAGCTGGCGCTTGCCGCGCTGCTGTTCGCCGGGATGGTAGGCCTGCTGGCCGGCGTGATCGCCGCGCTCAAGCGCGGTTCGCTGTTCGACCACGGGGTGATGGGCGTCTCGCTGGCGGGCTATTCGATGCCGATCTTCTGGTGGGGGCTGATCCTGATCATGTTCTTCTCGGTGAGCCTGGGCTGGACGCCGGTCTCCGGTCGCATCGATTTGCTCTACGACATCGAGCCGAAGACCGGCTTCATGTTGATCGATACCTTGCTCAGCGATGAGGAAGGCGCGTTCAAGGACGCGCTGATGCACCTGATCCTGCCGTCCATCGTGCTGGGGACCATCCCGCTGGCGGTGATCGCCCGCATGACCCGCTCCTCGATGCTCGAGGTACTGCGCGAGGACTACATTCGCACCGCACGGGCCAAGGGCCTGTCGCCCGCCCGCGTGGTATTCGTGCACGGACTGCGCAACGCGCTGATCCCGGTGCTGACGGTGTTCGGCCTGCAGGTCGGCACCTTGCTGGCCGGCGCCGTGCTGACCGAAACCATCTTCTCCTGGCCGGGCATCGGCAAATGGCTGATCGAGGCCATCGGCGCCCGTGACTACCCCGTGGTACAGAACGGCATCCTGCTGATCGCCTGCCTGGTGATCCTGGTCAACTTCGTCGTGGATATCCTCTACGGCCTGGCCAACCCACGCATCCGTCACCAGCGCTGAGGCCCCGCCATGACCAGTCCATTCGCTAAAACCATAACCCCTGCCTCGCCTGTCGACCAGAGCCTGCTTTACCCCTCGCCGTACAAGGAGTTCTGGCAGGCCTTCTCGCGCAACAAGGGCGCCGTGGCGGGCCTGGCTTTCATGTGCCTGATCATCTTTTGCGCGTTGTTCGCCCCCTGGGTCGCGCCGCATGACCCGAGCGAGCAGTACCGTGAGTTCCTGCTGACCCCGCCGGTCTGGCTCGAAGGCGGTACCTGGCAGTTCATCCTGGGCACCGACGAGCTGGGCCGCGACCTGCTCTCGCGGCTGATCCAGGGCGCGCGGCTGTCGCTGCTGATCGGCCTGTCATCGGTGGTGATCTCGCTGATTCCCGGCGTGCTGCTGGGCTTGCTGGCCGGGTTCTTCCCGCGCATGCTCGGGCCCTCGATCATGCGCCTGATGGACGTGATGCTGGCCCTGCCTTCGCTGTTGCTGGCCGTGGCCATCGTGGCCATCCTCGGCCCTGGCCTGATCAATACCGTGATCGCCATCGCCATTGTCTCGCTGCCCTCCTACGTGCGCCTGACCCGCGCCGCGGTGATGGGCGAGCTCAATCGCGACTACGTCACCGCCGCCCGCCTGGCGGGTGCCAGCCTGCCGCGGCTGATGTTCATCACCGTGCTGCCCAACTGCATGGCGCCGCTGATCGTGCAGGCGACCCTGAGCTTCTCGTCGGCGATCCTCGACGCCGCCGCCCTGGGCTTCCTCGGCCTGGGCGTGCAACCGCCGACGCCCGAATGGGGCACCATGCTGGCCTCGGCCCGCGACTACATCGAACGCGCCTGGTGGGTGGTGAGCCTGCCTGGCCTGACCATCTTGCTCAGCGTGCTGGCAATCAACCTGATGGGCGACGGGCTGCGCGATGCGCTGGACCCGAAACTCAAGAATGCCGCCTGAGGAGACCGCCATGTCACTGTTGCAGATCAACAACCTGAACGTGCGCTTTGGCGACGCGACTGCCGTGCCCGTGGTCGATGGCCTGGACCTTGCCGTCGACGCCGGCGAAATCCTGGCGATCGTCGGCGAGTCCGGCTCGGGCAAGTCGGTGACGATGATGGCCGTGATGGGCCTGATCGAGGCGCCCGGCCGCGTCACCGCCGACACCCTGCGCTTCGCCGGCACCGACATGCTGAAGCTCAGCGCACGTCAGCGCCGCAAGGTGGTGGGCAAGGACATCGCGATGGTCTTCCAGGACCCGATGACCGCGCTCAACCCCAGCTACACCGTCGGCTTCCAGATCGAGGAAGTGCTGCGCCAGCATTTGGGCCTCAAGGGCAAGGCCGCGCGCCAGCGTGCGCTGGAGCTGCTGAAAAAGGTCGAGATCCCGGCCCCGGAGAGCCGCCTTGACGCCTATCCGCACCAGCTCTCGGGCGGCATGAGCCAGCGCGTCGCCATCGCCATGGCCATCGCCGGCGAACCGCGCCTGCTGATCGCCGACGAACCCACCACCGCCCTGGACGTGACCATCCAGGCGCAGATCATGGAGCTGCTGGTCAACCTGCAGAAGGAGCAGGACATGGCCCTGATCCTGATCACCCATGACCTTGCCGTGGTCGCCGAGACCGCCAGGCGAGTGTGCGTGATGTACGCAGGCCAGGCCGTCGAAGTCGGCCAGGTGCCCGAGCTGTTCAACGTGCCGGCCCACCCCTACAGCGAAGCGCTGCTGGCGGCGATCCCCGAGCACAGCATTGGCGCGGAGCGCCTCGCGACCCTGCCCGGTATCGTCCCCGGCCGTTACGACCGCCCCGTCGGTTGCCTGCTGTCGCCGCGCTGCCCGTATGTGCGCGACAACTGCCGTCAGCAGCGCCCGCCCCTCGATCCGCTCGCCCACAGTCTGGCGCGGTGCTTCTATCCCTTGAACCAGGAGGTGGCGTGATGAGCGTCGTACTGACCGCCCGCGAACTCACCCGTCACTACGAAGTGTCGCGCGGCCTGTTCAAGGGGCACGCCGTGGTGCGCGCGCTCAATGGCGTCTCGTTCGAGCTCGAGGCCGGCAAGACCCTGGCCGTGGTCGGCGAGTCCGGCTGTGGCAAGTCGACCCTGGCGCGCGCCTTGACCTTGATCGAAGAACCCTCGTCGGGCTCGTTGCAGATCGCAGGCCAGGAAGTCGCCGGCGCCAGCAAGCAACAGCGCAAGCAGCTGCGGCGTGATGTGCAGATGGTGTTCCAGAGCCCGTATGCCTCGCTCAATCCCCGACAGAAGATCGGTGACCAGCTGGCCGAGCCGCTGCTGATCAACACCACGCTCAGCAAGGCCGAACGCCGTGCCAAAGTGCAGGCAATGATGCAGCAGGTGGGGTTGCGGCCCGAGCATTACCAGCGTTACCCGCACATGTTCTCCGGCGGCCAGCGCCAGCGGATCGCCCTTGCCCGCGCGATGATGCTGCAGCCCAAGGTGCTGGTGGCGGACGAGCCCACCTCCGCGCTCGACGTGTCGATCCAGGCGCAAGTGCTGAATCTGTTCATGGATCTGCAAAAAGAGTACGGGACTGCCTATGTGTTCATTTCGCACAACCTGGCGGTGGTGCGGCATGTGGCGGACACGGTGCTGGTGATGTACCTGGGCCGTCCCGCGGAGATGGGCCCCAAGGAGGATATCTACGCCCGGCCGCTGCACCCTTACACGCAGGCGCTGCTGTCGGCGACCCCGGCGATCCATCCCGATCCGTTGAAACCGAAAATCCGCATCGTGGGCGAGTTGCCCAACCCGTTGAACCCGCCGGACGGCTGCGCCTTCCACAAGCGCTGCCCTTACGCGACCGAGCGCTGCGCGGTCGAGGTGCCAGCGTTCCGGCAGGTGGGAACCCGGCAAGTGGCCTGCCATTACGCTGAGCAGTTTTTGTAGGGGCAGCAGGTTTCATTGCCGTCGGCGACGGACAAGACGCACAAAAAAGCCGTCACCCCGGGTGACGGCTTTTTCGTTTCGCGGCATCAGATCAATGCATGAAGATCGCGATCAGGATGATCAGCGGAATCGGTACCCCAAGGAACCAAAGCAAGAGCGAGCGCATAGTGTTTCTCCTTGTCCTTCAGACGGTATGAAAAGTATCAACGGACCGGCGTGGTGCCAGCGTAGTTGGCACGGCGCGCGGCATCATCGTTATCCAGCCAGCGGGCCTGGTCGCGCTGACGACCGCCAAACAGGGCGGCAAGGCTGGCGAAGAAGGCACCGCACAGCAGCGCGATGAAGGTCCAGATCGCGGTCCAGGCAGCCGCCGAAGCAGCGGCGTCGGCAGCCTTCTGCGCGGCAAGCTTGGCGTCTTCGGCAGCCTGACGAGCCTGGGCGTAGACCTGGTCGACGCGGGCTTCGGCCTCGGCCTGGGTCAGGCGGGTACGCTGGGCAACCAGCTGGGCCAGGTAAGTGCCGTCTTCCGCGGTAAGCGTGCCATCACCAGCCAGGGTCTTGGCCAGGATGCGGCTTGCAACACCATTGGCGGCGTCTTCGCTGACCGAGGCCGGGCCATCGGCGCGGAACAGCGTGTCGACGAAGTAGCCCATTGGATCGCTGCTGCCCTTGGAATCGGCAGCCGCCCCAGCAGCGGCCATCCCGGCCCCGCTGGCAGCGCCGGATACCACGCTGGCCCCGGCCTGCGCGCCAGCGCCCACGACATTACCCAAGGTCCCGGCGATCAGCATGGCCGCAACCAGGGTCGCCACTGCCCAGGACAGGAAACCGTGGGCGGTATCGCGGAAGTACACCTCGTCGCCATGCAGGTTGGCCCATTTCACGCGCAATCGGCCGGCGACATACCCGCCCAGGCCCGATGCCAGGATCTGGGTAACCAGTAGCCAGATGATGGTGGAGATGCCGAGCGCCTTGGCACTGGCGCCTTCATGAGCCCAGGGCGAGGTGGCCGCGAAGCCCAGTCCCGCGCCAAGTATCACAAGGATCAGTGACAGGGCAGCCGCCGCGGCGGCACCGGCAAAGATGGCCGCCCAGGAGACTCCTGAACGATTGGGGCCGTCGGAGACGGCAGATGAGTATTCGGCAGTGGTGATCATCGGTAGGCGCCTTTTTTTAGTGGGCAACAAGTCCATTCGCCAGACGACTGGTGCACTGGCTGTGCCAACTGTGTCAATTTATGACACCTACTGAAATCAAGGACTTGGCGCGTACACCTTTCCTAGGACCGTGCAAAATGCGGGATAGGACCTTGGGCAGCATGGTCTTCTGCAACGTTCGGCTGCCAGCATGTGCCACGATGGTGTGGAACCGTGGAGAACAGTTCTGCGAGGGGCAAGGCAAAAAGCAAGGAGGCCGCGAAAGCGGCCTCCTGATTAATCAATGATGCTCGCGCGTCGCGCGGAATTTCACGTCCGGCCAGCGCTCTTCCATCAGCGCCAGGTTGACGCGGGTCGGCGCCAGGTAGGTCAGGTGGCCACCGCCGTCAATTGCCAGGTTTTCCACTGCCTTGTTCTTGAATTCCTCAAGCTTCTTCTTGTCATCGCAGGTGATCCAGCGAGCCGACCAGACGGTGATCGGCTCGTAGCCACACTCGACCTTGTATTCTTCCTTCAGGCGGCTGGCGACCACATCGAACTGCAGCACGCCGACCGCGCCGAGAATGATGTCGTTGCTGCGCTCGGGGAAGAACACCTGGGTGGCGCCCTCCTCGGCCAGCTGCTGCAGGCCTTGGCGCAGCTGCTTGGACTTGAGCGGGTCCTTCAGGCGCACGCGGCGGAACAGCTCCGGGGCGAAGTGCGGGATACCGGTGAAGCCCAGGCTCTCGCCTTCGCTGAAGGTATCGCCGATCTGGATGGTGCCGTGGTTGTGCAGGCCGATGATGTCGCCTGCGAAGGCTTCTTCAAGCTGCTCGCGCTCGGACGAGAAGAAGGTCAGCGCATCGCCGATGCGCAGGTCTTTGCCCAGGCGCACATGCCGCATCTTCATGCCTTTCTCGTACTTGCCCGAGCAGATGCGCATGAAGGCGATGCGGTCGCGGTGCTTGGGGTCCATGTTCGCCTGGATCTTGAACACGAAGCCTGTGAACTTCTCCTCGACCGGCTCGACGGTGCGTTCGTGAGCCACTCGCGCCAGCGGGCGCGGCGCCCAGTCGACCACGGCGTCGAGCACATGGTCGACACCGAAGTTGCCAAGCGCGGTGCCGAAGAACACCGGGGTCAGCTGGCCGTTGATGAACTCTTCCTGGTTGAACTCATGGCAGGCGCCCTGCACCAGTTCCAGCTGCTCGACGAACGAATCGTACTGATCGCCCAGATGCGCGCGCGCTTCATCGGAATCGAGGTTCTCGATGATCCGGGTCTCGGTGCGTTCATGGCCGTGGCCCGGGGTGTAGACCACGATGTAGTCTTCCGTCAGGTGATACACGCCCTTGAAATCCCGGTAGCAACCGATCGGCCAGGTGACTGGCGCGGCCTTGATCTTCAACACCGCCTCGATCTCGTCGAGCAGCTCGATCGGGTCGCGGATATCGCGGTCGAGCTTGTTGATGAAGCTGACGATGGGCGTGTCGCGCAGGCGGCATACGTCCATCAGCGCGATGGTCCGCGGCTCTACGCCTTTACCGCCGTCGAGCACCATCAGCGCCGAGTCCACCGCGGTCAGGGTGCGGTAGGTGTCTTCGGAGAAGTCTTCGTGACCGGGGGTATCGAGCAGGTTGACCATATGGTCGCGGTACGGGAACTGCATCACGGAGGTGGTGATAGAGATACCCCGTTGCTTTTCCATTTCCATCCAGTCGGAGGTGGCATGGCGGTCGGACTTGCGCGACTTCACGGTACCTGCGACAGCAATGGCCTTGCCCATCAGCAGCAGCTTCTCGGTGATGGTGGTCTTACCGGCGTCGGGGTGGGAAATGATGGCGAAAGTGCGGCGCTTCGCGACTTCGGCGGCCTGGTTGGTCATGGGAAATCGCCTGACTGGGGGATTGAAAAAGGGGCGATATCATACCTGAACTGCAGTATTAACGCAGCCTGCAGTCTTCATCCCACCGCGGACCCTCCTCGATCAAAAAAAATTACAGGGAGTATCTGTCTTTATGACAAATGGTCGTGAACCAGCTAATTCACTGGCCCTGAGCGGATAACTGCCCGTTTTTTTGTGCGTAATTCCGCACACTCCAGTGATTAACACTGGCCAAACGCCGCTTCAGATGGGAACCTTTACGGCCGAGGAGACGTCCACTCCCCTGTTGACCTACCGGCT
This sequence comes from Pseudomonas sp., assembly GCF_035277045.1. Classification (GTDB taxonomy): domain Bacteria; phylum Pseudomonadota; class Gammaproteobacteria; order Pseudomonadales; family Pseudomonadaceae; genus Aquipseudomonas. Next base: position 63,044 of record NZ_DATELE010000206.1, on the reverse strand, counting down.
GATACCCGTGTGACAGGGCTGGCTACACCAGCGATACGAGCCTGACGGGGCTTGGCTTATGGCGTGCTGCGATCCCTTTTGCGGACCAGACGCTGCTACTCGCGAACACACTCCCTGCCATCAACCGAGGTGGCCGACAGGGAAGTGTGCGCGCCGACAATAAAATAGGAGTCCGCCTGTGGCTGAACGCTATGGCAAGGGGCTGTTGGGATGGGTTGCCGTGCTCATCATCCTGGCCCTGCTGATCAACTGGATCGGCATTGATACACTCTCGCGCTATCGCGAGGATCTGTGGTTCTACCTGCAAGCACATCTGGTACTGGTACTGGCTTCGATGGGGGCGGCACTTGCCGTGGGTATCCCGGCGGGCATTGCCTTGAGTCGACCACACAGGGTCGACACAGCCGAACGCTTCATGCAGTTTTTCAACATTGGCAACACCGTCCCTCCCCTGGCCGTACTGGCCATTGCCCTGAGTTTCCTGGGCATCGGCGCAGGCCCTGCGATCTTCGCACTGTTTCTCGCCTCCCTCCTGCCGATCGTGCGCAACACCTACGAAGGCCTCAAGAACGTTCCCGCCTCGCTCAAGGAAGCCGCCACCGGCATCGGCATGACCCCGCGCCAGCAACTGTGGCAGGTCGAGTTGCCCAACGCCGTGCCGATCATCGTCGGCGGTGTGCGCGTGGCCTTGGCCTTGAACGTCGGCACCGCGCCGCTGGCCTTCCTGATCGGCGCCAACAGCCTGGGCAGCCTTATTTTCCCGGGCATCGGCCTGAACAATCAGCCACAACTGGTGCTGGGCGCCGCCGCTACTGCCTTGCTGGCACTGGCGCTGGATGCCGTGGTCAGCTTTTCCAGCAAGCGCTGGCTCGAGCGCGGCCTGACTCAGTAACCGAGGGACTTCCATGAAAAAAGCTATCGCCTTGCTCCTGGGCGCGGTTCTGCTGTCCGCAGGATTTGCCCAGGCCGCGGAAAAACCGTTGATTCGCATCGGTGCCCGCGTATTCACCGAACAGACCATCCTTGCCGAACTGACGTCGCAGTACCTGAAAACCCACGGCTACGACACCCGTATCACTGGTGGCCTGGGCAGCAACCTGGCCCGCCAGGCCCATGAGACCGGGCAGCTGGACCTGATGTGGGAATACACCGGCGTCTCGCTGGTGTCGTACAACCACATCGAGGAGCGCATGCCCGACCCCGCCGCGACCTATGCGCTGGTCAAGCAGCTCGACGCCAAAAAAGGCCTGGTCTGGCTGACTCCGTCGCGGTTCAGCAACACCTACGCGCTGGGCCTGCCGCGCGAAGTGGCCGAAGCCTATCCACAGATCAACACCATCAGCGACCTCAACCAGGTACTGCGCGACGAGAAGAAGCGCAACCATCTGGTGGCGCTGGACACCGAGTTCGCCAATCGCCCGGATGGACTTGTCGGGCTGAAGGAAATGTATGACCTGCAAGTCGGACGCGAGAACATCCGCCAGATGGATGGTGGACTGGTCTATACCGCGTTGCGCAACAACCAGGCGTTCTGCGGCCTGGTGTACACCACCGACGGTCGTCTCGCCGCCTTTGGCCTGAAGCTGCTGAAGGACGACAAGCATTACTTCCCTGACTACACCGCGGCGCCGGTGATCCGCCAGCAGGTGCTGGACGCCCATCCGGAGCTGGCCACGCTGCTCAAGCCGCTGGCCGAAGCCCTCGATGACGAAACCATGCGCCAGCTCAGCGCCAAGGCCGATGTCGAGCATCGCGCCCCAAGCGCCGTGGCCGCCGAGTTCCTGCGCGAACATCCGATCAGCGAGGTACACCCATGATCCTGCTTGATACCCTCGCACGCCTGGACTGGGCCCAGGTGATGCACCTCACCGGGCAGCACATCACCCTGGTCGGGATTGCCGTTGGCCTGGCCATCGTCGTTGGCGTGCCCTTGGGCATCCTGATGACCCGTTTCCCGGCGTGCGCCGGCCCTTTGCAGGCCTGCGCCACCGTCACCCTGACCATTCCGGCCATCGCCCTGTTCGGCCTGCTCCTGCCGTTCTACTCCAAGTTCGGCCAGGGGCTCGGTCCGTTGCCGGCGATCACCGCGGTCTTCCTTTATTCCCTGTTGCCGATCCTGCGCAACACCTACCTGGCCCTGACCAATGTCGAGCCGGGTATCCGCGAGGCCGCGCGCGGCATCGGCATGACCTTCGGCCAGCGCCTGCGCATGGTTGAACTGCCGATCGCGATGCCGGTGATCCTGGCCGGCGTGCGTACCGCCGTGGTCATGAACATTGGCGTCATGACCATCGCCGCGACCATCGGTGCCGGTGGCCTCGGTGTGCTGATCCTCTCCTCCATCAGCAGCAGCGACATGTCGATGCTGATCGTCGGCGCCGTGCTGGTCAGCGTGCTGGCCATCATCGCCGACCTCTTCTTGCAAGCCCTGCAACGTATCCTGACTCCAGAAGGACTGCGCAAATGATCGAACTTCAAAACCTCAGCAAAACCTTCAATGCCAATGGCAAGGACGTCAAGGCAGTCGACTCGGTGAGCATGACCGTCAATGAAGGCGAAATCTGCGTATTCCTGGGTCCATCAGGCTGCGGCAAGAGCACCACGCTGAAAATGATCAACCGCCTGATCACGCCCACCTCGGGCAAGGTGCTGATCAATGGCGAAGACACCACGGGCCTGGACGAAGTGACCCTGCGCCGTCACATCGGCTACGTGATCCAGCAGATCGGTCTGTTCCCCAACATGACGATCGAGGAGAACATCACCGTGGTCCCTCGCCTGCTCGGCTGGGACAAGCAGCGCTGCCACGACCGTGCCCGCGAACTGATGAGCATGATCAAGCTCGAGCCCAAGCAGTACCTGCAGCGCTACCCACGCGAGCTGTCCGGTGGCCAGCAGCAGCGTATCGGCGTGATCCGCGCGCTGGCGGCCGAGGCGCCAGTCCTGTTGATGGACGAGCCGTTCGGCGCGGTCGACCCGATCAACCGCGAGATGATCCAGAACGAGTTCTTCGAGATGCAGCGCGCGCTGAACAAGACCGTGATCATGGTCAGCCACGACATCGACGAAGCCATCAAGCTGGGCGACAAGATCGCCATCTTCCGTGCTGGCAAGCTGCTGCAGCTGGACCACCCGGACACCTTGCTGGCGCACCCGGTCGACGACTTCGTCAGCAACTTCGTCGGCCAGGACAGCACGCTCAAGCGCCTGCTGCTGGTACGCGCCGAAGACGCCGCGGACAACGCCCCGTCAGTCAGTCCGGAAACGCCGGCCCTCGATGCCGTGGAGCTGATGGACGAGCACGATCGCCGTTACGTGGTGGTCACGGATGCGGGCAACAAGGCCATGGGTTATGTGCGCCGCCGCGACCTGCATCGCCAGCAGGGCACCTGTGGCGACTTCCTGCGCCAGTTCAACGCCACTGCCTCGCATGACGAGCATTTGCGCATCCTGCTGTCGCGGATGTACGAGTTCAACCGCTCGTGGCTGCCGGTGCTGGATGCCGAGCAGGTGTTCCTGGGCGAGGTGACGCAGGAGTCGATCGCGGCTTACCTGAGCTCCGGACGTTCGCGTGGGGGCAAGACCAGTATCGTGTCGCCGGCCGAGGCGGTGGTTTCCTGATCGGGGCCTGACCCGGCGGGTGTGTAGTCTGCACCGGCCTCTTCGCTGGCAAGTCGGGACGCCAGCGAAGAGGCCATTAAATTCACGGATATTTTCGTGGCCATAAATATGCACAGTGGCCCACCGCCGAGCGGCTCCACCCCCCACATGACAAACGGTCCAATCCCCGTTCTGTCCCTCCCCTGCAGCGAACCTCGCCCATCGTTCCCTCTCATGCCTCCTCCAGCCAAAATCACCCTGTTCCACAATATTTAACGCCCCACCCCCTTCACGGAACATCCACCGCCCACACGCGTCCGATGCCTGTAAAGCTGCAACATTTTTTGTTGATCTTGCTCCCCTCAGGTCCTAAAGTTCGCGCCGAACGTCCATGCTGGAAACGATCCATCCGGCTCAAGTACTGACGACGAGACAGCAAGGTCACCCGCCGCTACGCACCACAGGCACGGTTGACCTTTTTGCTTTCGGCGACATGCCTTGGGAAGTAGGCGAACCAAAGTGGGGATACGGAGGACGTTCAGTTGCAGCCACTTATTCTTTCAGTTTGCCCATGGAGTCCCTGAGCATGTCGATCCAGGTCGAAGATTATTTCGCGCGTGATACCTTCCAGAAAATGAAGGCGTTCGCCGACAAGCAGGAAACCCCTTTCGTACTCATCGACACCCAGATGATCAGCAAGGCCTATGACGACCTGCGCGCCGGGTTCGAATTCGCCAAGGTCTACTACGCGGTCAAGGCCAACCCGGCGGTCGAGATCATCGACCTGCTCAAGGACAAAGGCTCGAACTTCGACATCGCCTCGATCTACGAGCTGGACAAGGTGATGAACCAGGGCGTGAGCGCCGACCGCATCAGCTACGGCAACACCATCAAGAAGTCCAAGGACATTCGTTACTTCTTCGAGAAGGGCGTGCGCCTGTTCGCCACCGACTCCGAAGCCGACCTGCGCAACATCGCCAAGGCCGCGCCAGGCTCCAAGGTCTACGTGCGCATTCTCACCGAAGGCTCCACCACGGCCGACTGGCCACTGTCGCGCAAGTTCGGCTGCCAGACCGACATGGCCATGGACCTGCTGATCCTCGCCCGTGACCTGGGCCTGGTGCCTTACGGCATCTCCTTCCACGTCGGCTCCCAGCAGCGCGATATCAGCGTGTGGGACGCGGCCATCGCCAAGGTCAAGGTGATCTTCGAGCGCCTGAAGGAAGAAGACGGCATCGTCCTCAAGCTGATCAACATGGGTGGCGGCTTCCCGGCCAACTACATCACCCGTACCAACAGCCTGGAGACCTATGCCGAAGAGATCATCCGCTTCCTCAAGGAAGACTTCGGTGACGACCTGCCCGAGATCATCCTGGAGCCGGGCCGTTCGCTGATCGCCAACGCGGGCATCCTGGTCAGTGAAGTGGTGCTGGTGGCGCGCAAGTCGCGCACCGCGGTCGAGCGCTGGGTGTACACCGACGTGGGCAAGTTCTCGGGCCTGATCGAAACCATGGACGAGTCCATCAAGTTCCCGATCTGGACCGAGAAGAAGGGCGAGATGGAAGAAGTGGTCATCGCCGGCCCGACCTGCGACAGCGCCGACATCATGTACGAGCACTACAAGTACGGCCTGCCGCTGAACCTGGCGATCGGCGACCGGATGTACTGGCTGTCGACCGGCGCCTACACCACCAGCTACAGCGCGGTGGAGTTCAATGGCTTCCCGCCGTTGAAAGCCTACTACCTGTAAGAAGCCTGGGGCTGCGTTGCAGCCCATCGCGGGACGAGCCCGCTCCCACAGGAGGGGCCGCCCCCAAGAACTCGGACACCCATCCAGCTTTCATACTGTGGGAGCGGGCTTGTCCCGCGATGGGCCGCGAAGCGGCCCCTGCTTCACATCGCCCCCAACCGCTCCCGATACCGCTCGGCCATTCCCCTCACCCGCGCATCCCGCGCCCTTTCCAGCTCCGGAATACTGCTACGCAGGAAGTTGGCATTCCCTGCCTCCAGCGCCCGCCGCAACCATCCCAGCGCTTCGCCCACCTCGCCCTGCTCCGCCAGCACGGCCGCATGGCTGAACTGCCCGCGAAAATCCCCCGCCTGCGCCGAACGCCGGTACCAGCGCCGGGCCCGGGTGAAGTCCGCGTCACAGGCAATCCCCAGTTCCAGATAACGGCCCAGCAGGTTCATCGACTTGGCGTGCCCGTCCTGCGCCGCCCGCCGATAGGCCGCGAAAGCGCCAGCCTGGTCCTGGGCCACGCCGCGCCCGGTGCCGAGCATGTTGGCGTAGTTGTACAGCCCCCAGTCCAGCCCTGCCTGAGCCGCGGTGCGGTAGTGCGCCACCGCCTGCGCCAGGTCCTGCTCGCCGCCCCAGCCATGCTCCAGGCAACGCCCTAGCATGTTGTGCGCCATGGCGCTGCCGCCCTGAGCCGCAATCGCGAACCATTGCCGGGCCAGGACCAGGTCGCGCTCGATGCCGCGGCCGTCCAGCAAAATCTGTCCCAGCAGCAATTGCGCCTGGACCACGCCCTGGCCGGCGGCGGCCAGGATGGCCTGGGCAGCCTTGGCCGGACTCTCCTCAAGCATGCCGCGCAGCTGATCGGCGTCCACGGTTTCTTCACGTCGCAGGTTGTAGGACATGCTCAGACCTCGACCCAGCGGCGCAGCAGGTTGTGGTAGGTGCCGGTCAGCTGCAGCAACGCCGGGTGCTCGGGCACGTCGGCGGTGAGCTGCTGGATGGCGTTGTCCATCTCGAACAGCAACGCGCGCTGGCTGTCCTCGCGCACCAGGCTCTGGGTCCAGAAGAACGCCGCGTAGCGCGCTCCGCGGGTGACCGGATTGACTTTGTGCAGGCTGGTGCCCGGGTACAGCACCAGGTCGCCGGCCGACAGCTTGACCTGCTGCACGCCGTAGGTGTCCTGGATCACCAGTTCGCCGCCGTCGTAGCTGTCCGGGTCGCTCAGGAACAGCGTCGAGGACAGGTCGGTGCGCACCCGCTCATGGCTGCCACGCGGCTGGCGCAGGGCGTTGTCGATGTGAAAGCCGAAATTGCCGCCCTCGCGGTAGCAGTTGACCAGCGGTGGGAAGACCTTGTGCGGCAGCGCCGCTGACATGAATCGCGGGTTGCTCCACAGGCGCTCGATCAGCGCGCTGCCGATCTCCTTGGCCAGCGGATGACCCTCCGGCAGCTGCAGGTTGTGCTTGGCCTTCGCCGACTGGTAGCCGGCGGTGACCTTGCCATCGGCCCAGTCGGCCTGTTCCAGGGCGTTGCGGATGCGCGCCACCTCATCGGCGGTGAACAAGGCGGGAATGTGCAGCAGCATGGCAGCGGGACCTGAGCGGGACAAAGGCGCCAATGGTATTGATTCCTATTGGTCCACCACAAGCCCAATATGACAGCCGTTGTGTCAGCGGATAAGACGTTCACACAAAATGTGTAAATTTTGTAAAGACGATGTGAATAAAAACAATTCTCAATTGTTACTAACAATTCATTACATTATATTTCGCAGCCTAAAAATACCGGGTAGGACCCATCCACCATGCTGCGTCATTACGTGCCTTCTGCTGTGAGTTCCCCTCGTCTGCTTGCGTCCGCCATTGGCGTTGCGATCAGTGCTACCTCTGTCTACGCTGCCGATCCTGCTGCCAGCAATGCGGCCATTGCCCTTGATGCCACCAGCGTCACCGGCCAGGCCGAAAAGGCAAGCACCGACTACAAGGTCGAAAAAGCGGCTTCGCAGAAGTACACAGCGCCCCTGGTGGATACGCCCCGCTCGATCACCGTCATCCCGCAGCAAGTGATCAAGGACACCAATGCCCTGACCCTGCAGGATGCCCTGCGAACCGTGCCGGGCATCACCTTTGGTGCCGGTGAAGGCGGCAATCCGCAAGGCGATCGCCCGTTCATCCGCGGCTTCGACGCACAGGGCGACACCTACCTGGATGGCGTGCGTGACACGGGTGCCCAGACCCGCGAGATCTTCGCCGTCGAGTCGGTGGAGGTGGCCAAGGGCCCGAACTCGGCGATCGGTGGCCGTGGCGCGGCAGGCGGCACCATCAACCTGGTGAGCAAGCGCGCGCACCTGGGCAACTCGTTCGACGCCGGCTACACCTGGGGCAGCGACCAGACCCAGCGCTACACCCTCGATGGCAACTACCAGTTCAGCGACAGCGTCGCCGGGCGCCTGAACCTGATGAGCCACGAGAGCAACGTGGCCGGGCGCGACAAGGTCGACTACGACCGCTGGGGCATCGCCCCGTCGCTGGCCTTCGGCCTAGGAACCCCGACCCGGGTGAATCTGGACTACTACCACCTCGAGAGCGACGACCTGCCAGACTCGGGCATCCCCTACTCCGTACCCGCTGGCGGCACCGCCAATCGCACCTCGGCAGACCCGAGCAAGCCTCGTGACGGCGGCGACAGCGACAACTTCTACGGCCTCACCGACCGCGACTTCCGCAAGACCCGTGTCGACATCGCGACGTTTGCCGTCGAGCACGACCTGACCGATGCGCTGACCGTCAAGAACACCTTGCGTCACGGCAACAGCATGCAGGACTACATCCTCACCCAGCCCGATGACAGCAAGGCCAACGTCAACAACGGCAGCGTCTGGCGCCGGGCCAACAGCCGCGTGGGCAACACCGCCACCACCACCAACCAGACCGACCTGTTCGGTGACTTCTACGTGGCGGGTTTCAAGAACAGCTTCTCCACCGGGATCGAGCTGAGCCGTGAGGAGAGCAAGCGGTCTTCCTACACCGTCAACACCGATACAACTCCAGGCACAACGGGCAGCTCCACCAACTGCACTCCAGGGATGATCGTCTCCAGCGGCTACAACTGCACCTCGCTGAGCAACCCGAACCCGGATGATCCATGGGATGGCAGCATCGCCCGCAACTACGCAGGCACCACCACCAAGAGCAAGACCCGCGCGATCTACGTATTCGACACCCTGGAGCTGTCGCCAGATTGGCTGCTGAACATGGGCCTGCGCTACGACCACTTCGACACCGACTACAAGACCTACAACGCCGCCGGCACCACTACCGCCAAGGGCAAGGACACCAGCGAGTTCTTCACCGGCCAGCTAGGCCTGGTGTGGAAGCCGACCGACAACGGTAGCGTGTATGTTTCCTACGCCACCTCGGCTACGCCTCCTGGGGCGATGCTTGGCGAAGGTATCGAAGGCAACCCTCTGCCGGGCAGCACTGACCGTGCCGGCAATTTGCTGAAGAGCGACCTGGAGCCTGAAGAAACCACCAACTACGAGATCGGCACCAAGTGGGATCTGCTGGACGAACGCTTGTCGCTGACCGCGGCACTGTTCCGCACCGAGAAGGAAAACGCCCGAGTACAGGTCGACACCACCACCTATGAGAACGTAGGCAAGACCCGCGTCCAGGGCGTCGAGTTGTCGGCCAGCGGCAAGCTGACCGACAAGTGGCAGGTGTTCGCAGGCTACACCTACCTGGAGGCCCGCCAGGTCGACGGGGGCCCGCTGGGCGAAGCCAACGATGGCAACCAGTTGCCGAACACGCCGAACAACAGCGCCAGCCTGTGGACCACCTACAGCGTGACGCCGAAGCTGACCATCGGTGGCGGCGCGTTCTATGTGGATGATGTGTACGGCAGCGTGGCCAACACCACCATGGTCGACAGCTACGTGCGCTATGACGCCATGGCGGCCTACAAGCTGACCAAGAACGTCGACCTGCAGCTGAACGTGCAGAACCTGACCAATGAGGTCTACTACGACAAGGCCTTCTCCACCCACTTCGCCAACCAGGCGGCCGGGCGCACGGCCCTGCTGACCACCAGCGTGCACTTCTAAGCGCTGCTGGCCAGCAAGCCCCGCTCACCCAAGGGAGCGGGGCTTTCGTTTATCAGGGCATAATGCACGCCGCGCCGGTAGAGGCGGCAAGACAAGGTGATCGATGTGGTGAAGAAGTCGCTGTTTCAGTTGCACTGGTTCTTTGGCATTACCGCGGGCCTGGTCCTGGCGTTGATGGGCATTACCGGTGCGACCTATTCGTTCCAGGAAGAACTGCTGCGTCTGTTCAACGCCGATGTACTCAAGGTCGAGGTCCGCCAGGAAGGCGTGCTGCCACCTGCCGAGCTGGTGCGCCGTGTCGAGGCCGCGCAGGGTGACAAGGTGTCGATGCTGTGGGTCGATACCCGCGAAGGCAATTCGGCGCGGATCTTCTTCACCCCGCCGCCCGGCGAACGGCGTGGCCAGTTGCGCTATGCCGACCCCTATACCGGCGAACTCAAAGCCGATGCCACCGGCCAGGCTTTCTTCAATCTGATGCTGCAGCTGCACCGTTTCCTGGCGATGGGGGATACCGGCAGGCAGATCACGGGCGCCTGTACTCTGATGCTGGTGTTTTTCTGCCTGTCCGGCCTGTACCTGCGCTGGCCGCGCAAGCCACTGAACTGGCGGGTATGGCTGACATTCGACTGGGCCAAGAAGGGCCGGGCCTTCAACTGGGATCTGCACGCCGTGGCCGGTACCTGGTGCCTGCTGTTCTACCTCCTGTTCGCACTGACCGGGCTGTTCTGGTCGTACGAGTGGTATCGCGAAGGCCTCAACCGCTTGCTGGCCGACGCACCGCCCGCCGGCGAGCAGCAACAGAAGCGCGGCGAAGGCCGGGGACGCCATGGGCCGCCCCAGGTGGACAAGAATGCTCCGCCGCTGGTGGTCGACTACGATGCCATCTGGACCAGCCTGCGCGCTGCCGCAGGCCCGGGCCTTGCGAGCTACAACCTGCGCCTGCCGCCTGTGGGCGGCCAGCCTGCGACGCTGTTCTACCTCTTGGAGAACGCCGACCACGAGCGCGCCTTCAACACCCTGACCATCGACCCTGCCAACGGCGCGGTGAAGCGTCACGAGCAGTACACCGACAAGTCGTTCAAGGCGCAGCTGCTGGCCAGCGTGTATGCCCTGCACACCGGCAGCTACTTCGGCCTGGCCGGGCGCATCATCGTGACGGTTGCCAGCCTGACCATGCCGCTGTTCTTCGTGACCGGCTGGCTGCTGTACCTCGACCGTCGCCGCAAGAAGCGCCAGGTACGCGCCGCGCGTGGCACGGTGTCCGGCAGCGTGGACAAGGGCGACAGCTGGCTGATCGGCTTTGCCAGTCAGAGCGGCTTTGCCGAGCAGCTGGCCTGGCAGAGCGCCGGGCAGTTGCAGGCCTCCGGCATGCCGGTACACGTCAGGTCGCTAGCCGAGCTGGGCGAAGACGACCTGCGCCAGGCGCAGCGCGCGCTGTTCGTGGTCAGCACCTTTGGTGACGGCGAAGCGCCGGACAGCGCCCGTGGTTTCGAGCGCAAGGTGCTGGGCCAGCCCTGGGCCCTGGACAACCTGCACTACGCAGTCCTCGCCCTCGGCGATCGCCAGTACCCGCATTTCTGCGGTTTCGCCCGCCGGCTTCAGGCCTGGCTGGCCGAGCGCGGCGCAAACAGCGCCTTTAGCCCGGTCGAAGTCGACAGCGCCGACCCTGCTGCCCTGCAGTTGTGGCAGCAGGAACTGGCGCAATTGACCGGTACCCAGCCCGTCGCCGCCTGGCAGCCGCCGAGCTATGGCAACTGGCGCTTGAGCCAACGCACCCTGCTCAACCCTGGAAGCCAGGGCGCGCCGGTGTACCTGCTGGGATTGCGACCGGAACAGCCGGCCAGCTGGGAGGCCGGTGACCTTGTCGAAGTCATGCCGCGCAACGGCCAGCCGCGAGTGGCCAGGTTCCTGGCGGGCCTTGGCCTCGACCCAGACACCCCAGTGCAGCTTGCCGGCCTGACAGAAACCCTGGCCCAGGCCCTGGCCAGCCGCAACCTGCCCACGGGCCGTGAACACCTGGTCGGCGTGCATGCGCAGGCATTGGTCGAATCTCTGGCGCCGATCGGGCCTCGGGAATACTCGATCGCCTCCATCGCCAGCGATGGCGAACTAGAGCTGATCGTGCGCCAGGAACGGCACCCCGACGGCAGCCTGGGCCTGGGCTCGGGCTGGCTGACCGAGTACCTGCCGATTGATGGCAGCGTCAACCTGCGCCTGCGTCGCAACAGCAGCTTCCACCTGCCGCCCGCGTCCACACCGATGGTGCTGATCGGCAATGGCACCGGCCTTGCCGGCTTGCGCAGCCTGCTCAAGGCACGCATCGTTGACGGCGACCAGCGCAACTGGCTGCTGTTTGGCGAGCGTAACCGGGTGCACGACTTCCATTGCCGCGATGAGCTGCTGGCCTGGCTCGAGAGCGGCGATCTCGCGCGGCTGGACCTGGCGTTTTCGCGGGATCAGGCGGAAAAGGTGTATGTGCAGGACCTGCTGCGCGGGCAGGCGGATGAGCTGCGCCGGTGGATGGACGACGGCGCGTGCGTCTATATCTGCGGTAGTCAGCAGGGTATGGCGTCAGGGGTCGATGCGGTGCTCAACGAGGTGCTGGGAGAAGACCTCGTCCAGCAGTTGATCGAAGATGGCCGTTACCGGCGGGATGTGTACTGATCCCGGCCCGGGATCGCCGGGCAGGGCATCGATACCGAGCTGGACTCGCCAGCACTTGTGGGAGCGGCAGCGGGACTAGCCCGCTCCCGCGCCTATAGTCCTTCGAGATTGTGCGATTCGGAAATTGAATGCGTGCTGGCGGTCAATGCAGCTCGAACGTATCGGCATCCAGGTTCGCCGGGAAGCGGGTGCGGTAGGCCGCCAGGTCCGCCGCGCTCAGCACGGCGGTGAACACGCCGTCGGCCTCCCCGGCGCCAAGCACCGTCTCCCCCTGGAAATCCAGTACCTGGCTATCGCCTGAGTACGCAAACCCCTTCCCGTCCGTGCCTACCCGGTTCACCGCCGCCACATAGCACAGGTTCTCGATGCCTCGTGCCGGCAGCAGGCGGTTCCAGTGCAAGCGCCGGGCGGCGGGCCAGTTCGCGGTATACAGCAGCAGGTCGGTATCCTGCGAATCCCGGCTCCATACCGGAAAACGCAGGTCGTAGCAGATCAATGGACGAATCCGCCAACCCTTGAGCTCGAACTGCACCTGGCGCTCGCCGGGGGTGTAATGCTTGTGCTCGCCGGCCATGCGAAACAGGTGGCGCTTGTCGTAATGCAGGACCTCGCCGTCGGGCCTGGCCCAGAGCAGGCGGTTGCGGTGGCTGCCATCGGCGGCCTGGATGATCACGCTGCCGGTGACCACCGCATCAAGCTTGCTGGCCTGGGCCTTGAGCCACTTGCTGGTGGGGCCGTTCTCCGGCTCGGCCAGCTTCTCTGACTCCATGGAAAAACCAGTGGTGAACATCTCGGGCAGGATCACCAGGTCCACGTCGCCCACCTGTTCGAGCAATACCTCGAAACGCGCGTAGTTGGCCAACGGGTCCTGCCAGGCCAGGCTGGTCTGCACCAGGGCGATTTTCAGGTTGGGCAGTGCACTCAGATCGCGCATAGTTTTTCCGCTGCCTGGCGCAGCGTCTCCTCACGTTTGGCAAAGCACAGACGCACCAGGCGCTGCTCGGGGATGGGTTTTTCATAGAACACCGACACCGGGATGGTCGCCACGCCGTGTTCGCGGGTCAGCCACAGGGCCATGTCGACGTCGCTAAGGTCGGGACGAATCCGCGAGTAGTCGACCAGCTGGAAATAAGTGCCAGCGGTGCGGGTAAAGCTGAAGCGCGATGGCTGCAGCAGGTCGCAGAACAGGTCACGCTTGGCCTGGTAAAAGGCCGGGAGCTGCTCGACATGCTCAGGGTGATCAGCCATGAAATCGGCCAAGGCACACTGCAATGGCGTCACTCCACAGAAATTCACATACTGGTGGACCTTGCGCAGCTCGGCGCTCAATGCCGGAGGCGCCACCACATAGCCGGTCTTCCAGCCGGTCACGTGGTAGGTCTTGCCGAACGAGCTGACCACGAATGCCCGTGGGTACAGCGCCTCGTGGGCCAGCACGCTGGCGTGCCCTGCCCCGTCGAACACCAGGTGCTCATAGACCTCGTCGCTGAGGACATGGATATCGCGCTCGGCGATCAGCACCGCCAGCTGGTCCAGGTCATCGCGGGTAATCAGGGCGCCGCTGGGGTTATGGGGTGAATTGAGCACGATCATCCGCGTGCGTGGGGTGATGGCATCCGCCAGCCGCTGCCAGTCGATACGGAAGTCGCCATCAGTCAGTTGCACATGCACGCAGCGCCCACCCGCCAGCGCCACCGACGGCGCGTAGCTGTCGTAGCAAGGATCGAAGACGATGACCTCGTCTCCGGATTGGACCACCGCCTGGATCGCGCAGAAGATAGCCTCGGTCGCGCCTGGAGTAATGGTGACCTCGTGATCGGCATTCACCGCCACACCATAGGTGCGGGCAATCTTCGCCGCCACCTGCTGGCGCAAGGCTGGCAAGCCGATCGAAGGGGAGTACTGGTTATGCCCGGCCAGCACATGCCTGGCGACCGCCTCGAGCAGAGGCTGTGGACCATTGAAGTCGGGAAACCCCTGGGAGAGGTTCAGCGCGCCGGTTTGCGCGGCAAGCTGGGACATGGTGGTGAAGATGGTGGTGCCGACGTTCGGCAACTTGCTGGTGATCATGGAGCCCTCTATCCGGCCCGGGACGATGCCCGAGCATAGCGGAATGGAAGGCCAGGTTGAAACACCCTGCCCGAACGGAACCAGCCTGCTGGGTCCGTTCGGGCAGGATTCGCGGATCAGCGCTTGTCTCTGCGCTTCTTCTCGGCCTTCTTGTGGTGCGACATCAACCGGCGCTTCTTGTTGACCTGGCGGTCGGTGAGCTGGTTCTTGTTGCCCTCGTAAGGGTTGTCGCTACCCTTGTACTCGATGCGGATCGGCGTGCCGACCAGCTTGAGCACACGGCGGTAGGTGTTCTCGAGGTAGCGCGAGTACGAGCGCGGCACCTTCTCGACCTGGTTGCCGTGGATGACGATGATCGGCGGGTTGGCACCCCCGAGGTGGGCGTAGCGCAGCTTGATGCGGCGGCCGTTGACCATCGGCGGCTGGTGCTCTTTGACCGCATCTTCGAGAATCTGCGTCAGGCGGTTGGTCGGCCAGCGGGTGACCGCCGACTTGAACGAGGCCTGTACCGACTTGTACAGGTTGCCAACGCCGGTGCCGTGCAACGCGGAGATGAAGTGGATGTCGGCGAAGTCGACGAAGAACAGCCGGCGCTCCAGCTCGGTCTTCACGTAGTCACGCTCGCCAGGCTGCATGCCATCCCACTTGTTCAGGGCGATGACGATGGCGCGGCCGGCTTCGAGGGCGAAGCCCAGCAGGTTGAGGTCATGGTCGACCACGCCTTCGCGGGCATCCATGACGAAGATCACCACGTTGGCGTCCTTGATCGCCTGCAGCGTCTTGACCACCGAGAACTTCTCGACTTCCTCGTGGATCTTGCCGCGCTTGCGCACACCAGCGGTGTCGATCAGGGTGTACTTCTCTTCATCGCGCTGGAACGGGATGTAGATACTGTCGCGGGTGGTGCCCGGCTCGTCGTACACCACCACGCGCTCTTCGCCGAGCATGCGGTTGACCAAGGTCGACTTGCCCACGTTCGGACGACCGATGATGGCGATCTTGATGCCATCCTTCTCGCTCGGACCGGGGATGCGTACCGCTTCCTGGCCTTCTGCGACGTCTTCGTCCAGCGCGTCTTCTTCCTTGTCGCGCGGCACGTTGCCAAGCACGGTCTCAAGCAAGGTGTTGATGCCACGGCCCTGGGCGCCAGCGACCGGGATCGCGTTGCCCATGCCCATCGGCGAGAACTCGGCGCGCGCGGTGTCGGGATCGATGTGATCGATCTTGTTGGCGACCAGGAACGACTGCTTGTTCCGCTTGCGCAGGTGCTCGGCGATCATCTGGTCGGCGGCGGTCATGCCGGCACGGGCATCGACCAGGAACAGCACGTAGTCGGCTTCCTCGATGGCCATCAGCGACTGCTCGGCCATCTTCTCGTCCATGCCCGCCTCGTCACCGGTGATACCACCGGTGTCGATCAGGATATAGCTACGGCCCTGCCATTTTGCTTCGCCATACTGGCGGTCACGGGTCAGGCCCGACAAGTCACCGACGATGGCATCGCGGGTCTTGGTCAGGCGGTTGAACATGGTGGATTTACCGACGTTCGGCCGGCCCACCAGGGCGATTACGGGAACCATTCGGCTCTCCACTGCTTGAATTCGAAAAATACAAAAGCCGCTGCAGGGCAGCGGCCGGAGTTTGCGCGGCACCTGAAGTGCCGCTGCCCAAGGCCCGCAGGCCTCAAGCATAGCTTCAGCGGGCGGTCAGTGCCTCGAGCTTGCCGCTGTTGCCGAAGACATAGATGGTGTCGCCGACCACCAGGGGCCGGGCGCGCAGGCCATCGCTGTCGATACGCTCACGGCCGACGAAACGGCCATCGACCTGGCTCAGCAGGTGCAGGTAGCCCTCATAGTCACCCACCGCCACGTAGCTTGAAAACACTTCTGGCGCCGACAGCTGGCGACGAGCCAGTTGATCGTTGCTCCACAGCGCGCTGGACGAACGCTCGTCGACGCTCTCCACCGTGCCCGAAGCCAGGCTCACGTAGACATTGCCGAATCCCTGGGCTACGCCAGTGTAGCTGGAGGCGTCGCGCTGCCACAGCACGCGGCCGCTTTCCAGGTCCAGGCCGGCAACGCGGCCCTGGTAGCTCGATACATACAGTACGCCACCGGACAGCAGCAGGCCGCCGTCGATGTCGACCACGCGCTCGAGCTCCGAGCGACCTTGTGGAATGGCCACGCGCGTTTCCCAGACCGGCACGCCGTTCTGGGTATCGAGGGCAACCACCTTGCCGGTGGACAGGCCCGCGACCGCCAGACGGTTGGTGACAATCGGCGCACCGGTGCCACGCAGGGTCAGCACGGCCGGGGTGCTCTCGTAGATCCAGCGGCGATCGCCGGTCGCGGCATCCAGGCCGATCACGCGATCGTCCTGGGTCTGCACGACCACCACGTCACCGTTGGTGGCAGGTGGCGCCAGCACTTCGCTGGTCACCTTCGAGCGCCAGCGCTCTTCACCCGTGCTGGCGTCGAGGGCGATCACGTCACCCTTGATGGTGCCGAGCATGACCATGCCGTAACCGACACCCACGGCGCCGGAAACCGGCAGCTCGAGGTCTTTTTTCCAGGCCACGTCACCGTTGTTGCGGTCCAGCGACATCACCACGCCGGTTACATCGGCAGCGTAGATGCGGTCGTTCTCGACAGCCGGGACAAGCATGTTGAAGGTCTCGCCCTGACCATCTCCGATCGAGCGGCTCCAGAGTTTCTTGAGCGCGACTTCTTCAGTGAACTTGGTCAGTTCGGCCGGGGGAAGTTCCTTCTTGCTGTTGCTGCTGCAACCCGCGGCCAAGATGGCGAGGGCCAGCACTGCTGCATGTTTCCAACCGATCACGTCAGGCATCCCCTTTGGCCAGGTCATCCAGCTTCAGTTGCAGGCCACCGACCGCGGCGTCATCGGACAGCGCGGCCTTGGCTTTCTCGTAAGCACCCTGGGCATCGTCAGTACGGCCCAGCTGAACCAGCAGGTCGCCCTTGAGCTCTTCGCGGCTGGAAAGGAAGGCCTTTTCAGTATCGCCATCGAGCAGTTTCAGGGCTTCGTCGGCCTTGTCCTGCGCTGCCAGCACACGTGCCAGGCGCTGGCGGGAAATCTCGGCCAGGGTAGCGTCGGCCGGTTTGTCCATCACGCCCTTGAGCTCGGCGGCCGCATCGTCCAGCTTGTTGCTGTCGACCGCGACCTTGGCCACGAACAGGCTGGCGTACTGGGCGTAGGCGGTGCCGCCGTATTCGCTCTTGAGTTTGCCGGACAGCTCGGCGACCTTGCCGGTATCTGGCTGGCCACTCGGCGTCAGGCTGGTTTCAAGCAAGGCCTGATACAGGCTGGAGGCACCCTGCGACTGGTTGTTCTGGTACTTCTGCCAGCCCTGCCAACCCAACACCACCACGGCGGCCAGCAGAGCGCCGGTCAGCAGTGGCTTGCCATTGCGTTCCCACCAGTCCTTGACCGCGACCAGCTCTTCATCGGTACTCGACACCCCAATACTCCTTTTCAGCAAATCGGCCGCTTCACGCCTGGACGAGAGCGGTTTGCAGATGCTCGGCAAGAGCATCCCAGGCAATGTTCTGTTGTTCGCCCTGACCACGCAGGGGTTTGAAACCTACCACTTGTTGCGCCAGCTCGTCGTCCCCGAGAATCAGCGCGAACAGCGCGCCGCTCTTGTCGGCCTTCTTGAACTGGCTCTTGAAGCTGCCGGCTCCGGCATTGATCTGCAGGCGCAGGCCCGGAAGGCGGTCACGCAGGCGCTCGCTCAGCGTCAGGCCTGCAAGCTCGGCCTGCTCGCCAAAGGCGCACAGGTAGACGTCGACCTGACGGTTGATCGACTCAGGGACCAGCTCCAGGGTCTCGAGCAGCAGGATCAGGCGCTCGATGCCCATGGCAAAGCCCACGCCCGGGGTCGGCTTGCCGCCCATCTGCTCGACCAGGCCATCATAGCGGCCACCGGCGCAGACGGTGCCCTGGGCGCCGAGCTTGTCGGTGACCCACTCGAACACGGTCTTGCTGTAGTAGTCCAGGCCACGCACCAGCTTGGTATTGATCACGAACGGAATGCCAGCCGCGTCCAGGCGGGCCTTGAGGCCTTCGAAGTGCAGGCGCGATTCTTCGTCGAGGTAGTCCTCGAGCTTCGGCGCGCCAACCAGCACGGCCTGGGTGTTGGCATCCTTGCTGTCGAGGATGCGCAGCGGGTTGCTCTTGAGGCGGCGCTGGCTGTCTTCGTCGAGTTGCTCCAGGCGCGCCGAGAGAAACTCGACCAGCGCGTCACGATAACGGGCACGGGCTTCGCTGGTGCCCAGGCTGTTGAGTTCCAGCTTGACCGCGTCACGCAGGCCCAGCAGGCCCCACAGGCGCCAGGTCAGCACGATCAGCTCGGCATCGATGTCGGGACCGTCGAGGTTGAACACCTCGACACCGATCTGGTTGAACTGGCGGTAGCGGCCTTTCTGCGGACGCTCGTGACGGAACATCTGGCCGATGTACCACAGTTTCTGCACCTGGCCATTGCCGCTGATGCCATGTTCGAGCACGGCGCGCACGCAGGCCGCGGTGCCTTCGGGACGCAGGGTCAGGGAGTCACCGTTGCGGTCGTCGAAGGTGTACATCTCTTTTTCGACGATGTCGGTCACTTCGCCGATCGAGCGCTTGAACAGCTCGGTGAACTCGACGATCGGCGTGCGGATCTGACGGTAGCCGTAGGTGTCCAGCAGGCCGGCGACGGTGCTTTCGAAATAGCGCCACAGCGGGGTCTGCTCGGGCAGGATGTCGTTCATGCCACGAATGGCTTGCAGCATTTTGCTCACGGAAGATCCTTACGATTCTGTGTGTCAGCCACGGGCGATCAATGCCGCGTCGGCTTCGGCCTTTTCGGCCGCTTTCTGGCGGATGAGCCGCTCGAGCTCCTCGACCAGGTTGTCATTGGTCAGCTTCTGCGCCGGCTTGCCGTCGATGTAGATCAGGTTCGGCGTGCCGCCGGTCAGGCCCACATGGGCTTCCTTGGCTTCGCCCGGACCGTTGACCACGCAGCCGATCACGGCCACGTCCATCGGTACCAGCAGGTCTTCGAGGCGCCCTTCGAGCTCGTTCATGGTCTTGACCACATCGAAGTTCTGCCGCGAGCAGCTCGGGCAGGCGATGAAGTTGATGCCACGCGAACGCAGGCGCAGGGACTTGAGGATGTCGTAGCCGACCTTCACTTCCTCGACAGGGTCTGCCGCCAGCGAGATACGGATGGTATCGCCGATGCCGTCGGCGAGCAGCATACCGAGGCCCACCGCGGATTTCACCGTGCCCGACCGCAGGCCACCCGCTTCGGTGATGCCCAGGTGCAGCGGCTGGATGATCTGCTTGGCCAGCAGGCGGTAGGCGTCGACGGCCATGAACACGTCGGAGGCCTTGACGCTGACCTTGAAGTCCTGGAAATCCAGCCGGTCGAGGTGATCGACATGGCGCAGCGCCGACTCGACCAGCGCGGCCGGGGTCGGTTCTCCGTACTTCTTCTGCAGGTCCTTTTCCAGGGAGCCGGCGTTGACCCCGATACGAATCGGGATGCCGCGGTCACGGGCGGCATCGACCACCGCGCGCACGCGGTCCTCGCGGCCGATGTTGCCGGGGTTGATGCGCAGGCAATCGACGCCAAGCTCGGCCACGCGCAGGGCAATGCGGTAGTCGAAATGGATATCGGCCACCAGCGGCACGCTGACCAGCTGCTTGATGCGGCCGAAGGCCTCGGCGGCGTCCATGTCGGGGACCGAGACGCGGACGATGTCGACACCGGCATCCACCAGGCGGTTGATCTGCGCCACGGTGGCGGCGACATCATTGGTGTCGGTATTGGTCATGCTCTGTACCGCGATGGGGGCATCCCCACCAACCGGCACATTGCCGACCCAGATCTTGCGGGATTCGCGACGTTTGATCGGAGATTCACCGTGCATGACTTACTGTCCCAACTTCAGGCGGGCGGTCTGGCCGCTGGTAAACGGTGCAATGTCGACGGCCTGGCCGTTGTAGCTGACCTGCGCGCCGCGGGCGAAGCCCAGGCGCACCGCGAACGGCGGCTTGCCGTTCAGGTCCAGGCTGTCGCCCTTGCGCTTGATGGCGCTGAACAGCACCTTGCCGTTGCCATCGGTGACCGATGTCCAGCAATCGGCAACGAACTGGATATGCAATTGACCCTGCCCGGCCTGCACAGGGGCAGCGGGCTGGACGGCAGCGGTCGCTGGCGCCTGGGGTGCGGGTGCCGCGGGTGCCGGGTTGGCGGCAGCCGGTGCCGCTGGGGCGACCACTGGCGCCTGCACCTGGGCAGGCGCCGTGCTGGCCACGGGCGGCGCGGCGGATGCGGCTGCGTCGGCCGCAGGTGCGTCATTGGACCCGGCCGGAGCCCCGGACTGGCCCTGCTCAAGCGGCAACGGCGCGCTGGGCGGCTGTTGAGCGGCGCTGACGGCCTGGTCCTCGGGTTCGTCCAGCGGGTGAATCTGGGTGGTGCCGTCGGCGCTCTCGACCTCGACGTGCTCCATGGCGATGCGCGACAGGTCCTTGCCACGCATGCTGCCCTGGTCCTGCCACCAGAAGAAGCCACCGCCGATGACCATCAGCAGCAACAGCAGGCTGACCCCGCGCAGGATGTTGTGGGAAAGCCGCACCGGCTCCTCGATACGCCCCAGCGCATGCACTTCGCTGCCCTGGGCGTGGGTGCCGGTGTATTGGTCGAATGCCTGCACCAGGGGGGCCTGGTCCATGCCCATGAGCTTGGCGTAGGCACGGATGTAGCCGCGGGCGAAGGTATGCCCGGGCAGCTTGTCGAAGGCGCCGGTTTCCAGGTTGTCCAGGGAACTCACGGTCAGGTTGAGCTTGCGCGCCACCTCGGCTTGCGACCAGTCCCGGCTTTCGCGGGCCTGGCGCAAGACCTCACCGGGATTCTGGCGAGTCGCTGCTGCTACTTCGGGGTGCGCGGCTTTCATCGTTGCTCCGACAGGTATTGCTGATATTCCGGCGAACCGGGATAAAGTCGTTGTAATTCCAGGCCAAGCCCGGCCAGGGTGGTGTCCTGGTCGAAGACCCGCGCCAGGCGGCTGCCCAGCAACAGGCTACGGGCGTTGTGCTCGCTCAACTGACTGAAGCGATCATGAAAGTCCCGGGCCGGCACATAATGCCTGTCTTCGAAGGATAACTCAGCCATTTCAAGCAACGCGCGGGGCTGCCGCGGGTCGAGGTCCAGGGCTTTTTCCAGGTGGGTTCGCGCCTGGTCGCGGCGGTCGAGCTTCAGGGCCGTCAGGCCAAGGTTCTCGAAGACTCGCGAGCGCTCAGGATACAGGGTATCGACGGCAGCTTGGCGAAACATCTGCTTGGCCTCGCGGTATTGTCCCTGAGCATATAGGAAACTGCCGTAGTTGTTGCGTAACCGCGTGTCACCGGGGCGCTGCGCGAGGGCCTTGCGGTAATGCGCGGCGGCCAACGCCGGTTCGTCCTGGGCCTGGAACACGAGGGCCAGCGCGCCATGAGCGTCGGCATCGCGCGGGTTCAGGGCCAGGGCCCGCACCAGGGGGGCCTTGGCCTGCGCGGTCAATCCTTGTTGCAAATAACCCAGACCCAACTGCACGTAGGCCCGTCCCGCCGCCTCGCGGCCCTCGCGGCTGGCCAACGGGTCCGACCCACCGCTGGACACGCAGCCGGCCAGCAGCGAAAGCGACAGGATCGACAGCGCGGCGCGCAGGGTCATGGGCTAGGTTCTCGTCAGTTGCGAATGGTGCTGTCTTGCACGTCACCGTCGGCACTGACCTGGCGCACGGCGATGTAGCGCTCGCTGCGACGGGTGCGGTCCATGACCTGGCCCACCAGCTGGCCGCAGGCCGCGTCGATGTCCTCGCCCCGGGTGGTACGCACCGTGACGTTGAAGCCGGCGTGGTGCAGGTAGTCCTGGAAACGGCGAATGGCGTTGTTGCTTGGCCGCTCGTAGCCCGAGTGCGGGAACGGGTTGAACGGGATCAGGTTGATCTTGCAAGGAATGTCCTTGAGCAGCGCGACCATTTCCTCGGCATGCACCAGCTGGTCGTTGACATCCTTGAGCAGGGTGTACTCGATGGTCAGGTGACGCTTGTCGCCCAGTGTCGAAACGTAGCGCATGCACGACTCGAGCAGCATCTTGAGCGGGTACTTCTTGTTGATCGGCACCAGCTGGTTGCGCAGCGCGTCATTGGGCGCGTGCAGCGACAGTGCCAAGGCGACGTCGACGTGCTTGGCGAGCTCGTCGATCATCGGGACCACGCCCGAGGTGGACAGGGTCACCCGGCGCTTGGAAATACCGTAGCCGAAGTCGTCCATCATCAGGCGCATGGCGGCGATGACGTTGTCGAAGTTCAGCAATGGCTCGCCCATGCCCATCATCACCACGTTGGTGATGGCGCGGTCGACGGTCGCCGGCACGGAGCCGAACGACTTGTTGGCAATCCACACCTGGCCGATCACTTCGGCGGCGGTGAGGTTGCTGTTGAATCCTTGCTTGCCGGTGGAGCAGAAACTGCAGTCCAGGGCGCAACCGGCCTGTGACGAGACACACAAGGTGCCACGCTTGCCCTGGGGAATGAACACGGTCTCGACGCAGCTGCCGGACGATACGCGCACCACCCACTTGCGGGTGCCGTCGCTGGAGATGTCCTCGCTGACCACTTCGGGGCCGCGAACTTCGGCAACCGCCTTGAGCTTTTCGCGCAGGGCCTTGCCGACGTTGGTCATGGCGTCGAAATCATCGACGCCAAAGTGGTGAATCCACTTCATCACCTGACCGGCACGGAAGCGTTTCTCCCCGATAGAGTCGAAGAATTTTTCCATTTCCGGCTGGGTCAGACCCAGCAGGTTGGTTTTACCGGTCGATGTCGTCATGGATTCACCTTCACTCGTAAGCTTTCGCTCAGCGAGTGGTTACCTCGGTAGCAGCGAAGAAGTAAGCGATTTCGCGGGCAGCAGCGGCTTCGGAGTCCGAACCGTGAACGGCGTTGGCGTCGATCGACTCGGCGAAGTCGGCGCGGATGGTGCCGGCGGCAGCTTCTTTAGGGTTGGTGGCGCCCATCAGTTCGCGGTTCAGAGCGATGGCGTTCTCGCCTTCCAGAACCTGGACAACGACCGGGCCGGAAGTCATGAAGGCAACCAGGTCACCGAAGAAGCCGCGCTCTGCGTGCTCGGCGTAGAAGCCTTCGGCTTCGGCCTTGGACAGTTGCTTGATTTTCGAGGCAACGATGCTCAGACCGGCTTTTTCGAAGCGGGTGGTGATCTCGCCGATCACGTTCTTGGCAACGGCGTCTGGCTTGATGATGGAGAAAGTACGTTGAACAGCCATGGAAAAACTCCAGAAATTGAGTATTGCGAAAAATTAAACCCGCGAATTATACGCGGGTTCCAGGGGATTGCCTAACCTGCAGGACACGCTCAGTCGGCTTCTTCGATCCAGGCCGCCTGGATGGCCTCTAGCACCTTCTCACCGCCGCGTGACGGATCGTCGCTGAATTCTGGCAGGGCCAGCACCCAGCGGTGCAGATCGACGAAATTTACATAACGAGGATCGACTTCCGGCTTGCTTTCCGCAAGCTGGATGGCGATCTCAAGTACATCAACCCATTTCAGGCTCATGCCCGGCTCCTGACTCAGTGCGGCGCTTCGGCAGCGTGGTTGAGCGAATATTTTGGAATCTCGATGGTCAGGTCGTCGTCACCGACGATCACCTGGCATGCCAGGCGCGACTGCGCTTCAAGGCCCCAGGCCTTGTCCAGCATGTCTTCTTCCAGCTCATCGGCTTCCTCGAGCGAGTCAAAGCCCTTGCGCACCACGCAATGGCAGGTGGTGCAGGCGCAGACGCCGCCGCAGGCACTTTCCATCTCGATATGGTGCTCGTGGGCCAGCTCCAGGATGTTGGTACCGGGTGCTACCTCCACGGTCAGCCCATCCGGGCAGAATTTCTCGTGGGGCAGGAAAATCACCTGGGGCATCGGTTACTCCTCGATCTCATTCAGGTTGCGCCCGGCCAGTGCGGCTTTGACCGTCGAATCAAGGCGACGGGCGGCAAAGGCATCGGTCACCTGCGACAGACGCTTGGTCTGCTGCTCGATGGCGTGGCCATCGGTGCCGGTGAGCAAATCACGCAGTTCTTGCATCTGGTGTTCGATGGCCAGGCGCTCGTCGGCGTCGAGCAAGCGCTCGCCATCGGCTTCGAGGGCGCCCTGCACCGCTTCGAGCAGGCGTTCGCCGTCGACCTGGTGCTCGCGCAGCTGGCGCGCCTGCTTGTCATTGCCGGCGTGCTCGAACGAATCCTTGAGCATGCGGGTGATCTCGCCATCGGTCAGGCCGTAGGACGGCTTGACCTGGATGCTCGATTCGACGCCCGAGGCGATTTCCCGGGCCGAAACGTTGAGCAATCCATCGGCATCGACCTGGAAGGTGACGCGGATTTTCGCCGAACCCGCGACCATCGCCGGGATGCCGCGCAGCTCGAAGCGCGCCAGCGACCGGCCGTCGCTGACCAGCTCGCGCTCGCCTTGCAGGACGTGGATCATCATGGCCGACTGGCCGTCTTTGTACGTAGTGAATTCCTGGGCACGGGCGACAGGGATGGTGGTGTTGCGCGGAATCACCTTTTCCATCAGCCCGCCCATGGTCTCCAGCCCCAGCGACAGCGGGATCACGTCGAGCAACAGCAGCTCGCCGCCATCACGGCGGTTGCCGGCCAGGGTATCGGCCTGGATCGCGGCGCCGATGGCGACCACCTGGTCCGGGTCGATCTCGGTCAGCGGCGTGCGGCCAAACAAGCTGCCCACGGCTTCGCGCACGCGTGGCACGCGGGTCGAGCCGCCTACCATGACCACGGCGGCGACGTCTTCGATCTCGACGCCACTGTCGCGCACGGCGCGGCGGCAGGCCTTGAGGCTGCGAGCCAGCAGCGGTTCGATCAACGCCTCAAAGGCAGCGCGGGTCAGCTCACCTTGCCAGGCGCCATGGACAACGCTGACGACGTCGGCATCGGTCAGGGCTTCCTTGGCGGCGCACGCGGTCTGCAGCAACTGGCGCTGGGTGGAGGGGTCGAGATCGGCGGACAGCCCGGCCTGCCCGATGATCCAGCCGGCGATGGCATGGTCGAAGTCATCGCCCCCCAGGGCGCTGTCGCCACCGGTGGCCAGCACTTCGAAGACGCCCGCCGTCAGGCGCAGGATGGAAATATCGAAGGTACCGCCACCCAGGTCATAGATGGCCACCAGGCCTTCGGCATTCTGGTCCAGGCCATAGGCCACGGCCGCAGCGGTCGGCTCGTTGAGCAGGCGCAGCACGTTCAGGCCGGCCAGGCGCGCGGCGTCCTTGGTGGCCTGGCGCTGGGCATCGTCGAAATAGGCCGGCACGGTGATCACCGCGCCCACCAGCTCGCCACCCAGGGTTTCCTCGGCGCGCTGGCGCAGCACCTTGAGGATGTCGGCGGAGACTTCGACAGGGCTCTTGGCACCTTGCACGGTGTCGATGAACGGCATGTGCGACTCGCCACCGACAAAGCGGTACGGCAGCTGCTCACCGAGCTGCTTCACGTCTTCCAGGCCGCGGCCCATCAGGCGCTTGACCGACAGAATGGTGTTCAGCGGGTCGCTCGCGGCGCCATCGCGGGCCACCTGGCCGACCTCGATGCGCTCACCGAGGTAGCGCACGGCAGATGGCAGGATGACATTGCCCTGGGCATCGGGCAGGGGCTCGCTGACACCGCTGCGAACGGCAGCGACCAGCGAATTGGTGGTACCGAGGTCAATCCCCACCGCCAGGCGGCGCTGGTGCGGCTGGGGGCTTTGACCGGGTTCGGCGATCTGCAGTAGGGCCATGCTTATTTGAATACCTTAGGCGTCATCACGGGTAACGCCGGGTTAATCGTCGAGGCGCTCTTCGAGCTGACGTACTTCCTGGGCAAGCTTGTCGAGAAACTGCATGCGGCGCATCAGGCGCTCGGCCTGTTCACGCTGCGCGGGGTCGTCCCAACAGGCGGCGAAGTCGTCATTGAGCGCTTGCTGAGCACCCTTGAGGTGCTGCTTGAAAACGCCCACGCCTTCCAGGTCGGCACTGTCGTGCAGGTCTTCGAGCTCTTCGCGCAGTTGCATCTGCTGCATCAGGAAGTCAGGGTCGTGGACCGTGATTTCCTGTGGCACTTCGTGGCCACTGATGGCCAGCAGGTAACGGGCACGCCGGGGAGCGCTGCGCAGGGTCTGGTAGGCTTCGTTGAGCGCCGCGGACTGCTCCACCGCTACCCGTTGCTCACGCTCGGAGGCATCGGCGAAACGGTCCGGATGGACCTCGCGCGCCAGCTCGCGGTAACGCGTGGCCAGCTTGTCGAGATCCAGGCTGAAGCCCGGCCGCAGGTCGAACAGGGCAAAATGACAAGGAGTTCCCACAAAGCGCCTCAGACGTTGAAGCTTTCGCCGCAGCCACACTCACCGCGCACGTTGGGGTTGTTGAACTTGAAGCCTTCGTTCAACCCTTCCTTGACGAAGTCGAGCTCGGTGCCGTCCAGGTAGGCCAGGCTCTTCGGATCGATGATGACCCGCTCGCCATGGCTTTCGAAGACCTGGTCTTCGGCGCCCGGCTCATCGACGAACTCCAGCACGTAGGCCAGGCCCGAGCAGCCGGTGGTGCGCACGCCAAGGCGAATGCCAAGACCCTTGCCGCGTCCTTCGAGGGACCGCCGCACATGGTTGGCGGCGGCTTCTGTCATGCTGATAGCCATCGAGACTCCTTACCTGCAACAGGCGACTTAGAGCAAACCTTTCTTCTGCTTGTAATCGCGCACGGCCGCCTTGATGGCGTCCTCGGCGAGCACCGAGCAGTGGATCTTCACCGGCGGCAGGGCGAGTTCCTCGGCCAGCTGGGTGTTCTTGATGGTTTCGGCTTCGTCCAGGGTCTTGCCCTTCATCCACTCGGTGGCGAGGGAGCTGGAGGCGATGGCCGAGCCGCAGCCATAGGTCTTGAACTTGGCGTCTTCGATGACGCCCTGCTCGTTGACCTTGATCTGCAGGCGCATCACGTCGCCGCAGGCCGGCGCGCCGACCATGCCGGTCCCGACATCCGGGTCCTCGGCATTCATCTTGCCGACGTTGCGCGGGTTTTCGTAGTGGTCGATGACCTTTTCACTGTATGCCATGGTGCTATTCCTTCCTCATCAGGGAGCCGCTCTTCCGGCGACTGGCTTAGTGGGCGGCCCACTCGATCTTGGAGATATCAACGCCGTCTTTGTACATGTCCCACAGCGGCGACAATTCGCGCAGCTTGGAGACCGCCTCGCAGACCTTCTGCGCGGCATAGTCGACTTCTTCTTCGGTGGTGAAGCGGCCGAAGGTGAAGCGGATCGAACTGTGCGCCAACTCGTCGTTGCGGCCCAGGGCGCGCAGCACGTAGGAAGGCTCCAGCGAAGCCGAGGTGCAGGCCGAGCCGGAAGAGACCGCGATGTCCTTCAGGGCCATCAGCAGCGACTCGCCTTCGACGTAGTTGAAGCTCAGGTTCAGGTTGTGCGGCACGCGGGCAGTCAGGCTGCCGTTGACGTACAGCTCTTCGAGCTCGGAAACCTGCTTGAAGAAACGGTCGCTCAGGGCCTTGATGCGCACGTTCTCGCTGGCCATCTGCTCCTTCGCGACAGCAAAGGCTTCGCCCATGCCGACGATCTGGTGGGTCGGCAAGGTGCCCGAACGCATGCCGCGCTCGTGACCGCCGCCATGCATGGCGGCTTCAAGTCGCACACGAGGCTTGCGGCTCACGTACAGGGCGCCGATGCCCTTGGGGCCGTAGACCTTGTGCGCCGAGAACGACATCAGGTCGACCTTCAGCTTGGACAGGTCGATCTCGACCTTGCCCGCGGACTGGGCGGCATCGACATGGAACAGCACGCCGCGCGAACGGGTCAGTTCACCGATCGCGCCAATGTCGTTGATCGAGCCGACTTCGTTGTTGACGTGCATGAGCGAGACCAGAATGGTGTCGTCACGCAGGGCTGCCTCGACCATCGCCGGAGTGACGATGCCGTCATCGCCGGGTTCGAGGTAGGTGATCTCGAAACCTTCACGCTCGAGCTGGCGAGCGGTATCCAGGACCGCCTTGTGCTCGATCTTGGAGGTGATGATGTGCTTGCCCTTGGTGTGATAGAAGTGCGCGACACCCTTGATGGCGAGGTTGTCGGACTCGGTTGCACCGCTGGTCCAGACGATCTCGCGCGGGTCGGCGCCGATCAGTTCAGCCACCTGGCGACGAGCGTTCTCGACCGCTTCCTCGGCTTTCCAGCCGAAGACGTGGGAGCGCGAGGCCGGGTTACCGAAGTTCCCGTCGACGGTCAGGCATTCGCACATCTTCTGTGCGACACGTGGGTCGACTGGCGTGGTCGCGGAGTAATCGAGGTAGATCGGCAACTTCATTGAATATCTCCTGTCAGGCGGTCGCGCCGCTCGTCGTAACGGTCATTCGACGGCGGACGTCTCAATCTTGTCCAATTGGGCAGGGCGACCCGCGACACGTCGCAGGTCCTGGCGCTGGGCAACTTCTTGCACCTCACGGCGGGTGACGAGGTCGGCCAGGCTGATGCCGCTGAGGAATTCATGGATCTGCTGGCTGAGGTCACACCACAGGTGGTGGGTCAGGCAGGTGTCGCCGGCATGGCAGTCTCCCAGCCCCTGGCAACGGGTGGCATCGACCGATTCATTGACCGCGTCGATGACCTGTGCAACCTGGATGGTTTCCATGCCACGGGACAGCTGGTAACCGCCGCCCGGGCCACGCACGCTGGAAACCAGACTGCTGCGGCGCAGCTTGGCGAACAGCTGCTCCAGGTAAGAGAGGGATATGCCCTGGCGCTCGGAAATATCGGCCAAGGACACCGGCCCATGCTGCGCGTGCAATGCCAGGTCAAGCATTGCGGTCACGGCGTATCGGCCTTTGGTCGTCAATCGCATGGCTAGTCGTTACCACGGGAGTTACAGAATGTGTGCGATTATGCAATTCCCGAGCATTTAAGTCAACTATAAGACCTACTGCTTTAGTCGGAATTGCAGCGTGAAGGCGGGCGGCATCATAGCAAGAAAGGGCGCGTTAGCACACGCCCTGCACGGCAAACTGACTGTCAATGCGACTGGGCGTCACTCTTGGCGGCAGCCTTGACCTCGGCGAAGTCCTCTTCGCGCAGCGCGGGGAGGTCCTTGGCGCGGTAGC
Organism: Pseudomonas sp.; assembly: GCF_035277045.1. Lineage (GTDB taxonomy): Bacteria > Pseudomonadota > Gammaproteobacteria > Pseudomonadales > Pseudomonadaceae > Aquipseudomonas. The sequence continues at coordinate 33,666 of NZ_DATELE010000206.1, read as the reverse complement.
TGCTGTCCAGCTTGGTCAGCTCGCCGCACATCTCTTCCAGGCGACCGTCCACCGCCTGCAGGTGGTCGAGCAGCTGGCCGATTGCGCGAGCCACCGGATCGGGCATGTCGCCGCTGACGCCATAGGCATCGAAGCCGATTTTCTCGGCCATGGCCTTGCGCTTGGCCTCGACCTCGCTGTCCTCGGACTTGACGATGATGCGCCCCGGAATACCGACCGCCGTGGCACCGGCCGGCACCGCCTTGGTCACCACCGCGTTGGAGCCGATCTTGGCCCCCGCCCCGACCGTGAACGGGCCCAGCACCTTGGCGCCCGCGCCCACCACCACGCCATCTTCCAGGGTCGGATGGCGCTTGCCCTTGTTCCAGCTGGTGCCGCCCAGGGTCACGCCCTGATAGAGGGTGACGTCGTCGCCGATCTCGGCGGTTTCGCCGATCACGATACCCATGCCATGGTCGATGAAGAACCGCCTGCCCACCTTGGCGCCCGGGTGAATCTCGATGCCGGTCATCCAGCGGCCGAAGTTGGAGACCAGGCGCGCCAGCCACTTGAGGTCACGCACCCAGAGGGCGCGGGCAGCGCGGTGCAGCCAGATGGCGTGCATGCCCGGATAGCAGGTCAGGACCTCGAAGGCGTTGCGCGCCGCCGGGTCACGATGGAACACGCTTTGAATATCTTCACGCAGACGCTCGAACATCTATTGATCCTTGCGCTTATGCGGCTCGCCCCGGACCACTTTCTGGGTCTCGGTGAGGATGCCGCGCAAAATGCTCATTTCCGAACGATCGACCCCACTGCGCCCGTACAGCCTGCGCAGGCGCGGCATCAGTTGCCGCGGCTTTTCGGGGTCGAGGAAGCCGATGTCCACCAGGGTCTTTTCCAGGTGGCCGTAGAACAGTTCCATCTCGTCCATGGTGACCAGCTCGCTGACGCCTGGAGCGGCAGCCTGGGGCTTGTCACCGCCCGCTTGCTCGCCCGCGATGGCCAGCCAGGCCATGCGCACTTCATAGGCGAGCACCTGCACCGCAGCACCCAGGTTCAGGGAGCTGAAGTCAGGGTTGGAGGGAATATGCACATGGAAGTGACATCGCTGCAGCTCGTCGTTGGTCAGGCCGGCGTGCTCGCGGCCGAACACCAGGGCGATTTCCTCGCCTTGGGCGGCATGCTCGACCGACTTGGTGCCGCACTCGCGCGGATCGATCAGCGGCCAGGGCAGGCTCCGCTCGCGGGCGCTGGTGCCCAGCACCAGGTTGCAGCCGACCAGCGCGTCCTCGAGCGAGCCCACAACCTGGGCGGCGGCCAGGATGTCGTCGGCGCCGGAGGCACGGGCGCTGGCCTCGTGCGAGGGGAAATCCTGCGGTTCGACCAGCACCAGGCGCGTCAAGCCCATGTTTTTCATGGCACGCGCAGCGCCGCCGATATTGCCGGGGTGGCTGGTATTGACCAGAACAACACGAATATTTTGCAGCAAGGTGGGATGCTCGCAGATGCAGAAATGGGGGACAGAATCTTACATAAGCGACCAGCGTAACACCACGAAAGCAAATGACACACTTCTGCGCACGGAGAATTCTGCTAGAATGTGCGGCTTTCTTTAACGACCCAGGTGAAACGTCCATGCAGCCCATGCTGAATATCGCGCTGCGCGCCGCCCGCAGCGCCAGTGAACTGATTTTCCGCTCAATCGAACGCCTGGATAGCATCAAGGTGGACGAAAAAGAGGCCAAGGACTACGTCTCCGAGGTCGACCGCGCCGCCGAAGAAACCATCGTCAAGGCATTGCGCAAGGCTTACCCGAACCACTCCATCCAGGGTGAAGAAACCGGCATGCATGCAGGCACCGGTGAAGAGGGCAAGGACTACCTGTGGATCATCGACCCACTGGACGGCACCACCAACTTCCTGCGCGGCATCCCGCACTTCGCGGTCAGCATCGCCTGCAAATACCGCGGCCGCATCGAGCACGCGGTCATCGTCGACCCGGTTCGCCAGGAAGAATTCACCGCCAGCCGTGGCCGTGGCGCCCAGCTCAATGGCCGCCGCCTGCGCGTCAGCTCGCGCACCAGCCTGGAAGGCGCCCTGCTGGGTACCGGCTTCCCGTTCCGTGACGGCCAGATGGCTGACATGGACAACTACCTGGGCATGTTCCGCGCCCTGACTGGCCAGACCGCCGGCATCCGCCGCGCCGGCTCCGCCAGCCTGGACCTGGCCTACGTCGCCGCCGGCCGTTTCGATGCCTTCTGGGAGTCGGGCCTCTCGGAGTGGGACATGGCTGCGGGCGTGCTGCTGATCCAGGAAGCGGGCGGCCTGGTGAGCGACTTCACCGGGGGGCATGACTTCCTCGACAAAGGCCACATCGTTGCCGGCAACATCAAGTGCTTCAAGGCGGTGCTGACGGCGATCCAGCCGCACCTGCCGGAAAGCCTCAAGCGCTGATTGCTTCGCCCACAAAAAAAGCGCTCCTCGGAGTGCTTTTTTTGTGGGCAGTGATTACTGCGCCTGGCTCAACACCAGCTTGCCATTTTCATCCAGCGGAATGGTCTGGCCCGGCTCGCGATCCATTTTCACCTTGCCGACCTTGTCGCCGATCGAATAGGTGACGTTGTACCCGACCACCTTCTCGCTCACGTCATTGACCGTGTTGCAGCGGGTCTGGGTCGTGGTGTAGGTGTCACGCTGCTGCATGCCTTCCTGCACCTTGTTACCGGCATAGCCGCCCCCTACCGCACCGGCCACGGCCGCGATCTTCTTGCCGGTGCCGCCACCGACCTGGTTGCCCAGCAAGCCACCGGCCAGCGCACCGACCACGGTGCCGGCGATCTGATGCTGGTCCTTGACCGGCGCCTGACGGGTCACGGTCACGTCCTTGCACACTTCACGCGGGGTCTTGACCTGCTGCTTGATCGGCTGCACGTCGGTGACCTGGGCCACATCAGGCCCTTTGTTCACCAGGCTGTAGGTTGCCACGGCGCCTCCGGCGGTCACCGCGACAGCACCCAGCACCGCACCTACCAGCATTGATTTGTTCACGTGAACCTCCTGAATACTGTCCGCGGGTTCGCGCCCGCGCTTCTCCCAGCCTTGGAGCAAAAAAAAAGGCGCGAGTTCAATACTCGCGCCTCTTGTAGCCTCAAACGGCGTAGGGAAAAAACCCTTACGGACGGTCGTCCACGCCCTCGGCCTTGACCGGCGGGATCAGGTCTTCGCTGTTCAGGTTCAGCCAGATCAGCACCACGTTGGCGATGTAGATCGAGGAGTAGGTACCGGCCAGGACACCGATGAACAGTGCCAGCGAGAAGCCGAACAGGTTGTCGCCACCAAAGAACAGCAGCGCCGCCAGGGCCAGCAAGGTCGACACCGAGGTGGCGATGGTGCGCAGCAGGGTCTGGGTGGTCGAGACGTTGATGTTCTCGATCAGGGACGCCTTGCGCATCACCCGGAAGTTCTCGCGAACCCGGTCGAACACGACGATGGTGTCGTTGAGCGAGTAGCCGATGATCGCCAGCACCGCCGCCAGCACCGTCAGGTCGAAGGTGATCTGGAAGAACGACAGGATACCCATGGTGACGACCACGTCGTGCACCAGCGAGACGATGGCACCGACCGCGAATTTCCACTGGAAGCGGAAGGCCAGGTAGATGAGGATACCGCCCAGCGCCAGGAGCATGCCGAGGCCGCCCTGGTCGCGCAGCTCTTCACCCACCTGCGGGCCGACGAACTCGACACGCTTGACCACCGCCGGGTTGTCGCCGCCGGCCTTTTGCAGGGCCTCGGCCACGCGATTGCCCAGCAGCGGGTCATCACCCGGCATGCGCACCAGCAGGTCGGTGGTGGCGCCGAAGCTCTGCACCACGGCGTCGTGGAAGCCCGCCTGGGTCAGCTCGGTACGCACGGCCTGCAGGTCCGCAGGACGCTCGTAGGTCAGCTCGATCAGCGTACCGCCGGTGAAGTCCAGGCCCATGTTCAGGCCCTTCTGCCACCAGCTGAACAGCGCCAGCACGGTAAGCAGCACGGTAACGGCGAACGCGACATTGCGCACGCCCATGAAGTTGATGGTACGTAACATGGCAGCCCCTTAAACCCACAGCTTCTTGATGTCACGCCCACCACAGGTCAGGTTGACCATAGCGCGGGTCACCATGACGGCGGTGAACATCGAGGTGAAAATCCCGAGGGACATGGTAACCGCGAAGCCCTTCACCGGGCCGGTACCCATCGCGAACAGGATACCGCCGACCAGCAGGCTGGTCAGGTTGGCATCGATGATCGCCGTGTACGCACGGTTGAAGCCTTCATGGATGGCGCGCTGCACCGACATGCCCGAGGCGATTTCCTCACGGATCCGCGAGAAGATCAGTACGTTGGCGTCGACCGCCATGCCCATGGTCAGCACGATACCGGCGATACCCGGCAGGGTCAGCGTCGCACCCAGCAGCGACATCAGCGCCAGCAGCAGCACCATGTTGCCCGCGAGGGCCACGGTGGCGATCACGCCGAAGGCGCGGTAGATGGCGATGATGAACAGCGAGACGAACAGCATGCCCCACAGCGACGCATCGATACCCTTGGTGATGTTGTCGGCACCCAGGCTAGGACCAATGGTGCGCTCTTCGGCGAAGTACATCGGCGCTGCCAGACCACCGGCACGCAGCAGCAGGGCCAGTTCGGACGACTCACCCTGCCCGTTGAGGCCGGTGATACGGAACTGACTGCCCAGCGGCGACTGGATGGTCGCCAGGCTGATGATCTGCTTCTCTTCCTTGAAGCTCTGGATGGCAACGTCTTTCTCGACGCCGTCGACCGTCTGCTTCTCGTAACGGGTCACCGGCTTCTGCTCGATGAAGATCACCGCCATGCTGCGGCCGACGTTGCTGCGCGTGGCGCGGCTCATCAGCTCGCCGCCGTGGCCATCAAGGCGGATGTTCACCTGCGGACGGCCATGCTCGTCGAAGCCTGCCTGGGCATCGGTGACCTGGTCACCGGTGATGATCAGGCCGCGCTCGACCGCGGCGGAACGGCCGCCATCACGGAACTCGAACTCTTCGGTGGTCGCCTTGGACGCGCCCGGCTCGGCACCGAAGCGGAATTCCAGGTTGGCGGTCTTGCCGAGGATACGCTTGGCTTCGGCGGTGTCCTGCACGCCTGGCAGCTCGACCACGATACGGTTGGCGCCCTGGCGCTGGACCAGCGGCTCGGCCACGCCCAGCTCGTTGACCCGGTTGCGCACGGTGGTCAGGTTCTGCTTGATGGAGTATTCACGGATTTCCGCGACCTTGGCCGGCGTGATCGCCAGGCGCAGCACCGCCAGCTCGTTGCGCTCGCTGGTGGTCAGGTCGAAATCATTGAAATTCTTGCGGATCAGGGCACGTGCCTGTTCGCGGGTCGCGTCATCGGAGAAGCCCAGCATGATGCCGCCATCCTGCTGAGGCAGGCTGCGGTAGCGGACACGCTCCTTGCGCAACAGGGTCTTGACCTCGCCTTCGTAGACCTTCATGCGCGCGCTCATGGCCTTGTCCATGTCGACTTCCAGCAGGAAGTGCACGCCACCGGACAGGTCCAGGCCCAGCTTCATCGGGCTCGCGCCCAGGTTACGCAGCCACTCGGGAGTGGTCGGCGCCAGGTTGAGCGCCACGACGTAGTCGTCGCCCAAGGCTTTACGCGCCACATCCTTGGCTGGCAGTTGGTCTTCCTGCTTGGCCAGGCGCACCAGCGCGCCCTTGCCCTGCTCGCCCAGGCTCGCGGCCTTGACGGCGATGCCGGCATCGGTCAGCGCCTTGCTGACACGGTCGAGGTCGGCCTGGTTGACCTGCAGCGCCGTGCTGGCACCGCTGATCTGGACCGCCGGATCATCAGGGTAGAGGTTGGGAGCGGAATAGATAAAACCGATCGCCAGCACAGCCAGGATCAGCAGGTATTTCCACAGAGGGTATTTGTTCAGCATCACGCCGCCCGTTCAAGACGCGGGGCGCGTTGCGCGCCCCGACGATGGGTAGAAATCAGTAACTCAGATGGCCTTGAGCGTACCTTTAGGCAGGGTCGCGGCAATGGCGCCCTTCTGGAACTTCAGCTCGACGGTGTCGGAAACTTCGAGCACCACGAAGTCATCGGCAACTTTGACGATCTTGCCGGCGATACCGCCGTTGGTGACTACTTCGTCGCCTTTTTGCAGGTTGCTCAGCAGGTTTTTCTGCTCTTTGGCGCGCTTGGCCTGTGGACGCCAGATCATCAGGTAGAAGATGACCAGGAAGCCGACCAGGAAGATCCACTCGAAGCCGGTACCGGCGGGGCCGGCGGCAGGGGCAGCAGCGTCCGCGTACGCGGCGGGAATCAGAAAGCTCATGTGGCACTCCAGTTGCTAAGTTGCAATGTTTTTGACTTGCAGTAGGCGAAATTGCATCAGTCCAAGGGCGGCACAGGCAGCCCGCGCTTGGCGTAGAAGGCGTCGACAAAGGCGGCCAATTTACCTTGTTGAATAGCCTCGCGCAAACCAGCCATCAGCAGCTGGTAATGACGCAAGTTATGGACCGTATTCAACATGGCGCCCAACATTTCGCCGCACTTGTCCAGGTGATGGAGGTAGGCGCGGGAGAAGTTCTGGCAGGTGTAGCAGTCGCAGGTAGGATCCAGCGGCGAATCATCATGGCGATGGAACGCGTTACGGATCTTGATCACCCCGGTATCGATGAACAGATGCCCGTTGCGCGCATTGCGCGTGGGCATCACGCAATCGAACATGTCGACGCCGCGGCGCACACCCTCGACGAGATCCTCGGGTTTGCCTACCCCCATAAGGTAACGAGGTTTGTCAGCCGGCATCTGGCCTGGCAGGTAGTCCAGCACCTTGATCATCTCGTGCTTGGGCTCGCCCACCGACAGCCCGCCAATGGCCAGGCCATCGAAGCCGATCTTGTCCAGGCCCTCGAGCGAGCGCATGCGCAGATTCTCGTGCATGCCACCCTGGACGATGCCGAAAAGCGCCGCGGTGTTGTCACCGTGGGCATTCTTCGAACGTTGCGCCCAGCGCAGCGACAGCTCCATCGACACCCGCGCGACGTCTTCGTCGGCCGGGTACGGCGTGCATTCGTCGAAAATCATCACCACGTCCGAGCCCAGGTCACGCTGGACCTGCATCGACTCTTCGGGGCCCATGAACACCTTCGAGCCATCGACTGGCGAGGCGAAGGTCACGCCCTCCTCCTTGATCTTGCGCATGGCGCCCAGGCTGAACACCTGGAAGCCACCCGAGTCGGTCAGGATCGGACCTTTCCACTGCATGAAGTCGTGCAGGTCGCCGTGGGCCTTGATCACCTCGGTGCCCGGGCGCAGCCACAGGTGGAAGGTGTTGCCCAGGATCATGTGCGCGCCGGTGGCCTCGATGTCACGGGGCAGCATGCCCTTGACCGTGCCATAGGTGCCGACCGGCATGAACGCCGGCGTCTCGACCACGCCACGCGGGAAGGTCAACCGTCCACGACGGGCCTTGCCATCGGTAGCCAGCAGTTCGAAGGACATACGACAGGTGCGACTCATGCTTGATCCTCGGGGCCACGCGCCGCCGGATTGCGGGTGATGAACATGGCATCACCGTAACTGAAGAAGCGGTACCCGTTGTCGACCGCCGCCGCGTAGGCAGCCATGGTCTCGGGGTAACCGGCGAAGGCCGAGACCAGCATCAGCAGCGTGGACTCCGGCAGATGGAAGTTGGTCACCAGGGCGTCGACCACATGGAACGGCCGGCCCGGGAAGATGAAGATGTCGGTATCGCCGCTGAACGCCTTCAGCTCGCCGTCGCGCGCCGCGCTTTCCAGCGAGCGGACGCTGGTGGTGCCCACCGCGACCACCCGGCCGCCGCGGGCACGGCATGCGGCGATGGCATCGACCACATCCTGGCCCACTTCGAGCCACTCTTTATGCATGTGGTGGTCTTCGATGCGCTCGACGCGCACCGGCTGGAAGGTACCGGCGCCCACGTGGAGGGTGACGAAGGCGCGCTCCACGCCCTTGGCCGCGATCTTCTCGAGCAGCGCCTCATCGAAATGCAGCCCCGCCGTCGGCGCGGCCACCGCACCGGCACGCTCGGCGTAGACCGTCTGGTAGCGCTCGCGGTCCGCGCCCTCGTCCGGGCGGTCGATATAAGGCGGCAACGGCATGTGGCCGACCCGGTCGAGCAGGCCCAGCACTTCCTCGGCGAAGCGCAGCTCGAACAGCGTGTCGTGGCGCGCGACCATCTCGGCCTCGCCGCCGCCGTCGATCAGTAGCTGCGTGCCAGGCTTGGGCGCCTTGCTCGAGCGCACGTGGGCCAGCACCCGGTGGCTGTCCAGCACCCGCTCGACGAGGATTTCCAGCTTGCCGCCGGAAGCCTTCTGGCCGAACAGCCGCGCCGGAATCACCCGGGTGTTGTTGAACACCATCAGGTCGCCAGGGCGCAGGAAGTCCAGCAGATCGGTGAACTGCTTGTGTGCAAGCGCCCCGCTAGGACCATCGAGGGTCAGCAGACGGCTGCTATGGCGCTCCGCCAGCGGATGGCGAGCGATCAGGGAATCGGGGAGCTCAAAGGAGAAATCGGCGACGCGCATGATGGTGTTCGGTTCGACAGGGCCGGAAAGTTTAGCCCAACGAGCAAAAATTCACCATGAAACCCGATTGACCGCATTCAAGCGGCTCTTTATACTCCGCCGCCATAAGCCCTGATGGCGGAATTGGTAGACGCGGCGGATTCAAAATCCGTTTTCGAAAGGAGTGGGAGTTCGAGTCTCCCTCGGGGCACCATCTGCAGTAACTGGTTGTCGAGATCGACGGCCAGGCAACACCTCAAAAGCCCGCGAAAGCGGGCTTTTGCGTTTCTGGGGTTTGCAATCGGTCGCTTCGCTCTGGAAGTTGGCTTGCTCGCGATGAAGGGCAGAGCAATGACCATCGACCACGTCCATCCTGGATGAGATCGAGCAAGAAAAAAATGCTCACCTAAGCCGTAGCCCTGAAGCGGTGGCTCGCGTTCCAGCCACGACTGTCTATGCTTTCCCCTACGTGCCAGCGATCTGCCCCCCAGATCCGTCGTGCTGCCTTGTTAGCCATCCCGTGGAGAGCAAGCCCATGAAACCTGCCCGTTCCCTCCCCTTTGCCGTAGCCCTCGCCTCGATCATGTCCACCGCTGGCTTCACTACACATGCCGCCGATGTGCCGTTGGGCAGTCATGCGATGGAAGGCCGCATGGTCACTCGAGTGCTGGCCGTTGACCCGGAAAACCATCAGGTCACGCTGGAAGACGCGAACCAACGCCCGCTCTCTATCCAGCTCACGGATGAAGCCAAAGCGCTGCACAACCTGAAGGTCGGTGACAAAGTCGATATCCACGTAACCCGCTCGATCGCCTATGTGCTCGACACCCAGGTAGGAGGCGCGCCGGGGATCAGCGACGAATCAATGGCCATTCGCGCCACCAAGGACAATCCTCATCCGGGCGGAGAAGCGGTACGCCGGGTCAAGGTCACGTCGAAGATCACTCATATCGACCTGAAGAAGCATGAGGTGACGTTGCTTCCGCCCGAAGGAAAAGTGATTGTCCTGAAGGTCGAGGATCCCCAGATGCAGGAGCGCATGAAGAAGCTCCAGGTGGGTCAGTCGGTCAACGCCATCTACACCGAAGTCCTGAAGGTCAAGACCTCTCGCTAGCACTGCGGGCTGGGTAGCGGGGACTGTTTTGATATGACCCAAGGCATGGCTGTTACTGCTCCTGATCCAAGGTCACCTCGGTCCAGCTGTCATCCGGATCAAAGCGCTTCATCGACTGCGCCAATGTTTGCGTGCCAGGCCCGAGGTCTTTCTCGAAGACGTGTCCTTCATGACTGATCATGAAACTCATCACCCCGGTGTCATCGTACTGTTCCGGCCAGGCGACCAGTGCGAAACCGCGGATCATCTTGTCACCGATCAGGTAACTGTAGGCACCGCCCGGCGCGGAGGGGCCTTGGCCTTCGAGGATGCGGAAGTGGTATCCATGCCAGTCCTCGCCCGCAACAAGCTTGCCGAACAAGGGCCCCAGCGGGCTGAGCGGGCTGCTATCGCCCTCCTCCCAATAGAGCCCGTCGTGCTTGCCGGGCGCGCTGAATATCTTGCGCGCATATTCGAGGGCGCCGTCACCGTTACGGTCCACTGAGGCGTAGTCCATCTGGGCGTCGTGGTAGGTCAGCACCGATTGCAGCGCGGCGAGTTCATTGCTGCCAATTCGACGCGCGCGGATTTCGGCGCTACCGGCCTTGATATCGAATTGCCAACCGCTCTTGGCTTTTATCATCGGGATTGGCAGTGTCCAGTGGTCACTGCCGACGGCCAGGATCGCTTCGCGGTCGCTGGGTTTTTCAATGGTGTGCTGCTCGCGGTAGAGCTTCAGAAAAGCATCCACGTCGCTGCGTTGCACGCCACCTCGCGGAATGAAACTGCGCCACCCATCGCCCAGAAGTGTTGTGAGGCGGGCCTCGTCGGCGCGTTCCGTGCCCAGTGCCTCGACAAACGCTTGAGCCGCCTTTTCAGGCGTCGCAAAGGCCTGCTGCGCGGTAACGCTGCACGACCACGCCAGCCCAGCGGTCATCGCCACGGCACCGCGCAGCATGCTCGTGATAATCCTTGCGCGAGAATGACTGTTCAACGCCGGCCTCCTCTTTGACGGGCTGGGCCTTGGGCCGGCCGACTGATCTGATGGCCCGCTGATCGAGCGGCACTGGGACGCTGGGCGGATGCCTGGCTGGCACGCCCACGCATCGCTTGGGCGCTGGTCTGGGACGGGGCGCGCGCTCCGGCAAAGGCGTTGTTGCGAGCGCTGCCAGCACTGGCGGACGCTCGTTTTTGCGTGCCTTGGCGCGCCTGCGAAAAGTCTTGGGTACGTTGATTGGTCTGAGCAGTCTGCCGCCTGGGCTGCGGGTTTTCCCGAAGGTCTCTGCCGGCGCCCTGGCGGCTGTCAGATGGCCTCGGCCTGTCCGCACCTGCTTGCGGCCGATTGCCCACCGCGGTGGCGGATTGCGCTTTGCGCGCCTGATCACGGGCCTGGCGATTGCTGGCGGCGGGTCTTTCGATGCCATGCTGGTCCATGGAGGTGCGGGCTTTTTCACGCGCCTGAGCGCGCTGGGCATTGTCTCCCCGATAGGCCTCGCGCTGATTGGCACCGTTGAGCTGCCGGCCATACTGCTCACGGCTGCGGTTGTCTCGATAGGGAACACCATCGCGGTGAACAGCGTTGTGCTGCCACTTGCCCTGGTTGTTGGTGATTTGCGTGTTGCGATTGATGGTGTTGTAGCGGTCGACGTCGATGTCGATGTCGTTATCGCCCCAGTCGCAGTCCCCCCACAGCGAGGCGACAATCGCCACGCCGGTTCCGAATGCCAGTCCAGCCACCAACGCCGATCCAGGGTAATAGGCGGGCGGCGGCGGATAGTACACAGGCGGTGAGGCAGGATAGGCCCAGGTGCCGTAGACGGTTGTCGGGTTATAGCTGGGGACGTACACCACCTGCGGATCGGCGGGCTGGATAACGATGGTGGAGGCGCTGCTGGCCGGAGCCGCGGAGGCTGGTGCGATTGGCGCTGCCGCCTGAACCGTCACGTTCTGGTACTGGTTGCTCTGGAGGTTGCCGGTGTCCTGGGCCTGACGACGCAAGCGTTGCACGCTGCCCATGACATCGTCGGGTTGCGCGAGAAAGGCGTCACCCAGGCGCTGCACCCAAACGTAATCCTGCCCCAACGTCGCCAATACCTGTGGGAATGCGACCAGCGCCTGCACGCTAGGGTCCCAGGGCTGGCTTGCCACTTGCCGAACCGCATCATCACCCTTGGCGTCCGGGTGAGCTTTGGACCAGGTCACCGCCTCGGCGACCTCTCCGGGGTAGGTGGTGGCCATGAGGATCTGCGCCAGCAATGGGTCCGGGAAGAGCGCAATGGGCGCCAGCATCTGGTCCAGCTGTGCCTGACTGAACACAGCCTCTTTGGCCGCTGCCGCGACAGGCGCGGTGTCAGTGGCGTTTGATGGCGTGTCTGCTGACTGTGCCAGGCCAGTAAATCCGCCTAGAAACAGAACAACCGACGCGGCGCAAGCGAATGAAACACGCATTGCCTTAACCCCCATCTGGCTGTGCAGTCTTGGATGACTGGACAAAGGCCAGGATGTGAAAGCAGGACAAATCGGTGCTTCTGGTAATGGTAGCAAAGGGTTTTCAAGCAGGGATCAGAGGAGCGGTTTTCCTGATGGTCCGTAGGGGTGCGAGGGGGAGCGGGGTCGACGTTTGCATTGAAAAGACAGCCGTCATACCGCTAGTCCCGGCGTTACGCCCCTGAATGCGAAGTCAGGCCTTCATCACCGCGACCCTACCTCACGCGTCGCAGGGCCTATGTGGTCCAACCCAGCCTAATCGGATGGTTGACAGGTTGACGCAGATCCATCTCGGCAGTAGCCTAGCATTACTGCCCCCATGACCACCTAGTGAGGTTGAGCATGAAGACCGCCATCGCAGAATCCTCGTCCCACGCCCTTCGGTCGCCGGAGGCTACAAAGGCCTCGCTGATGGAGGCGTTTGGACACTTTCTGGATGAACTCTCACAGCCTCTGCTTTTGAAAATGGTGCAAAACGAGGTAGCAGATAGCTATTTCGAGGCGCTTCGCAGTGCGCTAGCCAAGAGCGACCGCAGAAAGCCAAGCCCTCAGGTTCGAAACCAGATAGCTTTCATGAAAGGCCGTGCCCTGCTGCTCGAGAATATCCAGAAAGCCTACGAGCTTCTTGACTCCAGGACAGTGTGCGAAATCCTCGATATCACACGACAGGCGCTGAATAAAAAACTGCAGAACGGGCAGGTCCTTGCCTACACCGACGGTTCACGCAAGCATTATCCCGCGTTCCAGTTCCGGAAGAATCTGGTTGCTCCGTCGATAGCCAAGCTCATGGACGCATTGGATGTCGATCCAAAAGATGCCACACAGGTTAATGCGCTATTGGGCTTTCTCGCTCAGGCTATGGATTTTTCAAACCCTGGCGAGCCTGAGAATCTCCATCCCAGATATACGCTGCTCGATGACAATGCTGCGTTTGAAATCATCGTTCGTGACTTCAAGCATCGGCTCTCGATGGGCAGGTGACCACGATCCTCATGCAATAGGAACTCGTATGCGGCTCAACAGCTCTCCCACCGTTTCTCCGGTGGACAGCTCCAAATCAATGAGCGGCTGTTTGCTAATGGCGATCAACTGATCAGGCCGCCCCGCGAATAGCACAAGATTGCAGCCCGCCAGGCTGCCCGTTACCGGATAGACCTGTGATGGGTATAAAATACCGTCCACCTGAAGCTCATGCCGCATGACCAAACTGCTTAGCGCGCGGGTGTATGCGTAGCCCTCCGTTCCCTGCCCTCGCGATTCTACAATCGCTTTCAGACGTTCTCCGGAATTACGCGCCAGCTCCGCGGCGTCAACCAGCCTCAGGGTCCGAGCCGTGACAAGCGTATGCAGCGATCTTTCCTCGATCTGCGCCGCAAGAACCGGGCTATTCACTCCGTCGTTTCCATGCTGCAGCGTTTCCGCGACGGCAGTCACATCGCTGCATGCAACGTAGATGACGCCGATCGCCTTGAGTGGATCGCCATAACGTGAGTCGGAATCGGCGTTGTAAAAAACTGGATCTGGGTAGCGGCTTTCTTGAACCCGATAGACGGGTGTCTGTGTCATGAAGGGCTTGGTGGGCAGTCCATATTGTGCTACCGCCTGGCGAAGGTTTTTCTTGAAAATTTCGATCATTATTCTTCTTGTAAGCGCGCGCTTCGAGATGTGGTTGTCGTGGCAACAGGGCCCGCGCGACGATAGCAAAATCGGAGCGTACGCCAGCTACGCAGTCGTACCAGGAAGTGTCTACAAGTGATTTGGAAGCTGGAAACCAGCCCGGACGGACTGGCTCCATTTGTCGTACCCAGGAATTAGCGCTAGCCGTTACGTCCTCGACGCCGGCACCTCACCGCTGCTGGTGCTCGGAGACATCAGCAACCCATGGGCGATATCCTCGAGCAGTGCTTTCGCCATTCCAGTGATCCAATGCGCCGCGGATACCTTGCTTTCGCTCGGCTCGATCGATGCTTCACCGGTGAGCTTATAGGCGCAATGCATCATCAGCAGCGCCTGTTCTATGACGTAATCCCCGTCATGCCCTGGTTCTACGCGGAACAGCCGATGGGACGCTTTCTCTTCCACTCCTTCTCCGAAACTGCCGATACCCCAGGTCTTGGGAACGATTTTGGGCGTGGCTTTCGTGTCGTATCTCATGCGTGGCTCCTTGCGCGATGACTGTGTGTGGACCGGGTCGCGCAGTACCTGCGGCCCACGGTCGATCAGGGTGGACAGGCGGGTCAGTGCTGCATCTGTATCTTGCTCAACGCCAGCTCGACCATGCCCCGGGCACTTTCGATCTCGTGCATTGTGGTCATGGTCATTACCTGGGCAGCGGGCTGGGGCTGCAGCAATACCGTCTGCTGGGCCACGGTCATGGCGCAGACCAGGTATTCGGTTGCCTGGACAAGGATGTCTTCGAGGGAATGGTTGATGGCTTGAAGCGGTGGATCGGGGACGATTTTGAGCATGGTGACTCCCATCATTGGTTGGGCTGCCACAGCCTGCTGTCAAACAATGAGGTGGCAACTGTACGCGGGTTGACAGACCGAGAATGATGGCACTCGGCGCACATGAAGTGCCCCACGTACAGCCGCCATAAAGGAAGTGCACATGTGGTCATCATTAGACGGTCTGTCAAAACCGGCCGCCAGATTTCCGGCGACTCGGCGAGACTAGTTTGCTAATGAGTCCACCGCAACGACTTAAAGGCTGCTAAAGCACGATTCGGAAATATCCTACAAGTAGCAGGCAAATTCTCAACATTTCCAGATTTTTAGCACCAAAAACCGCCAATTTCTGTAGGAAATATCGTCAAGGAAGTTTTCCAAATGTTTCTGCCCCTTCAACGCAGCTCAATACAGCTCAATGCAGCTCATGGATTGAGCTGCGTTGAGCTGTGTTGAGCTGCATTGAGCTACTTTGAGCTGCATTGAGCTATATTGAGCTCAGTCCAGCCAGCCCGGTGCCCCATGCCTCTCCACCACGAAATCCTCAAAGCGCTTTCCGCCTCGGACAAAAAGCCAGAGGGCCTCACCTCGAAAGAGCTCGCCGCGCGTGTCAGCGTGAGCTGGTCCACCCTCAAGCGGCACCTGGATACTCTCATCCGCGCCGGCGACATCGCGCGCGAACGTGATGGCCGCAGCATGCGCTATCGACTCGCAACCCCAGGAGATACCCGACCCTTTGCAGTCACGTTGCCGTCTGCGGAACAACCACAGCTGCCATGGTCCGCCGAAAGCAAGCTCCTGCGCGTCTCCCTCTCCCGTCCATTGGCGATGAGGGAGCCGGTGTCTTACCACCGGGCACTGGTTGATGACTACATCCCAAACCATACCGCCTGGCTTCCGCCCGCACTCGCCGCAACGCTCGAAGCGGAGGGCCGAATGCGCGGCCAGCAAGCAGCGGGCACCTATGCCCGCAAGGTCCTGGAGCCACTCCTCATTGACCTGTCGTGGTCTTCCTCTCGCCTGGAAGGCAACCGGTATTCGCTGCTAGCCACTGAAGAGTTGTTCAAAAGCGGCCAGACCGGGGGGGATGTTGATGCGGTGATGCTGCTGAATCACAAATCAGCCATCGAATTTCTGGTCGACGCGGTGCCGGAGTACGGCTTGACCACGGCCCTGGTGAGCAACCTGCACACTCTGCTGATGGTCGATCTGCTGGCGGACAGCAGCGCGCTGGGCAGTATCCGGCAGACGGTCGTGAACATCAGCGATACGGTCTATATCCCGAGCCAGGTGCCCCTGCTGCTGGAGGAAATGCTCGAGCTGGTCATTGAAAAGGCTCGGCAGACCAAGAGCCCGACCGAAGCGGCGTTTTTCCTGTGGATCAATCTGGCCTATCTGCAGCCATTCGAAGACGGTAACAAGCGGACCAGTCGCCTCTGCGCCAACATTCCTCTCATGCTCTACAACTGCGCTCCGCTGTCGTTTCTGGATGTCTCGCCGCAGGACTACGCGATGGCGATGATGGGTGTGTATGAGCAACGCAACATGGCGATGGCCGTGGACCTGTTCGAGTGGGTCTACAGGCGGTCCATCAAAAAGTATGCAGTGACCCTGGAGTCCATGGGCGTTCCCGATCCGATTCGCCTGCAATTCCGGGAGCTGTTGAACGAGGCCATGGGAAGCATCGTCCGGGACGGGAAAAGCAAAGCTCAGGCAGTCCTGGAGCTCGAGCTTTCCGACTCGCAGCAGTCGGCGTTCAGTCCGTTACTGGACCGGGAGGTGGAGATCCTGAACTTGCATAACTGCGCACGCTATCGCTTGAGCCTGAAACAGGTCGAGAAATGGATCGCGGCAGGCCGGCCTGGTTGAGGGGCGCTTGCTCTAAATCAGCGCTCAGACGATCCTGCAGAATCCCATGGCAAATGATAGTATTTCGCATCAAGGAAGCGTTCATGCGGTTGGGCAATGCCGGGCAAGTACGAGATTCATTACGTCAGAAACGGGCACAAAGAGGTGGCGGTGGTTCAGCGTGATGCCATGGATTCGCTGACAGCCTGGAAAGAAGCGATGTTGCTGACGGGGGGCTGTGCGGGGGCGGTGCTGGGCCTGCAATGCCTGTCCCAGGTCATCGCCAGCGCTGATGCCAGGGGCCTGTCAAAGGTCCGCTGGAACAAGGCCACCCATACCATGGCCTGGTGTGAGCGGTCATGGGAACAACGGGCGCGGTTGAAGGTGCGGTTCGTGGAGTGAGGTGCGACGCAGGATCACGCCTTTCGCGTACCCCTCCCCCGCCACCCACCGGCGCTCAGCCCTGCGCCGGCACCATGTTGATGGTATTGCGTCCCGCATGCTTGGCGGCATAGAGCGCCATGTCCGCGGCGTGCAACCAGCGGTCAGCGTCGGCGAAATGATTGCCATAGGGCGCGATACCGATGCTCAGGCTCAACGACATGTCCGGCAGCGTCGGGTCGCGATACGTCTCGACGGTCTGGCGCAGGCGCTCGAGAATTTCATGCGCTTCGTGCGGGGTGGTGCCGGGCAGCATCACGCAGAACTCATCACCGCCATAACGCGCGACCAGGTCGGTCTTGCGCAGGTGCGAGGCCAGCGTGGTGCCAAGCGTGCGCAGGACGTTGTCACCGACGAGGTGGCCGTACCGGTCGTTGATCTGCTTGAAATGATCGACGTCGATGAGGGCGAGGTTGTTCGGCTGATGGGTGCGGCGACAATGCTCGAACTCGCGCACCAGCAGGTCTTTCCAGGCGCCGTGGTTCGTGAGCCCGGTGAGGCTGTCGGTCTTGCTCAGCCGCGCCAGCGTGCGCTTGTGCTGGGTGAGCAGGACCGTGACCTGGTGGCAGATCAGGCCGATGGCCATGGGATAGATCAGCAGAATCGGCAGGCAGGCCAGCATCTGCGCCTGGGAGGTCTCGGGAAACAGCGGCGGCGCATACAGCCACAGGCACAGGCCGATGCCCACGGCTTGCGCGAACAGGGTTTTGAACAGCATGGGCCAGCCGCCAGCGGCGATCTTGTCCATGGCGATCATCGACAGGATGATAACGCTGGGCAGCGGGTTCAGGCCCATCACGCCGGCCCAGCAACCGCCCGCGAAGCCGTCGATGATCATGTTGCGCTGCTCGGCGCGCAGTGGGTACCCAGACCGCCGGGCAAGCTGATACGCCAGGTGCGGCCAGACAAACCCATGCATGAACAGCAACGCCCAGATCCCCCAGCCTGGCTGCAGCGGCCAGATGCCGACCATCACGCAGAAAAAGCCCAGCCCCGTGCCGACCGCGCGCGGCACGTACATGCGCTTGGCGAAAGTTAGGCCTTTGGTTGTTCGTTCGCTCATTTCGAAAGTCACCGAATCCAATGCTGTCCTGAACGCACCGGACAGTGGCAAGGCGAATGCTGCCTTGTGGTTCGGTGAAGACATCATTGTGCCATCACTGAAATTGGAACTTCAATTCCGCTGGTCGATTGCAGCAGTACGACTCCGAACCCCCTCGCCCCAGACACCTCCTGCAACACCCCCCGATGAAGCGCAGCGAACCTCTTGCCCGGCCCGGCGTCCGAAACCTCATGCTATTCGCCTGGAGGTTGACCCATGAAAGACGCCATCGCCCGCAAGTACCGCCTGGTGGTCAAGACCTTCGGCTATATCGGCTGGTCGCTGTTCTGGCTGCTGATCTGGGATGTGCTGGTCACCGTTGAGTTCATGCTGTTCTTCAATACCGAGTTCACCCTGCCCTTGATGCCGCTGACCCTGCTGGGCTCGGCGCTGGTGGTGCTGGTGAGCTTCCGTAACAGCAGCGCGTACAACCGCTGGTGGGAGGCACGCACGTTGTGGGGGATGCTGGTGAACAGCTCGCGCAGCTATGGGCGCCAGGTGCTGTCGCTGATCGACGATGATCAGGAGGGGGTCAATCCGGTGAAGGCGACCCTGCTGCGCCGGCATATCGCCTATGTGAACTGCCTGGCGGCGCACCTGAAAGGCCGTCCGTGCCCCGATGAGCTGATGGCGTTCATCCCGCCGAACGAATTCGAGCGGCGCAACAACTCCAACAACTTCGCCAACGACATCCTCACCGGCTCCGCGGCCATGCTGAGCCGGGAATACAAGGCGGGTCGACTGGACACCATTCGCCTGGCGCGGCTGGAATCGACCATGGTCGACCTGTCCAACGCCCAAGGCGGCATGGAGCGGATCGCCAATACGCCCCTGCCCTACCCCTACGTGTATTTTCCACGGTTGTTCATCAGCCTGTTCTGCCTGATCGTGCCGGTGGGCCTGGTGGAGACGCTGGGGTGGTTCACGCCGCTGGCCTCGACGGTGGTCGGGTTCATGCTGCTGGCGATCGAGCGCATCGGTACGGACTTGCAGAGCCCGTTCCGCTTTAGCGAGCATCAGATCCAGATGGACACGATCTGCGAGACGATCGAGCGCAACCTGGAGTCGATGCAGCGGGATGCGCAGTGCGAGCGGTTGGTGGTGGGCTGAGAAAGCCTACGCGCGAACGTAGCGCTGGCGCAGGAGGTCGCTCAGGGCATCCACCAGCAGCACCAATACCAGCATCGCGATAATGACCGTGCTGGCCTGGGCTTCCTGGAACAGGCTGAGGGTGGTGTAGAGCATCTGCCCCAACCCTCCGGCACCAACGAAACCCAGCACGCTGGCCATGCGGATGTTGTTCTCCCAACGGTAAAGGCTGTAGGCAAGCAACTGCGGCCAGAGGTTGGGCAAGGTGCCAAAGCAGAAGGCGCTGACCTGGCTGGCGCCCTGCAGGCGCAGGGCTGCCGCAGGCTCGGCCGGGGCATTTTCGAGGGCTTCGGCGAACAGCCGGCCCAGCACGCCCGCCGTGTGCAGCGCCAGCGCCAGGGTACCGGCGTTGGGCCCCAGGCCCGCGGCAAGCACGGTCAAGGCCGCCCACACCAGTTCGGGAATCGCCCGCAGGGCATTGAGCACCAGCCGCGCGGCACCTTGCAGGGGCCAGCCGAAACGCCCGGCGGCGGGCAAGGCTAGCAGCAGACCGAGAGCGATCGCCAGCAAGGTACCCAGGCCGGACATCGCCAGGGTCTCCAGCGCGCCGCGCCAGACCGCGCGCAGATGCCCCGCACTCAGGTCCGGGCTCAGGAACCGCGTGGCGTAGCCACCCATCTGCCCGAGTCCGCCATTGTCGACCAACGCCTCGAGGTCCAGGCTCAGGTAGGCAAACGAGGCGGCGACGGCACCCAGGATGACAAACACCAGCAGCAGGTTGATCAAGCGGTTCATGCCAGCCTCCCGCGGAGCACCCGGCTGAGCTGGTCTGCCAGGAACACCAGCACCAGGAACGCCAGCAGCATGCTGGCGACCTCGGCGCCCGCGAACATGCGCATCGACAGGTCGATCTGCTGCCCCAGGCCGCCCGCGCCGACAAAGCCCATCACCACCGAGGCACGCACGGCGCACTCCCAGCGGTAAACGGTGTAGGACACCAGCTCCGCCCCGGCGCTGGGCAGGATGCCATAGAGAAACCCGCTCAGACGGCTGCCGCCGGCCTGCAGCAGGGCATGGGCCGGGCGCTGGTCGACCGATTCGAAGATTTCGGCGTAGACCTTGCCGAGCATGCCGCTGTAGGTGATGGCGATGGCCAGCACGCCTGCGGTTGGGCCGAGGCCGACCGCACGGACAAACAGCAGCGCCCAGACAATCTCCGGGACACTGCGCAGAAAGATCAACAGGCCGCGCACTGGCAGGCGCGCCGTGCGGGACCAGAATCCGGCCTGTCCGCCACGTGACGCAGCGCCCAGCGACAGCGCGCGGCTGGCCAGCAGGCTGGTGGGCACCGCGATCAGAAAGGCCAGGGCCATGCCCGCGGTGGCCACGGCCAGGGTTTGCAGAGTGCTTTCCAGCAACAGCGCGAGAAAATCGGGATCGTGGGCGGGTGGCCAGAAACCACTGACGAAGTTGCCCATCTGCTCGCGGTTGTCCGCCTGCAGCAGCACCCCAGGATCGAGTTCGCTGAGCCGCACGCCGGGCCACAGCAGGGCCAGGGCCAGAAGGGTCAGCAGCAGGCGCGGCAGCGCGGCGGGGTCACGGGTGTCGCGGCTCAGCATCGAGGAATCTGCACGTGCAACGTGGCTTCGGGCACGGGTGGCGGGACCAGTTGCTCATTGGCGTACAGAGCATCGAGCAAGCCGGCGCTCACGGCCTGGGCCGGGCAGTCGAAGGCCACTTGCCCGTCGCGGATACCGATCACCCGCGGGAAGTGCGCAAGCGCCAGTTCCACGGCGTGCAGGCTGGCCACCAGGGTCACGCCCTGCTCACGCGCGTGGCGGTTGAGCAGCGCCAGGCTGTGGCCTGCCAGCACCGGGTCCATCGCCGACACCGGCTCATCGGCGAGCAGCACCTGCGGCCGCTGGTACAGCGCGCGGGCGATGCCGACGCGCTGCAGCTGTCCGCCGGATAGCTGGCCGCACTGGGCGAACAGCTTGTCGGCCAGGCCCAGGTCCGTCAGCACTTGCCGTGCACCTGGCACATCCAGCGGATACAGCAGGTTGAGCAGCCCGCGCAAGGTACCCCACTGCCCCAGGCGGCCAGCCAGTACCGCGGTCACGACCCGCTGGCGCAAGGGCAGCGGCGGCGCCTGGTGCACCAGCCCTACCCGCGCGCGCAGGCGCTGGCGGGCGCGGGCAGAGAGTCGCCACGGTTGTTCGCCGAGCAGCTCGAGGCTGCCCTCGCTCAGGCGGCTGGCGGTGGCCATCAGGTGCAGCAGGCTCGACTTGCCGGCGCCGGACGGGCCGATGATCGCCACCTGCTCGCCGGCCTCGATGCGCAGGTCCACGCCCTTGAGGGCCTGGACCTGGCCGTGCCGCAAGCCAGCGCCGAGCAGGCGGATGCTCACTTGAGCAGTCCGGCGGCGCGGGCGGCTTCTTCGGTGCCCTGGTAGTTTTCAGGGCGGGTCTCGATGAAGCGGCTGGCGGCCTGCAGATCAAGGATCGCCTTTTGCTCGGGCTTGGCGGGATCGAGGTCGAGGAACGCCTTGCGGATCTTCTCTTTCAGCGCCGGGTCGAGGCTGCCGCGCGCGGTCCAGTTGTAGTCGTAGTAGGTCGGTGTGGTGGCGAACACCTTGACCTTCTGGGTATCGACCTTGCCAGAGGCGACCAGCTTGTCCCAGACGCTGGCGTTGAGCACCCCGGCGTCGACCTTGCCGGCTTGCACCCAGGCAGCGGTGGCATCGTGCGCGCCGGAATAGGAGATGCGCTTGAAGTAGTCCTCGGGCTTGATGTTGTCGTTCTTGAGCATGAAGTAGCGCGGCATCAGGCTGCCCGAGGTGGACGAAATCGAGCCGAAGGCGAAGGTCTTGCCCTTGAGGTCGGCCAGGCTCTTCACGTCCGGGTTGGCGGTGATGAACTTGCTGGTGAACTGCGCATCCTGCTCGCGCTGCACCAGGGGCGTGGCGGTCGGGTCCTTGAGGTGCACCTGGACGAAGGTGAAGCCACCCAGCCAGGCGAGGTCCAGGCGGTTGCTGGCCAGCGATTCGACCACCGCCGGGTAATCCGCCACGGGCACGAACTGCACCTTCATCCCCAGTTGCTGCTCAAGGTAGGCGCCCAGCGGCTTGAACTTGCGCAGCAGCTCGGTCGGCGCTTCGTCGGGAATGGCGCTGACGCGCAGCGTGTCGGCGGCCTGGGCGATGACGGCGGAGCAAGACAGCACGAAGCCGGCGGCGAGCGCCAGGGGACGTTTGAACATGTGGATTCTCCGATTCAATGGCAGGGACAAGGCCGGCCTGTGCCGACAGGATCGAATTATAAGAGCCGTCGGCGTAAAGGCCAGCTTTGCTACAATCGCGCATCACGACTATCCGAGGTGCGTATGAGCGAACCGATCCGTCTGACCCAGTACAGCCATGGCGCCGGTTGCGGCTGCAAGATCTCGCCCAAGGTGCTGGATGTGATCCTCGCCGAGAGCGGTACACAGGCCCTGGACCCAAAGCTGTGGGTCGGCAATGCGTCGCGCGACGATGCGGCTGTCTATGCGCTCGACGACGAGCGCGGCGTGGTTTCGACCACCGACTTCTTCATGCCCATCGTCGATGACCCGTACGACTTCGGCCGCATCGCTGCCACCAACGCGATCAGCGATATCTACGCCATGGGCGGCGACCCGCTGATGGCGATTGCCATTCTGGGCTGGCCGGTGAACGTGCTGCCTCCGGAGATCGCCCGCGAGGTGATTCGTGGCGGCCGCGCGGTATGTGCCGAGGCGGGCATTCCGCTGGCCGGTGGTCACTCGATCGATGCGCCCGAGCCGATCTTCGGCCTGGCCGTGACCGGGGTGGTCAGCAAGCGTCATCTCAAGCGCAACGACACCGCCGTTGCCGGCTGCCGGCTGTACCTGACCAAACCGCTGGGCATCGGCATCCTCACCACCGCCGAGAAGAAATCCAAGCTGCGCGAGCAGGACCAGGGCCTTGCGCGGGACTGGATGTGCACGCTGAACACGCCCGGCAGCCGCTTCGGCAAGCTCGACGGCGTGCTGGCGATGACCGACGTGACCGGTTTTGGCCTGCTGGGCCATCTGGTCGAACTGGCCGAGGGCAGCGGCCTGACCGCGCTCCTGCAGTACGACGCGGTGCCGCGCCTGCCAGGCATCGAATATTACCTGGCCGAGGGCTGCGTGCCCGGCGGCACGCTGCGCAACCATGACAGCTATGGCCACAAGCTCGGCGCCCTGACCGACGACCAGAAGCACCTGCTGTGCGACCCGCAGACCAGTGGTGGCCTGTTGGTGGCCGTAAGCGAACAGGGTGAAGCCGAGTTTCTGGCCGTGGCCGCCGAGCTGGGCCTGTCGCTTGCGCCGATCGGCACCCTGGTCGAGCGACAGAGCCACGCGGTCGAGGTGCTGTGATGCGCGACGACTGCACCGACTACCGCCAGCTGTTTCTCGATGACGTGCCGCTGATGGACATGCGCGCGCCCGTCGAATTCGCCAAGGGGGCCTTCCCCGGGGCGATCAATCTGCCGCTGATGAACGACCAGGAGCGCGAGAAGGTCGGCACCTGCTTCAAGCAGCACGGCCAGGCCGCCGCGATCACCCTGGGCCACCAGCTGGTGCACGGCAGGAGCAAGGAGGTGCGGCTGCACGCCTGGACGGCTTTCGCCAAGGAACATCCGCAGGGCTATCTGTACTGCTTCAGGGGCGGCCTGCGTTCGCAGATCGTCCAGCAGTGGCTCAAGGAGTATGCCGGGATCGAATACCCGCGGGTGATCGGTGGCTACAAGGCGATGCGCAACTTCCTGATCGGCACCACGCTGGAGGCGGTGCAGGCCTGCGATTTCGTGCTGATCGGTGGCCTCACCGGCACCGGCAAGACCGACGTGCTGCAAGAGCTCGACAACGTGCTGGACCTCGAAGGCCATGCCAACCATCGGGGCTCCAGCTTCGGCAAGCGCGCCACCGGCCAGCCGGCGCAGATCAACTTCGAGAACCGCCTGGCGGTCGACATCCTCAAGAAGCGCGCGCGCGGCATCGAGCAGTTCGTGCTCGAGGACGAAGGCCGTATCGTGGGCAGCTGCGCGGTGCCGCTGGAGTTGTACCAAGGCATGAAGCACTACCCGATGGTGTGGCTGGAGGACAGCTTCGGCAACCGGGTCGAGCGTATCCTGCGCGACTATGTGATCAACCTGAGCAGCGAGTTCATTGCCGTGCACGGGCTGGAGGCCGGCCCGCTGCTGTTCGCCGACCGCCTGCGCCAAAGCCTGCTGAATATCCGCAAGCGCCTGGGCGGCGAGCGTCACCAGCGCCTGGCCGAGTTGCTGCAGCAGGCGCTGGACGTCCAGCTGCGCACAGGCGAGGTCGATTTGCACCGCGCCTGGATCGAAGGGTTGCTCAACGAGTATTACGACCCGATGTACGCGTATCAGCGCGAGGCCAACAAGGAGCGCATCGAATTTGCCGGTGACCGGGTGGAGGTGCGCGAGTACCTGCGTGCCCGCGCGAGCCGCCAGCGGCGGCCGGTCAGCGCTCGGGGTTGAGCACCCGCTCGAGCTCGACAGCCCGCTCGCGGCGCATGTCGAGCTCGCACATCGGTCCCTGGATGCGGTCGATGCTGCCGCCCGTCATGCGGCTGTAGAACCCACAATTGCTTTCCCGATACTTGATCCAGCTGCGTTGCGCCTCGCGCAAGCGCTTCTGCGGGGCGCTGTCGAGCGTGGCCATCAGCTGCTTGTAGACTGTGTTCAGGCGCGCGTCCTGCGCTTGGGTTTCGGACTGGATGCAGGTGCTCATGGCCACGGTGCTCGAGGCGTTTTCCATGCAGCGGGTGTAGGACGGTGAGTAGTCCTGGGCATGGGCGTCGAGGGTGAGCGCGGCGGTGGCGGCGAGCAGGTAACGCTTGAGCATTGGAGATTCCTTTCGGGTCGTTGAAGGGCTGAGCCTCAGATCACATCCGGGCTACGAGGCTGCAACTGATAGTCAGGTGGCATCAACGCCTTGCCCGGCTCGAAGCGTAGCGAGGGCATCTGGGTGGCGGCGTAAAGGGCACCGCCCAGAATCACGATCAGCAATCCGTCGTGCCAGCGCCAGCGCGGCATGTCGGCGGCCGCACGCGCCCGCCACCACCACCACCCCTGCCCCATGCAAAACACCAGCATGGAAAGCAGCCAGAGATAAAACCCGGCACCCAGGCTGGTAACGTCCAGAAACGCATAGCTGCGGTTGTCCGGCAAACGATCGATGCCAAGGCTGGTTCCCGCCAGATACAGGGCCATCAGCCCTAGCACCAAGCCCAGCCGCCGGAAACGCCGCCTGCACACCATCGCCAGCGCCAGCAGCGGGTTGGCGAACCACTGGAACAGCCCGAACGGCACACCCCAGGCGCCATAGAGCAGCATCTGCAACGCAGGCATGTGCCCGCCGCCGGTCATTCTGGCGCCGTCAAAGCACAGGCTCAGCAGGTACAACAGCAGGCTGATGGTCAGGTAACGGGCAGGCACTCAAGGCTCCGGGCAATCGGCAAACCCCGACCATACCGCAGCCTTCTCCCGTCACGCCACCTGCACGCCCTCCTCCGGCCAGACCGGCTCGTTGGCCTCCAGCGGCGGCATGCCATAGGCCGCGCGGGCGGCATCGCAGCTGGGGTTGTGCACGCCGTCGACCCAGGACGCTTCGAACTCGCGGCAAGGGCTGGAGCGCTGGCTGTACAACGTGCAGGCCACCTGGCTGCCGATCTCCCCGGACAATCCCACGCACCGGCACGGCTTGCGGTCGGTGCCGATCATCGCCACGCGCGTCGGATTGATCTGCACCACAAGATCATCTGGAACCACGCCTCCGGCAGAGGTGCATTCGCCCCAGAAGAAGGACACACGGAAATACCCGCAGCAGGCGCCGCAGTTCAAACAAGGATTATGTTCGGACATGATTGGGTGGGGAGAGAGAGGAAAGGGAATTATCGTTATTGGAGGGCCATGCCCAGGCCGCTAGTTGTAATGCATGCGCGAGGCGCTGAGAAGAGGGTCGTGAAGAAAAAGATCGGGGGCAGACCGGTGGTCCGGAACTGCCCCGCTGCCGCGGTTACTTCTGGGTCAGGCCGTCGGCCCGGAACATCTGCCGGATGCCGCGGATCGCCTGGCGGATGCGGTCCTGGTTCTCGATCAGGGCGAAGCGCACGTGATCGTCGCCATAGTCACCAAAACCGATGCCGGGCGACACGCACACCTTGGCTTCGGCCAGCATCTTCTTGGCGAACTCCAGAGAACCGAGGTGCGCATAGGCCTCGGGAATCTTTGCCCAGACGTACATCGAGGCTTTGGGATTCTCGACCATCCAGCCCATCTCGTGCAGGCCCTTGACCAGCAGGTTGCGCCGCTGGCGGTACTGCTCGGCGATGTCGCGCACGCACTGCTGGTCGCCTTCGAGCGCCGCGATGGCCGCGACCTGCAGCGGCGTGAAGGTGCCGTAGTCGTGGTAGCTCTTGATGCGTGCCAGGGCGTTGACCAGCTCGGGGTTGCCGACCATGAAGCCGATCCGCCAGCCGGCCATGTTGTAGCTCTTGGACAGGGTGAAGAATTCGACCGCGATGTCCTTGGCGCCCGGCACCTGCATGATCGACGGGGCTTTCCAGCCATCGTAGACGATGTCGGCATAGGCCAGGTCATGCACCACCAGCACGTCGTACTGCTTGGCCAGGGCCACCACGCGCTCGAAGAAGTCGAGTTCGACGCATTGCGCGGTAGGGTTGGACGGAAAGCCCAGGATCATCATCTTCGGCTTGGGGATCGACTCGCGGATCGCCCGTTCCAGCTCGTTGAAGAAATCCACGCCGGGCACCAGCGGCACCGAACGCACCTGGGCGCCGGCGATGACCGCGCCGTAGATGTGGATCGGGTAGCTGGGGTTGGGCACCAGCACGGTGTCGCCCTGGTCGAGCGTGGCGAGCATCAGGTGCGCCAGGCCTTCCTTGGAACCGATGGTGACGATGGCCTCGCTCTCGGGGTCGATGTCGACCTGATAGCGGTCCTGGTACCAGCGCGAGATGGCGCGGCGCAGACGCGGTATACCGCGCGAGGTGGAATAACCGTGGGTGTCTTCACGCTGGGCGACCTGCACCATCTTCTCGACAATGTGCGGCGGCGTGGCGCCGTCGGGGTTGCCCATGCTGAGGTCGATGATGTCTTCGCCACGACGGCGCGCGGCCATCTTGAGTTCGGCGGTGATGTTGAAAACGTAGGGAGGCAGACGATCAATGCGCGCAAAGCGGCGCGGCGAACCTGGGTTGGCCATGTGTTCCTCGAAAGACGTAAGCGCCCGGAACCGTCCGAGCGACGCTGGCCACTGCGGTGGCCGAGGAAGAAGATAGAGGGAAGGTGGATGGGTTGTAAAGGGGGTTTCTGAAGAATGTGTGTTGCCTGCTCCGGCCTCTTCGCTGGCAAGCCAGCTCCCACAAGTACAGCGCACTACCTGTGGGAGCTGGCTTGCCAGCGAAGAGGCCCTTGCTGTCACTGCAAGCCTTACAGGCAAAAAAAAGCCCCGGCAAGCCGGGGCGTTTTTTGGACATCAGGCAACGATCAGCGAGCGTATGTCATCAGCACTTCGCCGGCGGTCTGGCTGTCCACCGACATCATCACGCTCAGGGCAGTGACGGTGAGGATGGAGAAGCCGAATACCTTGCGTGCCCATTTGCTGTCATCTTCAGCCTTGTAGCCACCCCAGGCCATGTACAGCCAGTACAGGCCCATACCGGCGGCAACCGCCAGGTAACCCAGGCCGGCATAGCCGCCCAGGGTCAGCATCAGGGTCGCCAGCAGGAAGGCCAGGATGTACAGCAGGATCTGCTTCTTCGCCGCGAGAATACCGCGGGCCACCGGCAGGACCGGGATCTCGGCGGCGCTGTAGTCGTTGAAGCGGAAGATGGCGATGGCATAGCTGTGCGGCATCTGCCACAGGCTGAACATCACCAGCAAGGTCACCGCGGCCAGGTCGAAGCTGTTGCTCACGGCGCAGTAGCCGATCACCGGAGGCATGGCACCGGACAGGCTGCCGACCAGGGTGCCGTGCACCGATTTGCGCTTCAGCCAGAGGCTGTAGAAACCAACGTAGATGACAAAGCCGATCAGGCCGCACAACGCCGCCAACGGGTTGGCCTTGAAGTACAGCAGACCCAGGCCGGCCACCCCCAGGAGGGTGGCGTAGCCCAGCGCGACAGGGAGCGACATGTCGCCCATGACCATGGCGCGGTTCTTGGTACGTTCCATCTTCTGGTCGATGTCACGGTCGATGCAGTTGTTGAACACGCAACCGGACGCAACCACCAGGGAAGTACCGACAACCACCGCCAGGAACAGGGCGAAGTCGACATGCCCCTGCGCAGCAAGGAAGAATCCGCCTGCCACGGAAAGCACGTTACCGAAAATGATCCCCGGTTTGGTGATTTGGATAAAGTGCCCAACGGACATGCAGTCTTACCTCACTTGGCCATCATCGAAGTATGGATGCTGAACATGATCCACAGCGACAGGCCGACCAGCAGTGCGATGACCATCGCGGTGAACAGGAAGGTCGATACGTTCGAGCGTTGCTCTTTCGAACGGTCCAGGTGCAGGAAGTACACGAGGTGGACGACTACCTGGATCGCGGCCAGCGCGACCACGATCATGATGGTCAGGTCTTTCGGCAGGCTAGGGAACATCACCAGGCCGAACGGGATCGCGGTCAGGATCACCGACAGGACGAAACCGATCATGTACGACTTCACGCTGCCATGATTGGCTTCGTGATGAGTGTCGTGTGCATTGGCCATTACAGAACCCCCAGCAGATAGACGACGGTGAATACGCAGATCCAGACTACGTCCAGGAAGTGCCAGAACAGGCTCAGGCAGCTCATGCGCGTCTTGGAGGTCGCGGTGATGCCGTGCTTGTTGATCTGGTACATCAGGATCGCCATCCAGATCAGGCCGCAGGTCACGTGCAGACCGTGGGTGCCGACCAGGGCGAAGAAGCCCGACAGGAAACCACTGCGCTGCGGGCCGAAGCCAGCCTCGATCAGGTGATGGAACTCGTAGACTTCCATCGCGATGAAGCCGGCACCGAACAGGAAGGTGATCGCCAGCCAGCCGAGGACACCGGCCTTGTTGCCTTTGAACATCTGCAGCATGGCGAAACCGAAGGTGATGCTGGACAGCAGCAGCAGCGCGGTTTCGACAGCCACGAAGGGCAGTTCGAAGATGTCATGACCCGACGGGCCGCCGGCAAAACTGCCGGACAGCACCGCGTAGGTGGCGAAGAGCGACGCAAACAGGATGCAGTCGGTCATCAGGTACAGCCAGAAGCCCAGTACGGTCATCTGGCCCGAGTCGTGGTGGTGATCATCGTGCCCATGGTCGTGACCATGAGCACCAGCGTTGATTACTTGACTGGACATTGATTAAACCCGCTCAAACGATTCGACACGTGCGCCACCGGTAGCGACGCCAGCCAGGCGCAGGGCCTTCTGGTGTTCAGCTTCGATGCGCGCCACTTCCTCGGCCGGAACCATGTAGCCCTGGTCGTCACGAGCAGCGTGGCGAACGAAGACCGCGATGGTTGCTACCAGGCTCGCGCCCACCAGCCACCAGATGTGCCAGATGAAGGCGAAACCGAAGACCGCCAGCAGCAGGCCCATGAACACACCGGTCGAGGTGTTGTTCGGCATGTGGATCGCTTCGTACTTGGCCGGAACCTTGTACGCAACGCCCGCTTCCTTGGCTTCGTGCCAGGCGTCCAGGCCAACTTTCTCAGGCATGGCGGCGAAGTTGTAGAACGGAGGTGGCGACGAAGTCGACCATTCCAGGGTACGGCCGCCCCATGGGTCGCCGGTCACGTCACGGTTCTCGTTGCGATCACGTACCGACACGTACAGCTGGATCAGCTGGCAGGCGATACCGAAGGCAATCAGCACGGCGCCGCAGACGGCTACGTACAGGTAGGGTTCCCACAGCGGGTTATCGGTGTGGTTCAGGCGACGGGTCATGCCCATGAAGCCCAGCGCGTACAGCGGCATGAAGGCCACGTAGAAGCCGGAGATCCAGAACCAGAAGGCAGCCTTGCCCCAACGCTCGTTCAGGGTGAAGCCGAACGCTTTCGGGAACCAGAACGCGAAGCCTGCGATGTAGCCGAATACCGCGCCACCGATGATCACGTTGTGGAAGTGGGCGATCACGAACAGGCTGTTGTGCAGCACGAAGTCAGCACCTGGAACAGCCAGCAGTACGCCGGTCATGCCACCGATCGAGAAGGTGACCATGAAGCCCAGGGTCCAGAGGACTGGCGCGGTGAAGCGCAGGCGGCCCTGGTAGATGGTGAACAGCCAGTTGAACAGCTTCACGCCCGTCGGGATCGAGATCAGCATGGTCGCCAACCCGAAGAAGGTGTTGACGCTGGCGCCAGAACCCATGGTGAAGAAGTGGTGCAGCCACACCGCGAAGCCCAGGATGGCGATCGCACCCGATGCGTAGATCATCGCGTGGTGGCCGAACAGGCGCTTGCTGGTGAAGGTCGAAGTGACTTCCGAGAACACGCCGAACGCCGGCAGGATCAGGATGTACACCTCAGGGTGACCCCATGCCCAGAACAGGTTGACGTACATCATCGGGTTCCCACCAAGCTCGTTGGTGAAGATGTGGAAGTCCAGATAACGGTCAACGGTCAGCAGGGCAAGTGCGGCGGTCAGGATCGGGAACGAAGCGACGATCAGTACGTTGGCCCAGGTGCAGGTCCAGGTGAAGATCGGCATGTCCATCAGCTTCATGCCAGGCGCGCGCATCTTCATCACGGTGACGAGGAAGTTCACGCCGGTAAGCGTCGTACCCAGACCCGATAGCTGTAGCGCCCAGATGTAGTAGTCGACACCGACCCCGGGACTGTATTGCAGGCCCGAAAGAGGCGGATAGGCAACCCAGCCGGTCTTGGCGAACTCGCCGACGCCCAGGGACAGGTTGACCAGGATCACGCCAGCAACCAGCAGCCAGAAGCTCAGGGAGTTCAGGAACGGGAAGGCAACGTCACGGGCACCGATCTGCAGGGGCAGGGCCAGGTTCATCAGGCCGGTGAAGAACGGCATCGCCATGAAGATGATCATGATCACACCGTGGGCGGTGAAGATCTGGTCATAGTGCTCAGGCGGCAGGTAGCCTTCGGAGCCGCCGGTGGCGAGCGCCTGCTGGCTACGCATCATGATGGCGTCGGCAAAACCACGCAGCAGCATGACCATCGCGACGATGATGTACATCACGCCGATTTTCTTGTGGTCAACCGAAGTCAGCCACTCGCTCCACAAGTAGTTCCACTTGCGGAAATAGGTGATACCACCGACAACAGCGATACCACCGAGCGCGATTATGGCAAGTGTCACCATAACTATCGGCTCGTGGAAGGGTATCGCCTCCAGACTTAGTTTACCGAACATCTCTTACTCCTCTGCCCCGGCAGCTGGTTGCTTACTCGAGTCCACACCATCGGTAGTGGCCAGATCCTTGCTGCCTGCTTCTTCGTGGACGACCGGCTTGCCACGGTTCATGCCTTCGTACTTGTCGACGATGGACTGGAACGTGTCGGCTGGTGCCGCGCTGTACAGCGTCACTGGGTTGTTTTCGCTTGGTTTGACCAAAGCTTCGTATTCAGCCTTGCTCAGCGTCTTCGGCGACTGCTTGACTTCGTTTACCCATGCCTCGAAATCGGCCTGGGAAGTGGCAGTGGCCTTGAACTTCATGCCGGTGAAGCCGGCGCCGCTGTAGTTGGCGGAGATACCGTCAAACTCGCCATTTTCGTTGGCGATCAGGTGCAGCTTGGTGGTCATGCCCGCCATCGCGTAGATCTGGCCGCCCAGGCCCGGGATGAAGAACGAGTTCATCACGGCGTCGGAGGTCACGCGGAAGTTGACCGGCGTATTGGCCGGGAAGACGATCTTGTTGACCGTGGCAATGCCCTGCTCCGGGTAGATGAACAGCCATTTCCAGTCCAGCGCGACGACGTCGATCAGCACCGGCTTCACATCGGAATCCAGTGGACGATACGGGTCCAGCGAGTGGGTGGTCTTGTAGGTGACATAGCCCAGGGCGATGATGATCAGCACCGGGATAGCCCATACAGCGGCTTCGATCTTGGTGGAGTGCGACCAGTCCGGGGTGTAGGTGGCTGCCTTGTTGGAAGCACGGTACTTCCAGGCAAATGCCAGGGTCATGATGATGACCGGCACAACCACCAGCAGCATCAGGCCGGTAGCGATCAGGATAAGGTTCTTTTGCTCAATGCCGACCTGGCCCTTCGGGTCGAGCAGGGTCCAGTTGCACCCACTGAGTAAAAGCATGCCTAAAAAGGGCAGAATGCCAAACAGTCTGGGGTAACGCTTTTTACTCATCTCACGACCTCTAGATCAGCTTGCTTCAATGCAATTGGTGTTTTGGTCGCCAACACTTCGTCCTGCCAAGCGTTAGCATTTGGGGCGAATCCACTCCTACCGGGCATCCGACTGCAGGGGGCACGGCATCGAGCGGGTCTTTGATACTGTTGTAGATTTCGAAGGCCAGAGGCCTGATTTCAGACCAAGTCCGTTTGGTGCGAGAAATCGCGGAGGGGTGTCCGCCCGGTATCGCCGTGGGCGATACTTGTCGAAGTCAGCAAAAAAGAGCCTTGGCCCTCTTTAATCCTGCGACTCGCAAGCAGTGCCGAACGGAAATTGGGGGCGATTGTAGATAGGTCGCAAACCCTTGACTATGACTTATTGAGCAACAGTCCTTTACAAGATATGTAACAATGCTGCTCAAAAAATCAGCTTCGCGACAGTTTGTCGCACCCTCGCGGATTGGCTTTTAGCCCGTTCACCGCAAGGGGTTGCGCTCGATGAGGGGGTACCTGGCAGCGACTTTCGACCGCCGCTTGGGCAGACGATGGACTTGCACCCGATCAGGACTTTGGTCTAGGCCCTGCGGCGGTTTCGGTAGATGCCGAAAGGCACCAGAACGGCCGTCAGGACAAACGCTGCCAGTGCCCATTGCGCCAGGGAAAGACCCAGGATCGGCGGATAGGGCGTGGAGCAGAAGCCATCGACCTGGAAGGCCAGCGGCCAGATCCGCGCCAGGGGCAGGTCGTCGACAATCGGCTGCAGGGTGTCGATGCCACAACTGACTGCGGGGTTGGCGAGTATATACACATGGTTGCCGGCCGCAAC
Source organism: Pseudomonas sp. (assembly GCF_035277045.1). Taxonomy (GTDB): domain Bacteria; phylum Pseudomonadota; class Gammaproteobacteria; order Pseudomonadales; family Pseudomonadaceae; genus Aquipseudomonas. The sequence continues at coordinate 390 of NZ_DATELE010000206.1, read as the reverse complement.
GATTCCGCCAACCGCGCTGAGCACGACCAGGCCTTCGAACAGTGTCAGGCTGCGCTGGCCGGGCATGGCCGCGCCAATGAACGCGAACACGGCGATCAGCAGCAAGGCGTAGCGCTGCAGGATGCACAACGGGCACGGCGCCTCGCCGAGCACGATCTGCATATAGAGCGCTCCGCCGATCAGGGCGAGACAGATCACGCCCAGCAGCACGAGAAAGCGCCTTTCCCGATTCAGGCGGGATGTTTGTTCGATCATTGCCGTTTCCTTCGATGGATAGTGGTGCGCCAGGTGATGGCATTGCCCCTGGGCGGGACTATCCGCAGGTCTCAGACCTGACTGCCCCGCACCGGTTCAACGCCCGGGGCAGAAAAATGCGGGGTCGCCGCACAG
>NZ_DATELE010000205.1:0-5270 GCF_035277045.1 Pseudomonas sp. | reverse complement strand
TGTTTCAACATGAGTATCACCCGACAGCCGGCCGCCAGAGAGCTATTCTGCTAGCATCCGCCAGCCGAGGTCACACACGTTGAAACCCACCCCCACGCTCGCCACCCTCGAAGGATTCAGCCTCTCGCCCGGGGCCATCCAGGTCATTCCCAGCGCCGCCGACTATCGCACCTGCCTGCTTGAACGCATCGCCGCGGCGCAGCGGCGGATCGTGATCGTGGCGCTGTACCTGCAGGCGGACGAGGCGGGGCAGGAGATTCTCGATGCGTTGTACCGGGCCAAGGCCGAGCGCCCGACCCTGGACATCGTGGTGGTGGTCGACTGGTTCAGGGCCCAGCGCGGTCTGATGGGACAGGCCAAGCAGCCCGGCAACGCCGCCTGGTACAACACCGAGCGGGGCCGCCATGCGCTGGAGGTGCCGATCCACGGCGTACCGGTGCAGTCGCGCGAGCTGTTCGGGGTGCTGCACCTCAAGGGCAGCATCATCGATGACAGCGTGCTGTACACAGGCGCCAGCCTGAACAACGTCTACCTGCACCGTTTCGACAGGTACCGCCTGGACCGCTACCACCTGCTCGACAGCAAGCCACTGGCCGACGCCATGGCCAACCTGGTCTACAGCGTCCTGGACTCGCGGGCTACCCACCGGCTCGACCTGCCGCAACTGCCCGCCACCCGAACCCTGCGCGATGACATACGGCTGCTGCGCGCGCGCCTGCGTGACACGCGCTACGACGCCGCCGCGCAGCCGTCCGGGCCCGGGCTCAAGGTGACGCCGCTGCTGGGCGTGGGCCGGCACAACCCGCTGAACCGGGTAATCTGCGAGCTGCTCGCGGCCAGCCAGACACGCATCACCCTGTGCACGCCGTATTTCAATCCGCCCAAGGTGCTGCTGCGCGAGATCGAGCGGGCGCTGCAACGCGGGGTCACCGTGGACATCATCGTCGGTGACAAGACCGCCAACGATTTCTACGTCCCCCCGGACGAGAAGTTCTCCGCCAGCGCCGTCCTGCCCTACCTCTACGAGAACAACCTGCGCGCGTTCGCCCGTCGCCACCAGCTGGCGATCATCCGTCGGCGCCTCAACCTGCTGTTATGGAACGATCCGGGACACAGCTTCCACGCCAAGGGCATCTGGGTCGACCAGCGCTACACGCTTCTGACCGGCAACAACCTCAATCCGAGAGGGTTCAGCCTGGACCTCGAGAACGCCTTGCTGATCGACGATCCCCAAGGTGAATGGCAGGCGCAACGCGACGCGGAGCTGGCCGCGCTTAAAACCGGGGTACAGCGCATCTCGCTGTTCACCGAGCTCGAGGCCGCGCGCAGCTACCCGACCATGGTACGCCGGGTCTTGCGCAGGCTTCGCTACACCCGCCTGGAGCGCCTGCTCAAGCGCATGCTCTAGCCAGCGCGGTGAGGGTTGCCCGGCCATCGTGCATTTTGCTAGGCTTGCCGCTCGGCGTGTGCTGCGTGCGCCCGGGGATCATCCCCGTATACGGAGAACGTTCATTCGTTTTCCGTGAGGCTATCCATGGCTGCTGCAGCGTTCCTGCGTCTATTCCTGTGCCCGGTCCCGTTCCCCGCGAACGCGATCCTCGCCACGACCTCCCTTGATTTCCTGCCCGGATGGGCCCGAGCCGATCGGCCCTGGCGTCCTGTCGTCTGCATGTCTGCGATCCGCAACCTGTACACCCCGGGCAACCCTTTGCACGAGGCGAAACACTCATGACTGCTCCACAACCCCCCATGTCCTCGACCCTGCAGCGATTTCTCGCCAGCGAGACCGCGGGCGGGATCCTGTTGATGATCGCCGCGGCGCTGGCGCTGATCATCGCCAACAGCCCGCTGGCCGAAGACTACCTGCACCTGATCCATGCCTCCACCGGCGTGACCCTGAGCGACACGCTGGGGCCCATGACCGTGCACCTGTGGATCAACGATGGCCTGATGGCAGTGTTCTTCCTGCTGGTGGGCCTTGAAATCCGCCGCGAGCTGGTCGATGGGCGCCTGGCGTCCTGGCAGCAACGACGCCTGCCCGCCGTGCCCGCGCTGATGGGCATGGCCGCGCCAGCGCTGATCTACCTCTACCTGGCCGGAGGCGACACCGAGCTTGCCCACGGCTGGGCGATTCCCGCCGCCACCGATATCGCCTTCGCCATTGGCGCGCTGGCGCTGATGGGCCGGCATGTCCCGCTGTCGCTCAAGCTGATGCTGGTGGCGGTGGCAATCCTTGACGACATGGGCGCCGTGGCGATCATCGCGATCTTCTACACCGCCTCCCTCAACCTGGGCGCCCTGGCCGCCGCCGGGGCTGTCATGGTGGCGATGCTGCTGCTGCGCCGGGCGCGCGTCTTCAGCCTGTGGCCGTACATGATCGGCCTGGCGCTGCTGTGGTACTTCACCTTGCTGTCGGGCGTGCATGCCACCGTGGCTGGGGTGGTGGGGGCGTTCCTGCTGCCGTACTGGGCGGAGGAGGAGGGCCGCGAGCTCTCGCCGTTGCACCGGCTCGAGCATGCCATCTCGCCTTGGGTGGGCTTCCTGATCGTGCCGGTGTTCGGCTTTGCCAATGCGGGCGTGTCGTTCGGGGGACTGACCTGGGGCGATATCTTCGCGCCGCTGCCGCTGGGCATCGCCGTGGGGTTGTTCGTGGGCAAGCAGCTGGGGGTGTTCTGCGGCGTGCTGCTGGCGGTCAAGTCTGGCCTCGCGGCCAAGCCGAAAGGTGCGACCTGGGTGCAGATCTATGCGGTGTCGATCCTGTGCGGCATCGGCTTCACCATGAGCCTGTTCATCAGCGGCCTGGCTTTCCCCGCGCACCCGGCGCTGGTTGATGAGGCCAAGATCGGCATCCTGCTCGGCTCGCTGGTGTCGGCGGTGGTCGGGTGCCTGCTGATGCGGGTGGCGCCGAAGGCCCGCGAGGCGGAAGAGGTTGCGCAAGGGACCAGCGATTCGCTGCGTAGCTGATCACTCGCCCTCCAAAGTGCAAGGCATTACCTGCCGGATCATGCAAAATGCATGATCCGGCATGCGCTTCTGCACGTTCAAGTCCATGATTTCCCTGAAGATATTTTTGACTTGGGAGCTGGCATCGAAGCTGCAGTGATTCTCCTCGAATCAGGTCCGAACCCTCAGGAGCCACTCATGAATGCCATCGAATTGCTCGAAGCCGATCACGAACGCGTCAAGGGCATTCTTGCCCAGCTCAGCGAGTCCACCGAGCGAGGCGTGAAGAAACGTGCCGAATTGCTGGCCAAGCTTGAGGTCGAGTTGACGCTGCACACCAAGCTTGAGGAAGAGATTCTCTATCCTGCCTTCAAGGAAGCCGGCGGCAAGGACCAGGCCATCATGTACCACGAGGCCAAGGAAGAGCACCGTACCGTGGACACCCTGGTCCTGCCCGACCTCAAGAACACCGACCCCTCGACCGTGGAATTCACCGGCCGGGTCAAGGTGGTGAAGGAGCTGCTGGAGCACCACATCGAGGAAGAGGAAGGCGAGATGTTCCCGCAGGCGCGCAAGCTATTGAAGAAAGAGGCGCTTGAGGCACTTGGCGAAGAAATGGAGATGTTCAAGGCGACCTACATGAAGTCCCTCGCCAATCATTGATCATCCTCCTGCCACCCCGCGCAAGGATGCCCGCACCGGCTGAACCCTTGCGAGGTGAGGCCGTCACATGCACATGGACCCAGCCATAGGCGCCTCACCGGATGAAAGAACTCAAGAAACGAGCGACCGTGCTTTGCTACCAGGGCAAGAAGCTCTTGTGCGTGCGCAAGCACAAGTGCGACTGGACCTTACCAGGCGGGACCATCGAGGCAGGCGAAAAGCCCATGGATGCGGCCTGTCGCGAGCTGCGCGAAGAGACCGGCATCAAGGCCCGCAGCATTCGTTTCATCAAGCGCTACCGCTCGGCGCGCCGAGAGCATTATGTCTACCGCGTCACGCTGGGCGGGCGTGTCCGTGCCCGGCCGCGCAACGAAATTGCCCAATGCCGCTGGTACGGCCGTGATGACATGAGCCGGGTAAAAAGCGAGATCAGCAAGCTGCTCGCATCGCTTTGAACACAGGGGCAACGTTGGTCAGGCCACACTCGCACATCGTTGTAACTATACATTCTAGAATGTATAGTTTGCAGCCTCGCAGCGAGGTTCACGACCATGCAACACACGCCACTCACAAAACTTCAACGCTGGATCGTGCTGGCCACGGTGGGCGCTGCGCTGCTGCTCATCACCCTTGATCACTCGGTGCTTTACACGGCTCTGCCCACCTTGCTGCGCGACCTGGACGCCAGCACCACCGAAGGCCTCTGGATCATCAATGCTTACCCCTTGGTGATGGCCGGACTGTTGCTGGGAGCGGGCACCCTGGGCGACCGTATCGGGCACCGGCAGATGTTTCTCAGCGGCCTGCTGGTGTTCGGCCTGGCGTCCTTGACCGCGGCCTTCGCGCCAAACGCGCAGTTGCTGATTGCCGCCCGTGCCTTTCTTGCCGTGGGCGCGGCGGCGATGATGCCAGCGACGCTGGCGCTGATCCGCATAACCTTCGAGGACGACCGCGAGCGCAACGTGGCCATCGCGGTCTGGGGCTCGCTGGCGGTGGTGGGCAGCGCGCTGGGTCCTATCCTCGGCGGCCTGCTGCTGGAGCGCTTCTGGTGGGGCTCGGTGTTCCTGATCAACGTGCCAGTGGTCGTGGTGGCGTTCGCCGTGGGGGTGGTGGTGACCCCGCACAGCCCGGCCGATGCGTCGCGTCCATGGGATCTGGTGTCATCGCTGCAGGCGCTGGCAGCGCTGTCCGGACTTGTGTATGCCATCAAAGAAGCCGTCAATGCCAAGCCATCATGGCCGATGGCGGCAGTGGCCGGTGGCGTGGCAATTGTTGCCGGGCTGTGCTTCGCCCAGCGCCAGCGGCGCCTGACGTTTCCGTTGCTGGACGTTGCAATCTTCCGCAACCCGGCCTTCCTCGCCGGTGTCCTGGCCGCCGTCTTTACCCTGTTCGCCATGAGCGGCGTGCAACTGGTCACCACCCAGCGTTTCCAGCTGGTCGCAGGCTTCAGCCCACTGCAGGCGGGCCTTCTGGTCTCGGCCGCGGCCCTGGCCTGCCTGCCTAGCGCCTTGCTCGGCGGCGCCTTGCTGCACCGGCTCGGGCTGTTGCCGCTGATCGGCGGCGGCTTGCTGGTCGCCACTGTCGGGGTGCTGGTCGCAAGTCAGGGCCTGGTGCTTGGCCTGCCGTGGGTGGTGGCTGGCCTTGCCCTGCTGGGCCCCGGCCTG
>NZ_DATELE010000204.1:0-36055 GCF_035277045.1 Pseudomonas sp. | reverse complement strand
GTTCCAGCCAACCTGGCGGTGGGCGGCGATGGCCTGACCGTCACTGGCACCGGCACCCCAGGCAGCACAGTGAATGTCTACGGCCCCAACGGCGTACTGCTGGGCAGCGCACTGGTGGCCGAAGAAGGCACCTTCACCGTCAACCTCGCCACCGCGCAGGCCGATGGTGAAACCCTTCAGGTGGGTGCGGTGGGCGGCGACGGCAGCGCCTCGCTGCAGGCACCGTTGCAGGCACCGGACATCACCGCGCCGCTGCCCCTGACCCAGCTGGCCTTGTCAGCCGACGGCCTGGTGCTGACCGGTCGCGGCGAAGCAGGCGCGACCGTCACCGTGCTCGGGCTGGGCGGCCTTGACCTGGGTGAAAGCGTGGTGAACGCCGATGGCACCTTCAGCGTCGACCTGGCGGTAGCGCAGATCAACGGTGAAGTGCTCAGCGCCAGCCAGTCGGACGTGACCGGCAACGAATCCAACAGCGCCAGCCTGACCGCGCCCGACCGCGTCGCTCCAGATGCCCCGCTCGCGCTGGCCTTCGCTGCGGGCGGCACCTTGCTCAGCGGCACGGGCGAAGCCGGCAGCCAGATCAGCGTACTGGCGGCCGACGGAACCTCGCTCGGCGCCGGGACGGTGCGCGGCGACGGCACCTTCCAGGTCACCCTGACGCCGGCCCAGGCCAACGGCGAAACCCTGCGTGTGCTGTTGACCGATGCCGCGGGCAACCAGTCCGAGGCCGGTATCGTCACCGCGGCCGATACCACCGCGCCGGTCCTGCTCAGCGAGCTTGCCGTGGCAGGTGATGGTTCGTCCCTGACCGGTCGAGGCGAAGTCGGCGCCGAGGTGTCGGTGGTCAATGCGGCCGACGAGGTGGTCGGCACAGCGACCGTCGACGCCAGCGGCCACTTCAGCATCGTGCTTGATCCGCCCCTGGGCGATGCCCAGGTGCTGCGCCTGACCCAGACCGATGCGGCCGGCAACGTCTCGTCGCCTGCCACCTTGGTGACCCCGGACTTCACGCCACCAGCGGTACTCACCAACGTGATCATCAATGCCGATGGCAGCGTGGTCTCGGGCAACGGCGAAGCCGGAGCAACGGTGACCGTCAGCAATGCCGCAGGCGCCGTGGTGGGCACCTCGATCGTGCTCGCCGACGGTACCTTCCGGGTCGAGCTCGATACACCGCAGATCAACCAGGAACCGCTAAGCGTGCAGCAGGCCGATCCACCCGGAAACGTCAGCGATCCGGTCGGAATCATCGCGCCAGACCTCACCCCGCCGGCAGCCCCCACCGACCTTCGCTTCAACGCCGATGGCACCCAGCTCGGCGGCACCGGTGAGGCCGGAACCACCGTGGTGGTCACGACCCTGGCCGGGGTGCAGATCGGTACTGGTACCGTCAGCCCCAACGGCACGTTCGCGATTGTCCTGGACGATCCACAACTCAACGGCGAGCAGCTGCTCGTCACCCTGGTGGACGCGAGCGACAACGTCTCCCCGGAAACACCGGTCACGGCGGTCGACAGCACCAGCCCACTGCTCGCGGCCACCCTTAATGCCGATGGTACCCAACTGAGCGGTACCAGCGAGGCCGGCGCGCAACTGACCGTGCTCAACGACAGCGGCGACGTGGTCGGTGAGGCGGTCGTCGATGCGGACGGCACCTTCGTGCTGCCCCTGACCCCTGCCCAGCAGAACGGCCAGCTGCTGACCGTGATCGCCCAGGATGCCACTGGCAACCCGTCGATCCCTGTCAGCATCACCGCGCCGGATATCACCGCGCCCGCCGCGCCTGCCGCTCTGCTGCTGGCCGCTGACGGCGTCGTCTTCACCGGCACGGGCGAGGCTGGCAGCATCATCCAGGTGCGCGGCGCGGACGGGGTGGTGATCGGTGAAGGCGAAGTGGCCGCCGACGGCAACTTCAGCCTGGAGCTCGATCCGCCCCAGGTCAACGGCGAAAGCCTCACGGTGATCGCCGTGGACCAGCCAGGCAACGAGTCGTTGCCGCAAACCTACGAGGCCGCCGATAGCACACCACCAGACGCGGTGACCAACCTTGCCATCGATCCCGACTACACGACCCTGGCCGGCCGTGGCCAGCCTGGCGCGCGGGTCACCGTCACCCAGGACGGAGAGGTCCTGGGCGAGGCGGACGTGGCCGCCAACGGGACCTTTGTCGTGCAGCTGGACCCATCGGCAACGCCAGGCGGCGAGCTGAGCGTGGTTCAAGCGGACGCTGGCGGCGACTCGCCGGAAAACCTGTACGCAACGCCACTGGAGCGGGTGCCTGATACACCAGTGGGGGTCGAGCTGGCAGCCGACGGCGTTACCGTGACGGGCACCGCGGCGGCAGGCACCGATATCCTCATCAATGATGCCGACGGCAACCTGATCATCGCGGGCGTGGCAGGCCCTGAGGGCACCTTCACCATCGTCCTGCCCACCGCGCAGCTCAACGGCGAACTGCTTAATGTCGTCGCCACCTCCACCGGCGGCGACTCTCAGCCGTTCGTGCTGCAGGCCGCCGATGTGACCGCACCTGATGCGCCCGTGGTCGAGGCCTTGTCCGCCAACGGCCTGGTGCTCACCGGTACCGGTGAAGCGGGGGCTACAGTCACTGTGACTGGACCCGACGGTGTCGTGCTGGGTTCTGCCGTGGTCACCACCAGCGAGACCTTCAGCGTCAACCTGTCGAGCCCGCAGCTCAACGGCCAGGTGCTGAGCGTCACCCAGGCGGATGCGGTTCCGAACACCTCCGGCACCACCAGCTTCACCGCCCCCGACGTGCAGGCGCCGACGGCACCGACCGCCCTGGCGCTGGATGCTGGCGGCCTGGTGCTGACCGGCAGCGGCGAACCAGGCGCCACGGTCACGGTGCGTGGCACTGGGCCGGATCCGATCGGCACTGGCACCGTCGGCGTCGACGGCAGGTTCTCGGTCACGCTGGATTCGCCTCAGCTCAATGGCCAGGTGCTGTCTGTACGCCTGACCGATGCGGCCACCAACACCTCTGGCAGCACCAGCCTCACCGCGCCAGACACCACGCCTCCCGTCGCCCCGGTCGCGGCGATCAATGCCAACGGTACCGCGGTTTCCGGGACCGGCCAGGCAGGCGCGACGGTGACTGTCACCAATGCCACCACCGGCGCGTTCATCGCCAGCGCGGTGGTTGGCAGCGCCGGCACCTACGTGGTCAGCCTGCCCACGGCGCAGATCAACTTCGAGGCCCTGAGCGTCACCCAGTCCGACGCGGGCGGTACCTCGCCCGTGACGCCGCTCACCGCGCCAGACTTCACCGCGCCCGTGGCCGCCAGCAACCTGCTGGTCAATGCTGATGGCACGCTGCTGACCGGTGCCGGTGAAGTGGGTGCCACGGTTAGCGTTCGTTTGGCCAACGGCACCACGCTAACCACCACGGTGGCCGCCGACGGCACGTTCAGCATCGGCCTGCCGGCGCAGGACAATGGCCAGATCATCACCGTCAACCTGACCGACCCCCGCAACAACGTCTCGGCCGATGCCCTGGTCATCGCACCGGACATCGACGCCGACCGTCCGGTCACCGCCAGCGACAACCTGGCGACGGCCAGCGTGGTCCTCGCGCCGGTTGTCAGCGAACGCGTCTATACCGACAGCTTCACCACCCTGCTCTCAGGCTTCACCAAGACCTTCACCTGGACGGTCGCCGAGGGCACCACGGCCGATCCGGTACTGACCCTCACCACCAGCAGCGCACTGGCTCTGCTCGACGGTGCGGTGTTCACGCTTCAGGTGAAAGACGCCAGCGGCGCCTGGGTGACCTTGGCGACCGGCAGTGACCAAGGCGTTCTCGACCTGATCCTGCTGCCCCTGGGCCAGGGCATCCAGGCCGACTTTGGCACCCAGCTGGCAGGCGATTATCGCCTGACCGTCGGCAGCGTCGGTATCGGCCTGGTGACCACGGTGACCACGTCGCTGGACGTCGTCAGCACCAGCCTCACCCAGTTCACCGGCACCGGCACGGCGCTCGATGGCAACGTGCTTACCGACCCTGGCGTGGACGGCCTGGCGGATGTCACCGGGCCCGACAACGGCGCCGTGGTACAGGTGCTGCAGTTCGGCAATTACGTGAACGCCGGCGCCGGGGTCACCGTGCAAGGCCTGTATGGCACGTTGGTGCTGCGGGGTGATGGCAGCTACACCTACACCCCCAATGCCAGCGCGTCGAGCGTCGGCAAGGTCGATGTGTTCAGCTACCAGCTGGTGCACCCCAACGGCTTGAGCGACACGGCAAGCCTGTATGTGCGCATTGACAACCCCAATGACGCCGAGAGCTGGAGCAACGCCAACCTGGCCGCGCCCGCCGTGGTGGTGGATGCGATCAACGACGTCGACAATGTCGGCATCAACCTGGTCCCGCGCGAGGCGACCAGCACCGCGACCCTGGGCACCCTGTCGCTGCCTGTGCTGGGCAGCAAGCAGGCCACCTACACAACCACCGTGGCCGCGGACACCACCGCCGACCTGCAGGTGGTGCTGACGTCCAACAACATCCTGGCGCTGCTCAACGGCGCCACCATCGAACTGCTCAGGCTCAACCCGGCGACCGGCCAGTACGTCAGCGTGCAGACCGTCGGCGGCGGCTCCCTGATCAGCCTGCTGGGCAACTCCGCTGGCTACACCTTCCAAGACCAGGTGGCCGGTACCTACCATATCCGTGTCACCGCAGGCGGCATCGGCCTGGCCAGCTCGGTCACCACCAGCGTGAACACCACCACCACCTTCAACAACGAGCTGGTGGTGGGCAGCTACACGCCGGTGATCGGCAACCTGATCTCCGACACCACAAGCGGCAGCGAGGACTTCCGGGCCTCGCCAGCGCTCACGGTGCTGAGCGTGCTGGTGGCGGCCAATACCTTCGTCAACCCAGGCCACAACGGGGTCAGTGTGGTGGGCACCTACGGCACCCTGTATGTGCAGGCGGATGGTACCTACTCCTACCTGCTCAAGACCGGGCTGACGTCGGCGGTCATTGGCCAGCACGACACCTTCACCTATGAGCTGACCCACCCCAACGGCACCAGCGACATCGCCACCCTGACCATCAACCTGGACGACGCCGCCGCCATCACCACCACGGCTGCGGTGCTGGACGATACCAGCGGCAGCGACAGTGCGCTGCTGGCAAGCTTCGCCGTGGCCAGTGTCACGGGCGAGACCCTGGCCGGCACCGACGGCAATGACCGCCTCGATGGCAGCCAGGGTGGCCCGGTAACCCTGCAGGGCGGTGCGGGCGACGACACCCTGGTGATCGTCGACCAGGACTTCACCAGCGTCGATGGCGGCAGCGGCACCGACACGCTGTTGTGGGCGGGGGGCGATGCGAGTATCGACCTGGGCAATCTGGTCGGGCGCCTGCATGACATCGATGTGATCGACCTCAACGACACCAGCGCGGTGTCACTGACCCTTAGCCTGGAGGATGTAATCGCCGTCACGGATCCGGCCAGCGACACCTTGGTGATCAAGGGTGGCGCTGAGGATTCCGTCACATTTACAGATAATTGGACTTTGGCAGGGAACGAAACGGCCGACGGCGTCGACTATATCCAGTACGTGGCTCAAGAGGACCCGAGCCACCACCTGTGGGTGCAGAACAACATCAATGTTGTCTGAGTCCTCGCAGTCCCGCCGGGCATGAGCCCGGCGGGCGGGATGAAACAGCAGTAAGGGAATTATGTGAAGCGATGCCGTGCGCTGTCACCGCTGTTGCTGGGCGCCTGCGGGCTCCTGGCCTTGAACCTGAACCCGGCTGCGCTTGCAGCCGATGACATCGACCCACAACTGCGCAAGATAGGCCCGTCGCTCCTGCGCGACGCACCTGATGCCGTGCCTGCCCGCGCGCCTGCCGGGCAAGCGGCGCAGGCGGGCGAGCGCCTGGGCCTTGCCGAGGCGGCGCTGGTGGCCGTGCAGTGGCACCCCAGCGTGGCCGAAGCCATCGGCCAGCTGTACCGGCAAGGCGAAGGCATCAACGTCGCCCGCGCTGGCTACTACCCCCAACTTTCAGGCGGCGTGCGCGCCGGCTATGACACCGGTTATGGCGGCGACCGCGGTAGCCAGTCGTTCAGCCTGTCGCTCAAGCAGATGCTCTACGACTTCGGCAAGGTCGACTACGCCGTGGATGCCGCCAACGCCTCGGCCGCCCGCTCCCAGGCCAACATCCTGCTGGTGATGGACGACCTGGCACGTGATACGTCCTACGCCTGGATCGAAGCCCGGCGCTATGAACAACTGATGGTCATCGCCCGCGAGCAGATCCGCGGCATCGGCGAGATCGTCGGGCTGGCCCGCCAGCGCAGCGACATGGGCGCCAGCACCCGCTCCGACGTGGTCCAGGCCGAATCGCGCGAGGAAGGCGCCCGGGCGACGCTGGAGGAATACCAGGCGCAGTACGAACGCTGGCGCTCGACCCTGGCCACCCTGATCGGCCGCATCGCTCCCCCAGCGCTGACCGAAGAAGAGCCGCCCGAGCTTGCCGGTGCCTGCAACCGCCCCTTGGGCGGCGACGACCGGCTACCCGCGGTGCTCATGGCCCTGGCGCAGCGCGCCCAGTCCCAGGCCGAACTGTCCCAGGCCAAGGCCGAGGCCTACCCGACCCTGTCGCTGCAGCCTCAGGTCACCCAGTACCTGGACAACGACTATAATCGTGACAACCCCGCGCTCGAACGCACCCAGGCCGGTATCTTCCTGAACGTGGAAGTGCCGATCTACCAGGGCGGCGCCATCAGCGCCCGCACCCGGGCAGCCGGGTACGCCCTCACCGCCGCCGACTCCGCCGAAGACGCCGCGCGCCTGCAGGCCCGCAGGGGCCTGGCCGAGGCCAAGGCGCAAACCTCAGGCCTGGGGCGCCGCCTGCGCTCGCTGGAAGCCCGCCAAGGCAGCATCCAGGAGGCGCGCATGCTGTACGGCCGCCAGTACCTTGATCTCGGCACCCGCCCGCTGCTCGACCTGCTCAATGCCGAACAGGAGATATACCAGTCGCGGTTCGACCTCGCTGGCACGCGTTCCGACTTGCTGCGCCTGGACGTCGACTGCCTCTACAACAACGGCGCGCTGCGTCCTGCCCTGGGTCTTGAAGGCCAGAGCCTGCAAGGTGTGGAGATCCTGCCATGAGCGATACCGTCAACCTGGCCAAGCCAGGCGAACCCGTCCCCGCCGCCGAGCGCCCCGACCTCGGCCCCTGGCTTGAAGTCATGCTGCAGGTTGCCCACCATTACCGTCTCGATGTCTCGCCGCAGCGCATTCGCCTGGCGGCCATCGAGGACGCGCGCCCCCTGGATGAAATCCTCCGGCACATGGCCCGCCAGGCCGGGCTGACCCTGCGGTTTGTCCGCTTCGATGCCAAGGGCCTGCGCCAATGGCGCACGCCGCTGGTGCTGGAGCTGGACGACGGCCAGCTGGCCGTGGTGGAGGCCGTGACCGAGGACGACAGTCTGTCGGTGGTGTTTGCCGGCGACCAGGGCATGGCCTGCCGGCTGCAACGCGATGAACTGGCCGGGCGCATCACCCGTGTCGCCCTGTTGCGCCCTGCCCGCCCACTGCGCGATGTGCGCACCGACGACTACACCGCGCCCTACGACCGGCACTGGTTCGCGCGCATCGTGCTGCGCGACCTCAGGCCCTACGGCCAGGTGATGATCGCCTCGCTGGTGGCCAACGTGCTGGCCCTGGCCGGGGTGCTGTTTTCGATGCAGGTGTACGACCGGGTGATTCCGGCCGAATCGCTGCCCACCTTGTATGTGCTGTTCGGCGGCGTGGTGCTGGCCCTGGTGTTCGACCTCACCATGCGCCTGCTGCGCCTGAAAGTGACAGACCTGCTGGGCAAGCGCGCCGACCTGCGGGTATCGGACCTGGTCTACGGCCACGCCTTGCGCCTGCGCAATTCGGTGCGGCCCAAGTCGACCGGCTCGTTCATCGCCCAGTTGCGCGAGCTGGAGCAGATTCGCGACCTGATCACCTCCAGCACCGCCACCGCCCTGGCCGACCTGCCGTTCTTCCTGCTGTTCCTGTTCGTGTTCTGGCTGATTGGCGGCGTGCTGGTGGTGATCCCGCTGGTCGCGCTGGTGGCGATGCTACTGCCAGGGCTGTTGGCGCAACGGCGCCTGGCGCGCCTGGCCAATGCCTCGATGCGCGAGTCGGCGCTGCGCAACGCCATGCTGGTCGAGAGCATCCAGGGCATGGACGAGATCAAGGCGCTGCAGGCCGAGGCCCGCTTCGAGCGCCAATGGAACCAGTACAACGCTGCCTGCGCCCACAGCAGCCTGCGCCTGCGCACGCTCACCAACGGCTTGGTGACCTGGACGCAGAACATCCAGGGCGCGGTGTTCGCGGTGGTGGTGGTGGTCGGCGCGCCGATGGTCATCGCCGGCGACCTCACCACCGGTAGCCTGGTCGCGGCGTCGATGCTGGCCTCGCGCATGATGGCGCCGATGGCCCAGCTGACCCATGTGCTGACCCGATGGCAGCAGGCCAAGGTGGCGCTCGAGGGCCTGGACAAGCTGATGCAGTCGCCGGTCGACCACCCCGAGGGCGAGGCGCGCGTGCACCTGCCGGCGATTCGCGGCGAATACCAGCTGCGCCAGGTGCAGTTCCGCTACAGCCCCGAGGCTACCCCTGCCCTGAACATCGGCCAGCTGGACATCCAGCCGGGTGAACGCATCGCCGTGCTCGGGCGCAACGGCGCGGGCAAGTCGACCTTGCTGCAGGCCCTGGGCGGTGCGATGGACCTTGCCGAGGGCGAGATCTCGCTCGACGGCATCGCCCTGGCGCACCTCGACCCTGCCGACCTGCGCCGTGATGTCGGGTTGCTGACCCAGCATTCCCGGCTGTTCCACGGCACCCTGCGGGAAAACCTCACCCTGGGCGCCGGTCAGGCCAGCGACCAGGAACTGGTGGCCGCCCTGGCCGCCACCGGGGCGCTGGAGTTCGTGCGCAAGTTGCCCAAGGGCATGGATCACCTGATTCTTGAAGGCGGCCTTGGACTGTCCGGAGGACAGCGCCAGGCACTGGTGCTCTCGCGCCTGCTGGTGCGCCAGCCCCAGGTACTGCTGCTCGACGAACCCACCGCCGCGCTGGATGACGTGACCGAACGCAGGCTGCTCGACAACCTCGACCGCTTCGCCCAGGGCCGCACCCTGGTGATCGCCACTCACCGCATGAGCGTGCTGCAACGGGTCGACCGCGTGCTGGTACTGGACGCAGGCCGCATCATCATCGACGACAAGCGCGACGCCGCGCTGGCCCGGCTGAGCCAAGGAGGCAAGGCATGAGCACTCACGAACTCCCATCCGCCTACCTGGATGGGCAGGACGACCACGCGGTATTGCGCGCCGGCCGGGTCATTGTCATCTGCGCACTGATGCTGGCGGCTTTTCTGGCCTGGGCCTTCTGGTTCGAGGTGGTGGAAGTCTCCACCGGTACCGGCAAGGTGATCCCCAGCTCGCGTGAGCAGGTCATCCAGACGCTGGAAGGCGGGATCGTCGCCGAGATGAACGTGACCGAGGGCGACATGGTGCAGCGCGGGCAGATCCTGGCCCAGCTCGACCCGACCAAATCCCAGTCCAGCGTTGGCGAAAGCGAGGCCAAATACCTCGCGGCGAGGGCTAGCGTGGCCCGGTTGCGCGCCGAAGTGGCTGGCAAGCCGCTGGTCTTCCCTGACGTCCTCAAGCAGTCGACTGACCTGATCGAGGCCGAGACCGCGCTTTACCAGACCCGCCGCCGCGGTCTCGAACAGACCCTGGCCGGCATCGAGGACTCGCTCAAGCTGGTGCGCAGCGAGCTGAAGATCACCGAGAACCTGGCCAAGATGGGCGCCTCCAGCCGGGTCGAGGTGATCCGCCTGAACCGACAGCGCTCGGAGCTCGAGCTCAAGGCCACCGAAGCCCGCTCCGACTACCTGGTGCGCGCCCGCGAAGAGCTGGCCAAGGCCAGTGCCGAGGCCGACAGCCTGGCCGCGGTGATGCGCGGGCGCAACGACTCGCTGACCCGCCTGACGCTGCGCTCGCCGGTGCGCGGCATCGTCAAGGACATCGAGGTGACCACCCTGGGTGGCGTGGTGCAACCGGGCGGACAGGTGATGAAGATCGTGCCCATGGACGAGCGCCTGCTGATCGAAACCCGCATCGCGCCGCGTGACATCGCCTTCATCCATCCCGACCAGGCGGCCAAGGTGAAGATCAGCGCCTACGACTATTCGGTGTTCGGCAGCCTCGATGGCAAGGTGGTCGGCATCTCGCCTGACACCCTGCAGGATGAGGTGAAGCCTGAGATCTACTACTACCGGGTGTTCATCCGCACCGAGCAGGACAGTCTGAAGAACAAGGCCGGCAAGCAGTTCGCGATCGTGCCCGGGATGATTGCCACGGTGGATATCCGCACCGGGGAGAAGACCATCCTCAATTACCTGATCAAGCCGCTGAACCGGGCCAAGGAGGCGTTGCGCGAGCGCTAACCTCCTGAGAATAGTGGTGGCCCCTTCGCTGGCAAGCCAGCTCCCACAGGTACACTGCGGCCCTTGAGAGCGGCGCCGTACCTGTGGGAGCTGGCTTGCCAGCGAAGGGGCACCACTGAGCTAAAGCCTGACACAACCAGGCCGATAACCCGGTATCCAAACCACCGACAGAACCCACCATGGCCAAGCAACATGCCCGCGCGGACGCATTGTCCCTGCTGCTCTTCACCCTGCGCAGCGGCAAGCTGATGGCAATCAACCTGCTCAAGGTCAGTGAGATCATCCCGTGCCCGCCGCTGACCAAGCTGCCCGAGTCGCATCCGCACGTAAAAGGCGTGGCGACCTTGCGGGGCAACGCGCTGTCGGTGATCGACCTGTCGCGTGCCATCGGTGAACGCCCCTTGGCCGACCCGGACGGCGGCTGCCTGATCGTCACCGACATCAGCCGCTCGCGCCAGGGCCTGCACGTGCAGGCGGTCAGCAGGATCATTCACTGCCAGAGCACCGACATCAAGCCGCCACCGTTCGGCTCGGGCACCAAGGCGTTCATCACCGGCGTCACACGGGTGGACGATGCGCTGGTGCAGGTGCTGGATATCGAGAAAGTCATCCACGGCATTACGCCGGCCCCGCGCGACATCCAGGCCAACACGCTCGACAGCGAAGATGCCGCGCTGCTCGCCGCCGCCAACATCCTGGTGGTCGATGACAGCCAGGTGGCGCTGCAGCAGTCGGTGCATACCCTGCGCAACCTTGGCATCGCGTGCCACACCGCGCGCAGCGCCAAGGACGCGATCAATGTGTTGCTGGAACTGCAAGGCACCGACCAGGAGATCAACCTGGTGGTCTCGGACATCGAGATGTCCGAGATGGACGGCTATGCGTTCACCCGCACCCTGCGCGAAACCCCCGACTTCAAGCACCTCTACGTATTGCTGCATACCTCGCTGGACAGCGCCATGAACAGCGAAAAGGCCAAGGCCGCCGGCGCCAACGCCGTGCTCACCAAGTTCTCCTCGCCCGAGCTGACCGACTGCCTGGTGGTGGCCGCGCGCACGGTGGTGTTCGCCGAGCACTGACCAACTCGGGCATACTTCGGGACCCTGCACGTCATGCCGGAACTCCTCATGAACGCTCTCAGCACCGCCCTCATCGCCTGCGCCCTGTTCACGGGCGCCGCCCAGGCCTCCAGTCCCGACGCCTGGGACCAGCACCGCAAGCAGGTGGTCAAGACCTGCCTGGCCGCCAGCCAGCTCAAGGACGCGCATGCCCGCAGCAAGCCGGTCGAATTCGACGACCAGGTCGGCTACAGCGCGTTGTTGATCGAAGGCCGCTATCCCCAGGCGCACATGAAAGGCCGTACCGGCACCGAGCTGTGCCTGTATGACAAGAAGCACCAGCGTGCGCATGTGAGCGAGTGGGCCGCGGCCAGCAAATAGCCTCAGGCCCGATCGCGCAGGATTGGAAGTTCGCGCGATGCTTGCAGGGGACCAGGACGGTTGCTCCTGCGGATTCAGCCAAACTGACACGCCTGTCAGCCAGCCGTCACCCTGCTGACCTGATCCAGACGCTATAAGCTAGACCCAGAATCCCCCTTCACCTTGACTAGGTGCCCGACCTGCATGCGACGTTCGTCCCGCTTTGTTCTTCCGGCCGTGCTTGCCGTCATCGGGCTTGCGCTGGTGCTCTGGCTGACCACGCGCCCGGCCGCCCCGACCGCCAGTGCCCGGCCAGGCGTACCTGTGCGGGTGGTCAGTGTCGCTGAGCGGGACGTGCCCCGTTTCACCACCGCCATCGGCTCGGTGCTGTCGTTGCACAGCGTCGAGATTCGCCCGCAGGTCGAGGGGGTGCTGACCCAGGTGCTGGTCAAGGAAGGCCAGTGGGTCAAGACCGGCGACCTGCTGGCGACCCTCGACGACCGGGCCATCCGCGCCAGCCTGGAACAGGCGCGCGCGCAACTGGGCCAGAGCCAGGCGCAACTGCAGGTCGCAGGCGTCGACCTCAAGCGCTACAAGCTGCTCAGCACCGACAATGGCGTCTCGCGCCAGACACTGGACCAGCAGCAAGCGTTGTACAACCAGCTGCAAGCCACGGTGAAGGGCAACCAGGCCGCCATCGCCAATGCCCAGGTGCAGCTGTCGTACACGCAGATCCGCTCTCCGGTCACGGGCCGGGTCGGTATCCGCAATGTCGACGAGGGCAACTTTCTGCGGGTCGCCGATACCCAGGGCTTGTTCAGCGTTACCCAGATCGACCCGATCGCGGTCGAGTTCGCCTTGCCGCAGCAGATGCTGCCAACCCTGCAGGGCTTGCTCAGGGCACCGGTGCCTGCCGTGGTGCAGGCCTACCTGGACGCCGACGGCCAGAGCACCTTGCTCGCCGAGGGCCACCTGACGCTGATCGACAACCAGGTCTCGGCCACCACCGGCACCGTGCGGGTCAAGGCCGAATTCGCCAACGCCCAGGCGCGTCTGTGGCCTGGCCAGCTGGTCACCGTCAGGCTGCGCACGGCGGTGGACAACAATGCCTTGGTAGTCCCGCCGCCGGTGGTGCAGCGCGGCATCGACGGGCACTTCGTCTACCGCCTGGACGGCGACACGGTCACCAGCATCCCGGTCAAGGTGCTGCACCAGGACAGCGGTCTGAGCATCATCGCCGGCGTCAAGGCCGGCGACCGGCTGATCCTTGACGGCCAGTCGCGGCTCAGGCCGGGCGCGCGGGTCGAAGTGACCCCCGACGCACCGCCGGGCACCGATGTGGCCGAGCACGGGAGCCAGCCATGACCGGGCGCAACGGCGTTTCGGCCTGGTGCATCGATCACCCGGTGGCGACGGTGCTGCTGACCTTCGCCATGCTGCTGCTCGGTGCCGTGGCCTTCTCGCGCCTGCCGGTGGCGCCGCTGCCCGAGGCCGACTTCCCGACCATCCAGGTGACCGCGCAATTGCCCGGGGCCAGCCCGGAAACCATGGCGTCCTCGGTGGCCACGCCCCTTGAAGTGCAGTTCAGCGCCATCCCCGGCATGACCCAGATGACCAGCAGCAGTGCGCTGGGCTCGACCAACCTGATCCTGCAGTTCACCCTCGACAAGAGCATCGACACCGCCGCCCAGGAGGTTCAGGCGGCGATCAACACGGCCACCGCCCGCCTGCCCCAGGACCTCCCCAACCCGCCCACCTGGCGCAAGGTCAACCCGGCCGACAGCCCGGTGCTGGTGATGACCGTGAGCTCCGCGCAGATGCCCGGCAACGAGCTCAGCGACTACGCCGAAACCCTGCTCGCACGCCAGCTCAGCCAGATCGACGGGGTCGGCCTGATCAACATCACCGGCCAGCAGCGTCCGGCGATTCGTGTCCAGGCCCAGCCCGAAAAGCTCGCCGCCATCGGCCTGACCCTGGCCGACGTGCGCCAGGCCATCCAGCAGACCAGCCTGAACCTGGCCAAGGGCGCGCTGTATGGCGAGCACAGCGTCTCGACCATCGCCGCCAACGACCAGCTGTTTCACCCCGAGGACTACGCGCGGCTGATCGTCTCGTACCGCGATGGCGCGCCCGTGCACCTGCAGGACGTCGCCACCGTGGTCAACGGCGCCGAGAATGCCTACGTCAAGGCCTGGTCCGGCACGCAACCGGGGTTGAACCTGGTGGTGTTCCGCCAGCCCGGCGCGAATATCGTCGACACCGTCGACCGGGTGATGGAGGCCCTGCCGCGCTTGCAGGAAATGCTGCCCGCCTCGGTCGAGGTGTCGGTGCTCAACGACCGCACCCAGACCATCCGCGCCTCGTTGCACGAGGTGGAGCTGACGCTGATGATCGCCGTGGCGCTGGTGATCGGCGTGATGGCGCTGTTCCTGCGCCAGTGGTCGGCGACGCTCATCGTCTCCAGCGTGCTCGGCGTGTCGCTGATCGCCAGCTGCGCGCTGATGTATGTGTTCGGCTTCAGCCTGAACAACCTGACCCTGGTGGCGATCGTAATCGCCGTGGGCTTCGTGGTCGACGACGCCATCGTCGTGGTCGAGAACATCCACCGTCACCTGGAAGCCGGCGATGACAGCCGCACCGCGGCGATCAAGGGGGCAGGCGAGATCGGCTTCACCGTGGTGTCGATCAGCTTCTCGCTGATCGCCGCGTTCATCCCGCTGCTGTTCATGGGCGGCGTGGTCGGGCGACTGTTCAAGGAGTTCGCCCTCACCGCCACCTTCACCATCCTGATCTCGGTGGTGGTATCGCTGACCCTGGCGCCGACCCTGTGCGCGCTGTTCATGCGCAAGGCGCCGGCCGAGCAGCACGGCGGTTTCGGACAACGCCTGGTGCGGGGCTACGAACGGATGCTCGACCGCGCCCTGGCTCACCAGCGACTTACCCTGGGTATATTCGGGGTGACCCTGGCGCTGGCCGTGGCCGGCTACGTGGCCATTCCCAAAGGTTTCTTCCCGCTGCAGGACACCGGTTTCATCCTCGGCACCAGCGAGGGCGCCGCGGATATCTCGTACCCCTCGATGATCGAAAAGCACCAGGCCTTGGCCAGGATCATCGAGGCAGACCCTGCGGTGCGCGCGTTTTCCCACGCGGTGGGCGTCACCGGCAGCAACCAGACCATCGCCAACGGCCGCTTCTGGATCGCGCTCAAGCCGCAAGGCGAGCGCGACGTCAGCGCCAGCGAGCTGATCGACCGCCTGCGGTCCAAGCTCGCCCAGGTGCCCGGCGTGGTGCTGTACCTGCGCGCCGGCCAGGACATCAACCTCAGCTCCGGCCCCAGCCGCACCCAGTACCAATACGTGCTCAAGAGCAACGACGGCGCGGCGCTCAACCTGTGGACCCAGCGCCTGACCGAACGCCTGCGCGAAAACCCGGCCCTGCGCGACCTGTCCAACGACCTGCAACTGGGCGCCAGCGTCACACGCATCGACATCGACCGGCAGGCCGCGGCTCGCTTCGGCCTGACCACCACCGACGTCGACCAGGCCCTGTACGACGCCTTCGGCCAGCGCCAGATCAGCGAGTTCCAGACCGAAACCAATCAGTACAAGGTGATTCTCGAGCTCGACGCCCACCAGCGTGGCAAGGCCGAAAGCCTGAACCTCTTCTACCTGCGCTCGCCCCTGAGCGGGGAGATGGTGCCGCTGTCGGCGCTGGCGACGGTCGCGCCGCCCAGCACCGGCCCCTTGTCGATCAGCCATGATGGCCTGTTCCCGGCCGCCAACCTGTCGTTCAACCTGGCGCCCGGCGTGGCCCTGGGCGACGCGGTGCAGATACTCGACCGCACCCAGCGCGAGCTGGGCATGCCGGACTCGATCGCCGGCAACTTCCAGGGCGCCGCCCAGGCATTCCAGAGTTCGCTGTCGAGCCAGCCGTGGCTGATCCTTGCCGCGCTGGTGGCGGTGTACATCATCCTTGGCGTGCTCTACGAAAGTTTCGTGCACCCGCTGACCATCATCTCCACCCTGCCCTCCGCCGGCCTCGGCGCGCTGGCGCTGCTGTGGCTGATGGGTCAGGACTTCAGCATCATGGGCCTGATCGGCGTGGTACTGCTGATCGGTATCGTCAAGAAAAACGGCATCCTGCTTATCGATTTCGCCCTTGATGCCCAGCGCCGCCTGGGCCTGACGCCGGAGCAGGCGATCCACCAGGCGTGCCTGACGCGCTTTCGCCCGATCATCATGACCACCCTGGCGGCGTTGCTGGGCGCGGTGCCCTTAATGTTCGGCTTTGGCGCCGGTGCCGAGCTGCGTCAGCCACTGGGCATCGCCGTGGTCGGCGGGCTGCTGGTGAGCCAGGCGCTGACGCTGTTCACCACGCCGGTCATATACTTGGCGCTGGAGCGTCTGTTCCATCGCCGCAAGGCCCGCGCCGCCGCGCCGGCCGCCAGCTGAGTGCTCAGCGAGGGCGGCGCCAACACCTTCGGCATTCGCTTGCCGAGCTGTCAATTACGCGGGTTTGCGACAAAAGCCTGAGCGATCCCTGCCTGATTGTTACTTTTTGCGCAACAGTGCTTATCCATCAAGGCGCTGTTTCGGCGCGTCATTGAGGACTAATTTAGCCGGGTCTTAATTAGCACTTGCCCCGCAAGAAGGTAGTTTCAAATGTCCAACAGTATGGGTGTTGCCAGCGTATTCGTCCTGTCGTCCCTGTTGTTGTCGCCCTTGGCCATGGCGGAAGAATCGCCGGCCTTTGTTGCCCGTAATGCCCAACTCTCCGCTGTTCATCAAGAGGCCCGCGACGCCTATGCCGCGCAGCACTCCGAAGCGGCAAAAGATGTACGCCAGACAGCTTCCCAGGCAGCCGACAATGACGCTTCCGACAGTTGACCGGTGCCTTGCCATAGCAACCTGTTCCCTCGACCCGCGCATGGTCGCGTCGTGCGACGATGTGTTAGTCTTTTGAAGCCGCTGCCAATCAGCGGCTTTTTTTTATGCATTTGAAACACCCGCCAGGCGGGTGCGCTGTTTAATAAAAAGTACCTGTCCGGACAATAATAACTGTCACGACGTCAGACCAAAGGAGCTAGTACCGGTGTCCACTGCTTTGCGCTTTACCCCGTTGTTCGTTGCACTGGCTGCAACGATGCCCGTCACCGCCCAGGCCGAGGCCGAGACCGCCGAAGGTTTCATCGAAGGTTCGTCCCTGAACCTCAACGCTCGCAACTACTACCTCAACCGCAACCAGCGCGACCGCGGCAATGCTGATGCCCGCGAATGGGGTCAGGGCTTCATCGCCAAGTTCTCGTCAGGCTACACGCCAGGCGTCGTAGGCTTCGGCATCGACGCCCACGCCATGCTCGGCCTGAAGCTCGATGGCGGTGGCGGTCACGCGGGCACCAGCATTCTGCCGGTGAGCTTTGACGAGAACGGCGACCGCGACAAGGCGCCAGGTTCGTTCTCCACCGCGGGTGCCGCGATCAAGCTCAAGGCGTTCGACACCGAGCTCAAGGCCGGCGACCTGTTCCTCAGCAACCCGGTGATCGCCGGCGGCGAGTCGCGCATGCTGCCGCAGACCTTCCGCGGCGTGAGCCTGACCAACAACAGCATCGACGGGCTGATGCTCGAAGCCGGCCAGGCCAGCTTCACCAAGCCTTACAACCAGAGCGGCCACCGGCGCATAGACACCTTCTATGGCAGCCTGCCCGAGGGCAGCAAGAGCCGGCACCTGAACTGGGCCGGCGGCGTGTGGAACGCGAGCCCGAGCATCGTCACCAGCCTGTATGCGTCCGAGCTCGAGGATATCTGGAACCAGTACTACTTCGACTTCAGCTACACCCACGTGGTCAACGAGCAGTTGAGCCTGACCCCCGCGCTGCACTTCTATCACACCCAGGACACCGGCCAGGCGCTGCTGGGCAAGATCGACAACAACACCTACAGCTTCTCGCTCACCGCCAATGCCGGTTACCACAGCGTCAGCGCCGCCTACCAGCGGGTCAACGGCAACACGCCGTTCGACTACATCAACCAGGGCGACAGCGTATTCCTGGACAACTCGCGCATGTACTCGGACTTCAACGGTCCCAACGAGCGTTCCTGGAAGCTGGAATACGGTTATGACTTCGCCGGTTTCGGCGTGCCCGGCCTGACCAGCAGCCTCTCGTATTCGCGCGGCGAGATGGACATGACCAAGCCGGACCCAGCCAGCAGCGGCTATGCCGGCTGGTATAACGCCGACGGCAAGAATGCTCGCCACTGGGAGCGCGACGTGAACGTGCAATATGTGGTTCAGGAAGGCGACTTCAAGGACCTATCGCTACAACTGCGCTGGGCCACCCATCGAGTTGGCCAGGGTTACTCGGCGATGGACAACAACGTCGACGAGTACCGGGTAATCGTCGATTACCCCCTCAACGTGTTCTGACCAACGTAGCCTCGATGGACCGGCGCCACGCCGGTTCATTGGTCGGATGAAGGCGCCAGGAGTTGTCCGACAATTGCCTGGCGCCTAGAATGAGGCCCGCCGCATGGCCATACCCTTACGATTCGAGGGCTTTTGCAGTAGCGAGCATGACGCCGCCCACCCGATCCAAGCGATCCATCCTTCACAAGCATCCGGAACTGTTCCTCAACCTGGGCAGTTGCCTGGCCGTGCTCGCGATCGTGGCGATCGTCAGCTACCTGCTGATGCGCGAACGTGACAGCGTCGAACAGGCCGCGACGCGATCTTCTAGCAACATCGTCCAGCTGATCGAAAGCGACATCGTGCGCAACGTCGAACTCTACGATCAGTCCCTGCGCGGATTGATCTGGGCCGTGCAGCAACCGCAGTTGCTCCAGGTCCCTCCCCAGCTGCGCCAGCAGATTCTCTTCAACCAGGCCTTCAGCGCGCCGGTGCGTGGGGACATCCTCTGGCTCGATGCCCAAGGCAATGTGGTTGGCGACTCCACCAGCGTCGTGCCGCGCCAGGCCAATTTCGCCGACACCGAACCCTTCCAGCTGCACCGCCGTGATCCTCGGCTGGGGCTGCTGATCAGTCCGCCGTTCAAGGCGCGTCTGGGCGAGCTGGACTGGTGCATCAGCTTCAGCCGCAGCATCCTCGGCCCTGACGGGCAATTTGCCGGCCTCGCGGCCGGGGCGTTGCGCCTGTCGTATTTCAGCGAACTGTTCCAGCGGCTGGACATTGGCGCCGAGAGCAGCATCAACCTGTTCAATACCGATGGGCAGCTGCTGGCACGCCAGCCGACCCGCGCGCAGGATCCGCTGATTGGCGCGAACCTCAGCCAGCGGCCCAACTTCAAGCGCTTCCTCAGCGAGAAGAGCGGCAGCTTCATCGGCACCTCCGCGGTCAATGGCACCCAGCGCATCTATACCTTTGCCCACGTGGCGGACCTGCCGCTGATGGTGCTGGTGGTGCATGCCGCCGACGAGGTATTTGCTTCATGGCGACGCACCGCGGTGGTGGTCAGCGCGGCCACCGGCGTGTTGTGCATCGGCATCCTCTGGCTCAGCCTGCTGCTGGGCCGCGAGCTGCGC
The DNA here is from genome assembly GCF_035277045.1 of Pseudomonas sp. Classification (GTDB taxonomy): domain Bacteria; phylum Pseudomonadota; class Gammaproteobacteria; order Pseudomonadales; family Pseudomonadaceae; genus Aquipseudomonas. The sequence goes on along the minus strand of NZ_DATELE010000204.1, from coordinate 16,622 downwards.
CGCCGCCAGGCCGCCGAGCTGAGTCTGGCGACGCTGGCGGCGACCGACAGCCTGACCGGGCTCGCCAACCGTCGTCGCCTGGATGAGGTACTGGGCCAGGAATGGGCGCGCAGCCAGCGCAGCCGCACGCCCTTGGCGGTGCTGATGGTGGATGTGGATCACTTCAAGGCATTCAACCAGCGTCACGGGCATGCCGGAGGGGACAGCGCACTGCGTGAAGTGGCAAAGGCCATCGATGCGCGGATTCGACGTCCTGCAGACCTGGCGGCGCGGTACGGGGGCGAGGAGTTTCAGGTAGTGTTGCCGGAGACGGAGCTTGCGGGGGCGCTGCAGCTGGCGGAACACATACGGGCGGGGGTCGAGGGCCTGCCGCCGTTTGCCGGTGACACCCGGCCTGTGACCGTGAGCATCGGCATCGGGGTTTACACCCCCGACACCCAGCAGGATCTGGCGAGCGTGCTGGGTGCCGCGGATGAAGCGCTCTACCGGGCGAAGGCCAAGGGCCGTAACCGGGTAGAGGCTACGACCGCTTAGGAGCGGGCGCGAGCGGCGTCACGCAGGGCTTTGACCTGGTCGTGGTTGCGCTGCACACCTTGCAGTTGTTTTTCGACCAGGGTGTAGGCCGAATCGGTGGCGCTCAATTGATGCTTGGCGAGTTTCTCGCGCGCTTCCTTGTACGCCTTGAGGGCGTAATCTTCGCCGCGTTCCACTTCGTTGAGCACGGCGGTTTCGTCCTTGCCGGTCAGCAGCGACTTGAAGTTCACCCAGCCACGGTGCAGGTCGCCCGTCACGCTGGTGGAGGTTTCCGGATCGCCGCCCAGGCGACGCACCTCAGCCTGGAGCTCTGATGCGGCGGTCTCGCATTCCGCGGCGCGGGTGGCGAAGAAAGTCTTGAGCTGGGTGTTCTTGACGTCGTCCGCCGACTCACGGAAACCCTTGGCGCCATCCTTGCTGTACTCGATCAGGTCGTTCAGGACATCGATCACGTCTTTGTTCGGGTTGCTCATGGCAAATCTCCTTGTTGCACAGGTGGAAGTCCTGATTAACGGAGCAGCCTTCGTGCCAGCCTTTGATTAAAAATAATTTCCTTTTTAATCATGCACTTATGAAAGTTTGAACCTCTTGATTCACTGCGTTCTGCATGAACTGTCCTTTGGCCTTCGTGCAGATTGCAGTATGGTCACCGGTTTGAAACATTCAGGCAGGCCCCATGAAGCCGGAACATCTTGAACTGCTGGTCACCCGGCAGATGCCCTATGGCAAGTACCAAGGTCGGCTGATCGCCGATCTGCCCGGCGACTATCTGGGATGGTTCGCGCGCAAGGGGTTCCCCGCGGGGGAAATCGGCGCGCTGCTGGCGCTGATGCACGAGATCGATCACAACGGGCTTGGGGAGTTGCTGGCGCCGTTGCGGCGCAAGCATTGGGGGTAGGACTCAACATTGGTGTCGGCCCCTTCGCTGGACAAGCCAGCTCCCACAGGTACAGCGGTGGCAGCAAGATCTACGCTGTACCTGTGGGAGCTGGCTTGTCCAGCGAAAGGGCCGACACCGTATTACAGGCCTGTCACCCCTGAACCGGCGCCACCGCCAGCTCCACCTGCTCATTACGCTTGAGCAGCGCATACACCACCGCCGTCACCAGGCTGCCCGCCGCGATCGCCAGCAAGTACAACAGCGCGTGATTGATGGCATTGGGCACCAGCAACACAAACAGCCCGCCATGGGGCGCTACCAGCTTGCAGCCGAAATACATCGACAGCGCGCCGGTCAGCGCGCCACCGACGACACTGGCGGGAATCACCCGCAACGGGTCCTTGGCGGCAAACGGGATGGCGCCCTCAGAGATGAAGCACATGCCCAGCACCAGCGCTGCCTTGCCCGCTTCGCGCTCGCTCTGGGCAAATTTGCGCCGGGCGATGAAGGTGGCAATGCCCAGGCCGATCGGCGGCACCATGCCCGCGGCCATGGTCGCGGCCATCGGCGCAAAGCTCGAGGACGACAGCAAGCCTACCGAAAACGCGTACGACGCCTTGTTGATCGGCCCGCCCAGGTCGACGCACATCATGCCGCCCAACAGCAGCCCAAGCAGGATGGCGTTGGTGGTGCCCATGCTGTCGAGGAAGCGGGTCAGGCCATCAAGCATGGCGGCGACAGGCTGGCCGACCACGAAGATCATCACCAGCCCGGTGAACAGGCTGGCCAGTAGCGGAATGATCAGGATCGGCTTGAGCGCCTCGAGGCTGGTGGGCAAGCGCACCCAGCGGCTGATGGCCTTGGCGCAATAGCCGGCCAGGAAACCCGCCACGATGCCACCGATGAAGCCCGCGCCCAAAATCGTCGCGAGCATGCCGCCGATCATCCCTGGCGCAAGGCCGGGGCGGTCGGCGATCGACCAGGCGATGTAGCCCGCCAGCAACGGCACCATGAGCTGGAACGCAGCTTCAGCACCAATCTGCCGCAAGGCCGCGGGCAAGCTGCCGGCCTCCTTGTAGGCATCGATGCCGAAGACGTAGGACAACGCGATCAGCAGCCCTCCGGCCACCACCATCGGCAGCATGAACGACACGCCGGTCAGCAGGTGCTTGTACACCCCTGCCTTCTCGCCGCTGCTCGCGGCACTGGCATCGGCGGTGCCGGTGCCTTCCACCTTGCCCTCGGCCAGCGCCTTGGTCAGGGTGGCCTGGGCCTGCTTGAGGGCGATACCGGTGCCGCACCGGTAGATCCGCTTGCCGGCGAAGCGCGCGGTAGGCACTTCGATGTCGGCTGCCAGCAACACCACGTCGGCCTCGGCAATCGCCTGGGCGGACAACGGATTGCGCGCACCGACCGAGCCTTGGGTTTCCACCGTCAGCTGGTGACCCATCTGCTGCGCGGCTTGCTGCAGCGCCTCGGCAGCCATGAAGGTATGCGCCACCCCCGTAGGGCAGGCAGTGACCGCGACGATCTTGCGTACACCCGTGGCCGCTTCAGGCTCGGCGCTGGGTGCGGCCTCAAGCAGCTCCGCCTGCTCGGCAGCGGTTTCAAGAAAGCCTTCGCGATCAGCCAGCGCCTGGGCCGGCGTGCTCTGGTAGACCCGCTTGCCGACGAAGCGCGACAAGTCCACGGGACCGGTCCTGACCACCAGCACCCAGTCGGCCGCGTCGATCTCGGCGGCTGTCAGGCGGCGTTCCGGATGCTCGGGATCCTGCACTTCCACGCAGGTGGCCCAACCGCGCTGTTGCGCCGCCGCGGCCAGCAGGCGTGCGCTGAGCACGCTCGACACCTGGCCGTTCGGGCAGGCAGTGATAATGGCAATGTTCATCGGCAAGCCTCTTGTTCTTCTGTCAGTCGCACCGCAGCCTCGAGCTGGGCCAGGTGCCCGATGTCGCGAATACCAAAACCGATCTGGGTGACCGCCTGGGCGGCGATCGCGGTGGCCCTGCGCAGGGTTCGCGCGGGCGGTTCAGCCTGCAACAGGCCGTGGACCATCCCTGCCACCAGCGAATCCCCTGCCCCGACCGTGCTGGCGACGCGTACCTGCGGCGGCTGCGCGTGCAGCATCCGGCCAGCAGCGAACCAGCTCACGCCCTGCTCGCCCTGGGACACCACCACGTGCTCGATGCCAGTGCCGAGCAGGCGCTCGGCGGCAGCGCGCTGTTCGGCGCGGCCCTCGACCGGCTGGCCGAGCACGTCGGCCAGCTCCTCGGTGTTTGGCTTGACCAGCCACGGCGCGGCCTCAAGCCCCGCGCGCAGCGCCTCGCCGCTGCTGTCCAAGGCAACTTTCAGACCCTGGGACTTGAGTTGCAGCAGCAGCTGGCGCAACCACTGCGGGGTGATCCCGCGCGGCAGGCTACCGGCCACGACCACAGCATCATGGCCGCTGGCGATCTGCGCAAGCAGGCGCAGCAGGTCGTCCTGGGCCGTCTCGTCGATCACCGGGCCTTGGCCATTGATATCGGTGACCTGGCCGTCACGCTCGACCAGCTTGATGTTGCTGCGGGTCTCGCCGGCCACGCGAACGAAGCAGTCGGCAAACCCGCGCGCCTCGATCAGCGCCTCGAAAGGCTGCAGGTTGTCGCGGCCGAGAAAGCCGCTGACCGTGACGCTGTGGCCAAGGTCCGCCAGCACCTGGGCCACATTCAGCCCCTTGCCGGCGGCATGGCTGTGCTGCGCCTGGCTGCGGTTGACGTGCCCGGCGCGCAGCACGTCGAGGCTCACGGTAACGTCCAGCGCCGGGTTCAGGGTGAGGGTAAGTATCTTGGCCATCAGTTGTTCTCCACCAGCGTCCGGACCGCTTCGGCGCTGTCTTGCAGCAAGGCTTCGCGCGCCAGGGCACGGGCCTGTTGTTGATCGGTTTCGCGCACCAGCGCCTTGACCTCGGCGATGCTGCGGGCCGACACGCTGAGCTCATCCACATCCAGGCCAAGCAGCACGGCCACCGCCTGGGGATCGGCCGCCAGCTCACCGCACACGCCCACCCACTTGCCTTCGGCGTGGGCGGCGCGCACGGTCATGTCGATCAGTTGCAGCACCGCCGGGTGCAGACCATCCGCCTGGGCGCTGAGGCTCGGGTGGCCGCGGTCGATGGCCAGGGTGTACTGGGTCAGGTCGTTGGTGCCGATGCTGAAGAAGTCGACTTCGCGTGCCAGCCGAGGCGCCAGCAAGGCGGCCGAGGGCACCTCGACCATGATTCCCAGTTGCAGGTCGCTTACCGGAATTTCCTTGCGCAGGCGCTCGACCATGGCCCGCGCCTCACGCCATTCGTGCACCTGGCCGACCATCGGGAACATGATGCGCAGGGGCCGGTCGTCCGCGGCCAGCAGCAAGGCGCGCAACTGGTCCTCCATGACCTGCGGGCGCTGCAAGGTCAGGCGCACGCCGCGCACGCCCAGGAAAGGGTTTTCCTCGGTGGCGATCGGCCAATACGGCAGCGGCTTGTCGCCACCCACATCCAGGGTACGCACCACCAAGGGCCGGCCGTCGAGGCCATCAAGCACGCGGCGATACTCGGCTTCCTGGGTCGCGACATCCGGCGCCTGGGGATGGGCCATGAAAATCAGCTCCGTGCGCAGCAGGCCGACGCCTTCCGCGCCCTGATCGACGACCTTTGCAATGCCGGTGCTTTCGCCGATGTTGGCGAACACTTCCACGGCATGCCCGTCGCGGGTCACGGCCGGTTCCAGGCGATGAGTCCAGGCCGCCTGCAAGCGCTGCTCGCGCTTGTCACGTTCGGCCAGGGCACGCTGGATATCCTGCTCGGCCGGCGCCACGCTCAGGTGGCCACGCTGGCCATCGAGCAGCAACGGAGTGCCCGGCTCAAGCAGCAGCACGCCTTCGCCCAGGCCCACCACGGCGGGAATACCCAGCGCGCGGGCGACGATGGCGCTGTGCGCGGTCGCGCCACCATGGGCGGTGACGATGCCGGCGACACGGGACGGGTCCAGGCGCGCGACGTCGGACGGACCGACTTCGGCCATCACCAGCACGTAGGGCTCCTGCGGCGCCGCGTGCTCCTCGATGCCGCACAGTTGCGCCAGCACCCGGCGGCCGATGTCACGCAGGTCGGCGGCGCGCTCGGCCAGCAAGGTGTCGTTGAGCGACTCCTGCTGGCGCGCGGCGGCCTCGATCACGGCCATCCACGCCGCCGCGGCGCTTTCGCCCTGACGCAGACGCTGTTCGACGTCATCGGTCAGGGCCGGGTCGGCGAGCATCTCCTGATGGGTCACGAAAATTTCGCCGATGGCCTTGTCGCTGCGCTGCACCAGCAGCTGCAATTCGCTGATCACCACCGCCAGCGCCTGGCTCAGTTGCGCGCGTTCATGCTGCAGCGACTCGCCGCGCAGGGGGTAATCGATCTTGCGCTCGGCCTGGACATGCGCAGGCCCGCAGACAATGCCCGGCGACGCCGCCACGCCCTGGAGCCGGCTACCGGCAATAGGCGCCTCGAGCCTGACCTCCGGCACCGACACCTCAGGCGCCGGCTCGGGGGTGGCAGACAGCGGTTCGACTTCCTCGCCCAGCCCCTGCTCGATGGCCGCCAGCAGTACCGGCAAGGCATCGGCGGCAATGGCCGGCTCGGCGATCAGTTCCAGCACCTGGCCGCGGCGCGCGCCCAGGCTGAGCAGCTTGCTCAGGCTCTTTACCGACACCGCCGGCTGGGCGCTGTCCACCAGCCGCAGGCGGATCTCCCCCTCGAATCCCTTGGCCAGTTGCGCCAGCTCCTTGGCCGGGCGGGCATGCAAGCCATGTGGATTGGCCAGGGTCACGCGCGCGCTCGGCCAGTCGGCCGGCACCTCGCCACCCAGTACTTCAAGCACCGTGCGGCTGCTGGTGGCCTGGTAGAGCATCTGCCCACGGCCTTCGATCAGCACTTCGCACAGGCGCTCGAGCAATGCCTGGTGGGCCGCGCCGAGGCTGGCCAGGCAGAACAGGCCGTTCAACGGCTGGTCGCGGTAGCGCAAGGGTTGCTGAGGGGTCACGAACGCCAGGCCCGGCTGGCGCACCTGGCGCTCGCTGTTCAGCCACCACAGGCCTTCGCCCAGCGGCAGCGGCTCGGCCTGTTGCAACACGGCGGCGAAGCCACTGTCGACGCAATCGGCGCGCTGCAACAGCCGCGCACCGCGCCAGGCCAGCTCGTCGAAGTCGTCGGCGGCGACGGCCAGACCGACCAGCTGGGCATCCAGCGCCAAGGCCTGGGGAGCGCCTTGCAGCAGCTTGAGCAGTGCTTCGGCCGATGTCGCCCGGCGCAACGCCTCGGCAAGGTCGGTCTCGCCCAAGGCCCGGGTCAGCAGCTGCAGCAAACGCAGGTGCTCGTCGGAGCGGGCGGCGATGCCAATGGCCAGGTAGACGATCTGCCCGTCACCCCAGTCCACGCCCTGCGGGAACTGCAGCAGGCGCACGCCGGTGGCGAACACCAGGTCACGGGTCTGCGGGGTGCCGTGGGGAATGGCGATGCCCTGGCCGAGGAAGGTCGAACCTTGCGCCTCGCGGGCCTGCAGGCCTTCGAGGTAGCCCTCCGCGACCAGTCCATCGGCGACCAGGCGATCGGCCAGCAGGCGCAGCGCTTCGGCTTTGTCTGCGGCGACCTGGTCCATGGCTATCTGCTCCTTGGCGAGCTCGAGCATGACCTTCTCCTTTACAGTACGTATACGATACTGAGGTATTGTTGTGGACATTCCACAAGGGATCCGACTATTGGACCCTTGCCGCAGGCGATTGATCTGGCAGTATAAAAACGCCGGCTGAAACGATTAATCAGGATAAGCGGGCACGGTACTCGATAATCTTCCTCCGAAAAAGCCCCATCCTGTCGGACAATGGCGACAATGGTCGCCTGTGTCGCACGGGCCGAATCGGAGACACTCACAGGCGAGCCCTGAAGCAGCCCCGGCAATAACAAGGAAAACTCGGTGAAACTCAGCGATATCGCACGTCTGGCCGGTGTGTCAGTCACCACCGCCAGCTACGTCATCAATGGCAAGGCCGAACAGCAACGCATCAGTAATAGCACTGTCGAGCGCGTGCGCGCGGTGGTCCAGGCCCACGGGTTCACGCCCAATCCGCAGGCCGCGGGCCTGCGCAGCCGCTACACCCGCACCTTGGGATTCATCCTGCCCGACCTCGAAAACCCCAGCTATGCACGGGTCGCCAAGCAACTGGAGCAAGGCGCCCGCGCGCGTGGTTACCAGCTGCTGATCGCCAGCAGCGACGACCAGCCTGAAAGCGAGCGTCAGCTGCAGCAACTGTTCAAGGCACGCCGCTGTGACGCGTTGTTCGTGGCCAGCTGCCTGCCCGCAGGCGATGACAGTTACCAGGAAATGCAGGAGAAAGGCCTGCCGGTGATCGCCATCGACCGCCAGCTCGACCCCCTGCACTTCTGCTCGGTGATCAGCGATGATCACGCCGCCAGCCTGCAGCTGGCCAGGAGCCTGCTTGCCACCGGGCCCGAGCGTATCGCCCTGATCGGCGCACGCCCCGAGCTTGGCGTCAGCCAGTCACGCGCCAGCGGCTTCGACGAGGCGCTGCACGACTTTGCCGGACAGGTGAGCCGTTACCAGGGCGAAACGTTCAGCCGCGACTGCGGACGACGCCTGATGCAGCAGCTGATCGAGGAGCTCGGCGGGCTGCCAGATGCTCTGGTGACGACCTCCTACGTCCTGCTGCAAGGCGTGTTCGATGCCCTGCAAGCCCGCCCGGCCGACGCGCGCAGCCTGCAGCTGGGCACCTTTGGCGACAACCAGCTGCTGGACTTCCTGCCTCTGCCAGTCAACGCGATGGCCCAGCAGCACGGCCTGATCGCCGCCACCGCCCTGGAGCTGGCCTTGGCCGCCATCGAAGACAAGCGCTACGAGCCTGGCGTGCATGCCATTGCCCGCACCTTCAAGCAACGCATCGGCTAGGGCCTGGACATGCGGTTGATCGACACCCACACCCATCTGGACTTCGAGGACTTCGACGCCGACCGCGCGCGGCTGCTGGATAACGCCAGCGCGCGCGGGGTCGAGCGCCTGGTGGTGCTGGGCGTCCACCAGGACAACTGGCAGCGCATCCATGACCTGGTGCGCGGTGACCAACGCCTGCACGCCGCCTATGGCCTGCATCCGGTGTACCTCGACCAGCACCGGCCCGAGCATCTGCCGCACCTGCGCCAGTGGCTGGAGCGCCTGCACGGTGACCGGCAGCTGTGCGCGGTTGGCGAATTCGGCCTGGATTACTACCTGCCCGAGCTCGACAAGCAGCGCCAGCAGGACCTGTTCGAGGCGCAGCTGCAACTGGCGGTGGACTTCGAGCTGCCGGCGCTGCTGCACGTGCGCCGCAGCCACGCCCAGGTGATCGCCACGCTCAAGCGCTACAGGCCAGGGCGCGCCGGCATCATCCACGCTTTCGCGGGCAGCTACGAAGAGGCGCGCGAGTACATCAGGCTTGGCTTCAGGCTTGGGCTGGGCGGCGCGGCTACCTGGCCCCAGGCACTGCGCCTGCGCAAGACCGTGGCACGCCTGCCGCTGGAAAGCCTGGTGCTGGAAACCGACGCCCCGGACATGGCCCCGGCGATGTTCCCCGGCCAGCGCAACAGCCCCGAGCACCTGCCCGCGATCGCCAGCGCCCTCGCCGGGCTGATCGGGGTCACACCCGATGCGCTGGCCGAGGCGACCACCCGCAATGCCTGCGAGGTGTTCGGCTGGTAGGCAGGGCGCCGGGCCGGTTCAGGCGAGGACCGTCCACAGGGCAAAGGCGGCGTACCACAGCACTGCGCAACGCAGCAGCAGTTCCCAGAGGCTGTCCAGGGTAGCCAGGCCCTGAGGGCCGGCGTCCCCCGGAGGTACGTCGTCGGCCACGCGCCCGACCTTGGCCACCAGCACCGCGGCGCGGGTGTGCCAGTCCAGCAGCTCGACCAGCATCAGCCGTATCACCGACATGAAGTTGCCGACCAGGGCAAAGCTCAACGCCAGCACGCGAACCGGCACCCAGTCCATGACGTGGCGCAGCTGCTCGGCGCGGGCCTTGAGCGCCGCTTGCTGGCCATGGGTGGCGCTCAGGTCGAGCAGGCGATAGGCCAGCGCTGCCGCAGGGCCGAGCACGAAGTACCAGAAAATGACCGCGAAGAAGCTCTGGTAGGCCTGCCACAGCAGGTGGCCCTGGACCCGTTCCAGCAGGCCCTCCGGGCTGTCGGCGGCCAGCCCCAGGTCGCGCTCGGCGACATGCAGCGCGCCTTGCTGATCACCCCGCCGCCAGGCATCGCGAAACGGCCCGAGGGCCGCCTTGGTGTCGCCGCGGCCCAGGCTGTAGATCAGCACCAGCAGGTGCACCGGCAGCGCCAGCAGGCCGTAGGCCACCGGCTCCAGCACGTGCAACAGCAGCGCCAGCAAGGCCACCGGCGCCAGTACCAGGATGACCAGGGTCCACCAGGGATGGACCTTGCCGCTGCGCCCAAGACGCGCCAGCTCGCCGAAAAAGAAACCGTCCCGTTGCAGCCGGTGACGCAAGCCCGAGAATTTCTCGACCCATAGCACCAGTACCAACACCAGAAAACTCATGCATTGTCCTCGAAGTCTTGCAGGGAAGCCCGGTAGCGCTGCCAGTCGAACGCAGGTCCCGGGTCAGTCTTGCGACCGGGGGCGATATCGCTGTGGCCGCGGATGCGCCGGGCATCGATGGCCGGCCAGGCCGCCTGTATCTGGCGGGTCAGCTGCTCGAGCGCCGCGTATTGGGCATGGGTATACGGTAGCTCGTCGGTGCCTTCAAGCTCGATGCCGATCGAGAAATCATTGCAGCCCTCGCGTCCATCGAAGCGCGACACCCCGGCATGCCAGGCGCGGTCCAGGCACGAGACAAACTGCGTGACCGCCCCGTCGCGCTCGACGAACAGATGCGCCGATACCGTCAGGTGCACGATGCCCTGGAAATAGGGATGCTCGTCGGGGTCCAGGGCGTTGCGGAAAAACGCCTGCACCTTGCCGGTGCCAAAGCAGGCGGGCGGCAGGCTGATGTTGTGGATCACCAGCAGGGAGATCCCCTCGCCCTCGGGACGGGCGTTGAAATTCGGTGACGGGCAGTGGGTGACACCAGCGAACCAGCCTGTTTCGCGGTTCAGTTGCATGGGCAGATCCTGACACGGGTGGGACGATGCTCCAGTATGCCCGGGGGCCGTGACGGTTGCATGCGGGATTCCCGTGTATCAGGGCGCCAACTGGCCCCGCAAGCGCTCGATGACGGCATGCAGCGCGCGGTCGAACAGCAGGCCATCGTCGAGCGGCCGTACATCCTCGCGGCGCAGCGCCATCAGCAGGCCGGTGCGGTTCCAGTCGCGGACCTTCACCCCGTGACGGTTGGCAAAGACAAAGCGATCGCTGCTGGCAATCCAGGCGATCAGCTTGCAGCGCAACGGCGTGCCCTCGGTGCGTACCTCGACCCAGCTGCCAACGCGCAGCCGCTGCAACTGGCGCAACTGTGGGTGATGCTCGTCCAGTTGCAGCAACGGGGCGCAGGCAGGCTCTTCGCCAACGGCCAGGACGATCTCGTCCTGCACCAGGATGTCCCTGAGCACGTCGTCCTGGGCGGACACACCGGTGTCATGGGTGGAGCAGGCGCGCAGGTGCAACTGCGCAAGACCGGCGAAGAAATCACGCGTGGCATTCGAGTCCAGGGCAATCGACGCCAGCCCTTCGCGCAATGCCTTTAGCAGGCTCGGCACTTGCTCGAGCAGCTCCTGGCGCGCCAACGCTTCGCGGTGAGGCGCGACGCTGGCCAGCAGCGCGTCCATGGTAAGCAGCCCCTGAGCCCAGGCCTTGGAGCGTTCACCATGCTTGAGACACGCCAGCATCAGCACCTGGCTCCAGGCCTGTACCAGGATCTGCACGACGATATTCGGCAGCACGCGGCCATGCAGACGCTGGTTGAGGACCTCTTGCACGCGCTGGCGGACCAGCAGGGTCCGCGCACGGCCTTCTTCGGCATCGCGGGTACGCTGCTCAAGCAGGTCGTTGCGCCGGCGCTCGTCGCTGCTGTAGCTGAGGAACTCCGCCAGCAGGTCGCTGAACAGGCGGGTATCCTCGGTGAAGTCGTTGAGCAGGCGCAGCACGACCCGCTCGATCCGCAGGTACAGGCTGTCGCGCTGCGGGTCGCCAGTGCCTTCCCAGCCCATCGCGGCCAGGGCGATCTCGTTGAGCAGCCGGCGCGCCGGGTGACTGGCCCGGGTGAACAGCGTGGCATCCAGCAAGGCGACCTTGAGGTAGGGGATCTGCAGGCGGGCGATCATCTGCCGCACCGTTGCCGGCACGTTGCTGTCGTCGAGGATGAAGTCGAACAGCATGCCGACCAGATTGATCAGGTCCTCGTCAGCCGCGTCGATCTGCCGCCGGCTGCCGCTGCGCACGCCGATCCGCAGCAGCATCTGTTCCAGCTGCTGCCCAGGCACGACATCATCGCCCTCGCCCACCGGCGGGACGAAGTGCTGCAGGTGCGACAGCAGGCGCAGCAGGTTGCCGGTCGAAACGGGCGTCGCCGGCCCAGTGCCTTGCAACAGCGGGGCGACGCCTGCCCGGGCAGAGGCCAGCAAGGGTTGCAGGGACGCGACAAACGCCTGCCCGGCGCTGCTTTCGTGCAACTCTTCATCTTCGGACTGGTTGGCCGGGTCTCGCGGGGCAACCCGCTGACGGTCGTCGGCGCGGCGGCGCGGCGCGGGCTTGAGCTCAGGCAGTACACCGGCCACCGCCAGCAGTTGATTGGCTTCGCCGTAGACCAGGTCGACATCGCGCAATACATAGCGCTCGAACAGCTTGAGCAGGATCAGCTTGACCTTGAACCCGACCCCGAGGTTTCGCCCGGCCTGCAGGAAGTACCTGCACAGCCTCGCGGGCGCCAACGGATTGCAGTGTTCGTCCACAGGCTGGGTAGCGAGGCTCTGGAAACGCAGGCTCAGTTGCTGGAGCACGAAGCGGTCGCGCGCCAAGACCCGCTCGACCATGCCCAGGATGGCCACGGCCCGCTCCTGCTCTTCCTTGCCGTGGCCTGGTGCGTCGGGTAGTTGCGCCAATGGGTCGAGGCGACCGATCCCGGAGAAGGCATCATGCAGGCCATCGATGAACTCGCGCTCGATGCTCTTGCGCTTGAGGCGCACATCGCGCATGGCTTCGAAGAACAGGTGCTGCTCGAGCGGGCCCAACGCCTTGTCGGCCATCTCGAAGAGCGTATCGTCGGCATTGTCGAACAGTGCCTGCAGGCACTGGCGCAGCTGTAGCGCCGCCTTGTCGCGCACTTGCAGCAGGAGAACGGGCAGGCAAGACAAAGGGGGGCGCAAACCTCTGAGGTTGGCCGCTGCCAGGGTCACCACATTGCCTTCCTTGTGCATCCCAACCTCCTTGCTGGGCTATTGTCGCCCTGGACAGCGAACCGTCAACACTATGACGCCCCAGGCGAGGCGCGATTATCAGACAAGTCGGGTGTGCCGCCAAGCCCCACCGTTTGCCTGCGCTGATAGACAGCCGAACCCACGAAAATGCTCAAACCGCCTGACCAAAGGTCATTCACCACCGTGCTGTACAGCGCCAGCCCCTGCCCTATAATCGGCGGCATCTAGCTTGTGGAGTCCACCATGCCGAACCTACGCCTCGCCGACCTGACCGCCGAAATCGAAGCCAACGTGCGCCGCGCGCTGCTGGAAGACATCGGCAGTGGCGACATCACCGCCCAGCTGATTCCGGCCGAGCGCCTGGCCAAGGCCACCATCATCACCCGCGAGGATTGCGTGATCAGCGGCACGGCCTGGGTCGATGCGGTGTTCCGCCAGCTCGATCCGCGGGTGGCGGTGCACTGGCAGGTGGTCGATGGTGATCATGCCAAGGCCAACCAGGCGTTGTTCCACCTCGAAGGCCCCGCCCGGTCGCTGCTCAGTGGCGAGCGCGCGGCGCTGAACTTCCTGCAGCTGTTCTCGGGCGTCGCCACTCGCGCGCACGCGCTCGCCGAGCTGGTTGCCGGCACCCAGGTGCGCTTGCTCGACACCCGCAAGACCCTGCCAGGGCTGCGCCTGGGGCAGAAATACGCCGTGACCTGTGGCGGTTGCGACAACCATCGGATCGGCCTGTACGACGCCTTCCTGATCAAGGAAAACCACATCGCGGCCAGTGGCGGGATTGCCGAGGCGATCACCGCGGCGCGGCGCATCGCGCCGGGCAAGCCGGTCGAGGTCGAGGTCGAAAGCCTTGAAGAATTGCGCGAGGCCCTGGACGCCGGTGCCGACATCGTCATGCTCGACGAGCTCGATCTCGACGAGATGCGCGAAGCCGTGCGCATCAACGCCGGCAAGGCGAAGCTTGAGGCCAGCGGAGGGGTCAACGAAAGCACCTTGCGAGTGATTGCCGAGACGGGCGTGGACTACATCTCGATCGGTGCGATGACCAAGGATGTGAAGGCGGTGGACTTGTCGATGCGCTTGAGTCTCTGAAGTCACGCGCCTGGAGCGCAAGCGCAAAAAAACCGGCCTGATGGCCGGTTTTTTCATGCAGCTCGCTGGCGAACCGTCAGAACGACACGTTCTGCAGCCCGTCCAGGTACCGCTCGACATCCAGCGCGGCCATGCAGCCCGCACCGGCCGAGGTGATGGCCTGGCGGTACACGTGGTCCGCCACGTCGCCCGCGGCGAACACGCCGTCGACGTTGGTGGCGGTAGCGTTGCCTTCACGGCCGCCCTGCACGACCAGGTAGCCGTCCTTGAGGGTCAGCTGGCCTTCGAACAGGGAGGTGTTCGGGGTGTGGCCGATGGCGATGAACACGCCGTCCACCTTGATCTCGTCGGTGCTGCCGTCGTTGTTCTTCAGGCGGGCACCGGTCACGCCCATGTTGTCACCCAGCACTTCGTCCAGGGTCGCATTGAGCTTGAGCTCGATTTTGCCTTCGGCGACACGGGCATGCAGCTTGTCGATCAGGATCTTCTCGGCGCGGAAGGTATCGCGGCGATGCACCAAGGTCACCTTGCTGGCGATGTTGGCCAGGTACAGCGCTTCTTCCACGGCGGTGTTGCCGCCACCGACCACGGCGACCGGCTTGTTGCGGTAGAAGAACCCGTCGCAGGTCGCGCAGGCCGAAACGCCCTTGCCCATGAAGGTTTCTTCCGATGGCAGGCCCAGGTAGCGGGCGCTGGCGCCGGTCGCGATGATCAGCGCGTCGCAGGTGTAGGTGCCGCTGTCACCCTTGAGGGTGTAGGGCTTGCTTGCCAGGTCGACGGCGTTGATATGGTCGAAGACGATCTCGGTCTCGAAGCGCTCGGCGTGTTCCTGCATGCGCTGCATCAGTGCCGGGCCGGTCAGGCCATGGGGGTCGCCCGGCCAGTTGTCGACTTCGGTGGTGGTGGTCAGCTGGCCGCCGGCCTGCATGCCGGTGATCAGCAGCGGCTTGAGGTTGGCGCGGGCGGCGTAGACCGCGGCGCTGTAACCGGCAGGGCCGGAACCGAGAATGATGACTCGCGAATGACGTGCTTCAGACATGATGGGCTCCTGTCGGGCTGGCGCGGTTCGGCCAGCCTCGGGGCGCCGGCTCGGCCGGCGGGAATAAAAAAGAACCTGCGCAGCACTTGGGGAAGGCTGTGGGTCGCAGGTCCTGAAAACGGGACCTTGCCTTACAGGCTGCTGGCGTTTTCCGCCAGGTAGTCGGCAACACCCTTGGCGTCGGCCTTCATGCCTTTCTGGCCCTTGCGCCAGCCAGCCGGGCAGACTTCACCGTGGGCTTCGGTGAACTGCAGGGCTTCGACCAGGCGAACCATCTCGTCGACTTCACGGCCCAGCGGCAGGTTGTTGACCACCTGGTGCTGAACCACGCCTTGCTGGTCGATCAGGAACGAGGCACGCAGTGCCACGCCCGCCTCGTGCTCGATGCCATAGGCACGAGTGATCTCGTGCTTGACGTCAGCGACCATGGTGAACTCGACTTCGCCGATGCCACCCTTCTCGACCGGCGTGCTGCGCCAGGCATGGTGGGTGAACTGCGAGTCGATCGACACGCCGACCACTTCGACGCCCAGCTCGCGGAACTTGTCCATGCGATTGTTGTGGGCAATGATTTCCGAAGGGCAGACAAACGTGAAGTCCAGCGGCCAGAAGAACAGCACGACATATTTGCCGCGCAAGGACGAGAGCGTGAAGCTGTCGACGATCGAGCCGTCGCCCAGCACCGCGGCTGCGTCGAAATCAGGGGCTTGCTTGTTGACCAGAATGCTCATGGAAACTCCTTGAAGTCAGGATCCGAAGGCGTTGAAAAGTTGTGCGCACTTTAGCGAGGTGGCAGAGATTAGGGAAATATCCTTCGACAATCCACCTTATAGACCGGGTCTATTCGTTGGCGTCCGGGTTCGGTCGCCGACTATTGGATGGACGGCGC
Organism: Pseudomonas sp.; assembly: GCF_035277045.1. GTDB lineage: Bacteria > Pseudomonadota > Gammaproteobacteria > Pseudomonadales > Pseudomonadaceae > Aquipseudomonas. The sequence continues at coordinate 775 of NZ_DATELE010000204.1, read as the reverse complement.
TGCCCTTCCCAGCTTTTGTTACAGGTCGTTTCCCGCGCATCAGCTGGCTATCGCCAGGCCGTCAAACTCGGTAAGGTCGGCGCGTTTTCCCTTATTCCGGAGCTCCCCGATGCAAGCCCCCGTCCTCTCTGGCCCACAGTACCTGCGCGAAGGGTTGAAGCTGGTCCTGAGCCCAGGCCTGCGCCTGTTCGTGCTGCTGCCGCTGCTGATCAATCTGGTCCTGTTCGTCGGCCTTGTGTATTTCGCCGGCCACCAGTTCAGCCTGTGGGTGGACACCCTGATGCCCGCCCTGCCGCAGTGGCTGGGTTTCCTGACCTACATTCTCTGGCCGCTGTTCGTGGTGCTGGTGGCGCTGATGATATTTTTCAGCTTTACCCTGGTGGCCAACATCATTGCCGCGCCCTTCAACGGGTTCCTGGCCGAAAAGGTCGAGGTCGTGTTGCGCGGGCAGGACAATTTTCCGCCCTTCAGCTGGGGTGAGCTGACGGCCATGGTGCCGCGCACCCTGGGCCGCGAGATGCGCAAGCTGGGCTACTTCCTGCCGCGGGCGATCGCGTTGTTCGTCCTTTCGCTGATCCCGGTGGTGAACATCGTCGCCGCGCCATTGTGGCTGCTGTTCGGCGTCTGGATGATGGCCATCCAGTACATCGACTACCCGGCGGACAACAACAAGATGAGCTGGCAGGACATGCTCGCCTGGCTGCGCCAGAAGCGCTGGCAATCGCTGGGCTTCGGCGGCATCACCTACCTGGCGCTGATGGTGCCCTTCGTCAAC
>NZ_DATELE010000203.1:0-2685 GCF_035277045.1 Pseudomonas sp. | reverse complement strand
CTGCTCAAATTGCTGCCTGTATATTTCGAGGGCAAGACGGCCTCGGTGAAAATTCACCACCAGGACGGCACCATCGAAGAAGAGCGCACCTACCCACGTTCGGCCGACCCCAGGCAGAGCAAGGGCTAGGGACTACCCATGAGCGGCAAGGCCGCTCTTTACCTCGGGTGCGCAGGCTGGAGCCTGTCGCGTGCTCACCTCGCGGCGTTCCCCGGGCAGGGCACGCACCTGCAGCGCTACGCCGCGACCTTGCCTGCCGTGGAGATCAATACGTCTTTCTACCGCCCACACAAGCCCGAGACCTACCGCCGCTGGGCTGACGCGGTCCCAACGGACTTTCGCTTCTCGGTGAAGGTGCCCAGGCAGATTACCCATATCCAGCGACTGGTCGATTGCCAAGGATTGCTTGACGCGTTCCTGGAGGAATGCGGCGAACTCGGCGAGCGCCTGGGCTGCCTGCTGGTGCAACTGCCGCCTTCGCTGGACTACGCGCCGGCGCAGGCTGGCGCGTTTCTTCTGGCGCTGCGCGAGCGATTCGCCGGCGCGGTGGCGATCGAGCCGCGCCATGCCTCATGGCTGCAGGCAGCGCCACTGCTGAACCAACTGCGGATCGCCCAGGTCGCCGCCGACCCACCCCGGTTCGGCACCGACGGCCAGCCGGGCGGCTGGCCTGAGCTTGAGTACTGGCGCCTGCACGGATCGCCACGCATCTACTACAGCGACTACGGCGCGGAGTTTCTGCAACGCCTGGGCGCCCGGCTGCGCCAGAACAACACCGCGGGTATCACCACATGGTGCATTTTCGACAACACGGCAGCAGGCGCGGCGCTGGGCAACGCACTGCAGGTGCACCGAGGTCAGGGGTAAGCGAATGGAAGCAGTAAATGGCAAGCGTGCCACGTCCCGCAAGGTGATCACATGGCGCCTGATCCTGGTGTTCGCAGGCCTGATGGGCCTGGCCCTGGTGGTGGGCGTGGTGTCGTTGTACCGCATCGCCGGCACGCTGGATGAGCGTGAGGTGAAACAGAGCCGCTTCTACGCCCAATCGGCCCTGCATGGGCTGCAGCAGACCCAGCAGGCCTTTCTGATCAGCTATGCCTTCTGGCAGGTCGGCTACGATCATCTGGAAGGCACGGTCAACCGGCACTGGGCCTTCGATGAAGACAATGTCGGGCCTACCCTTTACAACAACAGCGGATACCAGGGCGTCTTCGTCATCGACGACGCCGCGACCGGCTACGCGATGCTTGATGGCCAGCTCAGCGAGGCGCCGATCGAGCAGTTCACCAACGCCAAGGCCCGGATTCTCCAGCAGGCCCGGCTAGCGTCGCAGCGAGACCAGGCCACCTCGGGCTTCGTGATGTTCCGTGGCCAGCCGTCCCTGTTTGTCGCAGCGGTCATCCGCCCCCCCGCGATGCCGCACCACCTGCCGGCGCCGCGCTCGGTGATGACCTTCATCCGTCCCCTGACCCCGGCATTCCTCGGGCCGCTGGGCAGCAGTGTCGGCCTCCAGGGCCTTGCGGTTGACGCGGCAGGCGACCTGCCTGCCGATCGGGGCTACCTGCCGCTGGCGGACATCGGCCATGGACTGACCTGGCAGGTCCCCCGTCCCGGCACCGAGCTGGTCTGGGCGGTCGTGCCGCCGCTGGCCGTGGCGTTGATGTTCATCCTGGTGATGATGAGCGTGCTGGGACGCTATGCCGTGCTCAGCAGCGCCCGCATCGACCGCAGCTACCAGAAGCTGGCCGAGTCCCGGGATGCGCTGGAAATCAGCGAGGAGCGCTTCAAGGCCGTGGCCGAAGGCGCCTCGGACTGGATCTGGGAAACCGATACGCACTTGCAGATCTCCTACCTGTCGGCGCGCTTCGAAGAAGTGACCGGACACCCTGTCGATGACTGGATCGGCCGTTCGATCCGGGATCTGCTTGAATGCGACACCGGGCGAGTCGCCCACTGGCTGCAGCAACTGGCCATCTCTGGCATGGCCGGCACGCTGCGCTGCCAGTACCACGACAGCCTGGGACAACAGCGGATCTGCCGGATTTCGGCGCGGGCGATCATGCACGGTGGCGAGCACGAGGGCTTTCGCGGCACCAGCACCGATATCACCGACGAAGTCGCGGCCCATGCGCAGATCCAGCATTTGTCACAGCACGACGCCCTGACCGGGCTGCCGAACCGCAACAAGCTGTTCCGCTTCATCGAGCAGTTCATGCAGGGCGGGGAGGAGGACCCGCAGCTGGCGGTACTGATGCTCGACCTCGACAACTTCAAGCCGATCAACGACAGCCTTGGCCATTCGGCAGGAGATGCGGTACTGATCGAGGTGGCCACGCGCCTGAACGCGGTTACCCGCGGTGCCGACCTGGTCGCGCGCCTGGGCGGGGACGAATTCATCGTCGTACTCACCCAGCCAGGCCCGGTCGAGACACTGGACCGATTCTGCGAGCGGGTCATCCAGAGCCTGCAGGCGCCCATCGCCTTCGAGGACCATCAAGTGCGCGTCAGCGCAAGCCTGGGCGTGGTCCTGTCGCGCGAATACGGCGGGCGCCCGTCCGACCTGATCAAGTACGCCGACCTCGCCTTGTACAGCGCCAAGGCCGCGGGCAAGGGCACCTGGCGCTATTTCTCGGTACAACTCAACGAGGCGCTGCTGGGCAAGCGTGAACTGGAGCGTGAGCTGCG
>NZ_DATELE010000202.1:0-11509 GCF_035277045.1 Pseudomonas sp. | reverse complement strand
CCTATACCCTCGCCCTGGCCGGCGGCGCATTGAGCGTGGCGTTGTTGCTGGGCCTGCCCGCCGGCGTGTTTCTGGCGATGCGCCCTCGGCACTGGCTGCGGGCGCCCATCGAGGTGCTGCTGGCTGCTGCGCAGAGCCTGCCGACGTTCTGGAGCGGCATGCTGCTGGTGCTGGTGTTCGCAGTGACCCTGGGCTGGCTGCCACCCTCCTCCAGTGGCGGATGGCAGCACCTGGTGCTGCCTTCGCTGGCCTTGGGGCTGATGAGCCTGGCGACCTTCGCCCGGGTGACGCGCGCCGCGCTCACCGAAGAACTGGGCCGCGACTATGTTCGCAGCGCCTTGTCCCGCGGGGTGGCGCCGGTGCGCCTGCTGCTGCGTCACCTGAGCCGCAACGCGGCGCTGCCGGTACTCTCGGTCGCGGGACTGGAGATCGCCAACCTGCTCGCGGGGGCGGTGATCGTCGAGAACCTGTTTGCCTGGCCTGGCCTTGGCCAACTGACCTTACAGGCCATTCTTGCCCGCGACTTCCCGCTGGTGCAGGCGGTGGTGATGCTGGGGGCGTTCGTCACCATCGGCCTGAACCTGGCTACCGACCTGCTGTATGGCGTGGTCGATCCGCGCATCCGTATGGGAGCCGCCGCATGAATCTGTTCGTGGCCCACCCTGCCCTGCGCCGCTGGCTGCCCGTGGCGCCGGCCTTGCTGATACTGGGGATGTTTGTCCTGGCTGCCTTGCTGGCACCCTGGCTGGCGCCCGCCGATCCTGCCGCCCAGCAACTGCTGGGGCGCCTGAAGCCGCCTGGCAGCACCGCCGGGCATCATCACTACCTGCTGGGCAGCGACGAGCTCGGACGCGACCTGCTCAGCCGGCTGCTATGGGGCGCGCGGGTCTCGCTGAGCGTGGCGCTGGGCGGCGTGCTCTGCTCGGCGGTCATAGGCAGCCTGGCGGGCATGCTCGCCGGTTACCTGCGGGGCATCGTCGAAGTGATGGTGATGCGCATCGCCGACGTGTTCCTGGCCATCCCCGCCTTGTTGCTGGCGATCCTGGTGGTGGCGATTCTGGGCCCCAGCCTGTTCAACCTGCTGCTGGTGCTGATCCTCACCCGTTGGCCGCGCTACGCCCGCGTCGCACACGGCCAGACCCTGGCGCTGGCCGAGCGTCCCTACGTGCGCCTGGCCAGCTTCATGGGCGCCGGGCCACTGCGGGTTCTGGCACGCCACATCCTGCCCAACCTGCTCGGGCCGTTGCTGGTGGTCGCGACGCTGGAGTTCGGGCTGCTGGTGCTGTTCGAGGCCGGGCTGTCCTTTCTGGGCCTGGGCGTGCAACCGCCGATGGCCAGCTGGGGCGCGATGCTCAGCAGCGGCCGCAACTATTTCAACGCGGCCTGGTGGGTCGGCACCCTGCCGGGCGTCTGTCTGTTCCTGCTGGTGCTGTCAGCCAACCGGCTGGGCACCGCGCTGACCCAATGGCTGACCCCCAACACCCTCAATTCGCAACCCTGACGACCAAGAGCTCAATGATGAACTTTGAAGATGACCTGCGTGGCAAACGCGTACTCGTCACCGGCGCCTGTGGCGTGGTGGGACGCTGGATCGCCGAAGCCTTCGCCAACGCCGGGGCGCACGTGTGCCTCACCGACGCCCGCCAGCAAGACCTCGAGGCGCTGGCTTCAAAGCCGCCCTTCACCGACAGCTTCCTCTGGCCCGCCGATCTGCGCGACGCCGCCGCGATCGATACTCTGGTGACCGAGGCGGGCAAGCGCTGGGGCGGCATCGACGTGCTGGTCAACAACGCCGGCCTGTACCCCAGCAGCTTCCTGCTCGACCTGGAGGCCGATGACTGGGACCGGGTGATGGACGTCAATGTGCGCGCGCCGTTCTTGCTCAGCCGAGCCGTGGCGCGCCAGATGATCGCCGGCGGCATCAAGGGCACCATCATCAACGTGTCGTCCGGTGCTTCCCGCAAGATGCGCAGCACGGCCGTGCCGTACTGCGTGTCGAAGACCGCGCTCGATCGCCTGACCAAGGGCTTCGCCCTGGAGCTTGCGGAACACGGCATCCGGGTCAACGCGCTGGAGCCTGGTTTTGCCCAGGGCAGCGTGGTCAGCCCGCTGACTGGCGCGCACATCGAAGCGACCCGCGCCGCCATCCCGCTGGGGCGCCCGACCAGCGCCACCGACGTCGCCAACACCGTGTTGTTCCTGGCCAGCAGCGCAGCAGCCTATGTCACCGGCGCCACCCTGACCGTGGATGGCGGCAATTCCATCGGCTCGCAAGCCGTTTACCAGGACAAGAAGCACGCCCTATGAACCCGACCTTCCAAGGATGGCCCGCCTACCAATGGCCGCAGGGCAAGCGCGCGGCCTTCTGCTTCAGCGTCGACGTGGATGCCGACGCGCCCTATCTCTGGACTCATCGCGCGGTCACCGCCACCCCCTCGCTGGGCCAGCTCGAACAGCGCCGCTTCGGGCTACGGGTCGGTATCTGGGCGTTGCTCGACCTGCTCGACCGCTTCGCGATCAAGGCCAGCTTCTTTGTGCCCGCCGCGGTGGCCGAGGCCAATCCACGACTGCTGCCGGCGTTCGTGGAGCGGGGCCACGAGATCGGCCTGCACGGCTTTTTCCATGAAATCGTCAGCCAGAGCAGCGATGACGAATTCAGCGCCGCGCTCGATGCCTCGCTGGCCACGTTCCTGCGCCAGACGGGCCAGCGTCCGGCCGGGTTCCGCTCCCCGGCCTGGGACATGACCCCGCACATGCTCGCCGAACTGCGCCGCCAAGGGTTGTATGACAGCTCGCTGATGGGTGCCCATCACCCCTACAGCATCGACGGCGTGACCGAGGTGCCGGTGCAGTGGCAGCTCGATGATGCCATCCACTTCAAGTTCAACGGCGATGGCAGCGACCACTGGCGACCTGCCGCGCCGGGCCCCGTGCTGGACGGCTGGCTGGACGAATGGCAAGGCCTGCGGCGCATGGGCGGGCTGTTCATGCTGACCGTGCATGACTGGATCTCGGGGCGCGCGCAGCGCCTGGTGATGCTGGAGAAACTCCTCACTCAGGTGCTCGCCGACGACACCACATGGGTCGCCACGGTGGGCGAGATCGCCCAGTGGCACGCGCAGAGCGACAACGGCCAGCACTACCAGGTCGAAAGCGTCCTGCCCCCGGCCGTCGACCCGCAGCGTTTTGGAGAGCAGCCATGAGCAGCCAATGGAACCAGCGCAAGCGCGCTGTTCACAGTCGCCACGGCGTGGTCGCGGCCCAGCACCGCCTGGCCGCCGAAGCGGGCGCGCAGGTACTGGCCGAGGGTGGCAATGCCATGGATGCCGCGGTGGTCACCGCGCTGGTGCTGAGCGTGGTCGAGCCGTGGCTGTCCGGAGTGGGCGGCGGCGGCTTCCTGCTGCACGCCGACGCTCGCGGCCAGGTGGACGCGCTGGACTTCAACGTCCGCGCGCCCCATGCCCTGGACCCGCAGACCTACCCCCTCGCCCAGCACGACCAGGGCAACTGGTTCGACTGGCCTTCGGTGCTCGAGGAACGCAACAGCCTGGGCTATCACTCGATCTGCGTGCCCGGTGCCGTGGCGGGGCTGTCCGCTGCCCTTGAGCGTTTCGGCACCCTGAGCTGGGCCGATGCGCTGGCACCGGCCATCGAACATGCCGAGCGCGGGCTTGAAGTAGACTGGTACGCGGCGCTGTGCCTGTCGATCGAAAGCGCAGCCCTGGCGCGCTTCCCCGCCACGGCCGAGCTGCTTCTGGAGCAAGGCCGCGCGCCACGGGTCGCGGAGGGCGCAAAACCGCATTACCGCCCGATGCCCGCCAAGGCGCGGCTGCTGCGACGCCTGGCGCAGGCCGGGGCGAGAGACTTCTATGAGGGCGAGAGCGCGGACAGGCTGGTAGCCGACCTTCGCGCTGGAGGGTCCGCCATCCGCGGCGGCGACCTCGCCGATTACCAGGCGCGCTGGCTGGCGCCCCTGCGTGGCCGCTATCGCGAACACGAGGTTTACGCGATCCCGGGCCTGAGCGGCGGCCCCAGTGCCCTGCAAGCTTTCGTGGCGCTCGAACGGCACACCTTCACCGGCGGTTCGCCCGATGCCAGCGCCGCCCTGGCCTATGCCCGCGCACTGCAGGAGGCCAACCGGACGCGCCTGACGCGCATGGGGCATGCCTCGCTCGGCCAGGACCCAGGTTGCACCAGCCACGTCAGCGTGGTCGATGCCCAAGGCCGCTTTGTATCCCTGACCAATACCCTGCTGTCGCGCTTCGGCTCCAAGGTTGTGCTGCCCGAGAGCGGCATCCTGATGAACAACGGCATGCTGTGGTTCGACCCGCGGGCCGGGCAGCCGAACTCCATCGCACCAGGCGCCCAACCGCTGGCCAACATGTGCCCGCTGCTGCTCGGCCGGCATGGGCGCATCGAGCAGGCCATCGGCGCCGCGGGCGGCCGGGCCATCGTGCCAGCGCTGGTGCAACTGGTGTCCTACCAGGCCGACTACGGCATGACGCTCGAGGAGGCCTTCCATGCGCCGCGGCTCGACGCCAGCAGCAGCACGCTGAAGGTGAACAGCCAGGCGGGGGGCGACATCGCGGCCAGCCTGGCGCGAGAATTCGCGACGCAGATCGTGGAAGACACCCTGTACCCCGTCAACTTCGCCATTCCTTCGGCCGTGGTGCGCCTACCTGACAGCGGCGAGAACATCGGCATGGCCCATCCCACCAGCCCGTGGTCGGCGGCCGCAGAAGGAGCGCCGACCGATGCTCGATGAACCTGCCGCCATCGCCGCGCCGCTGCTGGAGGTCAATGACCTGCGCGCCAGCCTGGGCGACAGGCAGCTGCTCGACGGCGTCTCGCTGCGGATTGCGCCCGGCGAGGTCCTGGCACTGGTCGGCGAAAGCGGCTGCGGCAAGAGCCTGACGGCGCTCAGCCTGCTGGGCCTGCAGGCACCAGGCCTGCGCCTTGGCGGCAGCCGCTGGCTCGCCGGGCAATGCCTGGACAACCTCGACCACCACGGCTGGCGCGCGCTTCGCGGGCAACAGCTGGCGATGATCTTCCAGGATCCTGCTGCCTCGCTGAACCCGTTGCGGCGCATCGGCGACCAGGTTGCCGAGACCCTGCTGTTGCACCGGCGAATTTCCAGGCCGGATGCCTGGAACCAGGCTGTGCGGATGCTGCGTGACGTGGGCATCAGCGATGCCGAGCGGCGCGCGCGGCAGTACCCTTTCGAGCTATCGGGCGGCATGTGCCAGCGGGTCATGATCGCAGCGGCGCTCGTCAATCGCCCAAGCCTGCTGGTGGCCGACGAGCCGACCACCGCGCTGGATGTCACCCTCCAGGCGCAGATCCTGCAGCTGCTCGGGCGACTGCGCGAAGAAGCCGGCACGGCGATCCTGTTGATCAGCCATGACCTGGGCGTGGTTGCCCAAGTGGCCGACCGGGTCGCGGTAATGTATGGCGGGCGGATCGTCGAGTGCGCGCCGGTGCAGGCGCTGTTCGACGCGCCCAGGCATCCCTACACGCGACTGCTGCTGGGCAGCCTGCCAAGGCTCGACGGTCCGCGCCGGCAACCCTTGGCCGCGATCGCCGGCCAGGTTCCGGATGCCGCCCACTGGCCCGAAGGCTGTCGGTTCCGTGACCGCTGCCCTCTGGCGGTGGCGCAGTGCCGGCAGGTACCTCCCCTGCAGTTGCAGGACAACCACGCCAGCGCCTGCTGGCGCACCGAGAATCTAGCCTCATGACCCTGCTACACGTGGACCGGTTGACGGTCGATTATCCGCTGCGCGGCAAGCAAAGGCTCAAGGCGGTCAACGACGTCTCGCTGACGCTTGAGGCCGGCCGCACGCTGGCGCTGGTTGGTGAAAGCGGCTGCGGCAAATCCAGCCTTGGGCATGCGATTGCAGGCTTGCGGCAGCCGACCGAGGGGCGGGTGGTGTTCCAGGGGCAGGACCTCACGCGGCTGCTGCCCCATGCGCGCCGCACGCTGGCCGCGCACCTGCAACTGGTGTTCCAGGACCCCGCCGCGGCGCTGAACCCGCGCATGAGCATTGCCAGCAGCATCGCCGAGCCACTGGTGATCCATGGCATTGCGAGGCGTGAGCGAGAGCGGCGCGTCGCCGAGCTGCTGGAGCGCGTGGGGCTCTCCACAGAGGCGGGCAACCGCACCCCGCATGCATTGTCCGGCGGCCAGCGGCAACGTGCGGTCATTGCGCGCGCCCTGGCCCTCTCACCGCGCCTGTTGATCTGCGACGAGCCCGTTTCCGCGCTGGACACGTCGATTCGCGCGCAGATCCTCAATCTGCTGATCGAGCTGCAGGATGATCTTGGCCTCGCCTACCTGTTCATCAGTCACGACATGGCGGTGGTCAGGCACATTGCCGATGAAGTCGCGGTGATGTACGCGGGGCGTATCGTCGAGCAGGCGCCAACCGATCGACTGTTCAGCCAGCCACGCCACCCCTACACCCAGTCGCTGATGGCCGCGATCCTGCCGCCCGATCCGCGTCATCGCATACCCGTACAGCCCTTGATGGGCGAGGTCCCCAGCCGGTTCCAGGACCTGCGCGGCTGTGCGTTTTCCAGTCGCTGCAGCCTGGGTGACGACGGCTGCGCTGGGCGCATTCCCGAACTGACCGGGAGTGACGCCACTCACCGCGTCGCCTGCCTGCTTGCCGAGGGTGACCTGCCATCGCGATGACAGGCCACCCCTGAGTGAGTCAGCCGGCCTCGAAGAACCGGTTGGCCGGCCGTGGCAAGCCGAGGTTTTCACGCAACGTGGTGCCTTCGTACTCACGGCGGAAGATACCGCGCCGCTGCAGCTCAGGAATGACCTTGTCGACAAAGTTGTCCAGACCGGCCGGCAGCCAAGGGAACATGATGTTGAAGCCATCGCTGGCGTCTTCGTCCAGCCAGGTCTGCATCTCGTCGGCGATAGTTTGCGCGGTGCCCACCAGGCTCAGGCCCGCGTAGCCACCTAGACGTTGCGCCAGCTGGCGTACGGTCAACTGCTCGCTGTCGGCCAGGGCCAGGGCGCGCTGCTGAATGCTCTTGCTGCCGTTGGTCTCGGGAATCGGCGGCAGGTACTTGTCCAGGTCGAAGCGACTGGCGTCAACGCCCAGCGCGACTGACAGCAGGCCCAGCGCGGTTTCTTCGTGCACCAGGCTGTCGAGGTGCGCGCGCATCTGCCTCGCTTCCTCGACGGTGTCTCCCACCACCACCAATGCTCCCGGCAGGATCTTCAGGTGATCGGGATTACGTCCCACAAGCGGCATGCGGGCTTTCACATCCGCGTAGAACTCCCGTCCTTCGGCAAGCGTGCCGGGCGACACGAAGATCACCTCGGCTGTTTCAGCCGCTAGCTGCCGTCCCGGCTCCGACGCCCCTGCCTGCACGATCACCGGCCAACCCTGCACCGGCCGGGCGATGTGCAGCGGACCGCGGACCGACAGGTGTTCGCCCTGGTAATCCAGGGTATGCAGCCTGGCCGGATCGAAGAATAAACCGCTCTGGACATCCCGAACGAAGGCATCGTCCGCCCAGCTGTCCCACAGGCCGGTCACCACGTCGTAGAACTCGCGCGCCCTGGCGTAGCGATCGGTGTGCGGGATGTCGGTCTTGCCGAAGTTAAGGGCGGCGTCGGGGTTGGAGGTCGTGACGATGTTCCAGGCCGCCCGACCGTTGCTCAGGTGATCGAGTGACGCGAAACGCCGCGCGACGTGGAACGGCTCGTCGTAGCTGGTGGTCGCCGTGGCGATCAGGCCGATGTGCTCGGTGACCTGGCTCAGGGCGGAAAGCAAGGTGAACGGCTCGAAGGAGGTCGCGGTATGGCTGCGCTTCAAGGCCTCGATCGGCATGTTCAGCAGAGCCAGGTGGTCCGCCATGAAAAAGGCATCGAACCGGGCTTTTTCCAGGGTCTTGATCAGCCGTTTAAGGTGCTGGAGATTGAAATTGGCGTCAGGCCAGGCCCCAGGGTAGCGCCAGGCGCCGCTGTGGATACTGACGGGGCGCATGAAGGCGCCGAGCTTGAGCTGCTTTTGAGATGTCACGTCAATGCCTCTGAGATTTCAGGAGCCTGAAGACTGTCGCGTTTGTGCGGGCCGGTCCAATAACCAGTGGTGCCTAGCTTATAGCTGGCCGGCGTCAGGCCGAAGCAGACGAACGGTAATAAAGCTTTTTTAGAGCGAGACGATATAAAGCTCGGGAAAGAGAACCCCCTAGTAAAGTTGACGAAGTCATCACCTTCGATGTGAGACCACCCCGCCAGATCGACAAACTAGTGCGTTCAAGGTCGTTCGGAAAAAAACCCTAGAGAACGTTTTAAAAGAACTTAAATAACAAGCGTTGCACAAGTTGCGCTTAGCCCTGTCACGACGGAGGTTCTCTCTCGTCGTACATGTGTCTCGGATGTAAACCGCCGCTGGCTATTAGGTGACACTAAAAGTTTCGAACTGTGTGCTCGCTGCTTTCGCGTGGCCGCATACAAGGGTTCATGCCGCCTGCCCTTTCTCCAGCCAATGGCTGGATATATCTCATTCAACTTCGAGCTAGTCAGGGTTTATATGTCGGATAAACAGGCGTCGGCCAGAGTCATGCTCTGCGCCCTTGGTTTGGCAATTGTTGCGGTCAATCAGTCGGCGTTCGCCGCGGAGCCAGCAACGGTCACCCAGGCCGTTCAAAACAGTGTGATGGTCAAGCGTGTTGCATTCACGGGCAATCGCACCTTCACCAGCGAACAACTCAGTGCCCAGATCGCCAGCGACATCGGCAAGCCGATGAGCCTGCAGAACATGCGCGCGCTGGCCGAGAAGATCGAGAGCTTCTACCACGATGCGGGCTATCGCCTGGTGAAAGTCGTGGTTCCCGGCCAGGACTTCGCCCACATGGACGCCCTGCAACTGACCGTGCTCGAAGGCTGGCTGGGCCATATCGAAGTGACCGGCAACAAGCGCTACAGCGATGAACGCGTGATCGCCGCGCTCAAGGCCGGCGGCGTCGAGACCAACAAGCCGTTCACCCTGGAAGACGTCGAGCGCTCGCTGACCGTGCTCAACCTGCAATCGGGCATCGAGATCACCTCGACCCTGCAACCTGGCAAGGAAACCGGCTCCACCGACCTGGTCGTCAACGTCACGGAAGCCCCGCGCCTGCAGGGCGCCATCGAAGTCAACAACTATGGCAGCGAGAACACCGGTGAGAACCGCCTGATCCCGAGCGTCAAGCTGGCCAACGTCACCGGCCGCGGCGACGAGTTGAATGCCTTGTCGATGTCGGCCCTGGGCGAAGGCGACCTGAGTTTCCAGTACATCGACTACACCACGCCGGTCAATGCGCTGGGCACCAAGGCGCATGCCTACTACTCCCACGGCAACGTCGACGTTGGCCGCGAATTCCGCGTGCTGGACATCCAGGGCGACAACTCCAGCTGGGGCCTGGGCGTGTCCCATGACTTCGTCCGTTCCGCGCGCACCATCTACCGCGCCGAAGCCTGGCTCGAGTCCCAGGACCTGGAGCAGAAAATGCTCGACGTGGTGTCCTCCGATGACAAGGTCCGCAAGCTGCGCTTTGGCCTGAGCCTGGACAACACCGACCTGTCAGGCCGCACCCTGGCCTCGGTCAACCTGCACTACGGCCTGGGCGAAGCGTTGGGCGGCATGGACGATGAGTCGCAGCTGTCGAGCCGCTCCTACGCCCGTGCCGACAACACCTTCACCAAGGTCAGCTTCGACCTGGCCCGCCTGCAGCGCATCACCCCGCGCCTGGTGCTGATCCCGCGCCTGTATGGCCAGTACTCGCTGGATTCGCTGGTCTCCAGCGAGCAGTGGACGGTCGGCGGCATCACCTCGGTCGCGGGCCACGCGCCGTCGGTGTACTCGGGCGACCACGGCTTCACCGCCAGCCTTGAAGGCCGTTACTCGCTGTTCCCGGAAAACGACCGTTATCAGGTCTTCGCCCGCCTTGACCATGGCGAGGTGTTCATCAAGGAGCCCTACCTGGACCAGAACGACAGCGAGCAGATCACCGGCATGACCTTTGGCCTGCAAGCCCGTCCGATCGACAGCCTCGAGCTGCGGCTCGACTACGCCGTGCCGCTGAGCGAGAAGACCGAAGACGGCTCTCATCTTTACGCTCAAGCGCGCTACCGCTTCTGATCCGACGACTTTCTGGCTTTAGTACAGGTACCTAATTCATGTCTCGCAAGAACAAATCACGCATCAACACCCGCAAGTCGTCGGTCATCACCGCTGTATCGGTATCGCTGCTCGGCGCCTCCACCGCCACACTCGCCGGCCCTACCGGCGGCGTCGTGGTTCGTGGCGATGCCACGATCTTGAACTCCGCGGCCCTCACCGAGATCACCCAGACCTCGGCCAAAGCCGTGATCAACTGGAACGACTTCAGCATTCCGGCCGCCGAGCTGGTCAAGTTCGCCCAGCAGGCCGGCAACGGCTCCATCACCCTGAACCGGGTGACCGGCAACCAGCTGTCCAATATCCAGGGCGCGCTGGAAGCCAACGGCAACATCTTCCTGATCAACCCCAACGGCATCCTCTTCGGCAGCGGCGCCAAGGTCGACGTGGCCGGTCTGCTGGCCTCGACCCTGGACGTGGACCCTGACTCGTTCATGGATGGCAACCACTTGTCGTTCAGCCAGGTCGACGGCAAGGCCCTGGGCGCCATCGAGAACAAAGGCGAACTCAAGGTCGGTACCGGCGGTTTCGTGTACCTGGTCGCGCCCAAGGTCGACAACTCCGGCTACGTGATCGCCAACGTGGGCAGCGTCACCATGGCCGCGGGCAACCGCTTCAATGTCGACCTGAGCGGCAATGGCCTGATCAACTTCAACGTCTCCGCCGACACCCTGGGCACCGCCGCCAGCGACGCCGCCAAGACCGGTGTCAGCAACAGCGGCAGCGTCACCGCGCAGCACGTGCTGCTGGCCGGTAACGAGACCAGCGCCATGATGTCGTCGGTGGTCAACAACACCGGCGTGATCGAAGCGACCGACCTGAACATCAGCGGCGCCGACATCGTCCAGGGCGGCGAGGTGACCGCCACCGGCACCGCCACCCTCAAGGCCACCGACTCGATCACCACGCCAGGCGCCAAGACCCGTGCGGCCACTCTGAACCTGGAAGTGACCGCCGACGGCGCCAGCATCGGCGCTGAAGACGCCGCCCTGCGCGTCGACGCCGACACCCTCAATGCCAAGGCCGTGAACGGCCATGTGCTGGTCACCGACGTGGCCGGCGGCGTTGCCGTGGGCGAAGTCACCACCGGCATCAACGACAACGTGCAACAGCGCCGCGTCATCCTCAAGAGCGAAGGCGGCAGCATCACCTCCGCCGACCCTGCCAAGACCAACATCACCGGCTGGTCCGCCAACCTGGTGGCCGATGGCGCCATTGGCAGCGACGCTCAGGCACTGAAGACCTCGGTCGACGTGCTCAGCGCCTCGACCCAGAACGGTGGCATCAACGTCCAGGACGTGGATGGCCAGCTGGCCGTCGGCGCGATC
>NZ_DATELE010000201.1:0-7899 GCF_035277045.1 Pseudomonas sp. | reverse complement strand
GTCGATCACCTGCACATCCAGCTCCACCGGCTCGTCACCCGCGGTGTGGCGCAGCGCGTTGTCGAGCAGGTTGCGCAGGGCCGCCACGGCCAGGGGCGCTGGCATGCCAAGGTAGACCTTGGCCGCCTCCGCTGGCAGCCGCAGGGCAATCCGGCGTTTGTCGCCGCCGCCAGCGTCCTGTACCGCTTGCAGGGCCACCTGCTCGGCGCTGCACGGCACGCCATCGTCGAACGACAGGCTGCCCTCCACCCGTGCCAGCATCAGCAGTTGCTCCAGGGTCCGGTGCAGCCTGTCGGCACCTTGCTCGGCATGCTCCAGAGCCTGCTCGCGCACCGCCCCGTCGGTCATTCGCGCAACCTGCAGGTGGGTCTTGATGGCGGTCAACGGGCTGCGCAGCTCGTGAGCGGCGTCGTCGGTGAGGCGCCGCTCGCGCTCCAGGGCCTGGGCGATGCGCAGAAACAGCTGGTTCTGGGTTTCAAGCAGCGGCTGCAACTCGCTCGGCAGGCCCGCGACCTGCAAGGGCTCGACGCTGTCGGCGCGCCGCCGGCGCAGGGCGTCACGCATGCGGTTGAGCGGCTCGAGCCCTTTGCCCAGGCCGACCCAGAGCAGCCCGAGGCTGCCCAGCAGCGCCATGACCACCGGCGCCGAGGCGGCCAGCAGGATCGAGCGGTTCAGCGCCTCGCGCTCCAGATGGCGGTCGGCGGTGGTGATGCGCACATCGCCCCGGGTGTAGGTGAAGGTGCGCCACAGGGCGCCGTCGATGACCTGGTCCTGGAAGCCGCTGCGCTGGTCATCCATCGAACCGTCGTGCGTGTGGTTGCTGGCCAGGATCTCGCCACGCAGCGAGCTCACCTGGCAGGCCATGCCGTCCGGCACGCTGAGCTGGTCGGCGGCCAGGCGCGTCTCCTGGCCCTTGAGTGGCTGCGGCAATTGATCGATCAGGCCCGCGACCATGCGCGCCGAGGCCACCAGGCGCTGGTCGAGGGAGAACATCATCTGCTGACGCAGGTCCTGGAGCATCCAGGCGGCGGCCAGGGCCCAGATGATCACGAAGGCGCTGCCCAGGATCAGGCTCAGGCGTACCCGCAGGCTCATGACGAGGCGTCCTCGGGCACCTGCGCCGGCCCCAGGCGATAGCCCAGGCCGCGCACCGTCTCGACAATGCCGTTGCCCAGCTTGCGCCGCAGGTGATGGATATGCACGTTAAGAGCGTTGCTCTCGACCTCGTCGCTGAAACCATAGACGCAGTCCTTGAGCTGCTCGCTGCTGAGCACCCGGCCGGGATTGTTGAGCAGCGCCTGAAGCAATGCCTGCTCACGCCGCGACAGGTCGACCGGCCGCCCGCCGAGGGTGGCCACGCAGCTGCTGGGGTCGTAGCACAGTGGGCCATGCTCGATGATGTTCACCGCCCGGCCCACGGCGCGGCGCACCAGGGTGTGCAGGCGCGCCGCGAGCTCGCGCAGGTCGAAGGGCTTGAGCAGATAGTCGTCGCCACCGGCCTGCAGGCCCTCGACGCGGTCGGTGATGGCATCACGCGCGGTCAGGATCAGCACCGGCAGCGTCTCGCCCTGCTGGCGCAAGCGCCGCAGCAGCTTGAGGCCGTCTTCGTCGGGCAGGCCCAGGTCCAGCACCATCACGTCGAACTGCGCCGCCTGCAGCAGGGCCCGGGCCGCCGAGGCCGTGGCCACCCGGTCGACGGTCAGGCCCTGGGCGGCAAGGCCTGCGCTGATGCCGCTGGCGATCAGGTCGTCATCCTCGCAAAGCAGGACGTGCATGAAGGTGCCTCCAAATGAAAGGTGCATTGCACAGGCGAGCGATTAAGACAGGATTATGCCCCGCCGCGCTGCGGTCGTCGCGGGCTGAGCGACCATCGCGCGGTAGCGGGTTAACCCTCGGTTAATCGCCGCGCACCAGCATGGGCCGATCAACTGCATTGCCAAGGCATCGACATGCGCGTTCTCTTCCTTTCACTGATGCTTCTGCTCGCAGGGCCTCTTCACGCCAACCCGTTCTTCAAGCAGCCAGACTTCCTGCCCGTGGAAAAGGCGTTCATGCTGTCCCACGACCGCCTGCCCTCAGGCGAAATGCGTTTGCGCTTCGCGATCAAGGAGGGCTACTACCTTTATCAGAAACGACTGAAGTTCGACGGCTTGCCCGCTGCCCAGCAGCCGGTCCTGCCCGAGGCACTCAATCATCATGATGATTTTTTCGGCGACAGCCCGGTCTACCGCGGCGAGCTGGAACTACGGCTGCCTGCCAGCGCCAGCGGACAGTTGCGCCTCGGCTGGCAGGGCTGCGCCGATGCCGGCCTGTGCTATCCGCCGCAGACGACCTTGATCGACCTGGGCGGCAGCCCGTCCGCGGGCCCCGCGACCGGGCTCGCCAGCGACCAGAGCCTGGCCGGCGGCCTGCGGGATGCGAGCCTCGCCTGGAGCCTGCTGGCGTTCTTCGGCCTGGGCCTGCTGCTGGCCTTCACGCCTTGCTCGCTGCCGATGCTGCCGGTCCTGGCCGGGCTGGTGCTGGGCAACGGGGCCAGCGCTCGCCGCGGGTGGCTGCTGGCCAGCGTGTATGTGTTGAGCATGGCGCTGGTGTATGCAGCCCTCGGGGTGGTCGCCGCGCTGCTCGGCGCAAGCCTGCAGGCCTGGCTCCAGCAACCCTGGCTGCTCGGCAGTCTGGCGGCGCTGTTCGTGCTCCTGGCCCTGCCGATGTTCGGCGCGTTCGAACTGCAGTTGCCGGCTGGCCTGCGAGACCGCCTGAACCAGGCGGGCGAAGGCACCCGGGGCGGCAACCTGTATGGCGCGGCGCTGCTGGGCGCGTTGTCCGGACTGCTCATGGGCCCGTGCATGACCGCGCCCCTGGCCGGTGCGCTGCTGTACATCGCGCAGAGCGGTGACGTGCTGCAAGGCGGGCTGGTGCTGTTCAGCCTCGGTCTCGGCATGGGCGTGCCACTGCTGTTGCTGGTGACCCTGGGCAACCGCTACCTGCCCCGGCCAGGCGCCTGGATGGAGCGGGTCAAGGGCCTGTTCGGCTTTGTCTTCCTCGGCATGGCGCTGTATATCCTGCGCGGTCTGCTGCCGGCTCCGCTGGTGCTGGCCGTGGCAGGCGCCTGGCTCATCGCCCTGGCGTGGGCGTGCTGGCCTGCCCTGCAACGCCTGCCGGCCTTGCGCGCCCTGCCCCTGCTGGGCGCCTTGTGGGGAGGCCTGTTGCTGGTCGGCGCCGCCGCGGGCGGCAGTGACCCTTGGCAGCCGCTGCAACCGTTCGTGGCTGGCTCCCGGCCGCTAGCGTCCGGCCAGGCGCACGATGCCTTCGTCACCGTCAGCCAGCCCGAGGCACTGCAGCGTGAGCTCGACCGCGCCATGGCCCGTGGTCAATGGGTGCTGCTGGATTACTCTGCCGACTGGTGCGTGTCCTGCAAGGTCATGGAACAACAGGTATTCGCCCGTGACGACGTCCAGGCCGGGCTTGCCGGCGTGCACCTGCTGCGCGTGGATGTCACCGCCGACACCCCGGCCAGCCGCGCACTGCTGCAACGCTACCAGGTCCCCGGCCCGCCAAGCCTGGTCTGGATCGGCCCGGAGGGCGAGGAACGCCGTCACCGGCGCATCACCGGCGAGATCGACGCCGCAGACTTCATCCAGCACTGGACGCAGACACGGAGCCAAGGCTGATGCTGACCATGACCCTGGGCCCGCTGACCCTGGCCCTGAACCACCTGCTCCTGCTGTGCGCCCTGCTCATCGCCAGCCTGGTTGGCTGGTGGGTTGCACGCCGCGGCGGGCAGAGCCCGGAATCGGCACTGTTCAACCTGTTCGTGCTGGGCCTGCTCAGCGCCCGGGTGGGCTTCGTGGCGAGCTACTGGGCGATGTACCGGGATGACCTGTCGCAGGTGATCGACCTGCGCGACGGCGGCTTCCTGCTCTGGCCCGGGGTGCTGGCGGTAGTCGCCGGTGCCCTCTGGCAAGGCTGGCGGCATGCGGGCTTGCGCCGGCCGCTGGGCTGGGGCGTGTTCGCGGGCGCCCTGTTCTGGGTGCTCGGCAGCCTGGCCAGTCATTTCCATGGCCAGGGCACGCAGTTGCCGGACCTGATCCTGCGCACAGCCCAGGACCAGCCGGTTGCGCTGGACAAGTACCGAGGCCGCCCGCTGGTGGTGAACATCTGGGCCACCTGGTGCCCGCCCTGCCGACGAGAGATGCCAGTGCTGCAACAAGCCCAGCACGAGCACCCCGGCGTCACCTTCCTGTTCGTCAACCAGGGTGAAACGCCCCAGACCGTGACCACCTTCCTGATGACCACCGGGCTGAACCTGTCGCATGTGCTGTTCGACCAGCAGGGACAGCTCGCGCAGCGCGTCGGCTCGATGGCGCTGCCGACCACGCTGTTCTACAACGCTGAAGGGCGGCTGGTTGACAGTCACCTCGGGGAATTGTCACGGGGCAGCCTGCAGCATGCGCTTGAAGGGCTGGGCGGGTGTCTGGGCAAGGATTGTGGGGGTGGGGACTTGTGAACCGCATCTTGCCTGACACACCGCACGGGATGGTTTTACGGCCCCTGCGGGCCCGATCGCGGCACAAGGCGCGCTCCCACACGTCCGGCGGCGCCCAACAGTACTGCTTTTGATCCAGCACTCGACCTAGGTCTTGCTTTTGCTCTTGCTCTTGCTCTTGCTCTTGCTCTTGCTCTGGCTTTGGCTTTTGATCTACCGCCCCTTTCCAGCAGGCCGAGTGGAGGTGTCGTGAAGGGGCGTGGGCGTAGCCCACCTTCGGCGAAGCCGAAGGCGCGAGCAGGGCCGCGCAGCCCCGTAGCGACACCGGAAGGAGGGGACCCGAAGCGCAGCGTAGGGCCCATGGAGGGGCAAGCCTTTTTGGTTACTTTTGGCTGGGCCGGCACACCGGGCGCTTGTCAAAAGTGACTCGCCGTAAGGGCGAAACCGCCCTCAGCGCCACCTCCGCAAACGGATATTCACCCAACCAAAGCGCCCCAGCGCCCCCAATACTCCCTCACTTCAAATCCAACCGCCGCAAATGACACGTCACCTCCTCCCGATCGTGATACAACTGCTTACACCCAATCGACACCCTCACCTTACGCGCCTTGAACCCTTCTTCAATCCGGTCAAGCAACCGCCGCACCTCCGCATACCGCTGTTTCATCGGCAACTTGAGATTCACCACCGCCTCGCGGCACAACCCCTCCCCCAGCCAGGTCTCCAGCAACGCCGCACTGCGCGCCGGCTTCTCGACGATATCGCAGACCATCCAGTCGACCCTCTGCCGCGGCCGCCAGGTAAACCCGTCCGCCATCAGGTGCTGTACCAGGCCAGTGTCCATCAGGCTCTCGGCCATCGGACCGTTGTCGATCGCGGTCACCAGCATGCCACGCCGCACCAGCTGGTAAGTCCAGCCTCCCGGCGCGGCACCGAGGTCGACCCCCGTCATGTCGCCGGACAGCCGCTGCTCCCACTGATCACGCGGGATGAAATGGTGCCAGGCTTCCTCAAGCTTGAGCGTCGAACGGCTGGGCGCCTCGCGGGGAAACTTGAGCCGCGGAATACCCATGGGCCACAGCGCCGAGTTGCCAGCCTCGGCCAGGCCGACGAACACGCGCCGACCACTGATGAACGTCAGCAACAGGCGCGGGCCCACGCCGCCGTCAACCAGCCGGCCAGCCTTCTCGAGGGCCTTGCGCAGCGGCACTTCGAACTTGCGGCAGAAGGTCGAAAGCTCCTTGCCCTCGTTGCTGTCGACAACCTCCAGCCACAGGCTGGAGCAGACCGGGTGATCGCCAAGATGCGCAAGCAACACGCTGATACGGTCGGTTTCAGGCAATTCGATAAAGCTGCCGCGCGCCCACTGACGCGGGAAGATCAACTGCGAAAAGCGCAATTCACGCATCAGCCGCTCGGCACCGGCGGCGTCATTGCAGACAAATTCGGCGCAGGCGCTCTGCGGCTTGCCCTTGGCGTAACCGGCAACGCCCAGGCGGGCAGCATGCTCGCTGATCTCGGCGCAGACTTCGCCCTCGAAGCCGGGCCGGCAATGCATGAACAGGGTATTCATTTCTCACTCCACGACGGTCGGCGCACATTCCACCAACCCTGACCCGGTGCACAGGCATGCACCGGCAAAGCGCCGCATGATAAAGGAAGATCGGAACCTGCGACATGCCCCGCCGGTCCAGTATTGGGTCAGGGCCGGCAAAGCCGGTCTAGCCTGACCATTCAGCCAGGTCCGTGCCGTGCGGACCCCCACAGAGGCGGTGATACCGGCAACCTCCAGAAATTGTCGGCCACCGGCGCAGAAGGAGTTGGCAATGCCCTCGCTCGATAGTCTGAAAACCCTCAAGAGCCTGACGGTCGCAGGCCGTTCCTACCATTACTTCAGCCTGACGGAGGCGGCTCGCCAGCTTGGCGATCTGCAGCAACTGCCGATGTCGCTCAAGGTGTTGCTGGAAAACCTGTTGCGCTGGGAGGACGGCAAGACCGTCACCGGCGATGACCTGCGCGCGCTGGCCGACTGGCTCAAGGCGCGCCGCTCCGATCGCGAGATCCAGTACCGCCCGGCGCGCGTGTTGATGCAGGACTTCACCGGCGTTCCGGCAGTGGTCGACCTGGCGGCCATGCGCGCGGCCATGGCCAAGGCCGGTGGCGACCCGCAGCGCATCAACCCGCTGTCACCGGTCGACCTGGTGATCGACCATTCGGTGATGGTCGACCGCTACGCCAGCCAGCAGGCTTTCGCCGCCAACGTCGACATCGAGATGCAGCGAAACGGCGAGCGTTACGCGTTCCTGCGCTGGGGCCAGAGCGCGTTCGACAATTTCCGCGTGGTACCGCCGGGCACTGGGATCTGCCACCAGGTCAACCTGGAATACCTGGGCCGTACCGTGTGGACACGTGAAGAAGACGGCCGCACCTATGCCTTCCCCGACACCCTGGTGGGCACCGATTCGCACACCACCATGATCAATGGCCTGGGCGTGCTCGGCTGGGGCGTCGGTGGCATCGAAGCGGAAGCGGCCATGCTCGGCCAGCCTGTGTCGATGCTGATCCCCGAGGTGATCGGCTTCAAGCTGACCGGCAAGCTGCGCGAGGGCATCACCGCCACCGACCTGGTACTGACCGTGACCCAGATGCTGCGCAAGAAGGGCGTGGTCGGCAAGTTCGTGGAATTCTACGGCGACGGCCTGGCCGAACTGCCGCTCGCGGACCGCGCCACGCTTGCCAACATGGCACCGGAATACGGCGCGACGTGCGGGTTCTTCCCGGTCGATGAAGTGACGCTGGAATACCTGCGCCTCTCCGGGCGCCCGGATGAAACCGTGCAACTGGTGGAGGCGTACTGCAAGGAGCAGGGCCTGTGGCGCCTACCGGGCCAGGAGCCCGTGTTCAGCGATTCGCTGGGGCTGGACATGGGCGACGTGGTCGCCAGCCTTGCCGGGCCCAAGCGTCCCCAGGACCGGGTCGCGCTGCCGGATGTCGGCAAGGCGTTCGAGGGCTTCATGGGCCTGCAGCCCAAGCCGCAGAGCAAGGAAGTCGGGCGCCTGGAAAGTGAGGGCGGCGGTGGCGTGGCGGTCGGCAATGCCGCCCAGGCCGACGGTGCCAGCTTCGAACACGGCGGCAGGCATCATTCGCTGCGCGACGGCGCGGTGGTCATCGCAGCCATTACGTCCTGCACCAACACCTCCAACCCGAGCGTGATGATGGCCGCCGGCCTGGTGGCGAAGAAGGCCGTGGAAAAAGGCCTGCAGCGCAAGCCATGGGTCAAGAGCTCGCTGGCTCCTGGCTCGAAGGTGGTCACCGATTACTACGCGGCCGCCGGCCTTACCCCTTACCTGGACCAGCTTGGCTTTGACCTGGTCGGCTACGGCTGCACCACCTGCATCGGTAACTCCGGGCCGTTG
>NZ_DATELE010000200.1:0-2772 GCF_035277045.1 Pseudomonas sp. | reverse complement strand
TGAAAGCGGATCGTGTTGCCCTCGGCCGACTGTTGCAGGATCTCGCCGCCGGTGATGTCCGATGGCAACAGGTCCGGTGTGAACTGGATACGCCGCATCTGCGCTTCCAGGTGCGTGGCCAAGGCTTTGACCGTGCGCGTCTTGGCCAGGCCTGGCAGACTCTCGAGCAGGACGTGGCCGTCGGCCAACAGCCCCAGCAGCACATGGCGAATGGTCTCGGCCTGGCCAAGGACTTTCTCGGCGACCGACGCTTCCAGCGCTTTGACGTGTTCGTGGGTGTTCACTGGCCCGATCCCTGTCAGCGGTGGCAATCTGGTAAATCTAGTCGTGCCAGGCCGAGCTGCAACGCAGTGTCATGAAGAGAACACGCTGACCAAGCGCTACCCTCTCCAGCCCTGACCGCGCGTCTTCAGCCATCACCGCCCCTTCTGCCAGTACGGCTCGATCGCCTGCAGCCGTGGATCATCCGGGGCTACCTGGCGCATCCGCTCGACGTAGCCGTAGGCCTGTTCGCGTTCGCCGGCGAGGGCGTGCAGGTAGATCAGCGAGTACAGCAGGTCGGCATTGTCCGGTGCTTGCTGCAGGCCATCGCGCAGCGCTTGCAGCGCTTCGTCACGGCGGTTCAGGCGCGACAGCAGCAGGCCCTGGTTGTAGCGGATACGCACGTTGCCCGGCAAAGCCAGGGCGGCCTGCTCCATCCAGCCAAGCGCCTCGTCAGGCATGTCGCGCTCGACCAGTAGCAAGGCCAGCATGTAGGCCAGGTTGCCACGGTCGGCGGTGGGCATCCTGTCCAGGGCCACGCCCTCGCGCAGCAGGCTCTCAGCTTCGTCCAGGCGTTGGGCACGGCTGACCAGGGTAACCAGGTTGACCCGTGCCGGGACGAAGTACGGGTCCATGCGCAGGGCCTGGCGATACTGTTCCATGGCCTGCTCGTCGAGGCCCTGGCGCTGCATCAGCACGGCCAGGTTGAGCCGACCGCCAGGCAGGTCGGCGTTGCTGCGCAGGCGCTGCTCGTAATCGCCGAGCAAGGCCTTGAAGGACGCGCGGCGGGCTTGCGGCAGTTGCGCTGCGGGGACATCGGCCAGGGCCCGCACGGCTTCGTCGCGCACCGCCAGGGTGGGGTCTTCAAGCAACGGCAGCAACGGTTTGAGCCGCTGCTCGGGCGGCAGGCTGGTGAATCCGGCCACCGCGTAGGCACGCACCAGTGGGTCTTTGTCCTGCAGCGCCCACTTCAGGCTGGTGGCGCCAGCAGGCCCCAGGTCCGCCAACTGGTCGGCGGCTGTCGCGCGGACGATGGCGGGGTTGCGCTTGTCCGCGAGCAGGTAACCCAGGTGGCTCAGGGCAGTGCCAGGGTCTTCGCGTCCGGCCTGCAGGCTCTGGCCGTAATGGGCCGGGCGGCTGGTCGTGCCGAACCAACGCTGAAGGGCATTGGCGGCCCAGTCGGGTTCGCGGTCCTGGTGGCAGGTGGTACAGGCATCCGGCCCGCCGCCCTGCGCGGCAAGGTCTGGCCGTGGGATGCGCAGGCTGTGGTCACGCCGGGGGTCGATCAGCATGTAGTGCTTGCTCGGCATGTGGCAATTGACGCACTGCGCACCCGGCGAGCCGGCCACGTGGTGATGGTGCGCCGGGCTGTCGTAGTCCTTGGCCAGCAGGCCGGCGAAGCGCGCGGTATCGGGCTGGGGGTTGTGGCACTGCAGGCACAGCCCGTTGCCTTCGAGGCGAACCTTGGTGGTGTGTGGGTCGTGGCAATCGGTGCAGCCGACGCCCGCGGCGAACATCCTGCTCTGGGTGAAGGAGCCGTACTCGTAGACTTCGCCATCGATTTGCCCGTCCGCATGGTACAGACCCGTGCGCAGCGTGGCCGGCAAGCTCTGGTCCAGCTGGGGGTGGCCTGGCAACTGGCCGGTGCCCAGGCTCTGCCGACGGCTGTGGCAATAGGCACATTGCTCCACCAGCCCCTTGCTGCCCAGCGTTTTGAAGTCCACGGCCAACCCTTGGGCGGGCGACGCGCCGGGGTGTCTGTTGGCCCAGTCGACATGGGCCTGGCCTGGACCGTGGCAGCCCTGACAACCCACGGTTTTTTCCTGCCAGGTACTGGCAAAACCGTCCTTCACGTCGTCGTAGTGCTTGACCAGCCGGGTCGAGTGGCAGTCGGCGCACATGCCGTTCCAGTTCTGGTAGCGGCCTGTCCAGTGCAGCGGGTCGTCGGGGGCGAAGCGTTGTCCGGGGTACAGGGAGAACCAGCGTTGCCCGCCCTGCTCCGCTGGCCGGCTGTCCCAGGCGATGGTCAACGCCTGCAAACGGCCGCGTGACAGCGCCACCAGGTACTGCTGCAGCGGCTCGAAGCCGAAGGTGTAGAGCACCTGAAAGTCGGCCGGTTTGCCGTCTTCGCCGTCGATGTTGACGAAGAACTTTTCGCCCTGGCGAAAGAAGCGGGCCTTGACGCCGTCCTGGTCGTAGCGCGCATCGTCGAAGCGGCCCAGCACGTTGGCCGGGCTGGCATCGCGCAGTGCCCAGGCATGATCGGAGTGCTGCCACTGCCTGGCCTGTTCGGCATGGCACGCCTGACAACTGGCGGCATCGGCATAGCCTTCCCGGTCCGTGGCCTGCGACGGCAACGCGGCAGCGCTCGGGTTGGCGCTGCACAGCCACAGCGACATAACACTCAGGCAGGTCATGGCCCACATCTGCCGCATTGGCCCGGCCCGGCGTCCCATTGCTGGTTCCAGCGCCTTACTTGACCTTCACGACATCATCCGGCTTCCAGGTCTG
>NZ_DATELE010000199.1:0-3721 GCF_035277045.1 Pseudomonas sp. | reverse complement strand
TCCAGCCGTGAGGGCCAAGCGCGATCAGCAGGTAGAAGCCGATGACCGTTGGCGGCAGCACCAGTGGCAGCGCCACCACCGCACCGATCGGCCCACGCAGCCATGAGCGGGTGCGCGCCAGCCACCAGGCGATCGGCGTGCCCACCAGCAGCAGGATCAGGGTGGTCAGGCTGGCCAGTTTCAGGGTCAGCCAGACCGCCCCGATGTCGCTGGCGTCAAGTGGCATCAGATTTCATAACCGTACGACCTGATCACTGCGGCCGCCTTCGGGCCCTTGAGGTAGTCGACCAGCGCCTTGGCGGCCGGGTTGTCCTTGCCTTTGTTGAGAATCACCGCGTCCTGGCGGATCGGCTCGTGCAGCTCGGCTGGAACGATCCATGCCGAACCGCTTTGCACCTTGCCGTCCTTGTAGATCTGCGACAGGGCAACAAAACCGAGTTCGGCATTACCGGTGGAAACGAACTGGTAGGCCTGGGTGATGTTCTGGCCCTCGACCAGCTTGCCCTTGGTCGCCTCGGTGAGCTTGAGCTTGTCCAGTACCTGGGTGGCGGCCAGGCCGTAGGGGGCTGCCTTGGGGTTGGCGATGGACAGGTGCTGGTAGGCGTTCTTCCTAAGAACCTCGCCTTGATTGTCGACGTAACCAGGCTTGGCCGACCATAGCGCGAGGGTGCCGGTGGCGTAGGTGAAGCGCGAGCCGGGCACGGTTTCTTTCTCAGCCTCAAGCTTGGCAGGGGTGCTGTCATCGGCAGCCAGGAACACCTCGAACGGCGCGCCGTTCTTGATCTGCGCGTAGAACTGGCCGGTGGCGCCGAAAGCGGCCACCAACGTATGGCCGGTGTCCTTCTCGAAGTCCTTGGCCAAGGCCTGGATGGGCGCGGTGAAGTTGGCGGCGACAGCGACCTGGACCTCATCGGCCCAGGCGCTGTTGAAGGCCAGCATCGAGGCCAGGCCGGTCAGGGCCAGGTGGGAAATACGGGTACGCATGAAGACAGCTCCGAGGGGCGGGTTATCGTTATGTATATGACTATATAGCGATAAGCCGCGCATCGGGAAGAGATGAAGCAGGTTCGATGGGTATGCGACGTCCCACGGAAAGGATTGCAGAGCCACGGAAGGCGTTTCAAGCGCTCAGCGCGGCGATGGCGACCCCGGTGCACCTTCGGCGATGCGCCGTGTCAGCGTCCCTGCGTCCATCATGCGCCCCAGCCGCAACCCCTGGCCCGCCCACAGGTTGCTGAAGTCACTCGACTGGTGGGGTTCGCTGATTGCCCGCAGCGGCATCAGCGCGCCACCGGCCAAGGGGAAGCGGGGCGCAAGGTCACTCACCGGTCCCAGCTCGCGCATGATGCGGTTGTTGATGCCGCGCGCCAGGCGGCCGGTGAACAGGTTGGTCAGCGCCGTGTCGCTGGCGGGCGCGTTGTCGAGGGCCTGCCGGTGGGCAGGGGACACCTTGGCCTGCGGCGTGAACAGATAGGCCGTGCCCACCTGCACCGCCGCAGCGCCCAATGCGAGCGCGGCAGCAAGGCCGCGGTGGTCGCCGATGCCGCCGGCGGCGATCACGGGTACCTTGACCGCGTCCACGACCTGCGGCACCAGGGCGAAGGTGCCGATCTGGCTATGGATGCTTTCGGTCAGGAACATGCCGCGATGCCCGCCGGCTTCATACCCCATCGCAATGATGGCGTCGCAGCCATGGGCTTCGAGCCAGAGAGCCTCCTCGACGGTGGTCGCGCTGGAGATCACCTTGGCGCCGCTGGCCTTGACCCGCCTGAGCAGGTCCGCCTCGGGCAGGCCGAAGTGAAAACTGACCACTTGCGGGCGCATCGCCTCCACCAACTGACAGCTGTGCTCGTCGAACGGCGCGCGATTGGACACCGGCGTGGGGGCCGTGAAGTCCGCGCCCAGCTCGTCGTAATAAGGCTTGAGCGCATGCTTCCAGCGCGCATCGCGCTCGCTGTCAGGCGCAGGAGGCTGGTGGCAGAAGAAATTCAGGTTGAGCGGCCCCTGGCAGGCCGCCCGGAAAGCGTCGATCTCGGCGCGCACCTGATCGAGGGTCAACAAGGCACAGGGCAGGGCGCCGAGGCCGCCGGCATTGCCCACGGCGATGGCCATGGACGAACCACTCGCGCCGGCCATGGGCGCCTGAAGGATGGGCAGCTCGATGCCCAGGAGGTCGAGAATGCGCCGATCAGGCCAGGTGCTCATGACGGAGGCTCCTTGTGCGGTGGTTACAGTGCCTTGCTGACGTGGATCTCGGTGATGGTGGCGGCATCGTCGCCATGGATCTTGCGCAGCGCCTGCAATGCCTGTTCTTCACTGGCGTCGGTCAACAGCGCGAAGTCCCAGCGGCGTTCGCCGTCGAGCTTGTACTTGATCACATACTTGATGGTCTGGGTCATGGCGGGCTTATCTCAGTTTCGATGACGAGCGACGGATGATCTTGATCTTGTGCTTGAAGGTCGGCTTGGTGACCGCCGACAGCGCGCGCGGGCCCACCGTGTCGATGGTGATGTTCCAGAAACCGGTGCTGGGCACGGTGATCTTCGCGGGAAAATCGACAAACGCGCCACCATGGTAGGTGTGGCGGCCGCCATTCTTGAAGCTACGGAAGTTGGCGTCGTTCATCAGACGAATGTTGCAGCGCTGGGTGCACTCGATAACGACGATATCGTCCTCGTTAAGGTGCTCGCGCTGGTGTACGAATTTCATGGGGCGCTCCGCAAGGGAATATTCAGCAAACGCGAAAGATACCACGATGTCGGGGTACACTGCCGCGCTCGGTACGGGGACAGGGATAAATCTGCCAATCGAGGGAGCAAACCGGCCCGGACAGGGTCAAAAAATTTCTTTATGGCAGAGGGACTTTCGAATGAAGTGGGTCGTGGCAGCGGCGGCGGTGACGTTGGGGGGGTGTGTCAGTGTGTCTGAGCTCGAACGCTCGCACGAGACACTGGATGTGATGTCTGGCAAGTCGCCGCGTGAATACGCGGACTGCATCAAGCAGAACCTTGCCAAGACACGTGAAACGATCAGTGAAGAAGCGCGCGATGATGGCTTGCGGCTGATTGTCCCACAGAAGCTGGGAGCAGGTCCGGCAGCCCTGTTCGATATCGACAAGCGCGGCAGCGGCAGCACCATCAAGTTGTATGAACGACTCAACAACTTTCCGTTACGCCTGGGTGATGTACGGACTGCAGCGACCCAGTGCATTTCCGGGTCTTGATCCCGCTCGGATCAGCTGCGTGCTGATCGGACAAGGTCTGGATGTCAAGTGATCGGGCGCTAAATTCTTTGTAGGACACTATCTTTACGATCTGTCGGAACTATCTACACTGGGTTATCTCTATCAAGGCATCAGTCTGCCCTGGGTGGGACATTGTAAGGTGACCCCCGCCTGATTAGACTGCGCCGAACCTCGTAGGCAAGCCCCTCGTTAAGGACGTATATGATCAAAAAATGCTTGTTCCCGGCCGCCGGTTACGGTACCCGCTTCCTGCCCGCTACCAAAGCCATGCCCAAGGAAATGCTGCCGGTGGTCAACAAGCCACTGATCCAGTATGGCGTTGAAGAAGCACTGGACGCTGGCCTGAACGAGATCTCCATCGTTACAGGCCGCGGCAAGCGCGCCCTGGAAGACCATTTCGACATCAGCTACGAGCTGGAAACCCAGATCAAGGGCACCGACAAGGAAAAATACCTGGTCGGTATCCGTCGCCTGCTC
>NZ_DATELE010000198.1:0-3688 GCF_035277045.1 Pseudomonas sp. | reverse complement strand
AACAGGATGCCCCGCGCCTGTTCGGCGCTGGCCGACTTGGTGATCAGAAACGCGGTAAGCGCGTTGAACAGCTGCGAGCCAGCAATGCCCGCCAAAATCACCTGGGCGTTGTTCCCGCTCGGACCACTGGCGCGGGCCAGCAGCAGCACCAGCGCGAACGCCGCCAGCGCCCCGATGAAGGCGCCACCGGACAGGGTCAGGGCGCCCGCGCCGAAGCCGAGCAGGGCGACCATCACCGCGCCGGTCGAGGCACCTGCCGACAACCCAAGCAGGTATGGCTCGGCCAGCGGGTTGCGCAGCAGCGCCTGGAGGATCACCCCGCAGGTCGCCAGCCCAGCGCCGCAGGCGGCGGCCACCAGGGTGCGGGTCAGGCGGTAGTTCCAGACGATGCCCTGGTCGATGGGGTCGACCGGGTAGCCGGCGCCCCACAGCTGGTTGGCCAGCACCTGGTAGACCGCCGTCGGCGAAACGCTGGCTTCACCAATGGCGGTACCGGCCAGCAAGGCCGCGAGCAGTGCGGCGAGGGCCACGGCATAGAGGGGCAGCAGACGCATCATGGTTGCGGTGCTTTACCAGAGGCGAAGGCCTGGGACAGGGTGTCCAGCCCGCGGAACAGGCGGATGCCGGCCTGCATGGCATCGGCGTCGAGGACCACGATGCGGTTGTTTTTCACCGCTTCCATGTTCCTGGTGACGGGGTCGCTGCGCAGGAATTCAAGCTTCTTCTCGAAGTCGTCGGCCGGGAAGCGGCGGCGGTCCATGCGCGCGATGATCAGCCAGGTCGGGTTGGCCTTGGCCAGGGTTTCCCAGCCCACGGTCGGCCACTCCTCGGTGGACTCGACCACGTTGCGCACGCCCAGGGTCTGCAGCATGTAGTCGGCAACGCCCTGGCGACCGGCGACATAGGGGTCGATGTCCAGGTCTGCGCTCGAGAACCAGAACAGCGCCGATGTCTTGCTCAGGTCCTTGCCGGCCAGGCGTGCCTTGGCGGTGTCGAGGCGCGCCTTGAGGTCGGTGTCGAGCGCGGCGCCGCGATCCTGCACGTCGAAGATCTCGGCCAGCTGGCTGACGCTCTTGTAGATGCTCTCGACCTTGAACGGCTGCAGGCGGGTGCCGTCGGCACCGACCAGGTTGTCCTTGCCTTCGCAGTCCGACGGCAGCAGGTAGGTGGGAATCTTCAGCTCATTGAACTGCTCGCGTGTCCCGACCACTCCTTGGGCGCCCACCATCCACTCGAACTGCACGGCCAGCAGTTGCGGACGCTTGCTGATCACCGACTCGAAGCTTGGATCGTTGTCGGCCAGGCGCTCGACCTTGGCGTTCAGCGCCTGGAACTCAGGAAGCACGTTGTTGAACCACAGCGAGGTGCCGGCCAGCTTGTCGCCGAGGCCCAGGGCGTAGAGCATCTCGGTGCCCGCCTGGCCGATGGTCACGGCGCGCTCGGGAGCGTGCTGGAAGGTCTGCGGCATGCCGCAGTTATCGACGGTCAGCGGATAATGGGTCGCGGCGGCCTGGGCCAGGCCGCTCAGGCCGAGGGCGGCCAGCAGGGTGACGAAACGGGGCAGCATGGTGGGTCGATCTCCTATCGGTCAGTACACGGAAGGTACGCGCGGACAGGCATCGCCCACCCTGCGCGCACGCAGGGCAGTCCCGGGCGCGGGTGGGCCGCGCACGGTGAAGATGGCCATCCCGGACACCCCGCCGGTTGGTGATTGTTTGCCGGCAGGTCTCCTGACTGGTGCGTCATGGCCCGGCTCCGGCCTTCCCGGGGATTGACCCAGTGGCATCGAGGGAGCGGGCTCGGCACTTACAGTTGCGGGGGCAGTTCCGTTTGGCCCGCGCATGGCGGGCCGGGGATTCCCTGTTAGTTCCGTGTGGAAACCGGCGGGCGGCATGGTAGACCATCGGACCGCCGGATGGGAACGCTTTTCAGGTCAGAAGTACTTGAGCCAGGTGATGTCCCGCCGGCGTGCCTTGAGCCGGGCGAAGCCGCGCACCGGCAGGTACAGCGACACGCTCAGCAACGCCGCCACCAGCCACACGGCGCCGATCCCGTCGAAACCGAAGTAGTCACCCTGGTTGAGACCGAACAGCGCGACGCTCGCCAGGTACAGCAGCTTGAGCACGTACAGGTGCAGCAGGTAGAAGAACATCGGCGCCGCGCCAAACACGGCCAGCGCGCTGATCCAGCGTGCCTGGCCCGCGCGCTCGAACCCGCGCAGCAGCAACAGGCCGATGCCCAGGGTGAGGGTCAGGAACAGCAGCGAGGGCGGGTACTTGGTGATGTTGAAGAAGCTCATCGCCGTCTGGGTCACGCCCGGATAGCTCGACCACGGCGCCTCACCGTATCCATTGAGCAGGCGCAACGCAACGAACCCCAGCAGGGCGCAGGCGCCGACCAGCAGCAGACGCTGCTGGCGTTCGCCGGGCGCGATGGTGCGAGCGAACAACGGGCCGAGCGCATAACCCAGGGCGATCACGCCAATCCATGGCAGCACCGGGTAGGAGGTGCGCAGCCGCAGGCTGTCGGACACTTCAAGCCAGCCACGGTCATGCAGGATGGCCCACGGTACGTGCAGGGCAGAGCCCGGTGCGAAGTGCAGGCCATCAAGCAGGTTGTGCCCGGCAACGATGGCCACGCCGATCACCAGCAGCCAGGCCCGGGGCAACCATACCAGCGCCGCCAAGGCGATCATGCTGACGCCGATGGCCCAGATCACTTGCATGTAAATCACACTAGGTGGCAACTGGAAAGTCCATGCGAAGTTGACTAGGGTGAACTCCAGAAGCACCAGAAACATGCCGCGCTTGAAAAGAAAGGCAGATACGTCGCTCCGGCCCTGGTTTTTCTCACCGTACAGATACGCTGAAAGTCCGGTGAGCAGTACAAATACCGGGGCGCACAAGTGTGCCAGTGTGCGGCTTAAAAAAAGACTGGGGTCAGTGGCATCGATCGTCATTGGATCGGTGACCTGGCGATGCAGGAAAAACGTTTCGCGGACGTGGTCCAGGAGCATGAACAGGATCACCAGGCCGCGCAGGGCATCGATGCTCTGAAGGCGTTGCGTGACCAAGGTGGGAGTGGCGGAGGCACTTGTCATTGAGGGGATCGCAGGCAGGGTTGGCATCTAATGAAACGTTATCCTATAACACTTCTTGTTCAAGTGTAAGGGCTTTGTGCGTCAGCGATCAGCTCGAGTCCCATAAGGAGTTTGGCAGTCAGGAGCAGCAGCAAGCGGGGCGAGCGATCATCTTTGTTGGAACTGGCAGGTAACTACCCCGGGGCGCTTGTTGGACCGGCAAATCGGGGACATGACGAAGCATCCAGCACTTTCCATTGTTTTCAATAGAACTTTCCAAGGGGCAGTTCTTCGAAATGATTGCGATTGACTGCCCTTTTTCCTGTCATGGAGATTTTTGCGAATGACTACTCGCAACCTGCTGCGTAATACCTGCATCCTGGCCCTGATCTGCGCTCCGGCGAGCGCCTTCGCAGCACCGGACACCGGCCCTGTCTTCACCTTGGGCGGGTTGGGCAGCTACGACAAGTTCAAGCTTGAAGGGGGACGTCAGACTGCATCTGCTCATGCGGGACAAGGGGGAGTCTTTGCCACGTTCGGCAACAAGATGACGGCCGAGTCTGGCCTGATCTACCAGGTCGGCATCGAAGGCAAATATGGCGAAAAAGA
>NZ_DATELE010000197.1:0-6318 GCF_035277045.1 Pseudomonas sp. | reverse complement strand
CGCGCCGAAATTGCCGTCATTACCCTGGCCCCCGAGCCCCACCACCTGGTGCGCACGGTCCCGATCTGGGAAGACGCCCTCGATTTCGTGGCCGCGCCCGAGCATCCGCTGGCCAACAACAGCTCGGTCAGCCTGGCCGACGTGGCGCATCACCCCGCGGTGTTCCCGGGCGGCAATACCTTCACCCACCATATTGTCCAGCGCCTGTTCGAAAGCCAGGGCCTGACGCCGAACATCGCCATGAGCACCAATTACCTGGAGACCATCAAGATGATGGTCTCCATCGGCCTCGCATGGAGCGTGTTGCCCCGGACCATGCTCGATGAGCAAGTCGCATCCATCGCTTTGCCCGGCATACAACTGTCGCGCCAGCTAGGCTACATCCTGCACACGGAACGAACGCTCTCCAACGCCGCCAAAGCCTTCATGACCCTGCTCGACAGCCATGGACGGCCCGGCTGACCGGCCCGCATCCGCGGCATCATTTCGAAGGGCGTGGTATCCGTCAAAGGTCTGGTATTGATGTCGAAAACAGCACATCGTCTAACGCGACTGCCGCGCATCCACGCGGCCGATCCCCAAGAGTCCGAGCAGACCTGGCAAAACGCTCCACAGCTATTGGTCGCCCTCAACGGCGCGCGGCTAGGGGCCTGGCTGTGGGACATCGAAAGCGGGCGGATCAGTTGGTCGCGGGGTACCCAGGCACTGTTCGGATTCGATCCTGACACGCCCCTGGCCGAGGATATCGACTACCTCGACCTTCTCCCCGAGGACGACCGCCCGCGCACGCGCCAGGCCCTCGACGCGGTAATCAACGGCGAGCCGGTGGAACGCGCCATGCGCCACCGCATCCGCTGGCCCGACGGCAGCCTGCACTGGCTGGAGATCAATGGCAGCCTGACCCGCGACGCGTCGGGGCGGCCGCAGATGATGATCGGGGTGATCCGCGAGATCACCCGCCAGCGCGAGCGGGAAGCGGCGCTGATCAACTCGGAAAAACGCTTCGCCACCCTCTTCCACCTCAGTCCCAACGTGATCCTGCTGACGCGCCGCGAGGACGGCATGATCTTCGAGGTGAACCAGCACTTCGAACACATCCTCGGCTGGCCGGGGTCGCAGGTGATCGGCAAGACGACAGTGGAGCTCGGGCTGTGGGTCAACCCGTTGCAGCGCCAGCAGGTACTCGACGCCACCTGCGGCAACGGCGGCCCGGTGATCCTGGAGGTGCAGTTTCGCGGCAGGGGCGAAAAGATTCACGATGGCATCCTGAGTACCCAGAGCATCGACCTGCAAGGGGTGACCTACCTGCTCAGCACCTATGTCGACACCAGCGAGCGCAAGCGCGGCGAGCAGGCCCTCAAGGAAAGCCAGGAGCGCCTGGACCTGGCGCTGGACTCGGCGCAGATGGGCACCTGGGACTGGCACATTCCCAGCGGCATGCTCTACGGCTCGGCCCGCGCCGCGGAGCTGCACGGGCTGAAGCCGGTGCCCTTCCACGAATCGTTCGAGGCATTCTTCGAAGGCGTGCCCGAGCAGGAGCGCGAGTCGATGCGCCAGACCTACCGCAGCCTGCGCGAGGGGCCGGCCGGCAATTACCAGATCACCTACCGCATCCAGCTCGAGGGCGGCGCGTCCCGCTATATCGAAAGCCGCGCGAGGCTGTACCGCGACGAGCAGGGCAACCCGCTGCGGATGGCCGGCACACTGCTGGAGATCACCGACCAGGTTGAACGCGAACAGCGTCTGAGCGCTTCGGAAGAAAAGTTCGCCAGCCTGTTCCAGGCCAGCCCCGACCCGATTTGCGTCACGCGCCAGGACACGGGCCGGTTCATCGAGGTCAACCCTGCGTTCAGCCAGACCTTTGGCTGGAGCGCGGCGCAGGTGATCGGCCGCACTGCCGAGCAGATCGGGCTCTGGGCAGAGTCGGCCGCGCGCGCCCAGCGCATCGAACAGGTGATTCGTGAGCAGGCGTTGAGCAATGTGGCGGTGGTGGTCAATCACAGCAGCGGCATGCCGCTGACCTGCGTGATTTCCAGCCGCCTGATCAGCGTCGACAACCAGCCGTGCAGTGTGACCACCCTGCGCGATATCACCCAGCAGCAACGCGCCGAAGCCGCGCTCAAGGCCAGCGAGGAGAAGTTCGCCAAGGCCTTTCACTCCAGCCCCAACGCCATCACCATCACCGAATGCCAGAGCGGGCGCTACCTGGAGGTCAACGACGGCTTCTGCCGGCTGACCGGCTACAGCGCAAGCGAGGTGGTGGGGCGCACGGTGCGTGAGCTCGGCATCTGGGCCGACGAAAAACAGCGCGATGCCTTGCTCAGCGAGCTGGCGGACCGTGGCCGCGTGCATCATCGCGAGATGCTCGGGCGCACCAAGCGCGGCGATGTCCTGACCGTGGAGGTATCGGTCGAGCCGATCAGCCTCAACGAAGTCGATTGCCTGCTGCTGACCGCCCGCGATGTCAGCCAGCTGAAGAACGCCGAGGCGCAGATCCGCCACCTGGCCTACCACGACCCGCTGACCAACCTGCCCAACCGCGCCCTGTTGATGGACCGCCTGAGCCAGCAGATCGCACTGCTCAGGCGTCATAACCAGCGCGGCGCCTTGTTGTTCCTGGACCTTGACCATTTCAAGCACATCAACGATTCGCTCGGGCACCCGGTGGGCGACGCGGTACTGAAGATCATCACCGCGCGGCTCGAGGCCAGCGTGCGTCTCGAGGACACCGTGGCGCGACTGGGTGGCGACGAGTTCGTGGTGCTGCTCGGTGGACTCGAGGGCAGCCGCGAGGCCGTCGAGGGACAGGTCCGCGAACTGGCTGACACCCTGCGCAAGCTGCTGGCCGAACCCATGTCGCTGGATGGCCAGCGCCTGCAAGTCACGCCGAGCATCGGCGTGGCGTTGATTCCCGACCACGGCACGACCCCCGCCGACCTGCTCAAGCGCGCCGATATCGCCCTGTACCGGGCGAAGGACTCGGGGCGCAATACCACGCAGCTGTTTCACACCACCATGCAGAAGGCCGCCAGCGAGCGCCTGCGCATGGAGAACGACCTGCGCCTGGCGCGGGCCCGCGGCGAGCTGGGACTGCACTTCCAGCCCCAGGTGGATGCGCGCGACAACCACATCATCGGCGCCGAGGTGCTGTTGCGCTGGCACCATCCGGAGCTGGGCCAGCAGCCGCCGTCGCAGTTCATTCAGGTACTGGAGGAAAGCGGGCTGATTCTCGAAGTGGGCAGCTGGCTTCTCGATGAAGCCTGCGATGCCTGCGCCGGCCTGCTGCAGGAACGGCTGATCGACGCCGACGCGTTCAGCTTGTGCGTGAACATCAGCCCCCGGCAGTTTCGCCAGAACGATTTTGTCGAACGGGTGCTGCGCAGCCTGGACGACTATCGCCTGCCCCGGCACATGCTCAAGCTGGAGATCACCGAGGGCATCGTCATCCAGAACCTTGAAGACACCATCAGCAAGATGCGCGAGCTCAAGCGCTATGGGGTGAGCTTTGCCATGGACGACTTCGGCACCGGATATTCATCGCTCACCTACCTCAAGCGCTTGCCGGTGGACGCGCTGAAGATCGACCAGTCGTTCGTGCGTGACGCCCCGGTGGACCCCAACGACGCCGAGATCGTCCGCGCCATTGTCGCCATGGCGCGCAGCCTTGACCTGACAGTGATCGCCGAAGGGGTCGAGTTGACCGAGCAGCTGGAGTTTCTGGAGCGTCAGGGGTGTTATCTGTATCAGGGCTATCTGCACAGCCGGCCCCTGCCGCTCAAGGAGTTTCGGCAGATGCTGCTGGAGGTGCCAGCGGACTACTAGCGACCCGCCACAAAAAAGGGCGCCCTCGGGCGCCCTCTTCTCTTCAGCAGGCTCAGCTCAGCGCTGGCTTGTCCGAGCTGATCGGAATGCGCTTGGCCTTGGCCTCTTCCGGCACGATGCGCAGCAGGTCGATGCTGAGCAGGCCATTGGACAGGCCCGCGGCCTTGACCTCGATATGGTCGGCCAGGCGGAACGACAGCTTGAAGGCACGCTGGGCAATGCCCTGATGCAGGTAGGTGACGCTCTCGGCGCTGGCATCACGCTTGCCGCCGGTGACGGTCAGGACGCCCTTCTCGACCTGCAGGTCGAGGTCCTGTTCCTGGAAGCCGGCTGCGGCCACGACGATGCGGTAGTGGTCATCGCCATGCTTCTCGACATTGTAGGGTGGGTAGCTGCTGCCTGCCTCGTTACGTGCCGCGGACTCGAACAGGTCGTTGAAACGGTCGAAGCCGACGGAATGACGGAACAGAGGTGCAAGGGAAAAAGCGGTGGTCATGGTACATCTCCTGAAATTCAGCGAGTGAGTGATTCCGCGACCCGAATTCGGCATCGCGTATCAAACAGATATGTCCCATCAAGCGGTTTTCAAGCGGGGGATGCAAAAAAATGCGCTTGTCTGCGGGGGGCAAAGACAGTTGCTCCCACAGGGGGGTTGTCCAGCACCCTGAAACATCCCACAAGACTCGCGATGCTTCCTGGAACATCCCACAGGAATTGCCAACACCCCACAGAAGTGAAGCGCCTACGGCATCCTCAGCAATTCACTGATCCGCGCGCAGTCTTTCTCGCGCCGCACCTCGGCGAACAGCTCCACCGCCTCGGGGTAGCCGCGGGTCAACATCCCCAGCCATTGCTTCAACCGTCCCGGCGCGTACCGCGGCGACAGCTTGTCCTGCGCCTGGCGCCAGAAGTCCTGCAACAGGGGCAGCAAGGCGCCCCACTCCAGCGGCTGGTATTCACGCCCTTCACGCGCCGCCGCGATCTGCAGCGCCAGGTCAGGCCGCGATACCAGCCCGCGCCCGAGCATGATGTGCTCGGCACCGCTCACGGCGCGGCAGCGCTGCCAGTCTTCGACGGTCCAGATCTCGCCATTGGCGAACACTGGCACCTTGACCACGTCCTGCACCCGCGCCACCCATTCCCAATGCGCGGGCGGCTTGTACCCATCGACCTTGGTCCGCGCATGCACCACCAGGTGATCAGCCCCGCCCTCGGCCAGCGCCGTGGCGCATTCCAGGGCGCCGTCCGGGCTGTCGAAGCCCAGGCGCATCTTGGCGGTCACCGGGATATGCGCCGGTACGGCGCGGCGCACCTCGCGCACGATGGCGTGCAGCAGCTCCGGCTCCTTGAGCAGCACCGCCCCGCCGCGCGACTTGTTCACCGTCTTGGCCGGGCAACCGAAGTTCAGGTCGATCACCGGCGCGCCCAGCTCACAGGCCAGCACCGCGTTTTCCGCCAGGCACACCGGGTCCGAACCCAGCAGCTGGACTCGCATCGGCACCCCGGCCGCGGTGCGCGCGCCATCGCGCAGCTCTGGCGCCAGCTTGTCGAACTGCGACTCAGGCAAGAGGCGGTCACAGACCCGGATGAACTCGGTGACGCACCAGTCGATGCCACCCACCCGGGTCAGGACGTCGCGCAGGATGTTGTCGACCAGCCCCTCCATGGGGGCCAGGGCAATTTGCATGGCAGAAGAACCGCTTGGAAAAAAAGAGGCGAATGCTACCAGAAGCGTGGCGGGTTTATCGGGCCTCTTGGCGGGCAAGCCGGAGCGCCTTTCAAACCCCTTGCAACAACGCCTGCCCATACCCCTCGACAAACTCCACCGGCATCCGCTTCGGCTTGCCTGTGGAAAGCTCGATGCAGACGAACGTGGTCTGCGCGCGCAACAGCGTCGCGCCGTCGCCGGGACGCTTGAGCTGAAAGCGGCGGGTCATGCGCAGGCGCTGGTCCCAGTCGACGATCCAGGTGGCGAGCTGGAGCTCGTCATCCTCGTAGCCGGCAGCGAGGTAGTCGATCTCGTGGCGCACGACAGCCATGGCGCGGTCGAGGCGACGGTATTCGGTCAGGTCCAGGCCAAGGCGCTGGGAGTGGCGCCAGGCACAGCGCTCGAGCCAGGTGACGTAGACCGCGTTGTTGGCGTGGCCGAGGCCGTCTATGTCTTCGGCGCCGACGCGAAGGTCGATGATGAATGGCGTTGCCAGGTCCCAGCTCATGCCCGCTCCCTTGAGTGATGAACGCGCGGAGTGTAACGCAAGCTCAGGCAGATTGCCGGGCCGGCACTACCGCGCGCGCCAGCAGCTCAAGCACAGCGTCTCGCAGGCGTGGGTCGGCCAGCACGCGCTGGTGACCGCCTTCCTCGAGCACCAGCAAGCGACTGTCGAACCAGGCCTTGTGGATGATCGGCGCCTCGGTGGCAGGCACCAGCGCATCGTCGCTGGCATGCACCACCAAGCCCGGGATGTCGAGCTGATAGCCGCTGACATCCAGCCTGGC